>JBGRQE010000005.1:0-106672 GCA_041725955.1 Bacteroidales bacterium
AGCAGAAGTAATATTTAACTGGTCAGATACAGGATTTGGATACATAGTAATACCTGCTTCTTCGATAGAAATTTCTGGAACAGAAACAGCATTTAATTTAAACATACGAGTATTATCAACATATTTACTTGCAGCATCCTGAACCCAAACAACTAATTCCATATTTTCAATATTCCAATCAGAAGGAATAGTATAGGTTAACTCTACTTTTTGTGTATCGTCACTTGTAAAATCAAGCTTAGTACCTTGAGCATTAGGAAGCATTTTTCTTGAAACAAAGTTTAATTTGTCAAGTGTATTAACTTCTGTTGGCCATGATTGCTTGATATCACTTTCGGTCAAAGACATATATACATTCATATCAGATAGAATATCATCAGCAACCAATCGATTAACTGTTGCAGTAACTTTTAATTCACGAGTATCTTTATCTAAAGTCTTTTCAACATTTAAATCATATGCAGTAAAGAATTTTGCAGCCTCATCATAAACAGGCTTCAAATAACTGTAAATGCTTTGTGTTGCATCTCCACCAGATATAGAATAATATCCATTGAATATAGCTGTTGGAAAACCTTTAATTCCGCATGCAACAATTCTAGCTTGACTATCATCATTTTTATATTTATCACCACTATGATGCTCTACTACAGCAACATTATCATTCTCCACAAATTCATCCATTGCTAAAGCTGATCCTGGACAATACCCACACCAAGTAGCAGTACCTTTTTCAATTAAAACTCGTTTATTAGTTCTATCTACTAGGCCGGTGCGGACATATGCAATTAATTCAGAAGTTGCAAAACCTTCTTGATCAGCTCCAACTGCAGCTACTTGCCATTTATACACACCTTTCTTTTCAACATCTACAGTATGCTTTAAATCAGCAATTGGTGTATCATTTATTTTAACACCATCTTTATATACATTATAACCATCAATTTCAAAATCATCAGGCTGACCATTATTTACTTTTGCAGAAATATTCCATGCAATGGTCATTTGTTCATTAGAAATACTTCCTATACCCTTCTCTCCTTGCTCACCAGTAAAGTAAAGTAGATCACTAAAAGTTCTTAGCTGAGAATTTGCTTCCTCATAAGTAAGAGGGGCAATCTTATCAGTCTTTTCATAATCCTTTACGGCTACAGCTACCAAAAGATTCGATTCTTTTGTAATACTATACTCCTGATCCAAAGCAACTTCATTAAAATTACCTATTTTAACATTAGAAGCTAATTTACTTGTAATTAAAGTAGGAACCAACTTTTGATTCTCAATAACATAGCTATACAGCTTAACAGTATAAGTACCTTTTGAATAAGCAAAAAATCTAATTTTTTCAATTTTTGCACCTTCAAAACTTTTAATTAGATCAGAGCTTAAACGAATCATGCCCTCAAACTCAGACTTATCTTGCATTCCAAAGCATGCTTGTGGACTTCCAGATTCAAACCCAAAATACATAAAGTCGTCAGGAGCAGCCCAAGACAAATCAACAGTAGTCTCATTTTGTTGATTTTCTACATTAAACTCCTTAGGAGAAAAAATCACCTGTGCATTTGAGGCACTATACGCCCCAAACAAAAACAAGAATGCAAAAAGCTTGTAGAACTTTTTCATTGAATTAATTTTTTAGTTTAAAACCCAATAATTTTATATGGAAACTATACGGCACAACAGAAAATAAGGTTATAAAGATTAATTCAAAGGAATGAATTATACTTTGTTCTCTTTCTTATATTAATATCTATTGCATCAAATAAAATACGTCTCCAATTGAAAGCCAAATCTAAATTGTTTATAGATAAATTCAAAATTTATATATCTTTTTTTTTACACAAGGCAGTATGTTTGCGAAAAGCAAAAAAGAAATCTCTCAATTCTCTGAATTAACGTTTAAATATTCCAAGGAAATTCTATATTTGTCGTCCATAAATAAAAATGGGGGGTGCCATAATACGACGGGCTGAGATCATACCCTTTGAACCTGAATCAGGTAATTCTGACGAAGGGACAAACTGCTATCCTGACAAAATATTAACCCTCATTGATTTGTCTTTTAAAAAAAAGGCAGGTTGGTGATTTGAATATTTAATTTAAACGGAAGTAGCCCATTTTAGGAGAAACCTTCTAAAATTTGGTGAAATGAACGACAATACAAAGACAAATTTAATTCGTACACAAAACAGTTTTCCAAACTCAAAAAAGGTATTTATACCTGGCAACATTCACGATATTAAAGTACCTATGCGTGAAATTGAGTTAAGTGCCACCAAAGATTATGATGGCAATACCATTGAAAACCCCAATCTAATTGTATACGATACTTCTGGTCCTTATACCGACCCCAATATAAAAACCAATTTAAAGATTGGGCTTCCTCAAATTCGTGAAGAATGGATAGATAAAAGAAAAGACACTCAGAAATTGGAAAATCTTTCTTCCAATTATGGACGCGAGCGCATGAACGATTCTTCATTAGATAGTTTACGCTTTGAACATGTAAATCAACACCCACGAAAAGCAGCCAAAGGTAAATGTATAACACAAATGGCTTATGCAAAACAGGGAATAATTACCCCTGAAATGGAATTTGTTGCTATTCGCGAAAATAGAGGTATTGAACTACTGGAAGATTATGAAAAAAATCATAATCAGAAATACCCTTATGGTGAAATTCCTAAAAACATAATTACGCCAGAATTTGTATGTAAGGAAGTAGCAGCAGGAAGAGCTATTATTCCAGCAAATATAAACCACCCTGAATCTGAACCTATGATTATCGGAAAGAATTTTCTGGTAAAAATCAATGCCAATATAGGAAATAGCCCTACGACTTCCAGTATTGACGAAGAGGTAGAAAAAGCTCGTTGGGCTACACACTGGGGTGCAGATACAATAATGGATTTAAGTACAGGGAAAAATATTCACGAAACACGTGAATGGATTATCAGAAATTCTCCTGTTCCTGTGGGTACTGTTCCTTTATATCAAGCTCTGGAAAAAGTTGAAGGTAAAGTAAATGATCTGAACTGGGAAATATTTAAAGACACATTAATTGAACAGGCAGAACAAGGTGTAGATTATTTTACTATTCACGCTGGATTAAGATGGAAGCATATCCCCTACACTATTAAAAGAACTACAGGAATTGTCTCCCGAGGTGGTTCTATTATGGCTAACTGGTGCTTGTCGCATCATCAAGAGAGTTTCCTATATACACACTTCGATGAAATTTGCGATATCTTAGCAGCATATGATGTTGGTATATCTTTGGGTGATGGCCTAAGACCTGGATGTACTCTTGATGCAAACGATAAAGCTCAAATAGCAGAATTAATAACCCTTGGAGAACTTACCAAACGTGCATGGGATAAAAATGTACAGGTTATGATTGAAGGGCCTGGCCATGTTCCATTAGACAAGATTGAAGAAAATATGGATTTGGAATTGAAGTATTGCCATGAAGCACCATTTTATACCTTAGGTCCAATTACTACTGATATCTCTCCTGGATACGATCATATTACCTCTGCTATTGGAGGTACCTTTATTGGATGGAAAGGAACTTCAATGCTTTGTTATGTTACTCCAAAAGAACATTTAGGCTTACCAAATAAAGATGATGTTAAAGTTGGTGTAATTACATTTAAAACAGCAGCACATGCAGCCGATCTTGCGAAGGGCTTCCCGGGTGCAAGTTTCCGAGATAATGCAATGAGTAAAGCTCGTTTTGAATTTAGATGGAAAGATCAGTTTTGTCTGGCATTAGATCCTGAAACAGCACTTAAATATCATGATGAAACACTTCCTGATGAAGGCTTTAAAGCTAAACATTTTTGTTCTATGTGTGGAGAGCACTTTTGCTCTATGCGCTCATCACACGAACTAAGAAAAAAAGCAAAAGAGCTTGATTTAAAAACAGAAGAATTTAAGGACGCTGGGGGAAACGTTTACCTCGGACAAGAATAAAATTCATACATATAAAGGCTATTCAATACTTTTTGGATAGCCTTTCCTTTTAAATTTGTATCTTTGAACAGACCTAAACCTATATAAAGCTCTATATCCGAGATAATAAAACATAAAAATCGCTGTTTCTATTTAGAATCTGGCTGATATACTATGGTAAATATTTTGGCGCTTATAATATCTAGTTTTGTCCAAGTTTTGGCATTTGTCTTAGCTTTTGGACTAACCATAAAGCTTAAAGCTTGGAAATATAAACTGCCCATGCTAATGACAACTATTGGGCTGTTCCTTCTATTGATAAGACGCGCACTAGAATTCTGGTCATTAAATGCCTTTATCTACGATATGAGAATGGCTGAAATACTAGGCTATCTTGATATCTTTATCCCTATATTCTTAAGTTTCTCTTTACTCTTTATATATAAAATCAGTAGAATGGTAAGTCTTCTGGAAGTCTTAAAATTCAAGTCTGAACAGAAAATATTATATACCATTATCCATACCGAAGAAAAAGAAAGAGAGATCTTAGCAAAAGGAATACATGACAACCTAGGCCCTATGCTCTCAACAATTAAATTAAGTTTGTCGGCTATTGAACCTCATGTAAATGAAAGTGGGTTAACTATATTAAAGAACAATCAAGATACTATTGATAAAGCAATTACGCATATAAGATCTATCTCTAATAGAATTAGCCTTCATGTACTCAAGAAATTTGGATTAGAAAAAGCATTTAACAGCTTCTTAAAGAAATTAGATATTCCGGAAAGCTTAACAATTAACTTTATTTGCTCCTTAAACAAGCAAAGAATAAAAAATTATAATGTTGAAATTGTTTTGTTCCGATTCCTAATCGAAACCACAGAAGAAGCTTTGAAGTTTGGTGGAAAACACAAAATTTCAATAAATCTTTTTGAGATTAATAACATGCTTTTTTTAAATTACAAGCACAGTTCCGCCTTGTTTAAACCAGAATATCTTTTAAAACACAGTTCTTCCGATTATATACCAAATATGATTATTCGCATCAAATCCTTAAAAGGAGATATTTCCATACAAAGATCTGAAAGTAAAGGGACTCATATTTCGGTAAAGATACATCTGAAAAACAATGACAATAAGAAATTAAATTAGCGTTATATTTATTGGCGGAAACCCTAATTACAAAGCCTTCTCAAAGGAACACCCCAAGAAGGTTTTGATTTGACCTATTTTAAATTACTTTTAAGCCCTAATTAACTATGAGCGAAAAAAAGATAAATATTCTTTTGGTAGATGACCACAAACTATTTAGAGATGGTTTGGTCCTATTGCTCTCCACCTTTGATGAAATAGATACAATACACCAAGCAGGCAACGGAAAAGAAATGGTTGATTTTTTGAATAACCAAGACGTTGATTTAGTTCTTACAGATATAAGCATGCCTGTAATGGATGGTATTGAAGCAACCAAATTAGCCTTAGAAAACAAACCCAATTTAAAAGTAATAGCTCTTACCATGAATGATGAAGAAGAGTATTATTACAAAATGATTGAAGCAGGTGCCAAGGGCTTCTTATTGAAGGATTCAAAAATCACAGAAGTAAAATCTGCTATAGATAAAGTACTTGAAGGTGAAAATTATTTTTCACAGAACTTTATGTATAACCTTTTACGAAACATCAAAGACAAAGAGTTTATTAAAGAAAATTCTTTACTATCCGAAAGAGAACAAGAAATTCTTTTTCTAATTTGTAAAGGAAATTCAAATCAAGAAATTGCTGATCAACTTTTTATTAGCAAAAGAACAGTAGATAAACACCGTGCCAATTTATTAGCAAAAACAAACACCAAAAATACTGCTAGCTTAGTAATGTTTGCAATTAAAAACAAGCTGGTAAATATTGATTAGGTAAAATTTTAATCATCCAAACTTTCTTTATTTTTGGGGAAATTTTATATAAATATGAAAAGGTATAAGGTATTATTTGTTTGTTTGGGCAATATTTGTCGATCGCCAAGTGCTGAAGCGATTTTTAGAAAAACAGTTTTTGATGCTGGATTAAACAAATATTTCCATATTGATTCTGCAGGCACATCTGCATATCATAAAGATGAAAAAGCAGATCAGCGTATGGCTGCTCATGCCAAGAAACGTTCTTATGATCTTTCAAGCATTAGTCGCCCTCTCAATGAAAACGACACCTCTGAATTTGACATGATTATAGGTATGGATCAAGACAATATCAATGGGATACATGAGTTCGTTCGCAACGAACATGAACTATCTAAGATTTATAAGATGACCGATTTTTGTAGTAAACATGATATTTCTTATGTCCCGGATCCATATTATGGAGGAGATGCAGGTTTTGAGCTCGTTATTGATATATTAGAAGATGCATGTGAAGGTCTATTAGAATTACTGTGCAATAAGTTAGGGTTAAAGAAACCCCAACAACAGTAAATCAAAAATATTGAGGCTGTTGCAATTTGAAAATTTCACAACAGCCTCAACTATTATTTTTTTATAAATTTCTTTCTACCCATCACTTTCCCTTTTCTCTCAACTTCAACAAAGTACAAACCACTCGAAAGTTCTGATATTTCTATTAATATAGGCTCTAAACTCTGATAATAGTTTAAATTTAATACCTGTTTACCAAGAAAATCATACACACGAATCATAATTTCTCCATAAAAAGGTTTATCATACTGTAAAAACAGAACGTTGTAAACTGGATTAGGGAATAAACAGAACTCAAAATTATCAACATCTCTCAAAACAGCTCCTTCTAACAGATCGCTTGCTAATTCAAAATTTGGAATACCATTACCTATTCGTGGATTTTTTCCTCCATTCTTATAATTCGATGATGATTGAGCTATAAATTTAATTAATTGTGAAGCAGGAGTATTATCAAATTTCTGCATAAAGCAAGCCATTATTCCTGCAATAACAGGTGATGAAAAAGAAGTTCCATTTCCTTTAGAGATATCATTACTTCCAGTACACAATGCTGTTCCCTCACCAATTGCTACAACCACAGGGTTATTTCTACCATCATAAGTTAACCCTTGAGAACTAAATGACGCATAATTCAAATTACGATCAACAGCACCTACAGACATAACTCCTATCCCATCTGCAGGAGCCGACAATTTATTATACTTATAATTATTCCCATCATTTCCATTACTATTTACTACAAGCATACCAACCTTTACTGCATAGGATGCAGCTTGACTTACTACTGTTTTATTTCCTGTCATATCAGCATAAGTATGATTCCACACCGATCTATCAAAAGTTACATACCCAAGTGATGAGTTAATTATATCAATCCCTAAACTATCGGCATACTCTGCTGCTGAGGCCCAATTATACTCTTCAATTAATTGTTCACTACGTTTATCTTCGCATCGTAACAAATAATAATCGGCATTTGGTGCAGTACCTATATAGCGTCCATTAATAAATCCTGCCATTGTGGATAATACAGAGGTTCCGTGCGTTGAGTGATCCATAATATTCAACTTACGATTAGGATTTACAAAATCTTTTTGAACCTTTAGTCTATTTGAATTAAGCAAATAAGTGAAAGCAGGATGTTTATCTAAATTAACAAATCCAGCATCCAAAACTGCAATTTTCACTCCTATTCCTGTAAATCCTTGCTTGTGCAGAGAAACTCCATTTAAAGATGAAATCTGCAAATCAGCAGCTCCATAATCCCAATTTCCTGAAGATATCGAAGCACTTTGTTTTAAATAATTTTCAGAAAATTGATTTTCATCAAGAGATTCATCTATTTCAATAGTTTCACCTTCAAAAAAAGACTTACTTTGCTTAGAAGCATCCCTATATATAACAGAATATACAAGTTGGCATCTTTTTACAAATGGAAGATCACTAAAGTCAAAATTCGCACCTGGCTCTGGCTTTACAGTTACTCCATTAAACCATTTGGTAGTATTTAAAATTGTAAAACCTTTTTTCTGTATCGCCTGAACATATTTATTATTTACAGGCAAATCTCTTTTTGTTATTTGAGAATTGTTTTTTTCTCTTCTTTTGAGGGACTCATAACTCAAAAATTCTTTCGGATTATCAATAGAATAACCACAATCTTTTTTGTCGGTAAATTCAATAAAATATTTTTTACTACCCAGATTCTGCGAAAGACAAAATACTGTGCTTAAGGTAAAAAAGAATAACATTAGTAATACTTTTCTCATAGCAAACTTCTATTTCTTATTATTCATATAACTCCAAAAGGTAAAAATATTTACATAAACATAAACCCTATATACAAAATAATTGTTAAACCGCCATAGCAGTTGAATAAAAACTACTATCAGTAAATTTCAATATTACGATTTAAATTCAAAACATCTTGGAAAACGTAAATTCAGTAAGCAAAAAAGCATTGATTATAAATCTCAACGATTCAATATTTGGAACTTTTGCAGAGATTGGTGGTGGACAAGAAACTGTAAGATATTTTTTCCGAGCAGGAGGAGCATCTACTACCATTGCAAAATCTATATCAGCATACGACAAAGCGTTCAGCGATCAAATATATAATAAAGGAAGTAAAAGCAGATATGTATGCGAATATAGGCTAAAGCAAATGCTAAAGACCGAATATAGTGAGACCATTTCTATAATCGAAAACAAACAAAAAGAGAACATAAATCTCTTCACCTTTGCAAACACTGTAGAGACCATAAACTTTCAGAAAAATAATCGAAGCCATGGGTGGTTAGGTATTAGGTATCATATAAATAATCAAACATCTTATAACGAAGTTATTTTACACATTAACTTATTAGAAAAAGATGCCATATTACAACAAAAAACAATAGGAGTTATTGGTGTTAATCTGATTTATGCCTGCTTTTACTACTACGACTCACCAAAAACTTTTCTTCAATCTCTTATGGATGATCTAGATTCTTCAAGAATTCAGATTGACATGATCAGGATGACAGGGCCCGATTTAAACTATATTGACAACAGGTTGTTAGCAGTTCAATTGGTAAAGGAAAAAATGACTCCTGCAGCACTTTTTGATCGACATGGACAAGTACAGCAACCTCACGATATGCTTTACCGAAAAAACATGATGGTATTCAGAGGCAATTTCCGTCCGATTACTTATGTAGGCTTCAATATGCTGAAATCAGCTTATGCTATTTTCAAGAAAGATGAAGATCATAACAAATTAAACACTCTCGCTCTTTGTGAAATGACATTAAATAATTTACTTGAAAAAGATGGCGAAATAGACGAAAGAGATTTTCTAGATCGGGTGAATATATTGAATGGAATGGGGCAAAATGTGATGGTAACCAACTTCAAGGAATACTATAAGTTAGTGGGCTTTTTTTCTTCTTTCAAAATCAAAAATATACGTATTGTAATTGGTATACCAACATTTACCAAAGTCTTAAACGAGAAGTATTACAAAGAATTACCTGGAGGAATACTTGAAGCATTTGGAAGCTTGTTTATTCAGAACATGAAAATGTATTTATATCCTACAATTGATGAGAATGACAATATAGTTACTATCGACAAACTTCAATTCCCCGAACATATAAATACACTATTAAAATATCTTCAACAAACACGAAAAATAATTCAAATCACAAAGGTTCGTAAAGATTTTCTTGGAATAGATTCTAAAGAAATATTGTATATGATTCAAAACAACATTTCTGGCTGGGAGTTAAAAGTTCCTGTATATATAGAAGAGTATATAAAAAGAAATCGATTATTTTGCTATGAAGGAGATCAGAAACTAATTAATAAGAAAGAAAGAGAAAAAATTCATTGCAGAAAACCTTCAATGGAATAATTTTGTAATTCACAACTTCAAAAATGCATCAAGAATGAAAAACAACCTGCCACTTGCAGAAGAATTACGACCAAAGTCATTGGATGAATATATAGGCCAGGAACATCTACTTGGAGAAAATGCCATACTAAGAAAAATAATTCAATCAGGGCGAATTCCTTCTATGATTCTTTGGGGACCTCCAGGGGTAGGAAAAACTACAATTGCCGAAATCATAGCTCAAAAACAAAAAGCTCCATTCTTTAGTCTTTCAGCTGTAAGCAGCGGTGTAAAAGATGTTAGACAAGTTATTGAAAAAGCCAAAGCCAGTTATCAAACCTGTTTACTCTTTATCGATGAAATTCATAGATTCAGTAAAGCTCAACAAGACTCATTACTAAATGCAGTAGAAAAAGGAATTATTACCTTAATTGGTGCTACAACAGAGAATCCTTCCTTTGAAGTAATCTCTCCTCTCTTAAGTCGGTGTCAAGTTTTTATTTTAGAATCCTTAAATGCAGACAATCTAAAAAATCTAATTCATCAGGGAATAAACCATTTAAAAGAAAGACATAAAAGAGAAATCAGCATAAAAGAATATGATGCAATTATGCGAATTTCAGGAGGTGACGCTAGGAAATTATATAATGCTTTGGAGTTAATTATCTCTAACCTTATTGATGAAGAAACCATTGTAATAACCAATCAGAAAGTATCACAGATCATTCAAAAAAATTTAAGTTTTTATGATAAAGAAGGAGAAATGCATTATGATATAATCTCTGCATTTATAAAATCAATTAGAGGTAGCGATCCAAATGCAGCAGTATACTGGCTTGCAAGAATGGTAGATGCAGGAGAAGAACCTAAATTTATAGCCCGAAGACTAATCATTCTTGCATCTGAAGACATAGGTCTGGCAAATCCAAATGCACTGCTTATGGCCAATACATGCTTTGATAGCATACAGAAAATAGGATGGCCTGAAGCTAGAATAATTTTGGCACAAACATGTATCTATCTGGCTACTTCACCAAAAAGCAATAGTGCTTATATGGCTATAAACCATGCTCAAAGTATAGTAAAAGAAAAAGGAAACTTGGGTGTCCCTCTACATCTACGAAATGCTCCTACCAAACTTATGAAAGATATAGGTTATGGTAAAGAATATAAATATTCGCACAACTTTCCCAATCATTTTGTAGAGCAAGAGTTTTTGCCCGAGCAAATTTCAGGGAGCAGTTTTTATGAGGCAGCCAATAACTCCAGAGAAACCAAAACAAAAGAATACATGAAATTCTTATGGAAAGAAAAATATAAGTTTTAAGCTACTTAATTATATAAAAGCAAAAGGGGGATTGTTAAATTTTAACTGTCCCCCCTTTTGCTTTAAAATATCATGATAATCTCCCCTTATAATCTTGATAGTCGAATTTTTTCACAAGCTTAAAATTTCCTTCCAGGTCAATAACACCTATTGATGGATGCTCTATACCATTAAAGGTGGTAGTTTTGACCATGGTATAATGAATCATGTCTTCAAAGATCAAAGAATCTCCAATTTGCAATTCTTTGTCAAACGTCCATGATTCCATGAAGTCTCCTGCAAGACAGCTATTTCCTCCAAGACGATATTTATAATTTAAATCACCATTTATTTTTGCTCCTCTAACTTCTGGTTTATAAGGCATTTCCAAACAATCTGGCATATGAGCAGAAAATGAAACATCCAAAATTGCAGTTTTTGTATAATGATTATCAACAACATCCATTACTGTTGAATGCAGAAAGCCTGTTTCCCATCCAAAAGCACTCCCTGGTTCTAAAATAACATGTAAATGGGAATGCCTTTCCTTAAAATCTCTGAGAACAGAGATCAGATGTTCAATATTATAATCTTTACGGGTCATCAAATGCCCACCTCCAAAATTAACCCATTTTAATTGCTCAAAAAACTTACCACATTTCTCTTCAAAAACACGAAGTGTTTTCTCAGTATCTTCCGCAGAAGACTCACATAAAGAATGAAAATGAAGACCTTCAATTTCCTTAGGTAACTTTTGCAAATTATCCACCCAAACTCCAAGTCGAGATTCAACAGAACATGGATTATACAATTCAGTTTCTACTTCTGAATATCCATGATTTACCCTTAAGCCCATAGATATTTTACGGGGATATTTCTTTACCTGCGGACAAAAACGCTTAAACTGTGCAAGAGAATTAAAAGTTATATGACTTGAATAACTTAGAATTTCTTCAAATTCATATGGTTTATAAACGACACAATATGTATGTGCCAAAGCTCCCATTTCTTCAAAAGACAATCGGGCTTCGTGCAAAGAACTTGCAGTTGCCGAAGAGATATATTTCCTGACAATAGGAAAAGTACTCCACATTGCAAATCCTTTAAAAGCAAGAATCACCTGTACTCCTGCACGATCCATTACCATTCGTATAAGCTTCAAATTAGCTAATAACTTCTCCTCTTCCAAAACATAACATGGAGAAGGTAATTTACTGAAATCAATAGTCATGAAAATCCAACATAAAAAAAGGATGTTTATTTCAGAAAATATCTAAAAAAACACCCTAATTCTCAATTATTTATTTCTTATAATTCTATATCCAGATCATGTTTTTCAACCCATGGTAAACCAAGTTTATTCAACTCATCCATAAATGGATCTGGATTAAATTCTTCAACATTTAATACACCAGAATCATTCCATAAACCTTTAAGATACATCATTGCACCAATAGTTGCAGGAACCCCTGTTGTATAACTTACCCCCTGAGCACCAGTTTCTTCATAAGCCTTTTGGTGACTACAGTTATTATAGATATAATAAGTCTTTTCTTTACCGTCTTTTATACCTCGAATACGACACCCAATTGAAGTTTCACCTACATAATTTTCTCCAAGCTCACCAGGATCTGGTAATACAGCTTTTAAAAACTGAATAGGAACAATTTCTTTACCTTCATAAATAATTGGATCTATCCGAGCCATTCCAATATTCTGAATAACTCTAAGGTGAGTCAAATATTCCTGACCAAAAGTCATCCAAAAACGGGCACGTTTTATTGTTGGGAAGTTTTTAACTAACGACTCTAGCTCTTCATGATAAATCAAATAAGATTCTTTTTCTCCAATGCTAGGATAATTTAATGGTTTATGAATTTCATGAGGTTCGGTATAAATCCACTGACCATTCTCCCAATACTTCCCTTTTTGGGTTACCTCGCGGATATTAATCTCCGGATTGAAATTGGTAGCAAAAGCTTTACCATGATCTCCTCCATTACAATCAACAATATCTAAATAATGGATTTCATCAAAATGGTGCTTTGCTGCATAAGCAGTAAAAATACTAGTTACTCCTGGATCAAAACCGCATCCTAAGATAGCTGTAAGTCCAGCTTTCTCAAATTTATCTTTATAAGCCCATTGCCATTTATATTCATACTTTGCTTCATCCTTAGGCTCATAATTTGCTGTATCCAAATAACTCACCCCTGTTTCAAGGCAAGCATCCATAATGGTCAAATCTTGATAAGGAAGAGCTACATTAACTACCAAATCAGGTTGAAATTTATTTATCAATTCAACGAGTTCTGGTACATTATCGGCATCTACTTGTGCAGTTGAAAACCTATCAGAACCAATAGCATCAACAATAGCATCACATTTTGACTTTGTTCTACTGGCAAGTAAAACTTCTTCAAAAACTTCAGGAAGCTGAGCCATCTTATGAGCAACAACAGTTCCAACGCCTCCGGCACCAATAACTAAAACCTTTCCCATTTTTCTACTTAAATAATTATTGTATTTAAAAAAACCAATTTTAATGGACGCAAAAATAAATAAATTTCAATTTGAAGATCGTATTATTTTTTACTCCAATTTAACTTTAAACGAAGGGTCTATGTTGCCTAATTATAAAATTTGACACAAAATCGATAAAAGAAAAAAATTAAAGCTTATTTTTATAGTTATCTATTAGTACTTTTCTAAAACCAAACTAGAATAACTTAAACGAGCAATGAAACGTCTACATATTTTTCAACATCTAAAAACCAATCAAACTGGCCATGTAACCCTTTGGGCACAAAAAAGAAATCTGGAAACTACTATATCCACTTTTTTTGATACAGACTATATAATCCCTCCTGCTGATGAAGTTGACGGTTTAGTGGTACTTGGTGGCCCAATGAGTGTAAATGATGAAGAAAATCACCCTCACCTTATCCAGGAAAAAGCATTTATCAGAGAAATGTATAACTCAGGAAAAAAAATATTTGGAATTTGTTTGGGTGCCCAAATGATTGCTAATGCATTCAAAAGCAAAGTCAGCAAGTCTGAAGTTAAAGAAATTGGATGGCACGAAATAAGCCTAACACCGGAAGGTATAGAATCGCCAATTCTAAAAGATTTCCCGAAGAACTTTTCCAGTTTTCAATTTCATGAAGATACATTTGAACTTCCTGAAGGAGCTGAATTATTAGCATCAACACCTGAATGCCCTAATCAAGCATATTCCATAAAGGATAAAGTTTTTGCAGTTCAATTTCACCCGGAAATGCAAGAAGACACAGTTATTAATCTCGCTAATAACTGGTTACCAAAAATGGGAAAAGGCAAAAAGATTCAAGAAGCCGAAGAAATGCTATCTCAATGCAGCCTAATTCCTGAGAATCATAAAAGGTTAGAAGATATGCTAGATCGTTTCTTCCTAAAGAACCAGTAATATATTCAAATAAAACACAACTTATTGAATTCAAAAAGGTTGTTGCAAAGTTTAAAAACACTTTGCAACAACCTTTTTTTACATAACAATTATTCATCCATTCAATAAAAAAATCACTAATTTACGCACCTCAAAATTCTTTAGAATGGACGTAAATCAAAAAATACATAATAGCATTTCAAAAGAGAATCTAATTACCACAAGAAGAGATTTTCATCAATATCCCGAACCAGGTTGGGTTGAATTTAGAACAGCTTCAATAATTGCTACCAAATTGAGAGACCTGGGATTTACAATCCAAACTGGGAAATCCATAATGGAAGAGAAAGATCGAATGGGTATCCCTAATTCAGAAGAATTAAGTACGCATTGGCAAAGAGCTTTATTACAGGGAGGAAACCCTGAATTTATGGAAGCAATGAAAGGTGGTTTTACCGCTGTTGGAGCTAGTTTATATTGTGGTGACGGACCTATTATTGCAATGAGATTTGATATGGATGCATTGGAAATCGAAGAGGCTTCGGAAGACAATCATCTTCCCAGTCAAAAAAAATTCCGTTCAAAAAACAAGAGATTTATGCACTGTTGCGGACATGATGGACATTCCGCAATTGGATTAGAGATTGCTAAAGTAATCTCTGAAATTAAAGAACATCTTAAAGGAACTATCAAACTTATTTTTCAACCTGCAGAAGAAGGAGTAAGAGGAGCGAAATGTATTAGTACAGGAAAATTTCTTGATGATGTAGACTATATATATGCCTGTCACTTTTGGAGCCAAATGCCACTTAAAAGTATTGTTTGCGGAATGAATGGCACTATGGCTACATCAAAATTTGATGCTATTTTTCATGGTGCTCCGGCTCATGCGGGTATAGAACCAGAAAAGGGAAACAATGCACTATTGGCAGCAGCCACAGCAACATTAAATTTGCACGCCCTGCCTTCTTTTAAAGGTAATTGTAGTCTTAATGTTGGCAAACTAATTTCTGGAACAGGTAGGAATATTGTTCCTCCCAAAGCAATACTTTCCTTTGAAACAAGAGGCACAAACACAAAATATGATATATTAATTCAGGAAAGGGCATTTCAGATTCTACACACCTCAGCCACTATGCAAAATTGCCAACTTGAAGTCACACCTATGGGTAGTGCTAAAAGTGTGGAATGTAATCCTGAAATTATACAAATAATAAAAAAATGCTCGGAAGAAATTGATTTCTTTGAAACAATAACCCCTTCAGACAAAGAAAACCGAGGAAGTGAAGATTTTACTTTTATGATGGAAAAGGTAAAAGCAAATAAAGGAAAAGCTTGTTTTATAGGAATTGGAGCAAATATCAACAATCAAGGACATCACACACGACAATTTGATTTCGCAGAAGAAGTTATGGCTCCAACAGTAGAATTATTTGTAAAGATAGCTGTAGAAATAATGAAATAACAAAATAGGGTGAATCAGTACTTTGATTCGCCCCAAATTTCTTAATACTCTATTTTTCTGTCAATATAACTCTTAAAATTACCAATCATTGGTTTATATTTCCCACTAAATAGTGGTGAGCTTACCAGAAAATCAGCGGTTGATCTGTTATCTGCTGTAGGCACATTATACAACACACTTATTCGAAGTAATGCCTTTACATCAACTTCATGAGGTTGAGGAGTCATTGGATCCCATAAGAATATAAATATATCAATAAATCCTTCGGTTATTAAAGTTCCCAACTGCTGATCGCCTCCCAAAGGACCAGACTTCAAAATAATGATTTCGTAAGGAATACTTTCTCCTGGCTCTAATTTATTCTTAATTGCCTCTTCTACAAGTTTACCTGTAGTTCCTGTACAAATTAATTGATGACCAATCAATGACTTATAATTATACTCCACCCACTCTATCAATTCTTTTTTTCGATTATCGTGAGCTACTAGCCCTATTCTCTTAACCCCTTTTGCTAGGTGTTTTCTAATATCATATATACCTGCCATATTTCTTTTAATTTCACGTGTCGAATATACATATCTTTGCTTACAAAAGTGTTAATTTAATATTAATGAATACACATTCTTTTATAACTCTTGAACAGCTTTCGCAATCAATAAATCAATGCATAAGTAGTGCATTTGGTTCAAAGCGATTTTGGATTGTAGCAGAAATATCAAATTTAAATATTCGAAAAGGCAATTGTTATCTAAGCCTAATTGATAAAGCCCCTGGCTCAGTTTATCCAAAAGCTGAATTTAGAGGCATTATCTGGCGTTCGCATTTATCTCCCATTCTAAATAAATTTAAAAGCACAACAAAAAATGATCTGAAAGAGAATATGCGTATCCTTTTCCGTGCTACATTAAAATATGACAATAAATTCGGCATGGCTTTATACATTGAAGATATCGAACCTGGTTATACGCTAGGACAGATGGAAATGGATAAGCAGTTAGCAATAAAAAAGCTGAAACAAGAAAATATTTATCACCTCAATAAATCAAGAATATTTCCATTAGTCCCTCAGTCCTTAGCTGTAATCTCAAATACGGATTCAAAAGGCTTTGAAGATTTTAAAGATAAAATAGACCATAACCCGTGGGGATACAAATACTCCTACCATCTTTTCCCTTCTCTACTTCAAGGTGAAAAAGCTGCCAATAACATCAGGGATAAACTGATAGAAATATTCACGAAGATAAAAAACAAAGAAGCCAATTACGATATTGTTCTGATTTTGAGAGGTGGTGGTGGAAATACAAATTTAAACTGCTTTAACAACTATCAATTGGCAAGAGCTGTAGCTCGCTTTCCTTTACCTATAATAACTGGAATTGGGCATACAACAAATATTAGTGTTATCGACGAAATTGCACATACCAGAAAAAATACCCCCACAGATGTTGCCGACTATATAATTAGACAAACACGAGAATATGATATTCTAATTTCTGGTTTTATGCAAAAAATACTATCTCAGGTAAATAATATAATCCCACAAGAGAAAAAAGATATCCTTCAAGCACGAAAAAACATAATTCATTTTTCTGAAGAATTCATCTTAAACGAAAAAGAAAAATATAAATACCTGAGAAAAAGTATCAGTGAAAAAGTAAAAACACTAACTCAGGTAGAAAAAGAAAATCAAAAATTACTCCTGCAAAAAATCAAAGATGCAGGAAACCGTCTTATTTCCGAAGAAAAGAATATTCTAAATGACAAGAAAAACCTCTTTAACTGGACAACAAAGTCTTTCCTGGAAAAAGAAAATATCCATTTAAATAATTACTTGCAGAAAATAAAACTATTGGACCCAATAAACACATTAAAGCGAGGATTTAGCATAACTTATTTTAATGGGAAGAATATCACATCAACAGATGATTTAAAAGATGGAGATATAATTACATCAAAATTAGAAAATGGATCACTTAATAGTATTGTAAAAAAATAAATGTTTATGAAAGAAAGCAATATAAGTTACAAAGCAGCCAAAGAAGAGTTAGAAGAAACACTAGCTTATCTGGAATCAAAAGAAATCAATGTAGATGAACTTAGTGATAAGGTAAAAAGAGCAAGCGAGTTATTTCAAATTTGCAAAACGAAACTAACAAACACAGAAGAAGAAGTACAAAAAATACTAAAAAATATTTCGACTGAATCTTAATATTTAAACTGAAGTAGTTTTAAAAAACAAGCTGAGGGCAACAATAAATATTAGTTCGATTAACTTATTGTAAATTTATTACAAGAATTAAATTGTTCCTTAGTCATCAAAAACAACTTAATTCACAATAAATTTTGACATTTTAAAATTACTTCAGTTAAAAACTACCTATTCATTAACTTCTCACAAAGAAGTATTTTAAATCTTTCTTTCAAAAAAATATCCTCTAAGGTTTTATAAAATCCAATATCAAAATCAATAACTAGAATATCACCAGTAAAAGAAACAACCTCCAATTGATCAACAACGCTTACAATATAAGGGAATTTAAAAATATCTATTCTGGAATCAGCATCTTCTTTTAACCTTATTAAATAAATATTAGACAACTGCATTTCTCCTCGAAACCTACCCATGCCTGTATAAGATTTAATAGAATTTTCATTCAGTACAAAATATGTTTCCGAAAAAAACGCTTCATATAAAAGCAAACAAAAAGTACCTAATGAATATAAGCAAATAGTCACATTTAAACTGTGGAAAACCGGATAATACTCCCCAAGAAAAGGAACTGTAATAATTTTTAAAAACAACAGAAAACACACAATTAATACAAATAAAGCTCCTAAAATTTTATACCAACTCGATTTTTGTCCTGTATAAACCTTAGGGAACAAATACACTTCCTGTTTCTTCTTGCAAAACATCCTCTTCAAAGTCATTCCAAATTAATTTTTAATGCAATTTAGAAATTATACAAATATATATCATCAATAAATTAACATTTTCCATCACAAGAAGAATACACAAAAATCAAATCACATAGAAATCAAACTATTATATATATAAACACCCATTAGTTTTTTTTAAAAAAACTAATGGGTGTTTATTTCAATAAAACATTATTTACTTATATGCAACTCAGATCAATTAATATTGATTAACCTTTGCTGATAATTTTCCTATTTCTACCAAAGATTGAGGAGCATCCATTTTTTCCATTTTGATTTCAACAAACCTTAACTTATTGGAATGCTTATCCAAGCTTTTAAGAACTTCTTCCAACTCTGTTTCTGTAGAAACTTTTGCAGAAAAAATCTCCTTGCCAAAGCTCTTTGCAAAAGAAGTATAATCCCACATTTGAATATCATTATACTTTCTCTCTGGACCGTGAATTAATCTTTCAATTGTATAGCCATCATTATTCAACAAGAATATTATCGGACATAATTTATTACGAACCATTGTTGAAATTGCCTGAGCTGTAAGCTGAAAACTTCCATCTCCAATAAACAGAATATTTTCTCTTGTTTTGTCTGCAACACTCGATCCCAATAAAGCACCCACCGTATAACCAATAGAAGCCCATAAAGGCTGACAAACAAATTTTGTATGCTCTGGAAAAGTAGTATTCAAAACACCAAATAAAGAAGTTCCTGCTTCTCCAATTATTGTTGAATTTGGTTTAAAGAAACTTTCCATTCTTGTCCATAAACGCTCCTGAACAATTTTACCTTCACGAGGCACAAATTCAACATTAGTTGATTTTCTTTTTACTTCTTCGTCATATCTGTAAGTACCTAAACTTTCGGATAGTTCAGAAATAAATTCACGATAATCAACCTGTTGATACAATGAATGTCTTAGACGAACATGGTCTGAATGTATCTCTATATGATAGTTTCTTGCTGGAGTGCTTGTAAATCCTCCAGTATTAAAATCTGAAAATACAGACCCAAACGAGATAACACAATCCGAAGCTTCTACTCTTTCTTTAACTCCGGGGGTTCCATAATCACCATAATACATACCAAGGTAATATGGGCTAGTTTCATTGAGTAGACCTTTACCCATAGGCAAAGCTGCGCATGGAATACCTGTGGTTTCAATAAGGTTAATGATTAAAGTCTCCATCTCTTCATGGCGCAAAGCACACATATCTACAAGAATCACAGGCTTTTCAGCATCAAATATACATTTTGAAGTTCTATTAACAGCCTCTTGAATCATATCACGATCGGAATGAAAATGCCCCATTCGCAAAGGAGTATAATTATCATCAACCTGAGTGTGTGCGATATCAGCAGGAATACCTATATAAACAGGTCTTTTTTTTGCCATACACTCTTCCAAAACTCTATCTATCTCTCTAACAGCATTAAATGGATTTAAAACTGTTTGAGTAGTAGTAAATTTGGAGAACATATCTACAAAAACATGAAAATTACCTTCACCCAAAGTATGATGAAGAAGATCTTTTCTATCTTGACTAGCGGTTGAAGGCATACCCACAATATTTACTACAGGAACATATTCGGCATAAGATCCGGCAATTCCATTTGAAGCAGATAACTCTCCCACTCCAAAAGTTGTTACAAGAGCTCCAGCTCCTTTATGTCTTGCATATCCATCTGCAGCATAAGAAGCATTCAATTCGTTGCATGCTCCTACCCACGATATATCCTTATTTGTTTCTATTTGATCTAAAAAGCTAAGATTATAATCTCCGGGAACTCCAAAGACATGATCTACACCAATTTCATTCAATCTTTTTAAAAGATAATCACCAACACTAATCTTCATAAATTGGTTCCTCCGAAAAATTTTAATTATAAATGCAGAGTATTATATAACAAACACTTGAAAAGAAATAAAGGGGAAGTCAGGAAAGTAAAAAATATTAATACTCCACTTTGTATCTTCAAGATTAAAAACGAACAAAACAAATTTTCAAATGTTCATTTTCAAAAAATTAACATCTTTAAAAACAGTATTTTACATAAAAAACAAGCACCCTAAACAATTTGACTAAGATGTTTAAAAAGAAGTCAAAAGAAATATATATAGTACATTATCATTTACACAAAGGAGGTGTAAGCAGTGTAATAAAAGCTCAAATCGACGCTTTATTAAAATTAAGTTATAAAGTAGGTTTAATCGTTGGTGCCCCCCTTGAATCCAACAATATTGACTCTAAAGTAAAAACTATTGTTCTTCCTCAGATTGCATACACTAATAATGACAACACCTCTACTGCAGCCAACATAGAAAAAATAGTAAATTTATTTCAGAAGATAGGAAAAAATAAAATCTTCCATATACACAATCACAATCTTGGAAAAAACCCGGCCCTAACATATGCTGTATATCTACTCGCTTTAAAAGGTTTCTCATTTGTTCTTCATATACATGATTTTTCAGAAGACCGACCAGATAATTACAAAACATTATATCTGGAAAAACAAGATATAATCAAAACTCCACTACATGAAGTTTTATATCCCATTAAAAAGAATGTGGTTTATACAGTTTTGACTCATGAGGACAAAGGAAGACTGATTAAATTTGGAATCCCCATGAATAAAGTTTTTATTATTCCAAACCCAATAAAACTTTCCTCTGAACAAGTAATAAATCCACAAAAGAATAAGATCGAAAACAGGGAAAAGGTCAATAAAACATTTGCAATAAAGAAAAACAAAAACCTCATTATCTATCCAATAAGAGCCATTCCCCGGAAAAATATTGGAGAGATACTATTATTGAGTATTCTATTCGGAAAAGACTATCACTTCTTTATAACTCAACCTCCGACAAACAAAAAGTATTTAGACTTATACAACCATTGGAAAAAACTCAGTACTCAACACAATCTTAATATTCACTTTGAAGCTGGACAAAGAATCGATTTTGAAATTTTACTCAATGCTGCAGATTTCGCCATAAGCACAAGCATAAAAGAGGGCTTTGGTCTAAGCTTTTTAGAACCATGGTTATTGGAAACTCCTGTCGTTGGTCGAAGACTTAATAACAGTTGTAATGATTTTGAAGTACAAGGATTAACATTCAGCTCGTTGTATAATCAAATTAAAGTAAACAAATTCCCCGATTTTGGTTTCTTATCTATAGAAGATCAAAGTAAAATTATTTCTAATTGTATTCTTGACAACAATCTTTGTGGTCAAATTTTAAATCAAAATTCAAACCTTAAAAACTTATTTACTCCCCCTACTCAATCTCTTATTCAAAGAAATAAAGAAATAATTAAATCCATTTATAGCACCTCAAAATTTGGAGAAAATTTAAATGATATTTATAAAAGAGTTCTTGGATAATTTACCTTCTATAAAGCCAATACCTACCCAGGAAAAATTTGAAAATAGGTTAAAGGACAAAGATAAAATCAAAGCCATTATTTTCGATGTATATGGAACCCTTATAATTAGTGCTTCGGGAGACGTTCATGAATCGGAAATATCGCATCGGAACTTAGATCATGCCCTTAGCTATGGTAACTTTTTTATCAATGGATTGACCGAAGAAGAAAGAAACAATATAACTTCTTCGATCCTTCATTCCTTCTATCAAGAAATTCGAAATCAGCAAGAGCTATTGAAAAAAAAGAATGAATACCCATTTCCCGAAGTAGAAATCAGAGATGTCTGGAAAAAGGTAATTGCCAAAGCTGAAAGTGAAAATAAAATTCGAGTTTCCGAATGCAGTCATATGGATCGTATGATCTTTACTTACGAACTATTAAGTAATAAAATATATCCTATGCCAAACCTAAAGGAAACTATCCTCGATTTACAGAATAAAGGTTATGTATTAGGAATCGTCAGTAATGCTCAGTTCTATACTCCAATTATATTGAATTATTTTCTAAACCAAATCTTTGATCTGGATGAAAATATTCTTGGCTTCCCCAACAACTTATCTGTATTCTCTTATCAATATGGAATTGGTAAACCAGACGTAAAGCTATATAATATCTTAACTGATTCTTTGGAAAAGAATTACCACATAAAAGCTAATGAATCCATATTTATAGGGAATGATATGCTAAAGGATGTTTTACCTGCTCAAAAAGCTGGAATGCAAACAGCATTATTTGCTGGAGACAAAAGATCGTTACGATTGAGACGTGAAGAAAAAGAAGTTAAAAACATATCACCTGATCTCGTTATCACTTCATTTGATCAAATAACAAAAATATTTTAAGGATGACAGGAATTAACTTGAACATAGGCATTATTCATTCTCTTATCGGAAAGAATGACGGAGTATCTATTGTAATAGATCAGACTGTAGAAGCAATGATTAAAGATATGGGCATTAATCTAGGTAATTTCTTCTTCCTTGCTGCCCACTCCTCTCCAAGATTTAATGCCGAAACCGACGAAATCTTTTGGCATAAAAATGATATTCACAAAAAGATTCTTACTCATTTTAGCACCCCTCCACCAGATAATTTTGAATCTGAAATCCATGAGCATGCCTTATATGCAAAATCAGTAATAAAGAAATGGGTAGAAAAAAATGATATTGATCTTATAATTGCACACAACACATCTCATACCTACAACTTTATTACAGCTGTAGGCTTAGGATATTATTTCGAAGAACTTAGAAATGAAGGAATCATATGGCCTAAAATAATGGTTTGGTGGCACGACTCATGGTTTGAAAGAGAAATCTTTAGCAAACCCAATAATGTTATTCAAAAATTCCTGAAATATCTACCTGGAGTTTATCTCGATGCCATATTATTTATAAATAAAAGTCAGATAGAGCTAGGAAAGAGATTTTATGAAAAATTCAACAACAAAGACTCCAAAAGATTTTTTGATACAAGAACCGCTGTAGTACCCAATACAAGCAATATTAACTGGAACTGGAAAGAAGACATGTGGAATAATAATCAAATTATTCATCCTCCAGCAGACAGGTACAATGATACTTTTTTTAAAGATATTGGCCTAATTGAAGCCATCCAATCTAAAAACTTTGAACTGAAAGATACAACCATACTTTTACAGCATACACGTGTTGTTCCTCGAAAGAAAATTGAAGTGGCCATAGACTTTGCTTTTGAACTGGAAAAAGAAATGCTCGCAAATAACTCTAAAAAATGTGTAGTTCTACTTGTAAGTGGACATTCTGGTGATGAACAATCTCAATACAAGCAATTCTTAATTGATTATCAAAAGAAAAAAGAAAAGGAAAATCCTCAAGCCAATGTTTTTTTAATCTTTGGTGAAGATTCCATTCTTTCGCACAGGGATATTATTGTTGACAAAAAGTATTACAAATTCTCGGAGATCCCTGATATAATTTCTAAGCAAGGTGGTTTAGGAACCTATTTCAGCGAAATAGAAGGATTTGGAAATAACCTTTTAGAAATGATTTCCTCAGGTCTTCCTGTAGCAATCAATAAATATCAAGTTTATAAAGATGAGATTGAAGAATACGGTTTCATTCTTCCAGCAATAGAGAATTGCCTGCTTGACAATAAAGTAATTAAAGAAAGCTTTAAACTCCTAGACAATATTAACTACAGGAACCAAGTCGTATATCATAATCTGAATACCATTGAAAAGAAACTGGGACACGAAATCATTTCCAAGAAGCTTGTTCACATTATAAAAAACATTTTTACTCGAACCCTATAAATTCCTATCAAAATGGGTGACTTCTATCAAAATGGTTTGGTAACAACCTTACACAACCTACGCACACAGCCTATTGATCAATTGGAGGAAAAGGTATATTATTTCTCCAGAAAAAGACCAATAGCACTTGTAATCCCAAGTTTATTTTCAGAATTAAATGGCCCTGCTTTACCTAAGATTTTAGATGAACTTTCGCATGTCTCTTATCTAAATGAGGTAATCATCGGACTTGATGCTGCAAATAGGGAAGAATTTCAGTATGCAAAGAAATACTTTAGCAGACTGCATCAACATCACCGAATTTTATGGAATGATGGGCCACGACTCAAAAAACTTCATAAGCTGCTAGAAAGAAAAAATATCGCTCCGTCAGAATTAGGAAAAGGACGAAACGCTTGGTATTGCTTCGGGTATTTAATCGCCTCAGGAAAATCTGAAGCTATAGCTCTTCATGATGCAGATATATTGACTTATGAAAGAGGCCTACTTGCTCGATTAATTTACCCCGTTGTAGATCCTGTATTTAACTATAAATTTTGTAAAGGATATTATTATAGAGCAGATGATAATAAATTAAATGGTAGAGCTGCCAGACTATTGGTAACTCCATTACTAAGATCCTTAAAAAAGCTCTTTGGTCCAGACAATTACCTCGATTACCTCGATTCATTTCGATATCCGTTAGCCGGAGAGTTTTCGATGAGAGCTGATGTAGTAAAAACAATTAGAATACCCAATGACTGGGGATTGGAAATTGGAATACTTTCTGAAGTACATCGAAATAATGCGACCAATAGAATCTGTCAAGTTGATATTATTGATCGTTATGATCATAAACACCAACCAGTCTCTTTTGATGATCCGGAAAAAGGTCTCCATAAAATGAGTATTGATATAGCAAAAACGATATATCAAAAATTAGCTTCCAATGGCAAGATATTTTCTTTAGATACCTTTCACTCTTTAAAAGCAACTTATTTTAGAATTGCACAAGATTTTGTTGAACAATATAATAGTGATGCTATAATCAACGGTTTGGTTCTTGACAGGCATACAGAAGAAAAGGCTGTTGATTTATTCGCAAAATCGATATATAATGCAGGAGAAATGTTTCTGCAAAACCCAAACCAAGATTCCTTTATCCCAAGTTGGAAAAGGATAATTAGCGCAATTCCAGAATTTCCAAGCTTGTTCTATAAAGCCGTTGAAGATGACAATCAAATTTTAAAATCCGATTTCTAATTCAATATAACAAAAGATGAAGGCTAATAAGATTGAGGAAAAAGTATTAGATCATTTAAATAAGATATACTCCGATTCAAAAAACAACAAAGTTCTCAGTAAGCAAATTGTTGAATTCATAAAACCCTTGAAAAGTAAAGAAGTAAATTCTGATTCTTTATGGAATGAAGAGGACATATTTCTGATTACTTACGGAGATTCTATTATTGATAGCAAGGATAAAGGTCTGTACTCACTTGAAAAATTTGTAGAACAATATCTTCACAATAGTATTAGCCATATTCATATCCTACCATTTTTTCCCTATTCCTCTGATGATGGATTTAGTATTATCGATTACTATAAAGTAAATCCAAAACTTGGAAACTGGAAGAATATAAACTCCATCTCAAAAAAATATAAACTGATGGCTGATTTGGTCATCAATCATATTTCAGCAGAAAGCTCTTGGTTTAAAGATTATTTAGAAAATAGCAATAGCAATTACAAAGACTATTTCATTGAAAAGAGTATTGAGGAAGATTTAAGTATGGTGGTCAGACCCAGAACTAGTCCGCTCCTTACAAAGTTCAAGAATAATACAGGCGAAAAATATATCTGGACTACATTCAGTGAAGATCAAATTGATTTGAATTTTCACAATCCTGAGGTTCTTCTTGAAACTATAAAAATATTATGTTTCTATATTCAACAAGGAGTTAAGATTATTAGACTAGATGCTATTGCTTTTTTATGGAAAGAAAGTAATACTGATTGTTTGCATAGACCCCAAACTCATGAAATCGTAAAACTAATTAGAAGTATCTTGTATTTCATCGATCCCAGCTTACTATTAATTACAGAAACAAACGTACCTAACAAAGAAAACTTAAGTTACTTTGGCAATGAAGATGAAGCCAATATGGTATATCAGTTCTCATTACCTCCTCTTCTTCTGCATGGCTTATACTTTCAAAATACTTCAGAAATATCCAAGTGGTTAAAATCATTACCAGAACTATCTGATCAATGCACATTCTTTAACTTCACAGCTTCTCACGACGGTATTGGAGTAAGGCCTCTGGAGGGAATTGTAAATCAAAAGGAACAAAAGATATTATACAACTATATTGAAAATAAGATTGGTAAAATTAGCTATAAAACAAATTCTAATGCAGAGAAAAGTCCATATGAGCTAAATACGACTTTTCTTGATGCATTGCAAGAAACCAATGAGGGCAAAGATAAATTTCAAAATGCTAGATTTATTCTTTCTCAAACTGTAATGATGACCTTAAAAGGAATACCTGCCTTTTATATTCACTCAATTCTTGGTACAAAAAACGATTGGGAAAAATACAAGAAGACACAAGCAAACCGATCTTTAAATAGAAAAAGCTGGCAAAAACAAGATCTACTTCAGCACCTAAACTCCGAAAGCAAAGTTTTTAATACTCTAATTAACAGAATACAGATCAGAAAGAGTATTAAAGAATTCAATCCAAATACTAAACAAGAAATAATATTTACAAGCAACAACAAGCTTTTAATTATAAAGCGTTATCATAAAGACAAGAAACAACAACTCATTGCTATTTTCAACTTTTCAAAGCAAAGACAACAACTTCCTAAGGAGTTACTTTCAACTCTTCATTTACCAATTAAAGACGAAATCAGTCAAGTAATTTATTATAACACAAAGCATCTTGAAATAATTTTCCCTTATCAATGCTCTTGGCTCAGAACAGTACTTTAAATTTGCCTCAAAATCATAATAAAATGAATATATTAATTGCACCAGATTCCTTTAAAAACTGTTTAAAAGCGAAGGAAGTTGCAGAACATATATCTGTTGGAATCAATAGAGTTTTTGCGGAAGCAAATGTAAAATGTATCCCTTTGGCTGATGGTGGTGAAGGAACTGTTGAGTCTTTAATATTTGCCACAAACGGTAAGATAATTACATGCTCGGTACTAGATCCATTATCCAGACCAATAAAAGCTCAATATGGGATTTTTGGTCAGGAACCAACTGCAATTATCGAAATGGCAGCAGCATCAGGGATTGAACTACTAAAGGAAACCGAAAAAAATCCACTATATACAAACACCATTGGAACTGGGCAACTAATTTTAGATGCGATTAATAAAGGCTGTACAAAAATAATTATTGGAATTGGAGGTAGTGCAACCAACGACGGAGGAATGGGAATGGCTTATGCCTTGGGTTATAACTTTTATGACAAAAGCAACAAACTCCTGAAACCAAATGGTCAGAATCTACATGAAATACACTCTATCGGTCTGCCAAAGCAGAATTTAATCGAGGAAAATAATATTGAAATTGTTGTAGCTAGTGATGTTGAGAACCCACTGTTAGGCAAATTTGGAGCAAGCAATATATTTGCACCTCAAAAAGGAGCAAGTTCAAAAGAGATAAAAATCCTCGAAAAAGGCTTAACTAACTTTAGAGATATAGTTTCAAAAACCTTTTCCGAAGATTTCTCATTGAACGCCGGTGCCGGTGCTGCTGGAGGTTTAGGCTTTGGATTAATGCACTTTACAAAAGCTCAAATAAAGCCTGGTTTCGAAATAATATCTACCCTTATAGATCTGGAAAAGGAGATAAACTGGGCAGATATAATAATAACTGCAGAAGGAAAAACAGACAGTCAAACAGCTTTCGGGAAACTCCCCTTCAGCATCGGTCAGATGGCATATAAAAAGAACAAAAGAACTATAGTTATTTGTGGCTGGAAAGAATACTACTCAGAAGAATTACCTGAATATATACAAGCTGTAATTCCAATTATAAACAAACCGAGCAATATTGATTTTGCTATTGCAAATGCACAAGAAAACTTAATAGAAACAGCCGAGTCTATAGGCCGATTAATTCAATTAGGTATGATTCTGGAAAGAAACAAAGCTTAACGCTCTACTCATAGGAGTTCAAATGAAACCGATCGTGTTTCAACCGACTATCATCATATTCAGGCCTTGCAGAAACAGGATAACCAATCGCAATAATACATTCGACTTTTCTGGTTTGTGGTAGCTTCAAAAGGTCTTTTACGTAGTCTTCAGATGTTATGGTTTCATTATACATCCTACCTCTGACATGAACCCAACAAGAGCCCAAATATTCCTTGGTAGCCACCAATTGAATATAAGTTGCAGCAATAGTAAGATCTTCAATCCAGTATTCAGACTTCTTAGGATCTGCAGAAACAACAATAGCAAAAGGGGCATCTTTCAGAAAGGAATTCTCACCTTCCACGCACCTTGACAGTTCCTTCATTACTTCTTTATCGTTCACGGCAACAAAATCCCATGGACGAGAATCATTACTTGAAGGGGCCAAAAGAGCAGCTGTTTTTAACTTCTCAATTAAATTATTATCGACAGCTTTGTCTAGAAATTGACGCACACTTCTTCTTCTCTTCAATAATTCAATCATAAGAAAATAGGTTAAGAGTAATTGTTTATTATCAGACAAAAAAAGGCTGCTGAATGTTTATTCAGCAGCCCTTGATATTATTAGTTTGGAATATATCTTACTGATATGTAACCGGATCTATTTTTCTTGCACCAACAATATGAAGTGTAAAAATAACTGCTGCAGAAATAACATACGCCAATATAATATGTATTCCATAACCGATAAGCAAAAAGCCTACAAAAGCTGTCGAAAAAACAACTACAGTCTGAAATAACATGGTTTTTATATGATATACAGGTGCTATACCACATGCAGCTGACGACATTACGGCTTTTTCGGAGAATGGTATTATATGTTCTCCCGAAACAGCACCACAAATTACAGCGGCAGAAAGTATTGGCAATAGATGAACTGCATCCATTGATTGTGATAATTGAAATGCAATTGGCATAACTATAGCCATTGAACTCCAACTAAATCCTGTTGCAACAGTAATCAGCATTGATATAAGGAAGATCAAAGCTGGCAGAATTTCAACGGTAAGATAAGGCGTTATGCTTTGCGCAATAAACTGACCAGTCTTTAAGTCGTCGGAAACTACTGAAAGCCCCGTCGCAAAAAGAATAACCAGCCCTACCTCAACCATTTCTTTAACTCCATGATAAAACTGAACGGAAGAATTCTTAAACCCAATCAGGCCATCTTTCTTAAGTAAAAAGTATGCCAACAATATGGAAATAAGTGTTGAACCAATTAGAATGTCGATAGTTGGTGCACTTCCCAATATGTTGATTAAAGTTATATCTTGACCATTAGATTTCAGAACAATTATTCCGATAACAAACATTCCGACAATTGCCAACCCTAAAAGTGTTAGCACAGGAGCCAAAACATGATAAAAAGCCAGTCCTTTCTTTATCTTTTCATTACCAATTTTATCTTCTTCTCCAATAAAATTCTCTTTATCCAAATGCCCTCCGAACCATTTTCCGGTAAAAGCAACAATAAAGGTTAAGAATATTCCGAGGTATGTATAAAAGTGATATGGCAATGAACTAAGGAAGAAACTCGTCATATTATCATTTATACCGATTCCCTTTCCGGCATCAACCATAGTGCTACCTTCAAAGGAAGCCCATGTTGATATAAGCATCACACTTGCCATGGTAGCTAAAACATCAACCATGTATGCAAGAAAAGCCGGACTAACCTTGTTCTTCAGATTTATCTTTTTCATTGATGAACCTGAAATCAAGACATTGGCATAATCGTCAAAGAACAATAAGAAACTGATAAACCAAGTCGTCAATCTTGATTTTCGTGGAGAATCAATTTTCTTCGATAACACATCTGCAAATTTAACGTATGCCCCACTCGATTCGATGATTCTAAGCATTCCTCCTATCAACATGATAAAAGCAACAATCTTAAGACGTTCAATATCGGTAAAAGACTCTACGATATAATGCCACAAACTCTTTATTGATTCTAAAGGTAAAAACCCTGTAAAAACCAAAGCCCCAGAAACAATACCACAAAACAAAGCTAAAGCCACCTTCCTTGAGAACACAGCTACCAGAATAGTAACGGCAGCCGGCACCAAGGAGGCCCAACCAAAAGTCTCCATAATATATATTTCTTATGTTTAGTCGTTTTCTTTAATGGCCAAACCACCTTTTTTTAATTTCGCCTCTTCTTCCTTGGTCATAACTTTTACAAGTCCGCCTTCATGCATACCATGAATTTCAACTCCATAGTCGCGGTAGGTCAACAATGTATCGATAATCCCTTTAGAAACAATTTGTCCTGGAACCAACAACGGAATTCCTGGAGGATAAGGGGTAACCATACGTGTTGCTACTTTTCCTTCGGCTTTCTTCAAAGAAACCATTTCCCCATCGCAATAGAAGGCGAATCTTGGTCTGTATTTAATTGGTGAAACAGATAAATGAATACCCCCTACCAAATGCTCGGTACCATTTGAATTTCGGTTTCCACTCATTCTCTCAATGCTCTCGAGGGCCAAATACAAACGGTTTAACTTTGAATAAGTAGAACCAATAGTTATAAGAATACTAATTGTATTGAAAGTAGTTTTTTCGATCTGAATATTATGCTTGGCCAACAGCAAGTGTTCTATTTCCTTACTTGTAAATCCAGATTTCGAAACATCAATAGTTATTTTAGTTTTATCTAAACGAATGTTATCATCTTTCAGTTCTGGAGAAATCAATTCGTCGAGCTCAAGAATTCTAAACTTCTTTAATGAGTTTACTGATTTCCTAAAGCTTGCAGACAATTCCAATGCTCTTTGCAACAACGAATACCCTTCCATGGCCATTTGCTTACGTGCAACATCTAAAGATGCAATCATAGGATACTGTGGCGAAGTGGAAGTGTGCATACAGAAGTTTTCCATAAAGAAGTCTTCTATTTCCTCAAAATCGGGATCCTGAATATGAATCATTGATGCTTGAGAAAAAGCACTCATGGTTTTGTGTGTAGACTGAGTAGAATAATCGGCTCCTGATTCCATTGCACATGGATAAAACTCTGGATGAAAGTTTGCATGTCCAAACCAAGCTTCATCAACAATTACCTTTACACCTCTTTTATGTGCCTCTCTTACTATGTATGGAGTGTCGGAAACCAGTCCGTCGTATGTACAGTTGGTAATTATCAAAACCTTAAGTCTCTTACCCGCAGCAATAGCATTATCCATTTCCTGAATAATGGTTTTCTTTGGAATAGGACCAAAAATTCCATACTTATGGTTTACGGAAGGCATCAGATAAAGAGGTTCTGCCCCAGCGATAATTACTCCATAGTGCACAGACTTATGGCAATTTCGGTCTAGCAAAATTGCATCACCTGGCTTCAACAGAGTTTGCAATAGAATTTTATTACTGGTTGATGTTCCATTTGTTGAAAAGAAAGTATAGCGAGATCTATAAGTTCTTGCAGCCAATTCTTGAGCTTCCTTTATAACCCCCTCAGGATGCATTAAAGAATCGAGCTGTGGAACAGAAACAGAAACATCTGCAGAAAAAATATTCTGTCCAAAGAATTGATAGAAGTCTCGTACCCAAGGCGAATTTCTTACTGAATAGCCAGAAGAGTGTCCTGGAGTATGCCATGAATCTTTTGATTTTTGAGAATATTCTACCAAAGAATCATAGAATGGAGCACGAATCTTACTATTTTTTACTTCAGAAATTATTTTTTGTACAATATCGTCATAATCCTTTTCATCTTTAAAGAAATAGCCACTCAACATTCCTTCACTCAGAATGTTTGAACCACAACTTTCGTTGGTATAAAAGAAGTAATTTACTTCATACCTTAACTCAAGAAATTTCTTTAGAATCTCTAGCCCACTTAAATATTTTTTACCAGATTTGTTCTCTGGCACGGTCAACTCTGTCAGTACTACATGAATAGTACCATCCTGAACAAGAGCTTCACAAGCATCCTTGAAGTTGGACACTGCAATCACTCCCAATCCACGACAAGTCAGCTCATTGATCTCCTCTTTAATCAATCCCTCATTTGGTTCAATGAGTAAAACTTTAAATTCCATAGCTTTCCTAAATTTATTGTTTCCAACTCCGAATAAAACAGCCTCAAAAGTATAAAATTTATAAGACTAACAATTGATAGTTTGTGCCAAAAAATTATGATTTTTTTTCCCCTAACTAAGAAACAGCAAAACAACAAATTAATTATGTGTATATGACATAAATAATAACTTCTATGAAACACCATAACAACTGCAAAACCTATAGTTCAAAGTGTTATTTTGCTTCGAACAAGCAAAAAATCAATCTTCTAATTTATAATCAGGCCAATTGCCTCTTAATTACAAACCCGGGCAACAACTCGTGCAGGAGATGAATCGCAAGCAAACTTTAGTGGAAAAGCAAAAAGCTCAAACTTAGTGTTGGCAGGAATAAGCTGCAAATTGCATAGGTTTTCGATAATCAACACTTCATTATGCATAAATATTCTGTGAACTTCAAAAGGATCCATATCCGGACTTGGACTATCTAGCCCCACAATGCCCACTCCTTTTTCGACAAGAACCATAGCAAGCTCCGAATCGATTACTGGATAATCTTTATAATAATCATCCTTTCCAAACAAATCGGACCAACCCGTGTAGAACAATACAGAATCATTTGGCTTTATGTTGCCAATAACAGAATGCATACAATCTCTATTAATTATCTTGCACCCTCTAACGTCTACTACATAAGCATTAGAAATAAATCGACTTGCAGATATTTCATCAATCCTTTTTGCTTTGTCAATCATATGCAATGGCCCATCGATATGGGTTCCAATGTGCATTCCCATTTTCACTATAGAATTCGAATAGCCATCGTCTTTAACATTTGCAACATTCTCCATTTCAATTTCACAATCGCCCGGAAAAACACTTAAGTTTTCGTGTATTGTATGAGTTAAATCAATTACCTGTGGTTTCATCTTTATAGTTTGTTGAAGAATCTTAAAATAAGCCTAAATTTAACTTCTTTCGTCAAAAAAACAATCTTCCTTGGTGCAAGGGTATCGACCACCTTGGTGCAAGGGTATCTTCCACCATAATGCAAAGGTCCATCCCTAGTCGATAGTTACACCCTTTCACCTTGGTGCACGACACCATTCCTAGTCGTAAGTGGAACCCCTTCACCTTGGTGCTTTTCGATTTTCATTATGGTGCTTTTTAATTTTCATTATGGTGAATTTCGATTTTCATTATGGTAGATTATAAAATTCACCTTGGTGCTTTTCATTTTCCACCTTGGTGCTTTTTGAATTTCACCTTGGTGCTTTTTAAATTCCACCTTGGTGCATTAAAAAAACAATTGTATAATAAGAACATTCATAAAAGAACAATTGTCATACTTAAAAGTAAAACGATAAAAGATGAAGAACAAAATCATTACTTTGGGAGAAGCTTTGATCGATATAATAATAGAAAGCAATGAACCCAAAACAATGGTAGCAGGCGGTAGCGTTGTAAATGCCAGCATAAGTTTGAGCAGATTGGGCATTCCGGTGAAACTTATATCTGAGATAGGAAATGATTCTTCGGGGAATTTTCTTTTAGACAAACTGAATTCAGAAAACATCGATATATCTAGCATATCACCCTCCATGCAATTGCAAACTCCCATTGCATTGGCATTTCTTGACGAGCATTGCAATGCAAAATATTCTATATATAAAAACTACAATACAGAATTTGCAATTCCCAATATCGAAATTCATAGAAACGACATTGTGCTTTATGGGTCGTACTATTCTGTTTCGCCAAGGCAGCATCAAAAGATTATCGATTTTATAGGATACGCAAAATCAAGAGGGGCATTTATTATTTACGATCCAAATATTAGAAACAAAGTTCATGACGATATGAATCATCAGCAACTGATTGATTCGGTAGAAAGAAATTTTCTTCTTGCAGATATAATTAAAGGAAGCGACGAAGATTTTGCAAGCATTTACGATGCAAAATCAAGCGACGAGGCATATAACAAACTCCCCGCAAAGAAGTTTTTTATTTACACCCAAGGATCCAAAGAAGTTGAAACATTTTATAAAGATGAAAAAACAAGCTATGCAGTTCCTAAAATTAGCCCCAAAAGCACAATCGGAGCCGGCGACAATTTTAATGCAGGCTTGTGCTATTCCTTATTTCAATATTTAGAAACAGGAATATCGTATGCAGAAGCCATCAACACTAAGAAACCCGAAATTATTCAAACAGCAATACAATTTAGTTCGGAAGTGTGCCTAAAAAATGAAAACTCAATAAATCAATCAATTATCCAAAGGCTAAAATTGTAAAATCAAAACAATCGACATTTGTTTGAAATACTCTAAATTATGCGCTATTACTAATGCGTTCGGAAAATATTATTAGCTTAGCGCGTTTTTTATAAGACAGGAGCATTTAAATTTTATTCTGAAAAGAGATAATTTTATTCGTATGAGTGATAAACTGACAGTCGATATCAGATCTGAAATCGGACAACTTGAAGGGGTTATTTTGCACAAGCCAGGCAAAGAGGTAGAAAATATGACTCCAGAGAACGCCAGCAGAGCGCTATATGATGATATCTTGAACTTGTCTGTTGCATCAAAAGAATATAGTGAATTTGAAGGTGTTTTAAATAAGGCTACACGCACCTTTCAGTTAAAAGATCTTTTGATTGACATTCTTCAAGATGAGAAAATCAAAGAAAACTTAGTAGCAAAAATTTGTCAGCTTGACGCAAAAAACGATATTCAATCTTTCGTCTTAAGCCAGTCTAACGAGGAAGTTGCAAGAATGATCCTTGAAGGAGTGGAAATGAAAAAAGACAACTTAAGTCGTTTTTTAGATAATGACAGATATTCATTAGAGCCACTTCCAAACTTTTTCTTTACAAGAGATGCATCAGCATCTTGGCTAGACAAAGTTTTGATTTGCAATATGGCAAGCCAGGTAAGAGCCAGAGAAACTCTGGTAATGGAAGCTATTTTCGACTACCATCCTCTAATTGAAACAAAAAGCATCAACCCATGTAAAAGATTCGACACAAAAGGATTGGCAACAATCGAAGGTGGCGACTTTTTAATTGCAAGAGAAGATGTACTTTTAATTGGTACCGGACCAAGAACCAGTTCTCAGGGAATTGATTCTGTTATTGAGTATTTGAAAGCTCATAAGATGGACATGACTATTATTGCACAGCAATTGCCATCAAAACCAGAATCATTTATTCATCTAGATATGGTGTTTACTTTCTTGGACAAAAACAAATGTATGGTTTACGAACCACTCATTATGAACAATCCAAGATTCCAAACCATCGAAATCAAAGTTCAGGGCGGAAAGGTAACAAGCATCAGAGAAATTAAAAACATTCTTGAAGGTCTTAAGCCTCTTGGCATTGACCTTGAACCTGTTTTTTGCGGTGGAAACGGCGATTCTTATTTCAAAGAAAGAGAGCAATGGCAAAGTGGTGCTAACTTCTTCGCTATGGCCCCTGGAAAGGTAATAGGATATGGCAGAAACATTCATACTATCGAAGAAATGAACAAGCATGGATTTGAGGTATTAAGTGCTTCTGACATCGTTTCTGAAAAAATAAGCATGGACGATTACAAACGTTTTGTTGTTACATTCGATGGTGCAGAACTATCACGTGGTGGTGGTGGTGCCAGATGTATGACTATGCCATTAAGAAGAAAATCGGTAAACTGGTAATTTAAAATACAAAAAAGTAAGTGGTAAATCATCCGCTTACTTTTTTTTTTGAAACTCTATTCCTACTTTTGGTGAATCTAATTTATCTGTAATGAATCACTAAAGAATGAATAACTTGAGTTTTTATTCGGGGAAGCAAGACAAGAAAGCCAATAAACCTCCAAGATACTATAGTCTTCGTGTTTACCTTTTTTCTATGCTACTTTATCTCATGCTTGTTCTTCCTTTGCTTTTAGTTCTTACTGCCAAAGAAATATCTAACTTATGGCATCAGAAAACTGAAGAATTAAAAAAAACAGGAGAGCCAACAGATACTGTCCTAACTTTTAAGTTTGGAAACAGTCCAACAGCAATAGATAAACAAGACGAAACAACAGCCAGCAACGATATATTAGACGAAGAAAGAACTGGCTTTGACACACAAACACCTGGAATAAACTTATCAAACAAAGACAATACAAAAGACAATTCCAACCAAGCAGATAATCAAGATGTCCTGTTAACAAAGAAAAAAACCCGAATTAATAGTATCGACATTAGTGCAACAATTAAAACATTCATTCTAACCCTATTGGTTGGCTTCCTATTTAACCTTCCCTTTAGAATGTATTTCAGCAAAAAAAGAAAAGGGAAAAGAATTACTAAAGCCCATCATAACTTTGTTCGAAGATATATAATTCCAAGTCCGATAATAAATGCAGTAATCTTAGGTGTTGGGTTCTTAGTAATTAACACCTATAGCTTTATCGATTATTATGCAAATAACGAAAACTTCGAAAACTTTAAATACCTCAACAACTACATTTATATAAGTGTTATAGCATCTATACTAACTGTAATGTTTGTATACTTTTGGGAAAAACACCGTATGCATATAAAGTATGTAGAGCATATCTTTACTCCAAACGAGTTAAAGAAAAACATTTTCCGCTATAGAATCGGGAAGATAAAAAGTCGCTTATGGATTTCCAGTATAATGACAACAATCCTTCCCCTAAGCATTGTACTCTTCTACTTATATGTTAGTGCCACAATCATCGACAAAAACAGTTTCTCTCATTACTCCCCCGAACAACTGAAAATGATTTCGGGAGAGAACATCTTTACCGATCTCGACTCATCCCTTATATACTACTCTGCTCAAGATGCATACTTAATGATATTTGGAGTTGCAGTGGGAATTATCACCTCATTTATATATATATTCTTCTTTCTGAATTGGACTACAAAAGATATAATTATACCTGTATCAAGCTTGCTGAATCAAGTACAAAGAACTGGTCGTGGAAACCTAGATAGTTATGGAACCGTTAGAACAAATGATGAAATCGGGGAATTAACTCAGGGGTTTAATGATATGACCGACAAGTTAAACGAGTACTTCCAAAATATAAAAAGAGTAAACGAAGCAAATTCACGATTTGTTCCAAATGAGTTCTTAAGGTTTCTGAATAAGAAAAGTATAGACGAAATTAACCTTGGCGATCAAGTACAGAAAGAGATGACTGTAATGTTCAGCGATATAAGAGAATTTACAAACATCTCTGAAACAATGACTCCTAAAGAGAATTTCGATTTCCTAAATAATTATCTGGGAATTATGGAACCTGTAATTCATAAACATCACGGATTTATAGATAAATACATAGGTGATGCAATTATGGCCCTTTTCCCCGATAATATCGACCAAGCTCTAGATACCGCTATAGAAATGAGGTATAAGCTAATCGAATTTAACACGATTCTTAAACAATATGGCAGAAAAAGCATTGACTCTGGTGTGGGTATTCACACAGGAAATCTAATGCTTGGCATTGTTGGAGGAGAAAAAAGAATGGATGGAACAGTAATCTCTGATGCTGTTAACTTATCATCAAGACTAGAAAGTTTAACTAAAGGCTATGGTGCATCTATAATTCTCTCGGAAGAAAGTGTAAATAAAATTCAAAACAGAGATAAATACTTATTACGATTTATTGACCAGGTAAAAGTAAAAGGTAAAACAAATGCAGTACGGATTTTTGAATTAATTAATGGCGAATCAAAGGAGCAATATAAATTAAAAGAAAGAACAAAAGATAAGCTTTCAAATGGAATAAAGCTCTATCATAACAGACAATTTGAAGAAGCCTTAATTGTGTTTACCGAACTTCATTCAATAAATAAGCAAGACAAAGTCTTCTCGATCTATATCAATAGATGTAAAAAATATCTAGAGTTCGGAAGTCCTGAAAAATGGGATGGTATAGAATCGTTAGATAGTAAGTAAGCTGACTTACAATAAAAAATGTTTTATTTTTTTTATTTTCGCAGAATAAACCACTGATATGAATTATAAAGGGGCATATAAAATTATAGTACCACGCTTAATTAAGGATCTTAATCCGAGTCTTCACTACCATAATATCAACCATACTATAGATGTAATCGATTCTACAGTTAGAATTGCTAAATCTAAAGATTTCTCTCCAAAAGAAATCCTTCTTATGAAGACTGCAGCATTATTTCATGACACAGGTATGCTTAATACATATGCCGGACATGAAGAAGCGTCTATAGAAATAGCAAAAGAAATTTTACCTACTTTTGGCTATAGTGAAAATGACATTTCTTTTATCAGTGGTATGATCCTCTCAACAAAACTGCCCCAGAGTGCAAAGACAATTGAGCAAAGAATAATTTGTGATGCCGATTTAGATTATCTTGGGAGAAATGATTACTTTATGATATCACACCAACTAAGATATGAATGGGAATTATTAGGACTAAGAAAGATATCCCTAAAAGATTGGTACCAATTTCAAATAAACTTCTTGGAAGGACACTCCTTCTACACCAAAACAGCTCAAGAGCTCAGAAATGAGGGAAAAGAAAAGAACTTAAAAGAAATAAAAAGTCTTTTCTCTCAAATGAAATAAACAATATTGTAACAATCATACAAATTATCGTCCATGGAAACAATTAACAACAAGGTACTACTTGTTCCTACCGATTTTTCGGAAGTAGGTAACAATGCAGTGAAAATGGGGGCTGAAACAGCAGAAGAACTTGGTTATAAATTGATTCTGCTTCATATTATCGATAAGAATACAAAGGCTGATCTTAAAAAAGAAAACCTATCTGACGATGCTGTAACTGAAAAGTTAAATAATATTGCTGCTAAATTAAAGAATGATCATAATATTGAAGTAGAAACTATTGCCAAAGAAGGTAATATTTTTAGCACTATTTCTGAAATTGCAGATCAAACTAAAGCTGGCTTAATTTATATTGGAACACACGGAAAAGTAGGTATGCAAAAACTTACTGGTAGCTTCATTATTAAAGTTATTGAAAGTGCACACGTTCCAGTAATTACTGTTCAGAAAAGAGAAATTAATAAGGGAGTCAACAATATGGTTCTTCCTATTACTTCAGATGCAGGTCCGTGGGAAAAAACAAAATGGGCTGCTTTTGTTGCAAAAAAATTCAATGCTAAGATACATATCTACCATTCAGATAGCGAAGCAATAGATGATGCTCTTACTTTAATTACCAATCACTTCAAAGCAAACGAAGTAGAATACAGCACAATTAAAGCAGAATCAGGTAATTTCACAAAGAACGTGATTGACTACGCAACATCAATCAACAGTGAGATGATTATGATAATGACTAATCCAGATAAAGGTGTTAAATCATTTATTATGGGAAGTTATGATGAGGAAATCATCCTAAATCAATCTCAAATTCCTGTAATGTGTATAAACCCAAGAGACTTCAACTGGAAAAAAATTATTCCTCATTAATATTTTCCAGTCAAAAGTTTAAAAGCTGCATTACCAGCTTTTAAACTTTTTTTTCTACAAAATGTTTCCTTAGAAATCTTCCTTCCTGCTCTATTCTTATGCCGAAATTTCTGCAGGACCTTATTATAACCTAAACCCTAACTTCCAACTATGAAAGAGAAATTCGAAAACAAAATCATTGTACCCATAGATTTTAGCGACCATTGCAGGCATTCTATATTTCATGCAATGTACACTGCCAAACAACTCAAATCAGAAGTAATCCTTATACATGTGATTAATCACCAAAGAAAAGTTCGCATGCAAAAGGAGAATATTTCCATTAAAGATCTGGAAGAAAAATTCAAAACTATTCAGGATAAGTATTCTCAGGAAAAAGATATAAATATATCATTCTTGATTCGAGAGGGTAATCTTTTTGAAGTAATTACCACTGAAGCTTTAGAACAAAAAGCATATATGATGGTTCTTGCTGCCCACAAAAAAACAGGACTTAAACAATGGTTTGGAGATAATGCCCTTAAATTAGTAACAAAATCACCTATACCAACATTGGTAGTTCAGGATAGTGAAATACATGATTATGCGAAGAAAATGGTCTTCCCTATTCATAATTTTACCGAAGCAAGACAAAAAGTTCAGTGGGCAATATTATTATCTAAGGTATTCAAGCTTACTGTTCATATTCTAAGACAACATCAATCTGAAATTGATTCTAAGTACCGACTTAATATTATTACAGAACAGATTGAAGAAGAATTTCAAAAGTATGATGTTCCATTCATCCTTGAGGAAACAGAAACAGGAAAACATTTTGCCGACTCTTTGATTGAATATGCAGGAAAAATAAATGCAAATATGATTACAATCCTTACAAATGCAGATATTTTTTCTCCTGATTTTAATCATGTTGCCTGGGATGAAAAAATAATGTACAACAAAGAAAATACTCCTGTTTTGATGATAAATCCTGATAAACTTGGAGAAGTTTATTATGAATATCTTACTCTATTTTAGTTTTAATTACTTTTAATAGTAAAACAAACTCATAATCAAGTCAGAATTTACAATATCTATTCTGGCTTTTTTTGTGTCTACACATAAATTTCATTCATATTCTATTCATATAGTTTTCCGTTTCATTCCTCATATTAGCAACAATGTACAAAGCAAGTTAATGACTTTAGTTTTTTTTCAAAATGTAAGTTCAAAGACTTTGATTTTTGTATTTTCGCCAAGATAATATTGAATCAAGAAGAAATGAAACAAATTAAGAAATTGTGGGATGAAAGCCCATTAAAATTAATAATTGGGATTGCTTTATTTTTTAGAATTATTGCTGCCTTCTTTAGCAAAGGCTTTGGAATGCATGATGATCATTTTTTAATTATTGAAGCATCAAAATCATGGGTAGATGGATATGATTATAACCATTGGCTTCCTTGGTCACCAGGAAATGTTGGCCCTGAAGGACACAGTTTCTTTTATGTAGGAATTCATTATCTTCTTTTTTCTTTTTTTAAACTCATAGGTGTTCAAAACCCTCAATTTCAAATGTTAATAATTCGCATTTTACATGCGTTCTATTCACTATTGATCGTCAGCATCTCATTTAATATAACTAAAAAGATAAGTAATTTAAAAAATGCAAGAATTGTGGGTATCTTTCTTGCTACTTACTTTATACTACCCTTTTTAAGTGTTAGAAACCTGGTTGAAGTGGTTTGCGTTCCTCTTTTACTTGCTGGTATCTCAAAGACAATCAATTTTGAAAATAAAGAGAAAAACATGCTTCCCTTAATTTGGGCAGGCTTTCTTTTTGGTTTGGCATTTTCTGTACGATTTCAAACAATTATGTTTACGGGTGGTGTTGGTTTAGCCCTATTATTTAGAAAAAAATGGAAAGAAACATTTTTTGTTGCCATAGGAACATTAGTTAGCATTGTTCTTATTCAGGGGGGAATAGATATTTTTATTTGGGGAACACCATTTACTGAATTAGGCGAATACATTAGATATAACCTTACTCATGCACAAGATTACAATGTTGTTCCATGGTACACTTATTTGCTTCTTATAGCAGGCATACTTATTCCACCTATAAGTATCTTCTTTATTTTCGGCTTTTTTCAAAACTGGAAGAAGAATCTGATTATATTTCTACCAACACTATTGTTCTTCTTATTCCACTCATATTTTCCAAATAAACAAGAACGTTTTATTCTGCCAGTACTTCCTTTTATAATTATACTAGGGATAATTGGATGGAATAGATTTAAAGATAATTCTAGGTTTTGGAAAAACCATATTAAACTGCACCGTGCTTGTTGGATATTTTTTTGGATCATTAATTTAGCCTTACTTCCAGTAATAAGTGTTATGTATTCAAAAAAAGCAAGAGTAGAAACAATGACGTATTTATCTGCTTACCCAAATATTCCGTCAATGATTATTGAAAATACTAACGAATATTCAACAAAACAAGCTCCTCGTTTCTACCTTAATCAATGGATTCCTATCTATGAAATATCGAAAAGTGCAGGTAGCAATACTGTTGAAAATGAAATAGAAAAAAGTAAAAAAGAACCTGCTTTTGTTATTTTTGAAGGTCCTGATAATTTACAGGCAAGAGTTGATAGCATAAAAAACATCCTACCTAATATTGTTCCTGACACAGTAATTAAACCCGGATTTGTAGATGAATTTTTACATTATATTAATCCGATTAATGCAAATCAAACTTCAATTATTTACCGCAATAAAGATATCTTTCCTAAAAAAGTAAGCAATTATGAAAAGAACTGAGGCAGAAAAGAAAATACATAAACTCGTATCAGAATTAAATCACCATAATTATCTGTATTATGTAAAAAATGATCCAGATATATCTGATTATGATTTTGATCAGTTGCTAAAGGAACTCGAATCCCTGGAAAATGAATTCCCTGAACTCATACTTCCTATATCTCCTACTCAGAAAGTAGGAAAAGATATAACCAAAGAGTTTACTCAGACTAAGCATCTATACCCTATGCTTTCTCTTGACAACACATACTCTGAAGAAGAAATAGTGGAGTTTGATAATAGAGTTCAAAAAATACTAGAACGAAAAGTTGACTATGTTTGTGAACTAAAGTTTGATGGTATTTCAATAAGCATAACCTATGTAGATGGCGTTTTCACTAAAGCAGTAACCCGTGGAGATGGCGTTATTGGAGATGATGTTACTGCCAATGTAAAAACAATTCGATCTCTGCCTCTAAAGCTTATGGGAACAAATCATCCTCATAACTTAGAAATTCGTGGAGAAATATACTATCCCCATGCAGGTTTTGAAAAACTTAATGACGAGAAACTAAAAAAAGGAGAAAAGCCTTTTGCAAATCCTAGAAATGCTGCCTCAGGAACTGTAAAAACACAAGATTCAAGTATAGTTGCCAAAAGACCTCTGGCACTGTTCTCTTACTATTTGATGAGTTCTGAAAAGAAACTCAACTCTCAATCAGAGAATCTTGAATTATTAAAAAGTTGGGGACTTCCTGTTTCTGATAGTTCTTGTTTGTGCAAAGACATTAAAGAAATAATGGACTTTATTCATCTTTGGGATCAAAAACGAAGTATGCTCCCCTTTGATATTGATGGAATAGTTCTTAAGGTGAATAATGTTGAAGATCAAGAAGAATTGGGTTTCACTTCAAAATATCCGAGATGGGCAATCTCTTATAAATTTAAAGCAGAAAGAAAATCTACAGAACTTGTTTCAATTCAATATCAAGTTGGAAGAACGGGAGCTATAACTCCCGTTGCAAACTTAATGCCTGTATTCTTGGCAGGAACAACTGTTAAAAGAGCTTCATTACATAATGCAGATGTAATCAACGAACTAGATTTGCATGCACACGACCATGTCTTCATTGAAAAAGGTGGCGAGATAATTCCTAAAATTGTTGGTGTCGATAAATCTAAGAGGGAAGAAAATTCTGCCAAAATAGAATTTACTAAAATATGCCCTGAATGTAAATCCAACCTCATAAGAAAAGAAGGAGAAGCAGCTTACTATTGTCCTAATGAAAAAGAATGTCCTCCACAAATAAAAGGAAGAATAGAACATTTTATTAGCAAAAAAGCTCTAAATATCAACAGCTTAGGAGAAGGCAAGATCGATCTACTATTTAATAACAACCTGGTAAAAACTCCTGCAGATTTATATAAGCTAAAATACGAAGATTTAATAGGACTTGAGAAAAAAGTAGATAGTGGAAAAAAAGTAAGCTTAAAAGAAAAATCAGTCAATAACATTCTAAAAGGTGTTGAAGATTCAAAAACAATAAGTTTTGCAAAAGTACTATTCGGTCTGGGAATCCGATTTGTAGGAGAAACGGTAGCAAAAAAACTTGTGAAGCACTTCAAAACTATTGACAATATAATTACCGCTCAATATGAAGACATAATTACAGTAGATGAAATTGGCGAAAAAATAGCAAACTCATTAATTCAATGGTGCTCTGACAAGGAAAACATACTCCTTATAGATAATCTACGTCCTTACGTACAATTTGAAGATACTACTGAACAAGAAAAAGAAAGCAACTCCCCAATAAATCAAAAAACTTTTGTTATCAGCGGTACATTCGACTTATCTCGAGATTTGATAAAACAAAAAATCGAAGAAAATGGAGGTAAGATATCAAGTAGTATAAGTAAAAAAACAGATTATTTAGTAGCTGGAGAAAAAATTGGACCTAGCAAACTAAAAAAGGCTGAAGATTTAAAAACTAAAATTATCTCATTAGAAGCTCTTAAGGAAATTATAAAATTTGACTAATGATAAGAAAGGAGTGTTTTTCTCAAAATACTCCTTTTCTCTTTTGAGATATTTATATACACGACAATTATATTTTATCAGTTCTTAAATTCCTTAATAATAAAGTTGTAAAAGAATAATTCAAGTGTACAAAAGCGGAAATAAAAACTATTACAATTAAGCGTTTCTCTCTGTATACATACTATAAACAAGCACACTCCATATAAGTATCTTTAATATGCAATGTTACTTTACTTTTAGACCAAGGCAGGTAATGATTGTATTATACCCCAGTAGATTTCCATCAAATACCTAGGAGGTTTCCATCAAATACCTAGGAGATTTTCGTCAAATACCTAGGAGGTTTTTACCTAATATCTAGGAGGTTTTTACCTAATACCTAAGAGGTTTTTACCTAATATCTAGGAGGTATAGAGTAAATTAGAGGTAGATATTGTGGAATTAAAGGTAGGAATGGTAGTGACTTAAGGTAAGAATGGTAACGGTTGCTAGCTTTGATTGAACCTATATCTGCATGGTTTTAAGAAAAGCCCACAATCATTACCTTTACCCTTCTTAGACTTAAAGGAAAAACAATTAAATTATTATAATTAGCTTAATACAAGTAAGGAATATAGGAATCGAGAAGACTATAAATAACAGACATATATTTATATAAAAAATTGCCATTTACTTAAGTAAATCTAAAATTTAAGATTCTGGTGTTTTCTATAGCTCAATCGTTTTTCTCTGATAAAGAATAATTCAAAACAAGAATTATACTTTTGTTTAAAGAACAAGACGAAATCACCAATTTCATAGATTCGAATATCTACATGAGAGCAAAATTTTCTTATCAGATTCTTTTCAATTTCTGATTTATCATAAAGTTTTCCTACACGGTACCCATAAACTTTATATAACAACCCTTTACTATCTTCTTCTTTAGAAGAACTACCAGAATCATAACGATTAACTTCAGGTACCTTTTCGTAATAATCATTTAAACAAAAAGCCATAATTTGAATATTTTCGAAAGGATTAAACAAGACTAAAACAACTATCTAAATACACACGTCAAAAGATACAAATTGCCTTTTAATTAAAAGACAAAAAAACATTAAAAAAACTTAAACCTTTTGCATACCATAAATTCCATTCTTATTTTCTTCTTTTTTCAATGCTCTTCTCTTTATATAGAAAACTCTCGACACCCCTCTAGACTCTGCTTTTATTCTATTCAAACCATTTAAATAACATACAGAAGCTCCATCAGAATTTATACACCAAGATTTCACAGAACAATTTAAAGCTTTTAGAGAAGAAGCTCCTAAAACATAACAATGAGCACGAGAAATATCTCCTTCTAAGTCTAAAGAACACTTACCTTTTAGAACTCCCGTAAAAGAATCTACACTCACTTTTAAATCTAATTTTGGAACTCCAGAGGCAATAACACGAGCGCTGGAGGCAAAAACATTTACAGGAGAAAAAACACGAACAGCACCTGAAACCTTTAACTCTTTGAGGTCAGATATATAAATTATTATCTTCAAAGTACTTGTATTTACAAAAGATCCAAAAGAAGCTATATGAAGAATCCCCTGTTCAATTCTACAAACAACATTATCATGATAATTTTCATCTGTTTCTATCTCAACAGAAAACTCAGATCTTTTCTGAATAAAAACATCAAAAGAACCAGATAAATTTAAATGTGTAAAAGGCGCCAATTCTCTTTTTCTACGAACAACCTTTCCTGATGCTTTTTCCAAAAAACCAGAATTAAATAAATTAATACTAGGAGAAAAAAAAGGATACATTAAGAATAATAGAAAATCCAAAATCCAATCAAAAACTTGCCTCATATCTTGTGTTTTGCATTGAAAAACGATGATAAATAATATAAATTCTTAAAGAATTGTTAATTAGGAATTATTAACAAGCGACATATCTGGGTTTATGGAGGTATATGAACAAGCTATCATAAAGATAATTAAATCTTCTACAATTAAAAAATTTTTCCTGAAGTCCGCTTTTACTTTAAACAAAGTCTTTTTATAATATTTAGTCACTATTTACGTTAAAATGCGATATTCAAAGGGGCAAAACCCATAAATGACACAAGATTTATTGAATTTTTGTACATATGAAAAACTGGTATTCACATGGCGCTGCCATTGGCGGAATGTTGCTTTTTGGTCTTACTTTTGTTTGGACTAAAATAATTTTTAATTACTACGGGCCTATAACTACAATTTTTATTCGCCTTATTATTTCGTTCTTTATCCTTGCTGCAATATCAAAGATATTTGGAAACAAAGAAAAAGTAAAAAAAGAAGACAGGTTAACAATGATATTATCAGCTCTTGCTAGCCCTTTTCTATATTTTTATTGTGAAAATTATGGTCTTGAATTAGTGAGTCCCACTATGGCTTCAATAATTGTAGCTACAATACCACTGTTCGCTCCTTTAGCAGGCTTCATTTTTTTAAGAGAAAAAATGTCTTTATTAAATATTACAGGTCTAGCCGTTTCTACTGGAGGAATAATGTTTATTTTGGTTGATAAGAACTTTTCATTTCAAGCCGATCCCAAAGGAGTATTATTCTTATTTGGAGCAGTTTTTGCCGCTATTTGGTATAGTATAATGACAAGAAAATTGACTAAAAAGTATAGTGCTATAACCATTGTCAAGTATCAAAATATTATTAGCTCATTTTACTTTGCTCCATTCTTTTTCATACAAGAATACCAAGATTTTATTAGTACACCAATTACAACCGAATTGGTAATAACTATGCTTGAATTGGCTTTCTTTGCTTCTGCTGTAGCATTTATTTTATTCACATTTGCTCTAAAACATTTGGGAGTTTCAAGAACCAATTTATATTCAAATTTGATTCCTGTTTTTACTGCTATGTTTAGTTTCTTTATGATTGGAGAGACATTCTCTACAGATAAAATATTAGGAATGTTTGTAGTAGTTCTAGGACTTTATGTTTCTCAAATAAACTTTAAAAACATAGCCTTTTTTAAAAGTAAAAAAGAAATAATATCATCAAAATAAATTAACAACATAAGAGCAGAAACAAAATTAAGTAATTCAAAACAAAAGAGTAAATTTGTTTAAAGACCCTTTTACTCTATTTTTTGTTTATGAAGAAATTACTTGTCATTGGCTCTGCTCTTATTGCCAGTTTTATTTTCGGAATCTCTTTTGTATGGTCAAAAATTGCTTTTCATGATTTTGGTCCCATATCTACAATCACAATTAGACTTATTATATCTGCAATCTTTTTACTAGGCTTTAGTAAATTATTTCGTTTAAAATTAAAGATTCAAAAAAAGGATTGGAAAACAATGATAATTGGAGCGATACTAAGTCCGTTCCTAACTTTTTTTGCTGAATATGAAGGATTAACAAGAATTAATGCAACAGATGCATCAGTAATCGTCTCTACACTTCCTTTATTTACTCCAATTGCAGCTTATTTTTTCTTAAAAGAAAGATTCAAAGCAATTTTCTTTATTGGATTGATCATATCTTCAATTGGTGTTTTTATAACTTTAACCAGTCGCGATTTTCAGTTCAACGCATCTCCTACAGGCGTAATAATTGAATCGTCTATGGTTATTGCTGCTGTTTTATATAGTGTAGTACAAAAGAACCTTTGTCAATCATACAATCCAATAATAATAATTTTGTATCAAAACACAATTAGTGTACTCCTCTACCTTCCCTTCTTATATTTTATGGAATGGGAACAACTAATTTCTGTAAAACCGTCTATAGAATCGATAAGATCAATGCTTCTTTTAGCTATTTTTGCTTCTTCAGTAGCATTTATTCTATATACCTATTCAATAAACAAACTTGGAGCAAGTAAAGCCAACTTATATTTCAATTTACTTCCTGTATTCACAGCGATAACGGCATTTTTTTATCTAAATGAAAAATTAACAACTCATAAAATAATCGGGATTATTATTGTAATTGGCGGATTATATTTATCACAAACTAAAATCTCCAAAACATTAGTAAAAAAAACAAAAAAACAGCTTTCTCATAAGTAGCCTGATTTTCCGAATGTTCGACTATTACTGAGAAATAACAATAAAAAAGTTTATGCTTTTTTTAACAAAAAGCTTGCTCAATATTATTTTTATTCTACCTTTGCACACGCAAAACGGCGAGGTAGCTCAGTTGGTTAGAGCGTCGGATTCATAACCCGGAGGTCGCGAGTTCAATTCTCGCTCTCGCCACACAGTTCTTATTTTAACGCATATTATATTTTATATGGCGAGGTAGCTCAGTTGGTTAGAGCGTCGGATTCATAACCCGGAGGTCGCGAGTTCAATTCTCGCTCTCGCCACAAAAAGAGCTTAAATAATAAATATTTAAGCTCTTTTTTTTTATTTTTGCTATCCATGAAAAGTTGTATAAAACAAACATTATTTGCCTTATTATTCTCTATATCTCACTTCATATCTTCACAATCTTATGGACAAACTTTAGATACAGTTTTAGCTTTTAATGAAGGAGAACGATTAGAGTATTATGCTTCCTATAATTGGGGACCTATTTGGATTACTGCCGGTGACGTTAGTTTTGAAATAAAAAGTAAAAATAAAAATGAATTCTTATTCTATTCAGAAGGTCGCTCCAGAACAAAATATGATTGGATTTACAAGATAAGGGATTACTACACCTCTACTGCCTCAAAAAACAATTTATCACCAAGCTATTTTTACAGAAACACAAATGAAGGTGATAATTGGGTGAGAAATAAATACTTCTTCTACCATAAAAAACAAATAATTAAATCTGAACTGATTAGCAACAAAAAACCTTTTAAAAGAGATAGTATTCAAAGACTAAAAAAAGGAACATTAGATGTATTAACAGCAGTTTACTATGCAAGAAGTATTGAATTTAAAAACAAAAAAATTGGCACCAAAATACCTTTCAGATTAATAATCGATAATAAGATCCACGATTTATTTGTCAAATACCGAGGTATTGAAAACATAAAAACACGCTCAGGAAAAGTTTTCAGATGTTATAAATTTACAGCTTTACTGGTTAAAGGAACTATCTTTAAAGGTGGAGAAGATCTAGACGTTTGGATAAGTTGTGATAGAAACAGAATCCCAATACAGGTTTCTGCTAAAATTATTGTTGGATCAGTAAAAGCACAAATTAAAAATATTTCTAATCTAAAGTACCCCATAGAATCTGAAGTAAAACCTAAAAAATAATTCCTAAATTGCCACCGAAAAATACTCATAACATAATCAAGAAAAAAAATGAAACATGTTTTTCGTTGGGCGGCAGTTTGTTCTTTCGCAGCATTAGTTGCATGCTCAAACCCACAAGAAAGTAAAAAAGCAGACAACAAACCTGCACAAGAAACTTATATTGGTCCAAAAGACATTAAGTTAAAGAGTGATGTAATGACTCCTGAAGTCTTATGGTCAATGGGAAGACTTAGTGATGAGCAAATTTCTCCTGATGGCAAACATATTCTTTATGGAGTATCATATTATGATGTCCCTCTAAATAAAAGCAATAGAGATCTATACATCTTAGATACTGATGGCAACAATGCCAAACAACTTACCAAAACGCCAAGAGGCATTTACTCTGCAACATGGACTCCCGACGGAAAAAAGATTGCATATATGTCTTTTGAATCAGGATCTATGCAATTATGGACTATGACCACTGATGGCACTAATCCAACTCAAATTTCAGATATAGAAAATGGTATTAGCGGATTCAAATTTTCTCCTGATGGAAAAAAAGTTCTTCTTGTAAGAGAAATATATCCTGAAAAAAAATTCAAGGAACTTTATAAAGACCTTCCTCAAACAACGGGTAGAGTTGAAGACGATTTAATGTATAGACATTGGGACGTATGGGTTGATTCATATCCACACCCTTTTATTGCTGATTTTGACGGAAATAAGCTTAATAATATTGTAGACATTATGGAGGGCGAACCTTATGAAAGTCCTGTAAAACCATGGGGAGGAACAGAACAAATTTCATGGAGCCCAGATGGAAAAACTATTGCTTATACCAGTAGAAAACTAGTTGGAAAAGACTATGCATTAAGCACCAATACAGATGTATATCTTTATAACATCGACACAAAAAAGACTCAAAACCTTAGTGAAGGAATAATGGGTTATGACCAAAATCCTGTGTTCAGTCCTAATGGGAAAATGTTGGCTTGGGAAAGCATGAAACGCAATGGTTATGAAGCTGATCGTAATCGTATAATGATTAGAAATATTGAAACAGGAGAAAACCAAGAGTACACAAAAGAATTTGATAATGATGCTCATGGATTGACATGGAGTGAAAATGGAGAAAACATTTTCTTCATATCTAACAAGCAGGCAAAAGATCAAATCTTTAAATTAAATGTAGCGAATAAGAATATTAAACAAATTACAGAAGGTGCTCACAATTATCAAAGTGTAACTCCTGTAAATGGAAAACTTATTGCTCGACGTATGAGCATTTCTATGCCATCAGAAATATACAATGTTGATCCTGAAAGCGGAGAAGCAAAACAAATTACTTTTACCAATAAAAACACCCTTGATCAATTAAAAATGGGTAAAGTAGAAGAAAGATGGATTGAAACTACTGATGGTAAAAAAATGCTAACTTGGGTAATCTACCCTCCTCATTTTGATCCAAATAAAAAATATCCTGCAATTCTATACTGTCAGGGAGGTCCTCAAAGTGGCGTAAGTCAATTCTTCTCTTTTAGATGGAACTTTCAAATGATGGCAGCTAACGACTTTATCGTTGTTGCTCCTAATCGCCGTGGCGTACCTGGATTTGGTCAAGAATGGAAAGAACAAATCAGTAAAGACTACCCCGGACAAAATATGAATGATTATTTTAGTGCAATAGATGCTCTTGCAAAAGAACCTTTTGTTGACGAAGATAATTTGGCTGCAGTAGGTGCTTCCTATGGAGGATTTTCTGTTTATTGGTTGGCAGGACATCATAATAAAAGATTCAAAGCTTTTATAGCACATTGCGGAATGTTTAATCTTGAATCAATGTATACAGAAACTGAAGAAATGTGGTTTGTAAATTGGGATTTAGGCGGTGCTTATTGGGAAAAAGACAATAAGACTGCTCAAAGAAGTTTTGCAAATTCCCCTCATAAATTTGTTGACAAATGGGATACTCCAATCCTAGTTGTTCATGGACAAAACGACTATAGAATACCTTTTAATCAAGGAATGGGAGCTTATAATGCAGCAAAACTTAAAGGCATACCTGCTGAATTCCTTTATTTCCCAGATGAAAACCATTGGGTTCTAAAACCTCAAAATGGTATCTTATGGCAAAGAACCTTTGCTGGTTGGTTAAATAAATGGTGCAAAAAATAATACAATAATAAAATGGAGCTGTATAAAACTAAACAGCTCCATTTTACTTTACCATTACTAAATTTACCTTTTAATACAATATTCAAATACACAAGTATTTGAATTTCTGCAATCTATTAATCTTTTCAATACTCGATATACTTTTCCTTCAAACATTATTCTATTTTAAATGTAGTATAAAGACCTTTTAGTTAATTCGATTCACAAAAGAATAGCTAAAAAACTCTTCTATTAACATGCTTTTATAAAAATCGTATATTTACATTCAGATTTCCCTCTGTTAAATATCATAAGAATCCCTCAAAAAAACAGAGCCTCCACTCTACCTCAAAACTATAAATCACTCTTGTATGATAAAAAAAGAGACCGATATAATTCAAGATCAAAATAATAATCCTGAATTTATTTTCATCGATCAGAACTTTTCCTCAAACGATCCTTTTACATTTAGTAAAGATCGCCCTACTCTATTAAGTGAGATAAAAAACACAACCGCCCTGCTCAATGAGATAAAAGCAACAAAAAACTCAAACCCTAATAGTTTTCAAAATAATTACATAACAGGTTTAATTCAACTCGCTTATTTACATTTCGAAAATAACGATTTTGATATTGCAATAAATTACTTTAAAGAAGCTCTTTCAAATATTAAACATTTACAGAAATCAAAGAAATCAAGAGAACTTCAAACTAGCGAGGCAAGAATTATATTTTCAATAGGAAATCTATATTCTATATTAGGTAAATATCGTAGAGCAAGAAAATTATTCATTAAAAGTATTAACAAAAACAAAAACTCAAATCTAGAAAACCTAGATCTAATTGCCCTATATGAAGGTTTTGCTGATTTCTACTTACAAAAGGAAAACCTTGGACAAGCAAAAAGATATTACAATAAAGCCCTCTGTATTTTAGAAGAAAATGTTTCTATTGATAAGCAATCAAAAATAAGATCGTCTTTAACCCTAAATTATAAGATATCAAGATTAGAAAAATCAAAAGGTAATTTAAAAGCAGCTTTTAATCACTGCCAAAAAACAATTATGTTTCTTGAAGAACTTAAGGTTAATTATGCATTAGCTTTAGAAATTAAATTAAACGTTAATTTCTTGTGGATTGAAATTCAATTACAAAGCGGTGATTTTGAATCTGCAATGCATAATATTTTAGAAACTGAAAGTTTTTTTGTTTCCTTATCAAAGGAAGACAAAATTAACCATTACAAAACATTTGCAAAGATATGCCAAGAAATGGGCGATTATTTTATGGTTTCACAAATCAGTGATAATGCTTTAAACTTTTACCGAAAAGCTATTCAATTTTATCAAGAAACTCCTGAGTATGACTATGAATGCATGGATGAACATGCTTCTATTCTAAACAATATGGCTGCTATTTTTATAAACCTAAATAAATTAGAAAAAGTTGAAAAATTACTTTTCAAATCACTAGAAATAAGAAAAGAACTCTTTACAAGAGATCCAGAGGAACAAGTCCTAGACTACGCAGGAACATTAGTGAATTTAGCTGTTTTCTATGTAGAAATAAATATTGAAGACGAAACACCCAGAAAATTACTTCAAGAGTCATTAAATTTACTCACAAAATACGATCCGGAAATTTACGATACCGACGAAAGAAAATATTCAGAAATAATGACCAGAACAATGCTGACCATTGAAATACTAAATTCTAATTAGTTTAATTTTTATATAAATCTTGTAACGCTATTTTAGGACGGGACAACATATAATCAAAAAGAGGCTGCCCAGAAAGGACAGCCTTTTTGGCATCCAAGAATTTTTTCTTATCTGCCTGAACCGGAAAAAATATCTTTTATTGGAACGACTATTTATCAAAATAAATATATCAGTTCTGTTTTTCTTCAAAATACTTTTTCATATCCTAAATTACACCCCTATAGAAACAAAAGTTTCATATTTCTTATATTATTTTCAAAACCAATTTATTTCTATGAAATAATCAATTAGCAAACATATTCCGCAAGTTTTGTAATCTATAGTATTTCTAATATCTGGTTATCTATTTACATTTTATGTTCAAAAAACATAATCAATAGTAAAATATGAATAAACAATTCTCGAAAGAAAATAGACTAAAATTCAACAATTTGGAAATAGTAAAAATTGCCAACAAAAGCCAAAAGGTTATGGTTTATATTCTTAATTAAGTATTTTTGTACCCTATTTAGAAAAAAAGTCTGTGGAGAATGAAGTTTAAACCAGAAAAGTATAGTATCGAAGATAGGCCAATGGAGCCATTCATCGATTCGGAAGAAATTTGGGACTTAATAAACAACACTAAAGCCTCCAAAGAACGAGTAAAGGAAGTTATTCAAAAATCGCTTTCTAAAGAACGCCTTACATTAGAAGAAACTGCGGTTTTAATTAATGCAGACGATCCGGAACTGATTGCCGAAATCAAAAAAGGAGCTCAACAGTTAAAAGAACAAGTTTATGGGAATCGCATTGTTTTATTCGCTCCTCTTTATGTAGGGAATAAATGTAAAAACAATTGCAAATACTGTGGATTTCGTTCTTCAAATAAAGATGCTATTCGAAAAACTCTTTCTGAAGAAGAATTAGTTAAGGAAACAAAAGCACTTGAAAGAAATGGCCAAAAACGGTTAATTCTCGTTTATGGTGAACATACTGAATACAGCCCGGAATTTATTGCTGAAACGGCAAAAACAGTCTATAACGTAAAAGAAGGCAACGGAGAAATCCGTCGTGTGAATATCAATGCTGCTCCTCTTGAAATTGAAGGATTTAAAACTGTTGCTGAGGCGGGAATTGGAACCTACCAAATTTTTCAGGAAACTTATAATAAAGAAGCTTACGAAAAATATCATCTTGGAGGTAAGAAGAAAGATTATAATTATCGACTAACCTCTCTAGACAGAGCACAAGAAGCCGGTTTAGATGATGTTGGTATTGGTGCACTATTCGGATTATACGATTGGAAATTTGAAGTTATGGGTTTAGTTCGTCATACGAATCACCTTGAGGCATGTTACAATGTAGGCCCACATACCATTTCTTTTCCAAGGATTCAAGAAGCATCATCTCTGGATATTAATCCAAATTATATAGTTAATGATGAGGAATTTACAAGACTAGTAGCTATTTTAAGACTTGCAGTTCCTTACACTGGACTAATTTTAACTGCCAGAGAAAACCATAACATTAGAAAAGAAGTTCTTAAGTATGGAGTTTCTCAAATCGATGGAGGAACGAAGCTGGAAATTGGATCTTATTCAGAAGAAGAATCTCCTGAACAAGATTTAAATCGAGAACAATTTCTAATCAATGATTCTCGCACCCTAGGTGAGGTTATTGAAGAACTTCTTGATCAAGAATATCTTCCATCTTTTTGTACTGCCTGCTACCGCTTAGGAAGAACAGGAGAACATTTTATGGAATTTTCTGTTCCGGGATTTATCAAACGTTTCTGCACGCCGAATGCAATGCTCACTCTTTCTGAATATTTAGAAGATTATGCTAAAGAGCACGTAAAAGCAAAAGGATGGGAAATGATCGAAAGACAACTCCAGGTACTTGAAAAGAATGGACAAAAAAATGTTCCTGAAATTCGAGATAGAATACAGAAAATAAAAGATGGACAAAGAGATTTGTACTTTTAATTTCAGTAAAAAGGCTATTCAAAAAGTATTGAATAGCCTTTTTGTTATGTTCTATTAAACAAAAGGACAATAAAATTCCGTTAACCTACTACTACCTATCTATAATATCTTTATATAACCTAAAGCTTAAAATAGCAAACAAATACTTACATCTCCTAATTATCTAAAAACAACAAAGTTACCTATTAAAGCATTTTACCCATTTCAACACAATCACAAATAATATTTATTTGAGCAAAAAATAAATCTAGTTGTTATACTAATCAATTGCATCTAGAATTATGAAAAAATACGAAACACTTATTCGAGAACTGAATCAAATCAGATTCAAGAAAAATATAAAGGTCCCATCCAGGCATCTAACACAACAATTTGTAGATACATGCTCAGAAATTTTATTTCCTGTAAACATAGATCAGCACAAGGATAATCTACAAACAAGTAAATTCATTAAGGCTGAGTATATTTTGAGAAGTCTTATATATTCTATTAGTGAAACAGAATGTCCTGAAGGAAATCAGATTTGCAATAATTTTTTTGAGAAATTCCCTGAAATTGCCAGTTCATTAATGGAAGATGCTCAAACAATTTATGATTTTGACCCCGCTGCAAGATCTGTTGATGAAGTTATTGCAGGATATCCAGGCTTTTTTAGCATAATGGTGTATCGTCTTAGTCATGTCCTTTATAACTTTGATATTCCTCTAATCCCAAGGCTTATGAGTGAATATGCACATAGTAAAACAGGAATAGAGATTAGTCCAGGAGCAAAAATTGGTAAATCATTCTTTATTGATCATGGTACTGGAATTGTAATAGGTGAAACTGCAATTATATATGATAATGTTAAAATTTATCAAGGCGTTACTCTCGGGGCTATGCAAGTAGATAAATCATTAGCACAAACAAAAAGACATCCTACCATAGAAAACAATACAATTATTTATTCGAATTCAACTATTCTAGGTGGAGATACAGTAATTGGCCATGATAGCATCGTAGGTGGCAATGTATTCCTAACAAAAAGTATCCCACCCAACTCTATAGTTTATCAACAATCAGAAGTTAAAATTCGAAATCAAGATAAAAAATCATCTCCAATAGATTTTCAAATTTAAAAATAATGAAAGCAAATAATATAATTGACACAATAGGTAATACCCCATTGGTAAAACTTCAAAACACTTTTGAGAAAAATATTGAAGTTTGGATTAAACTAGAAAAGATGAATCCTGGGGGAAGTATCAAAGACCGGATAGCAATGGCTATGGTTGAAGATGCTGAAAATAAAAACATTCTTAACAAAGACTCTATTATTATTGAACCTACATCGGGAAACACAGGAGTTGGATTGGCAATGGTTGCAGCTGCAAAAAAATACAGACTCCTTTTGGTAATGCCAGAATCTATGTCTGTAGAAAGACGAAAGCTTATGGCTGCATATGGTGCCGAATTTGTGCTTACTCCAAAGGAAGAAGGTATGCCAGGAGCAATTCAAAAAGCATTTGATTTGCATAAAAAATATAAAAACTCTTGGATTCCTTCTCAATTTGAAAACGAAGCCAATATAGAAATCCACAGAAAAGCGACAGCTAAAGAAATCCTAAAAGACCTTGAACAGCCAATAGATTTCATTTTTGCTGGAGTAGGAACAGGTGGCCATCTTACTGGTGTAAGTGAAGTGGTCAAAGAAAGATACCCAAACTGCAAAACATTTGCAGTGGAGCCGAAAAACTCTGCTGTAATTTCTGGTGAATCACCTGGTTCACATAAAATACAAGGAATTGGAGCAGGTTTTATCCCTAAGAACCTACATACAGAACTTATTGATAATATTGTTAAAATTGATGATAACGAAGCCTTGCTTGAAGCAAAAAATTTAGCATTGAATGAAGGTATTCTTTGTGGAATATCAACGGGTGCAAATATAAGTGCAATCAAGAAAAAATTAAACTCAATTCCTGAGAACTCCGTTGTAGTTACCTTCAATTACGATACAGGAGAAAGATATCTTTCAATAGAAAACCTGTTTTAGCTCTCAACTATGAAAACCTTTGTTTACTTACAAAGGTTTTCATAGTAATAATTATAGTTCTTTTCTTCAGACCTTGTAAACATAATATACTTCTCTCCCTGATTAAAGAGTACAATCTTCTTTCCTGTTTTTTGGGTTACTATTGCCCTTATTGGATATCTATATATTGCTGAATCTGGATTATATATTGCTTGAAGTAATAATAGGGTATCATTGCCTAAACTAATTGGATCTAAAAATACATTTGTATTAAAATGAGCCTGATAAATCACATTTTCATATCTGGGAAAATACCCTTTTTTACATTCCTTTTCAAGATCTTTTTTACTACAAGACATTAAAAGTGTAAAAGAAAAAAGAAAAAACAAACTTTTTTTCAACTTCATAACTATCCAATTTATTCATTAAATAAATCTCAAAGATATAAAGCCAAGTTAAATAAGAGAGTAATAATTTAAAAAATTATCTCATGAGTATTTTTAAAAAAATATCTTTACTTACACTGCTTCCTATACTTCTTTTCATATTTCTTTTTAAAACAATCAACTATGCCGCTGAAGAAAAGACAAAACAAGGCTACTACCCTGCAAATCCTCAAAAAGGAATAGTGATTTTAGAACTATTTAGTTCTCAAGGGTGTAGCTCTTGTCCAAAAGCAGATTATCTTTTGACAAATATCCAAGAAAAGGCAATTCATCTAAATGAAAATATTATGTATTTAAACTTTCATGTTGACTATTGGAACTACTTAGGCTGGGTAGATCCATTTAGCAAATATGAATTCACACAAAGACAACATTGGTATAATCAAGCTTTTAAATTAAATAGCATTTACACTCCTCAACTTATTATTAATGGGAATTTCCAGATAATTGGATCATTAAAACAAAAAATAGAAACTGAAATACAAAATAGGCTAAAACAACCTCTCAAAGTACAATTAAAAGATATAGTAACACATTTTTCTAACGACAGCATTTCTATTTCGGGATCACTTATTGGTATTAATGACGAACAATTATTAAATATTGCTGTTCTACAAAAAAGTGCAGTTACGGAAATTAAATCTGGAGAAAATAAAGGCTTAAAATTGAATAACACTAACATTGTAAGAGCTTTTAAAACAATAAATATTCAGAACAACAATGTTTTTAATATAAAAATCAACAAACCAGACAAACTTTCTGAAGAACAAATTCGAGTTGTTTTATATGCTCAAAACAAAAATACATTAGAGGTAACTGCAGGCTGCTTTATTACAAACTAAATCTATGAAGATGAAAACCAGACAATTTGTTTCAGCCTTGGCAACTTTTATACTTTTATTGGGAGCTGGCATAATTATAAATAATCCTAAAGCAATTGCTTTACCAAAACATAATATAATGGAAGATAATCAAATATATGATACTGCAACTTTTGGAATGGGCTGTTTTTGGTGTACTGAAGCATTTTTCACAGAACTAAAAGGTGTTAAATCAGTAACTGTAGGTTATTCTGGAGGCAAAGGAAAAAACCCAACATATGATGATGTTGTTTTTGGAAATACGGGATATGCTGAAGTAGCTGAAATCATATATGATCCCAAACTAATTTCATTTAAGGATTTATTAGAAGTTTTTTGGAAAGTTCATGATCCAACTACATTAAACAGACAAGGAGCTGACAGAGGAATACAATACAGATCTGTTATCTTTTACCATAATCCAGAACAAGAACATTTAGCAAAAGAATACAAAATAAAGCTAAATAATTCTGGAGCTTTTTCAAAACCTATAATAACACAAATTGAACCTTTTACAGCATTCTACCCCGCAGAGAAGTATCATCAAAATTATTATTCAGACAATAAAAATGCACCTTATTGCACATTTGTAATAAAACCCAAACTAAATAAGTTTAGAAAAGTTTTTGCTGACAAACTAAAAAAGAATATTTCTGAAAAATAAAGATTAAAACACCTTTTTCTCTTCTAAAGAAAACTTAGGAGGCATTATTGACAAAATATCTTCACTACATTTCAAAGATAAACAAAAAAAGAAGGGGCTATCTTTTAAAGACAGCCCCATTCCGATCTCTCGGAATTTGCTTTATCTACGTTTTTAGCAGTCGATATTAAGCTAAATCAAAACAAATTCTCGCCAATTCTAGTCTATAAAGACTAGCAATAGTGTAACGAGCAAAAATTAGTTTCTATTTGATTTTCAATAAAAAACTTCACTCTTATAAACTACTATTCATAAAATAAACTATAATAAAAAGCTTCTTTAAACCACGAAATAAAGTAATTATTTACCAAAATCATTACCTTTGCTCTCCAAATAAAAAACGAGCAAAAAATGAAACCAAAAGGTCGGGAAAACAAACCTCACATAGGAATATTTGGAAGACGAAACAATGGAAAAAGTTCCTTAATCAATTGTCTTGCTCAGCAAGAACTATCCATAGTATCTGCTATAGCTGGTACTACTACCGACCCCGTAAAAAAAAGCATTGAGATTGAAGGCGTTGGCCCGGCAATTCTTATAGATACAGCAGGAATTGACGATTTTGGTGAACTTGGCGAAAAAAGGAATAAGAAAAGTAAAAACAGCATTCAAATTATTGATTTAGCAATACTTGTTATTACAAATAATGAATTTAATAAAGCTGAAAGAGATTTAATACACTTATTTAAAGAATCAGAAGTACCTTTTTTTATTGTTCATAATAAATCTGACCTTTGTAAGATAGATTCAAATCTTAAAAATAATCTGGAAAAAGAATTGAAAACATCTCTTGTTGAATTTTCCTGCAACAAAAACTCTACCCCAGATCTTATCTACAATAAAATTAAGCTTCATATTCCAGAGAATATTTATAATAAGCCCTCTTTATTTAAAGGTTTAATCAATAAAAATGAAACAATTTTATTGATTACACCAATCGATTCTGAAGCTCCCGAAGGAAGAATGATTCTACCTCAAGTTCAGTCTATTAGAGACGCTCTCGACAATAACGCTATTTGCATTGTATTAAAAGAAACGCAACTAAAACACTATCTTCAAAACTTTCCTGAACCTAACTTGGTAGTTACTGATAGCCAAATGTTCGGTGAAGTATCAAAAATTATTCCTGAACACATCCCTTTAACAGGCTTTAGTATTGTACTTGCTCGTCTTAAAGGTAATTTTGAGCATTATCTAAACGGCACTAAACATATTGACAACCTGAAAAATGGTGATAAGATACTACTTCTTGAATCATGCACACATCATGTATCTTGTGATGATATAGGTCGGCATAAAATTCCAAAATGGTTAAAGGAATACACAAAAAAGGATTTAAAATTTGAAATAGTTCCTGGGCTTGCCGAAATTGAACATATAAATGAATACGCAATAGTAATTCAGTGTGGTGGTTGTGTAATCACAACTAAACAATTAAAAAACAGACTAACTCCAGCTATAAAAGCAGGAATTCCTGTGAGTAATTATGGCATGACAATCGCTTTTGTTAAAGGTATTTTTAAAAGAGCTATAGCTCCTTTTGAACAAAATAATTAGAGAAATGAATATTGACCACATATTAAACAAAGAGAACTTTACTAAAGAGGATATTATTTATCTTTTAAGTTTAAAAGATGAAAATGATCTTCAGAAATTAGCAAAGAAAGCCCTGGAAGTAAAGTCCAAACATGTAGGTAGAGTCGTTTATTATCGCGGACTTGTTGAGTTCTCAAATATTTGTGCTAAAAACTGCTACTATTGTGGTATTCGTCGTGATAATAGAAATACGAACAGATATAATGTTTCTGATGATGAAATACTAGAAGCAGCAAAGTATTCGTATGAAAATGGATATGGATCCTTGGTTCTTCAATCAGGAGAACTTGATTCGCCATACTTTATTGACCGAATAGACAATTTATTAAGAGAAATAAAAAAGCTTTCAAATAACGAACTTGGAATCACTCTAAGTTGTGGAGAACAGTCTAAAGAAACCTATCAACGATGGTTTGAAAGTGGTGCTCACCGATACTTACTTCGCATTGAAAGTTCTGTTGAATCGCTTTATTACAGGATTCATCCACGAGATAAAAAACATGACTTCCAAACCCGAATAAAAGCACTACAAGACCTAAAAGAAGTAGGGTATCAAACAGGCACAGGAGTAATGATCGGACTTCCTTTTCAGAAGATAGAAGATTTAGCGGATGATCTACTATTTTTCAAAAACATTGATGTAGACATGATTGGTATGGGACCTTATATTGAACATGAAGACACTCCCCTGTATCAATTCTCACACCTCCTTATGCCAAAGGAAGAAAGATTTAAGCTAGCATTAAGAATGATTGCGGTCTTACGAATATTAATGAAAGATATTAATATTGCTGCTGCCACAGCTCTGCAAGCAATCGATCCCATTGGTAGAGAAAAAGCATTAAGTGTTGGTGCAAATGTAATTATGCCTAACATTACTTCGAATGAATATCGAGGAGATTACCTTTTATATGAGAATAAACCTTGTATAGACGAAAACGCCGAAGATTGCAAGAGCTGTCTGGAGGCAAGAATTCACTTAGCTGGAGATTCAATAGGTTATAATGAATGGGGAGATTCAAAACATTTTAAAAATAGAAAAAGATAAAATCATAAAAATTGTACCTTTATAAGGTAATAATTTGATATTATTTTGCTAACAAAACTAATAGAACTTGATTGTGTAATATATATGAAAAAATTTCACAAAAGGCTGTTTTCTATTCTACTCTTAGGATTTTGTTTCAGCAATTTATCCTGTTTTGCCCAGCAAGTTTCTTCAAGAGACTCTGCACGAATTGTTGATTCAATAGAATCTCTTAACAATTTGTTCTGGGAATATAACAGAAAAGACCTATACAAATCCTTAAAAATTGCTAAGAAAGCAGATTCTCTAGCAAATAGGATAAATAATGTCGACTTAAGATCAATATCAAATTATAATTTAAGTGTAATTTATCAAAGCTTAGATATTTATGATTCTGCATTGTTTTATGCAAATAATGCTATAGAAATTGACTCTCTTAGCAACAATAAAAAACTATTGAGCAAAAGTTTATCTAGGCTAGGTAGTATTTTTGAAGGTCTTGACGATTACTCAAGAGCGATTGGTTTATATTATAATGCACTAAGTCTTAAAGAAGCAATTAACGATACCTTAGGTATTGGTATCACTTTTTTCAGGTTGGCAAATATCTACAATGACAACAAAGAGTATAAAAAAGCAACTGATTTTTATCTTAGAGCTAACGATATTTTCATTCAGTTAAATATAAAAAGAAACATTGCAACAACTTATAATAATTTAGGTGTAAATTATTATTATTTAGATGATACAACAAAAGCAAAGTTTTATTATGAAAAAGCACTGAAAGAATATCTGATAATTGGAGATAAAATAGGAGAAGCTACAGGATACAACAACCTTGGAACAATTGAAGAAGAGAAAAAGAATTACATAAAAGCATTAGAACTTTATCATAAAGGACTAAATATCAGAAGAAAACTTGATGACAAATCTGGTATCTCAAATTCACTTACCAATATTGGTTCTGTACTTTTCAATCAGAATAAATTAAAAGAAGCCTTAGAAAATCAAAAAGAAGCTTTAAAAATTGCTAAAAGCATAAATTCTCTTCATTTACAACACAATATACTCGAAAAGCTTGTCAAAATTGAAGAGAAAAACAGAAATTACAAGCAAGCTCTAATTTATCAGAAAAAATTCCAACTAATTTCCGATAGTCTTTTCAATGAAAAGGATGCTAAATTAATTGCTCAAATTGGAATGAGCTATGAATTTGAAAAACAGGAAAAAATAAGAGAATTAAAAAGAATTGCAGAGAAGCAAGACTATGAAGCTAATTTATCAAAAGCAAAAATCACGCGCAGATTTTTAATTTTATTCTTACTCGCAGCAATTTTTATTATCCTACTTTATCTGAGGTTTAGTATTGCTATAAAGAGATCACACAAACACCTCAGCAAAAAAAATGAAGAAATTACACTTCAAAAACAAAATCTTGAGGTAATAAATAAGAAATTAGTTCAAACCAAAGAAGAACTAGTAAATATTAATACAGAAAAAGACCGCTTCTTTAGCATTATAGCCCATGATTTAAAGAACCCTTTCAATATTATGATTGGAATTACAAGTATACTTGCATCAGAAGAAGTAAAAATCAAAAGAAAAGAAGAAATTCAGTTTCTTAAAGACTTACATCAGGTAGCAACTGAAGGTTATAAATTATTACAAAATTTGTTGGAATGGGCTAGAATACAAAAAGGTGAAAATAGGTTCTTTCCTGAATTAATTAATATTCAATCCCTAGTAAAAGAATCAACAGACTTATTGAGTCATATGGCCGCAGGTAAAAAAATTGATTTAGAGGTAAATATACCTCAAGGAACATTAGCCTATGGGGATAAAAATATGATTTCTACTGTACTTAGAAATCTTATATCAAACGCTCTTAAATTTACAAATAGAAATGGTAAAGTAGTTATTGGTTGCGATCTTAAACATAATTATCTAAAATTATATGTTCAAGACAATGGAATTGGTATGAACCAGGATGATCTTAAAAAATTATTCCGAATAGATACCAGCTTTTCTAATGTTGGAACAGAAGAAGAATCTGGTACAGGATTAGGATTAATCTTGTGCAAAGGATTTGTTGAACAAAACGGAGGAAAAATATGGGTTGAGAGTAAAGTTGAAGAAGGCAGTACTTTTAACTTCACCGTACCTCTAAGGCCGAAACCCAAAAAGAATTAATTCGCATAGTATATACAAACATGAGTAAGGAAGTTATTTTTGCAGATGGGGGGTTGTATTTCACATATCTTAACTCTTTAAAAAAACACTATACTTTTAATGCACGCTATAGTTTTGGCGACTCTTTATCTATTATATCAAAAGAATTTAAAGCCCGTACAGAGAATTTAATTAAAGAAAAAGATAATGAAATTGCCTTATTTCCCGAACTTTTAAAATTAGATATAGAGGGGCAAAACCTTGCGTCAATTATTGAGCACTCGAACAACATAATTTGTAAGGACAATTTATTCGATATTGTAGCACATGCGAAAACTGTAACAGAATACGAAAACACTATTTTTTTAGGCACAGGTTTTGAAAATGCTGCTCTAACAGTAGCTATTGCTATTATTAGATCTATTATGGCAGGACATATAAAATTCAAAGTTTTGGGTGAATTTTACTACTTACCTGCCCTACTACAAAAAATATCTAAACAAGCTAATCAATCATACTTAATAATGCCTTATGAGTTTTTAAGTTGTACTCCTATTAATGAATTTGAAAAGATCTGTTTAAAACAAGATTTAATTCCGATATTCTCTCCAAATAAAGAACTTCCCTTAAACCTGATTCTACAAAAAATTGAAAAGAATGAATATATTCCCAATAATCATGCTATTCAAATCGACAAGAAACAACAAGAATCATTCTATAATTTAATCCATGAACTATTTTACCTTCCAAAAGAAAACTCCTCTCCTGTTTTACAAATAAAAGATAAATACAAAGAATATTTTATTGAACTGGATTATTCATTAAATAAAGAAGAAACCATTTGTCAGAAAATAAACTCTGGAGACATACCTATCAATGATTGTAAGGTATTTTGTGATAAATGTACACCTCTAAATCCGGTTTCTTTAAATATGACTTCGAACAAAGGGATTTGTAAAATTCATCATTATTTCAAAACAAGATAAACAGAATAATATAAAGCTTGTTAGGTTTAAAAACCTAGATATGAAAGAAGACGTAAAAAATTCGATTATCTGTGCATTTGTAGCCGATGCAATTTCTCTTGGCCCTCATTGGATTTATGATACCAGAATAATAAAAAATAATTTTGGTACAATCGAAGGCATAACTAATCCTCTTGAAAACTCTTATCACAAAGGAAAAACGGCTGGAGACTTCACACATTATGGTGATCAAATGGAATTCTTATTAGAATTTATTAGTCAGTATAAAAAATTTGATCCAGAACAATTCTCCATCTTCTGGCAAGATAAAATGAAAAACTACAATGGCTACATAGATTTTGCTAGCAAAAAAACACTTCAGCACCTTAGCAACAATGGTCAATGGCAATATTCTGGAAGTAATTCGGATGAATTTGGTGGATTAGCAAGAATGGCTCCATTGCTTCTTGCTTATGATACAGAAAAAGAATTGAATGAAGCAATACGCCTTCAAACTTTGCTTACACACAACTCTCCATTACTTTTAAGCATAGGAAATTTTTTGGGAAAACTTATTCTTCTTGTAAAAGAAAATCACTCAATTGCTGACTCTGTTGAACAACTTAAAACAGTAAAAACTTTCAAAAAGATATTCCAACAGTATATAGAACCAGTAAAAAAAGGTGTTGACAAAACCACAAGTACAGAAATAAAAAGATTTGGACAAATGTGCTCAGCAAAAAATGCATTCCCATCCACTATGCATTTATTGTTAAAATTTGAAACGAATCCAAAAGAAGGTATTCTTGAAAATGTAATGGCTGGAGGGGATTCTGCTGCCAGAGGCATTGTTTTTGGTACATTTATGGGTCTAATCCATGGTATTGATTGGGTTCCTAAAGAGTGGCTACAAACCATAAAAGAAATGAATCGAATAGAAGAGCTTATCAAAGAGGTTCCTTCCTAAGGATAAATAATACCCTTTACACACGAAGAAAGTAAACATTACTTTCTTCATGTGGGTATTGCAAACTTAATATTATCTATAAATATCTAGACAATTTTGTGATTCTCACATCCATTACGAGAACAAAAAACAACTTCATTCTCTCCTCTAACATCTAAAGACACCAATGGTGCTTGACAAATATTACATCTTTCCCCACTTGTAAGTTGAGAATCGCATGATGGACAATAAAATCTAACAATTTCATTTTCAGGCACTCGTAATTTGCTCATATAATTGTAGTTTCCATAGATACTACTTAAGTGAACACGTCCTACATTTTCATCAGCAGTTTCAATAGTCAAACGAATACTGTCCTCATTATTGATTAGCTCAGAATCATCCATTAAAGATTGATTACACGCAGGACACACAGCCTTAATAACAGTTTTATCTTCCATAGTATTTTGTATTGTTTCGAAAAATGAACTTATTAGGGAAATACAATAGTTCGAAAATCAAGCTATCAACAAATTTAAGTTGCCAGAGTGGTAAAATCAAGTCAGGACAAAAATTCAAATTCAATCTAATTAACAAAAACACGTTAAACAACTATTAACAGTAATTAAATACAAACAAAAAAATGAAATTACTATTAATAAAGTAATTTACCTAAACTGTTAACTACTTAACAAAATATTTGCATTTCTGCAATGACCCGACTACTTTTGCACTGTTAAATAATTAACATATTGAACGAATAATTAATGAAAAACCTTCCCCATAAGACAATTGAAAGATTAAGCCAATACAGGCGTGCGTTACTCAACTGTTTAGCAAATGGAAAGACGCATATTTTCTCGCACGAACTTGCCAAGTTACAACATATAACGGCTGTTCAAGTGCGTAGAGATTTAATGCTAATTGGATATACAGGAACACTTAGAAAAGGGTACAATGTAAAAGAACTAATTGATCTTATTGGTACAATAATTGACAGTGAAAACGGAATAAATGTTGCCATAGTTGGAATGGGTAATTTAGGCCGAGCACTATATAATTATTTTAGTGGAAAAAGAACTAAATTATCTATTGTTGCAACTTTTGATAAAAGATACGAAAAAATTAAAGAAGATTATCCTGAGATAGAATGCTATAACACAGCAGAAATGGAAAAGATCATTAAGGAGAAAAAGGTTGACATTGGAATAATGGCAGTTCCTGCAGAATCTGCTACAACAATAGCAGATAAACTAGTAAACTCTGGAGTTAAAGGAATATTAAACTACACTCCCAAACCAGTTAATGTTCCCAAAGACGTTTATCTAGAAGAATATGACATGATCACTTCTTTAGAAAAAGTAGCTTTCTTTGTTAAAAAACAAAATGATGATGTATGAAAAACTGTTCAGATAATTCTGAACAGTTTTTTTTAAAATATCTTACTTTACAATTCGAGTGCCTTCTCCCTCAACATTAAGAGCTGTAGTAGAAGTTATAATTGCAGCTTTTCCTGTTCTTTCAACAAATGATACTGCAGCACGAACTTTAGGAGCCATACTTCCCTCTCCAAACTGACCTTCTTCAATAAATTGCTTAGCCTCAGCTATTGTAATAGTATCTAGTTTCTTTTCTTCTGGTGTATTGAAGTTCAAACAAACCTTAGAAACATCAGTTAATATATACAATTCATCAGCACCTATTTCAACAGCAAGTAGACTTGACGCTAAATCTTTATCAATAACAGCATCAATTCCTTTTAAGGTATTTTCTTCTGTATGATATACAGGAACACCGCCACCACCAGCAGTAACAACAATATTACCCTCTCTTACCATTTTTTCAACCAATTGCTTATTATTGATATCTAATGGTCGTGGAGAAGCAACAACTTTTCTCCATCCTCTTCCTGCTGAATCTTCTTTAAAAATTGCACCTGTTTCAGCTACAACTTGGTCTGCATTCTCTTTGGTATAGAATGGTCCAATAGGTTTTATTGGATTCTGAAAAGCAGGATCATTTTTATCAACAACAACCTGAGTAACTAAGGTAACAACATTTCTGTTTATTCCTCTTTTAATAAATTCATTAGTTAATTGTTGTTCAATAATATACCCTATAAATCCCTGAGAATAAGCAACAGCAACATCAAGTGGCATATCTGGAACTCCATACATATCGTTACCTGCAGAATTTGCCAGTAAAATATTACCTACTTGAGGTCCATTACCATGTGTTACAACAAGATTATAATCATCTTTTAACAAAGCAAATAATGACTGACAAGCGTCATTTGCATTTTTTTCTTGCTCTTGAATAGTTCCTTTTTGATTACCCCTTAAAAGCGCATTACCGCCAAAAGCAACAACTGCTAATTTCTTCATAATATTACTCCTGTTTTATATCGTAAAATTCTTTGTAGCTCCAAAAAAAGAAGCACAAAGATAATACTAAATCCTATTCGGTCAATAGGTAATAAATATTTTATACCATCTATTTGGTATTATTATTTGTTCCAGACTGATGGTCTATCAATCTATGACTAATAGCATAATTCATAACATATTTTACTACTCCATTATAATTTCGAATACCATCTTCAATCTTTACAGCTTTTAAGTATGAATTATTCAAACTCCTACTTATTTGTATGTGTTTCTCGTTCCTATATTTTTTCCAATTCAACTGAATCCTATGCAAATCTGTTAATACTTCATCTTTTATACCCAAATCTTTAATTAAAGAATAAAAGTAATTGGATTGAGACAAGAAATATCTTAACAAATTCAACTGAGCAATATATTTAAGAGAATTATCTTTGGAAAAATAACAGACATACCATGCATAAAAATTAGCTTCAGACTCTAACACAATTCCAAATTTATGTGCCATTTCATGTGCTAGATCAAAAGGATATTCAAGTTTAGTCAACTTTGAATTTAAGTGTACTTCACTAAAAAAAGGGCCATAATAACCTGCAATACCTGCTCCTGCAAATAACTTACTTAAAGTTATTGGCTTTACTTTTGATAATCGAATATGTTTTTTTACTCGTAAATATGCTGAATTCAATATATAAGAGTTAATGACATGTTTTTGAAAATCATTATCCGAATATTCTACATAAAGCGAATTCAAATTATTAACATCCTTAACCAACCAATTCGCCACATATTTAAATTGCATTGAATCTATTTGTTTATCAGCAACTTTTAAACGATCACTTAAAGGAACTCTGAAACGATTAAAACCAAAAAACCAAGTGAAAATAATAGCAAACCAAAAGAAAGTATAAAATACATATTTCAAAAAAGTCTTGAAATATTTTCTTCGAAAGAAAGAACGAAGAAACAAAATCAGCCCTACAACAATTATTACAAAATAAAATATATCACTAAGAGAAAAAGGGATACTGCCAGAAAAAAAGGTTAATCCTATTGTTAAATACGAGTAAATATGTTCAGAATAATAATACTCTACAATAGCAGAATTCCTTTCAGCAAATTTCAATAAAACAATAGTAATCACAAAAAATAAAATCGTTAGAAATATGCTTGAAGACAACTTTTTCTTCAATAGTTTATTATTGAATTTAGTTTTCATAGAAGTGGATTAAAACTATACGGATTATAAATACTCTTTACGCACTGCTTAATTCGTAATAAGTTTAATGCTTTAAAAATACTTCATATTTAAACAAAAATCATCTTCAAGCAAAAGATCTATCTAAAACAATCCTCCCCTTTTATAGATTTCCATTTGAACATCAGAAAATGGTTCTGCTAAAACTGAAGTGTTTTTATCAATATCAATAATCTCTCCTGTCGAAAAATTAATTTGAACTTGATCACCTGTTTTAAGAGTCATTTCATTAATTTTTTCACAGCTAATAATCGGAAAAGCTGCATTGATGGCATTTCTCTCATAAATCGCACCAAATGATTCTGCAATAATTGCTTGAACACCCAATGCCTTAAAACAATCTACAGCCTGTTGCCTCGAACTTCCACTACCGAAGTTCTTTCCAACAAAAACAATATCTCCTTTTTTACAATTCTTAGCAAAATCTTCATATCCCTCTAAATTATCGAAAGTATACTGCCCCATTTCATCAATATTGGTAATGGCTAAATATCTGTTATGAAATATCATATCAGTATCAATATTGTCTTGATCAACAAACCACATCCTGCCTTTTACTACAATATCTTGGTTATCATTTACAGAAATGTTTTCTTTCTGAGAGCCAGATTTTACTGTTTTCGAAAAAACACGTTCTCTTGGCGCTAAAATATTATTTGGTTCTGTAATCTCTCCTGAAATAGCAGATGCTGCAACTATTGCCGGTGAAGCTAAATACACTTGTCCCTTTCCTTGTTTACCAGGAAAATTTCTATTGCCTGTAGAAATCGTAACTTCTCCGGGTCCATTCTGACCTACTTGCCCAGCAGCGCAACCTGCACAACCTGCATTAGACACTAAAGCTCCTGCGTCTTTGAATATTTTTATTATACCCTCCTCCAAACATTGCTTCCATATCTCATCTGTTGCAGGAACAATCTTCAAAACAACATTTGGTGCTACTTTATTTCCAGCTAGTATTGCTGCGGCCATACGCAAATCCTCCATTCGTCCATTTGTACAGCTGCCAATAAAAGCAGAATCAATAAAATGACCTCTAACTTCGCTTATAGGTACAGCATCATGAGGTTCTCCCGGTCTACTAACCATTGGAACAAAATTTTCAACATTAATTTTATACTCTTTCTTATATAGAGCATTTTCATCAGCAAACACCGCTTGGAAGTCTTCTTTTGCTCTCTCTTGACAATACTGTATAATTTCATCTGAAGGAGGGAAAAGAATAATTATTGCACCCATTTCGGTTGCCATGGATGAAATAGTAATTCTCTCGTCCAGACTAAGTTCTTCGACACACAATCCATACATTTCTATTGAATATCCCAGTAATTGATTTGCACCAAATATCCCCAATAAATTCAGTATAATATCTTTGGCAGATAAACCCTTAGGTCTTTCCCCTTCAAGAATAATTTTAACTGACTCAGGAACCTTAAACCAAATTTTCCCATAAGTAAATGCAGCAGCAATATCTTTATCGCCCATACCTTGTCCAAAAGCACCAATAGCTCCAAGAATATTTGCATGAGAATCTGTTGTTACAGAAGTAGATCCAGGCCATGCAAGTCCTTCCGAAATTAGGGTATGTGTTCCAATTCCTTTATCAATATCAAAAACACGAACGTTATTCTCTCTAGCGAATTGACGCACCAATTGCTGGTTAACTGCATATTTTTGATCGGAACCTGTAGGATTTGTATCGAAAGTAAAAAATGTTTTAGAAGAATCGTCAATATCCAAAGAATTCTCTTGAATTATTTTTACAACATTCGGACCACCAAAATCGCGAGCAGCCCGAGCATCAATCTTGATATCAACATAATCAAAAGGTTTTACTTCAATACCTGAAGCATGTCTGGAAAGGATCTTTTCAATAAGATTCATAAATATAACTTTTATCTAAATTTTAGTAAACACACTCAAATGTACGAATTAAGTGATATTTAGATAAAAGCTATATTTATTTGAATAAATTCTAAACAACTAAAAAGAATACGAAACTGCAAGACGTCCATATACCTTATCAAGATATGGATTCCACAAAACGGAAGCTTCAACAGGAATTTGAATTTTCTTTCCTAACTTAACACTATACATTCCTGAAAATCCATTATTCACAAAAGCAGACACCTCAGAGTACATACCTTTAAAAGGACTAAACCCAAGCCATACATTAAAATTAACATCATTAATATTGAAAGGATATAAGGCCTCAAAATAAGTAGAATGATAGTTATTTCCATGAACATCTTTATCTGCACCATAAAAGATACATGCAGCTTTCAGCTGCAAAGGAAATTTCGGACAAATTGTATAATCTACTATACCTTCCATTAAATGGATTGTACTATTTGCAGTAAAAACAAAAGCCTTATCAGGAAATGAAACCCCAAAAGCAGGATTATAATAATCGGCAAGAGTTATCGTAAAGTTCTTATGTGTATAAGATAAAATTAAATCTACCTCTCTATACTTATCATCAAAAGTATATCCTCCCCATAAAGTTGCACAAAAACCGCCAGCAGAAAGAGAAAAACTTGGCTCTACAGAAGGAGCGTCTCCACTTTTAAAGCCTCTCCAATAATGTAAACTTTTAAGATCTATTTGACCACTAAAACTTACAGCTTTTTCCTTTCTGTTTTGTGCATTTGCAAATTGCAAAACACCTGTAAATAAGAGCAATAAAAGCCCTATAATAATGTTCTTTTTTGTCATTTCAATTTCTCTAAACAAAAAACTCAAAAACGATAAAATTAAGGCAACAAAAATATCATAATTAGAATGAAAATTTCATCTTCCTCTAAAGAAATTGTTTTTTATTCTTAGTCTAAAGAAATTGTAAGTCAAAAATTACAGATCTTCATTATTTTGGTTAATTCCAACAGATAAACTTATATTATATGTACTTTCTGACAATAACTGCCTTAACATTGAAGCATTAGCCATAACAACCATTGCATCATCAAAATAGTCTACAGAAAGTTCCTCTCCCAAAGCAGCCTCTATTGAAGCAGCAATTACAAAAGAATCTATAAATTCTTTTGTAAAATCATCTGGTCTCATTTTCATACTCTACCCTTCTTAAATCAACCCAACAACACTTTTATAAAACCTAGTTAATTTCAAAAAAAAACAAACTATAGTTTTAATATGATGAATGAAAATTATATTAAAAACAATTTAGTCTTTAATTTCAATAAAATAAAGGTGCAATTTAACACAATATAAAAAGTGAATTTATTCTTTCGTTAATTTAAACTTCATCTAAACAAGAATTGTGTAACTTGTGTTTTTTACTTAACTTGTGAAATCATAAGATTCACCAAAAACTCTTGACAACCTTATTGTTTAATTCAATTCAGTACAATTTGGGTATTTTTGCTCTATCAAAACAAAATCAAAGAATAAAATCATGAGAAAAAAGAAATTCAATCCAAATTCAGTTGCTATTCCTAATGGGAATTATTTCGCCTTCCCCTATTCTTATGAAGAATCAAATATCTGTCTACTAAGCATTCCTTGGGATGTAACCACATCATATGGCGAAGGTACTGCAAATGGCCCTGAAGCAATTCTTGAAGCTAGTACACAATTAGATTTCTTTGATTTTGATATTGAAAGAGCATGGGAACTTCCCTGTTATACTCTACCTATCAACCATTGCATCAAAGAGAATAGTCAAAGATTTAAAAAAATTGCAAAGGAAATAATATTAAAAGAAGAGCAAGGTATTTCTCTATCAGATCCAGATATTAAAGAATTACTAAAAGAAGTAAATAAAGAATGTAAAATTCTAAATAACCAGATTGAAGATGAATGTGACAAGTTATTAAAAGACAAAAAAATAGTTGGATTAATTGGGGGAGATCATAGCACTCCTTTAGGATTAATAAAAGCCCTAACAAAAAAGCATGAAAGTTTTGGTATACTTCATATTGATGCACATGCAGATTTAAGAAAATCCTATGAAGGATTCAAATATTCACATGCATCTATAATGTATAATGCATTAGAATATCCCCAAATCAGTAAATTAATTCAAGTAGGAATAAGAGATTTGTGTCAGGAAGAACACAACTATATTGAAAAAGAAGCTCGTATAAATCTTTTCGACGACGGAACAATTAGCCAATTACAATTTGAAGGGCAGTCTTTTAGCAAGATCTGCGACCAGATCATTGCTCATCTTCCTGAACATGTTTATATAAGTTTCGATATTGATGGATTAGAACCATCTCTCTGTCCAAATACGGGAACTCCTGTTCCTGGAGGTTTAACTTTTAATCAGGCAATGCACATTTTAAGAACACTTATGCACTCTGGAAGAGAAATAATTGGATTCGATTTATGCGAAGTCAGTCCTGGAAATAATGAATGGGATGCTAATGTTGGTGCACGTATTCTTTATAAGTTATGCTCTATTACAGGCATTCAGTGTAGAAAAAATTAAAGGCAATATAATATATCAAAAAACAAAAGCGGATTAAAAGCCGCTTTTGTTTTTCCTTTTTATTCGGTATAAATATATTCTTAATTACTTAACAAAAGGCTGATATATCTTATCAAGCAACGTGCCATCACGCCATTCTATATAATGAATCACACGATCTGTAACTTCTGTGAGAATTGGCAAAACACCAAACTCTTTTGCCTTTTTGATAGAAAAATCATGCAATGTTTCTATATCGATAATATTTAGGCCAAACTCTTTTGCCCTTTCAATCAAAATATTTTTCTTCGTTGACTTACTATTTGGATTTACGACAACATAATCTTCTGTAACTACAACATCAATTACTTCTCCTGGAGTAGTTTTAGTATAAACTTTTTCAACAACCTTAGGAAATCCTTTTCCATTCTTCCCCGTTGCTAATGGTAAAAACATTATGGTCAAATCAGCACCTGCAGCAACATCTTGGCCACCACCAATTCCTCCAATTATTCTGCCGTTAGCACAAACTGTATTCACATTAAATTCAAGGTCTAGTTCCAGAGCAGATAAAACAGCAACATCTAACATATTAACAGCAGCTTCTTTACCTGCTACAGAGGCATAATATCCCGTACTAATTTCTACATGTTTAGCATCATTATATAAAGAACTAACAACCTTATCACTAGCTTCAAATAATTGCCCATGCATTAAACTATCGATCAATCCTTCTTTATACATATCCACATGCAAACTAGTAATTCCGCCAATAGCATAATTTGCCTGTATTTTTCGCGATCTAAGCTCTTGTCGAATATTATCCAAAACTACTAAACCTGCACCACTACCTACTTGAAAATTAAACCCATCTTGAATTACCTCAGCTGCATGCATTACTTTTGTAACATTTTCTGCAATTTTAGCATTAAAAGGATTACTACGTGCTTTTTCAATATTTAAAGTCCCGCTACCTATCCCCTCTGCCAATCCAGGGCAATCTACAGGTACTACAAAATCGACCAATTCCATACTTATAGAAGCAGGAATCAATAAACGATCACTTACATCACCAGTTAGTAAACAAACGTAATCTGCATATTCAGCATCTGCAAGAAAAAGACCTAAAGGGCCACACCAATGTTTAGAATCACCTAAGCAACCACTTGCATTTCCATGGATATCAGCCATAGGAACTGGTCCAAATGCTACTTTCACCTTAATCTCACCAGTTTGAAGTTTACGAACTCTATTTCCATGAGAAAACCCAACAGAAGGTTGATCTAATCCTCCATTCATTAAGAATGCTCCAAATTTCCGATATGGATTACCATAAAAGCTGGTCAAAACACCATCTCTAAATGCATTTTGAAGCCAAGGTTCTGTATGATCAAAAATAGCATTCGCATATAGACAAATATTTTTTTTGCCATATTGCCTTAGTTTTTGAACAACCAATTCTAAACCTTTATCACCAGTGCGATAATAATGAGGGTAGCTAATCACATCCCCATCTTCAATAACATCCATTACCTCATCTAGGGTTGAAATCTTTGAATGTCGTCTTGGAATTGGAGAAGCCCCTCTTTTTGCAGTATAATTTGATGCATAAGATGCATCATTAAAAGCTCCGTTAAAATCTTTATAAAAATATTTCTCCATTCTTAAAATATTATTTATGCTTTCTGAATTGGAGTAAATTTATAATTTTCTGAAATAGAAGCAAAATAAACCTCCATATTAAATCCTAACTCTATTCAACATTCCATTCCTTAAAAAATTGATTTAAAAAATTTCTCAAAAACAAGTCTCTTTCTAATGCAATTTCACGTCCTCTTGCAGTATTCATTCTATCTTTTAACAAAAGAAGTTTTTCATAAAAGTGATTGATTGAGGTGGATTGTGAATTCTTATAATCTTCAAAGTTAGAATGCATATGAGTATTTTGTTGAGGATCGTATATCAACTGATCAGCTTTACCTCCATATGCAAAACATCTAGCAATTCCTATTGCTCCAATAGCATCAATACGATCAGCATCTTGAACTATACAAGCTTCAAGTGAATTAGGTCTTATATGAACTCCTGCTCCTTTAAAAGAAACTTCACGAATAATATTTTGTACTTTTATAATCAGATCATTACTTACTCCTAAGGAATCCAAAATTTGTTTAGCCATATTAGGCCCAGCTTCCAAATCGCCATTATTAAACTTCCAATCTGCAATATCATGCAAAAGAGCTGCCAATTCAATTAAAAACAAATCTACATTGTCTTCAGATGCAATATGCAAAGCCAATTTGCGTACTCTATCTATATGATACCAATCATGACCACTACCTTCTCCAAAAAGTTTTGAATAAACAACAAACTCTACTTCTTTAATTATTTTAGCTTTTTTCATAACTGAATAATAACAAAAAATAATGGAACAACTATTTTTTCTTGGAATAATACCCCCTCCAGCTATTTTCAGTGAAATAGAGACCTTTAAAACCTATGCCGCAAAAAACTTCAATTCAAAACATGCTTTACGAAGCCCTTCTCACGTAACTGTATTATCACCATTCTATTTAAAATCAGAAAAAAAAGAAGATGCTTGTTTATATCTAAAAAAGTTTTTTCAAGAAATCAATTCCTTCAATATTCAGCTTAAAAATTTTAATCATTTTGGAGAGAGAGTAGTTTATATTCAAATCACAAACCATAAAGAACTAAAAGAATTACATGAGGATTTAAAAAAAGATTTCTATTCTCAAGCATTTATTGATTCTGTTCCTATTCAAAAATATCCATATAATCCTCACCTTACTATTGCGTTTAAAGATTTGAAAAGTTACTACTTTGCTAAAGCAGAACGCTATTATATGAAACTTAAATATCTAAGAAATTTTACTGTTGAAAAAATTCATTTATTTAATTATAGAAATTCAAGATGGTTCAAAATAGATGAATTTCAATTGAATAAAAAACACACGTTCTTTAACCAATAGAATATAAATTAATTGACACAAAAAAACTATCTTCGTAAGATATTCAATCTTAACAATTAAAGACTCAATACATTAAAATAATAGACGTTCTTTTACTTAGAACTTTATTTATTTATCCCTAAATAAATAAAGTAATACTAAAATCCTAAAACATGTAAGTTAATCTTTTCAACTTCTTATCAAAGGAAAAGATCTTACAAATTGATTTAACCTAATTATTATGAAAAGTTTACTTCCAACCCTAATTATCTTCCTATTGGCGGTTATGTCGTGTTCACAAAACACAAAAAAAAGTCAAAAGGAAAACAATGCAATTTACTTAAATTCAGCTAACAGAATGTTAGTTATCGGACATCGTGGAGAACCGGATATAGCTCCAGAAAACACCATGTCATCAAATAAACTTGCATGGAAAATGGGCGCAGATATGGTAGAATGTGACGTATGGCTTACCGCTGATAACAAAATTGTTGTTATTCATGACGAAAACACACAAAGAGTTAGTGGTGAATATATGGAAATAGAAAAATCTACAGCCGACAGCCTACAAAAACTAGATGTAGGTAAAGTGAAAAACCCTGAATATGTTAAAGAAAAAATCCCATTGCTTAGCGAGCTAATCAATGCTATTCCAAAAGGTAAAAAACTTGTGATTGAAATAAAAAGTGAAGATCAAATTGTACCTTACTTAAGTAGAGAAATTGATAGCCTTAAAGCAGATTCTCTTGTAGAATTCATTTCTTTTCATTTAAATGCGATAAAAGCTATTAAAAAAAGCCTTCCCCATATACCAAGTTACTTACTTATAGATTCATTATCTCAACAACAAGTCTTCGCTCTTGTTGATTCTGCAAAAATTAATGGTTTGGATGGCGTTGACGTTCATCATGGTATAGTCAATAAAGCTTTTATGGATAAAGCTACTCAAGAAGACTTTCCTGTAATTACTTGGACTGTAGACTCCCTTACTGAAGCTGAAAGATTAAGAAAATTAGGTGTAGCTGCAATTACCACTAATAGAGCAGGCTTTATGTTAAAAAACTTATATGGAATTACTCCAGCAGAAAGTGTTCCTGAAGGAGCCTTAAAGTAATAAAAAGAAACAAGTTATTAAAAATACGGGCAATATTTGTCCGTATTTTTTTTTACCTTTATAAAGAATTCTTGCCTATGATTAAGATTATGTTTTTTACATATTTGTCCATTCCCTATTAACATACTTCTCTTATGAAAAAGTTTTTTCTGTTTGCAATCATTTTAATATTATCATTTCCTAGTTGTTATAAACTCATCAAAGAAAGTGAACCTAAAATAATAATAGGCCACAGAGGAGCTAGAGGTTTGTTGCCAGAAAATACTTTACCAGGATTTATTAAGAGTATCGAAATTGGTGTAGATGCAGTAGAATGCGATGTTTTTGTAACAAAAGACAAGAAAGTTATTATATCTCACAATCCAAAAATATCATCAATTATGGGTAGCAACCCTGATGGTAGCCATGTCACAAAAAAACAATCAGATTCATTAATTCTCTATAATATGAATTATGAAGATATTGTTAAATTTAATATAGGTCTTAGACAAAACCCGACATGTCCTGAACAAAAAACATTATCTGCAAAAATTCCATTACTTACAGATCTGTTTGAAACAGTAAAAAAGTTTTATAATAATCATCCTGAAATTAGAAAAAGAATTGTTTTTTTCATTGAAATAAAATCATGGTATAAACATGACAACTTATATACTCCTCCCTACGATGATTATATAAATTCTGTTATGGACGTCGTTCAAAAGCATTTAACTCCCAGACAAGTGGTTATTCAAACATTTGATCTAAGAGCTATGGAATTTCTAAATGAAAACTATGAAGAATACACTACTCAATTTTTAAGAGCGTCACCAGGAATTAACATTAATTTAGATTCCCTAAGCTTTACACCTAAATTATATGGTTCACAACTAGATCAAACTAATCCTAAGGATTACGACACTCTATTAAAGAAAAATATAAAACTTATTACCTGGATTCCAAACTCGATTCCTGAAATGCAAAAAGCCTTTGATATTTTAAAATCTGATGGAATAGGAACTGACTACCCCAACTTAGCTGTTCCACGCTGGGGTAATCCAAATAGAAATCTTAATGCAGAAACTTTAGAATTTGAAGAATTCTAATCAGATAAAATATTATCTACTTTTATCCTATCTGCTCGCATTGAGTACAAATAGTGTACAAACAATCCGATTATTCCTCCGATAATAGACGGTATTATCCATTCTAATTTATTTGCAGCAAAAGGAATACTACTTACAAAGTCATTTAGAAATTTTGAATGAACACCAAATGAAGTTATTGCTTCAGGCAATTCTATAAGAAAGGCCGCTAATACAGCTCCTCTGTACACTGCTTTTCCAGGAATTATTCTATCTATTAAGTTCAGAATAATTAAGACAATAGTTACAGGATAAAAAAGCATTAAAATCGGACCTGAGTATTTTACTAGAGAATTAACTCCAAGATTAGCAATAAAAAAACTAATTACAACAGTAGTAATAGCCACCCACCGATAAGGTAATTTACCATTAGAAATTTCAGCAAAATAATCACCTGTTGTTGTAGCCAAACCAACAGCAGTAGTAAAGCATGCTAAAATTACACATAACGACATGACAATGATTCCTGAATCACCAAGAATTTGATCAACAATTCCGACAAACAAGTCTGTTCTATTAATATCTGCATCAAACACATTGGCTCCTTGTGCTCCTAAATAAATAAGACCTCCATATACAAGACCTATAACACTCATAGCCAATATACCAGAATAAATAGTCATTCGGATTTGAGATTTCACATCCTTATATCCTTTCTTTATAAGTGCAGAAATAATAATTGGGGCAAAAATCGCAGCAGCTATCCCATCAACAGTTTGGTAACCCTCTGTAAATGCCAATCCAAAAGGATGTTCAACACCTTTGTTACTTACTTCAGAGAAAGGAAAAAACACACCTTTAATAATTATAATAAAAAGAGTAAGTAATAAGAATGGAGTAAGTATTTTTCCAATCTTATCCACAACACTACCAGGATTAATAACAAAAACAATTACAGCTCCAAAATATAAAATCGAGGTCACTAACGGGGAAACAGATGGAAACAAAGGAGAAATTCCCATTTCATGAGTAACAGCACCTGTTCTGGGAAGTGCCAATAACGGACCTACAGCTAAAACTATAATAATTCCCAACACCTTACTAAACCAAGGATGCACTTTATTTCCAAGAGAACTAAAACTACCTCCTGCAATTGCAGCAGCAATAATAGCAAGCAAAGATAAGCCTACATCAGTTGAAAAAAAACCAGCAATACCAGTCGGCCAATCTTGTCCAACCATAGCACCTAATTTTGGTGGAAAAATTAAATTCCCTGCCCCAAAAATCATGGCAAATAAAGCGATACCTACAACCCAAATATCTTTTAATGTTTTCATAATTATCTATTCCCCTTTTATCATTTGGCTTTCTTTGGTCGGCAAAGTTGCTAAAGTTTTTTTTAAATTAAAGGTAAAAGGAAAACATTTGTTCCTAATACTCAATTTTTATCAAATCTATATTTAAAAAAAACTAAAAATAAATGTCTCCAAAGCAACCTTTTTACAAAAAACATAGTCATAGAAGAAATATTATTGAAAACCCCAAAACCTTTATAGGTAATCAAATAACCAAATTCTTACCCCAAGGGGATCTTAATTAAGATCCTCTTTTTTATAAACTGAAAAACGACCAACTCCTATAAATTGTTGTTGTTCAGTAATTTGGAAATCCTTATCCGTCAATCCAAATTGATTCATCGTTTTTTGGAAAACCCGATCTACAGAGTCTGTCTCTTTGGTGCTAATAGAAAGGAAACTAGGTTTATCTTTCCAACGAATCTTAAACATAATTTTATTAGAATCGACAACACTTCTAATCACCTGTTTTTCAATAAAAAAATCAAATTGTAAAAAAAACTTTGCATATACTAAAGAATCAATATATAATACTTGATTTTGTTTCTCATACGGAATTATACATTCAACAATTTCGGTAACACTAGTTGTGTCTTCTTTAAAAATATTAAAAGAACTAAGTTCTTTTTCATTTTTATGAATCAAATCAATACTACCTTTTTTATTTAACTTCGATTGTATTTCTTTTCCTGAAAAGAAAAAATTAAACAAAAAAAGAGGAATAATAAAAAGAACAACCAAACCAATCAAAGCATAAACAACATTCTTCATATTTAAATAATTTAAAGTCCAAATTTAATTGGATTTGAATAATAACATACCTAATTATATTATAATCAATTTTAGTACATGACAATTATATTATTACCTTCTCTCAAACGCCTTAGTTCTAACTTTTCAAATAATAACTCAATCAAATAATTTAAAGAGGTTGTGTTGTCATACAAAACGATCTCTTCTATAAGTCCAAAGCTATAACAACTACAGCGATTCGCTTTTATACTTTGCCATATACTCTTAATAAGCATCTTCTTCCAAGCTACCCCCTTAACAGGCAGTAACCCTTCCTTGCTTTTGGTCAAAGCAGCTGTTGATTCCACATAACCTAGGAGGTTTTCACTAAATACCTAGGAGCTTTTCACTAAATACCTAGGAGGTTTTCACTAAATACCTAGGAGCTTTTTATCAAATACCTAGGAGGTTTTCACTAAACATCTAGGAGTTTTAAAGTCGATAAAGCTTATGGTGATAGTGTTATAAGGTAAGATTGAAGCAAAAAAGAAGCTACCCAATTTGGACAGCTCCTTTAAATATATGTAAACAAAGATATTTACAAACCTTCTTTTTCTTTTTTATCCAGATCAAAACTTTTCTCATACATATGCATTGCCTTTAATGACATTCCCATAGATGAAAAACCTCCATCATGAAATAGATTCTGCATAGTTACTTTTTTTGTATAATCAGAGAACATCATTAAACAGTAATCAGCACATTCCTCAGCAGTGGCATTTCCCAAAGGACTATTCCTATCAGTAAAATCCATAAGTTTATCAATTCCTTTAACTCCACTTCCTGCTGTAGTCATTGTTGGAGACTGAGAAATTGTATTAACCCTTACCTTTTTATCGCGGCCATAAATATAACCAAAACTACGGGCAATAGATTCTAATAATGCTTTTGCATCAGCCATATCATTATAGCCATAAAGAACTCTTTGTGCTGCAATGTATGATAGTGCCAATACTGAACCCCATTCATTTAAAGCATCTAATTTATTAGCTACTTGTAGAACTTTATGGAATGAAATTGCAGAAATATCAAATGTCTTATTTAAATAATTATAATCTAAATCATTATAAACTCTTTTTTTTCGTACATTCAATGACATGCCTATAGAGTGTAAAATAAAATCTAATTTACCTCCAAAGTGCTCCATTGATGTTTTAAAAACATTTTCTAAGTCTTTAATGCTAGTTGCATCAGCAGGAATAACAATAGTATCTAATTTCTTGGCTAAATCATTAACCTGACCAAAACGAATTGCAGATAAAGTATTTGTAAGCACAACCTGAGCACCTTCTTCAACTGCTTTTTCAGCAACTTTCCATGCAATGGAATTCTCATCAAGAGCACCAAAGATGATCCCCTTTTTACCTTTTAAAAGATTATAAGACATTATATAGTTATTTTGGTAATTCTTAGCTAATTAAAAGTTAACAATTCCCTAGCTGCTTCAATTGCAGACTCGGTAATTTTTTCATTACTAAGCATTTTTGCCAGCTCAGTAACTCTTTCTTCTTTTGTTAACAGTCGAATATTAGATTTAGTTGAATGGTCGTCGGTTTTTTTATAGACCCAATAATGATGATTTCCTTTTCCTGCAATTTGGGGTAAGTGTGTAATAGTGATCAATTGGTGTTTTTTAGACATTTTAGATAAAATATTCCCTACTTTACCAGCTACTTCGCCAGAAATTCCAGTATCGATCTCATCAAAAATAATCGTGGGCATAACATTACTACTAGCAATTAAAGATTTAATTGCTAACATAACTCTTGACAGCTCTCCCCCAGAAGCAGCTTTTGACAACTCAAGAAGCTCTCCTCCTTTATTTGCAGTGAATTTAAATTTTATTGAATCAAACCCATTTACAGTCAAACGATCATCAGTAGATAAATCCACCAGAAACAGCGCATTCGGCATACCCAATTCACGTATTATTTCTTGAATCTCCTTTTGAAATAGAAGTAAATTATCTCTTCTTTGTTTTGACAATACTCCAGCTTTCTGTTGTAATTCAGCTTGTAAAGTATTTAATTGATTTTTTATCTTTTCAATTTCATCTTCTAAAGAAGAATACTTATCTATTTTAGACTCTAAGTCTTTTTGTAAAGCAAGTAATTCGTTAACACTATTCACCCTATGCTTTTGCATAAGTCTATAAATCACATCAAGCCTGTCCTCTATCTCTTGTAACCGATTTGGATCTAAGGTAACCTCTTCTACAAGTCTGTCAGCTTCAAAAGCAATATCTTTTAGCTCTATACAAGCAGAATCCAAACGAGTTATTAAATCTTTATATTCATCACTAAATGATTCCAGAGATTGAATAGCTGATAAACCTGTCGTTAATACCGAAACAACACCATTTTCTTCATCAGATAGAGTTTGATCTAAACAAAATAGCTTTTCTTTTATCAAACTAGAGTTATTAAGAACATCTCTTTCTTTTTCCAACTCCTGAAATTCATTTTCAAGTAAACAAGCGCTCTCTAATTCATTAAATTGAAATTGAAGAAAATCCTGTTCTTGACGAGCTTTATTCTCTTCTGCTAATAAATCATTGCATTCTAGCTCAAGACACTTATATTTCTTATAAGAACATGAATATTCACTAACCAGATTAAGAGTTTTAGAAAAACTATCGAAAACATGGATTTGAAACTCTCCAGTATTTAATTCCAGGGTTTGGTGTTGACTATGAACATTCATTAAATGGCTACCTAATTCTTTCATTATTGGCAACCGAACAGGTGTATCGTTTATAAATCCTCTGGATTTTCCTGAAGGCAATATTTCTCGACGAATTATACAAACAGAATCATAATCCAATTCATATTTTTGAAAAAATAGTTCTAAGGAATAAGAATCAATTTTAAATGTTGCTTCAACTATACATTTTTTTTCCTTATTTGACAAAACTTTAACTTCGGCACGATTACCTATAATTAAAGATAATGCACCCAAAAGTATAGATTTTCCAGCTCCAGTTTCACCTGTAATAACAGAAAATCCTTTATCAAAACCAATTTCGAGCTTCTCTATTAAAGCATAATTAGTTACAGATAGATGTTTAAGCATAAGTCGAAATTAAAAAGGGGTATTTTAAAAATACCCCAAAGTAAATCTTAATTACAAATACCAATAAACAAGATAACAAAATCTATTTCGATTTCAATATTTTATTATAATCAGAACTATGAGATGGATCAATTTCTTTCATAATATTAGTAACCGATGTTTTTTCATTTGGGGTAGCATCAGAAAAAATATTTATAATTTCATTGCGCTTAGCATCAAAAAGAATCTGAAAAATAAATTGACCTGGACGCTTATCATAAATCTTTTTCAGTTCAGGAATATTTTTGGCAATATTAGCCCTTCCTTTTACAACATCTTCAGACATAACATCAAGACCTTTTAAATGATATTCGTAAGAAAATTTACGAATAGGTTTAAACATCTCATTTAAAAAGTTTTCGACAAGCCAATATCTATTTCGATTACCATCAAAAGATTTCCATCCTTTTTCATTGGCCGATTGTGCAACAGAAACTACATTCTCAGCTTTCTTAAAAAATGGATTTCCTCCATATAATTTAAAAGAATCAAAATCTAATCCAAGAAAAAAATATGAATAAAATGCAAGAATAGAACTTAAGTTATCTGTGTATGTATTATCATAATATTTTAAAGGTTCAAATTCATTAAACCTAAAATGCACATCAGGATCTATATAGTTAAATAAAACAGTATTATATGATGATTTATAAACTGGTCGACGAAGAGCAATATTTAATTTACCAGAAAATTCGTCAACAGCAGGCATTTTATCGATAGTAAGCAAAATATTACATTCAATTCTTTCTTCAGGTTTAAATTTATAACCTGACCATTTTTTATTATTCATAAATTCGTAAATGGCTTTTTCCATAGCATCAAAGATCTTTCTATCAGACCCTTGAATCTGCTTAGAATTTACAGAAACCTTACAAAAGAATTCCTGTGCATCAACAAAATTTGTCACTAAAAAAGAAAAAAGAAAAACAAATAATATCTTGCGCATAATATCAATTATAAATCGTCGATTATTTTTTTCACAATATCCTTGGCTACCTCTTCTTTAGATTTTAAATCAAAAGAAGTTCTTTCCAATTTTTTGTCAATAATACTTATTTTATTTGTTTTATGCCTAAAACCTGCACCTTTATCATTCAAGCTATTTAAAACAATAAAGTCTAAATTTTTTCTTTGAAGCTTTCCTTTGGCATTTTCAACCTCATTTTCTGTCTCCAAAGCAAAACCAACCAAAAACTGATCAGACCTTTTCATACTTCCCAATTCAGCTAAGATATCTTGAGTTTTAACCAAATCAATTTTAAGTATATCTGTCTTTTTTTTGATCTTATTCTCGGCTGTTTCTATAGGGCGATAATCTGCCACTGCAGCAGACATTACACCAATATCAGAATTATGAAAGGCTTTAGTGCATTGATCAAACATTTCGGCTGAAGAAACAACATTAATCTGATTAACCTTTGGATGTTCTGATTTTAAATGACTAGGACCCATTACCAGACACACATCAGCACCTTGCTCAGCAAGTTCCTCTGCAATACATTTTCCCATATATCCAGAAGAAAAGTTACCAATAAAACGCACTGGATCAATCAATTCATAAGTAGGTCCAGCAGAAATAACAGCTTTCTTACCAGAAAGAGGCTTATTATTTGAAAGATATTCTTCGATAACTCTCAATATATTTTCAGGCTCTTCCATACGTCCTGCTCCACACAAACCACTAGCAAGCTCCCCTTGAGTAGGTTCGATCACAAAGTTTCCATAGGACATTAAAATTTCAACATTCTTTTTGGTAGTTGGATGCTTATACATATCCAAATCCATTGCTGGAGCAAAAAAAACGGGACATTTCGCAGAAAGGTAGGTAGTAACTAATAGATTATCAGCAATACCATTTGCCATCTTAGCAAGAGTATTAGCTGATACAGGAGCCATAATCATTAAATCAGCCCAAATCCCTAAATCTACATGCGAGTTCCAAGAACCATCGACACTATCAAAAGGTTGTGTTAGGGCAGGATTATCACTTAATGTTGAAAGAGTTAAGGGAGTTACAAAATCACGAGCAGATTCAGTCATTACAACTTGAACATTAGCTCCTTCTTTTTTTAAAAGACGAACAAGTAAAGGAATCTTATAAGCGGCAATACTGCCGCTGATTCCTAGTAAGATATTCTTTCCTTTCAGCATAGCTGATAATTTTTATTAAAAATCGGTTTCGTCCTTTTTTGCAGGATTGCGATGGTAGATTTCTTTGTTCATATACTCATGTATCGCGATCAAAGTTGGCTTAGGCAACCTTTCGTAATAACGAGCAATTTCTATCTGTTCACGATTTTCAAAAACTTCCTCAAGGTTGTCTGTAGAAGAAGAAAATTCCTCAATTTTCTTATTCAGATCTTCTTTCATCTCAAGTCCAATTTGATTAGACCTTTTAGAAAGAATAGCTACAGTTTCATAGAGATTTCCTGTCCCTTCAAAAAATCTAATCACATCTCGAGTTACTGCAGTACTATCCGTTTTTACCTTTTTGTAATCCATTTTTAAAGTCGTGTTTTATTTTATGTTTAATTCTTTCTTTACATTTTCACTTTTCACAGAAGCTTCTTTGACGTATTTAGAATCTGGGAAAAGATAAATCAAATTATTATATGCCTCTAGTGATGATTCAAAGCGTTCTTTTTTCTTCTCTTCAACACTTTTATATGCATATTCATAATATGATTTAAAGATATAAAAAAGTATATCTTCTTTATTTTCAACTTCAGGAAAATCTGCAAGCAAATTCTCAAAAGATTTTACTGCTGCAGCATAACTTTCCATATGATAAAATAAAATTGCAATTTCGAAAGCTTTTTTCTCCAATTTAGCTCGCAATTCATCCATCAACTTATTACACTCTGCTACTTTCTCACTTGTAGGATAAGTATTGACAAATTTCTGAAGTTCTTTTAAAGCTTCATTTGTATTTTCCTGATCTAAAGAATATTTTGGAGAATCTAAATAATAACAATATGCCGCTTTAAAAGCTGCTTCTTCAGTATTCTTATTATTTGGATATAATTGAGTATATCTCTTGAAAAAATAACTCGCTAAAAGGTAATCTTTCTGATTGTAATAACAATAAGCATAATCAAAATAAATTGTTTCTGCTTTGCTTGTTCCCCTATAAACAGGCAACAAGATATCAAACAATTGTAATGCTCTAGAGTAATCACCTTTTTCATATAACTCAAGAGCAGTTTTGTATTTAAGCTCGTTATCAGGACTCTTTAATACCTTTTTAAAATTGCTACAAGAAGAAAATACTATTATAACAACAAGAGCTAACAACGATAAGTTAAAAACAGTAAATAATTTCTTTCTGACCATGCTGCAAAATTAGCATTAAATATTGAATATAAAAACCCTGCAAAAGTGCTTTTTATTTCTCAAAGAATAATTTTGATTTCAAAAAAAGACAAAGCAGATAACTTTAACCGATCTTTTTGAAAAAAATTATACTACATTCAATTTTTCTCAAAAAAACCAATCAAAGTATTCTGCTCTATAAATATTTTCGGAATATACAGTATGAAAACAACTACTTAGTAATTACAATCTTACGATTTGCGCTTGAGTTACCTGCTTTTAATTTAAAAACATAAACACCAGGAATATACTCATTTAAAGATAGCTTAATTATTTGCTTTCCTTCTCCTAACCTTAGATCTTCTTTTGAATCAAGCAATCTACCTTGGCTATCGCAAATTTCATAGGATAAATTTGTAGATTTTGGTAAAGAAAATTTCACTTCCACATTATCTTTAGCAGGATTAGGATAAATCCCTTCAAAAATAAAACTTGTAGCAGGAATTATTGGGTCAATCCCAGTAGTTGATTGCTTACAATTTGGGATCTGTCCATCAGAAGGAAATTGACTTCCATAATTAGAAATAATTCCTTTTGTAGGATCATCAACTGGAAGATTAAGCATAATTTCATCAAGAATGTCTCCTAAATCATATCTGAAAGAAATAGACGATCCATTATTCTTACTATCAAAAACTTTTTTTGCCTTTTCTTTCACCATATTCATGTTTACCTTGGAATAAAGAGGAGATATTTTATCCAGATAAGAAACAATATCTGCCCACTCAATAGGCTCATCATAATATCCCTTAAAATAATTGTAAGGTTCTCTTGTTTCAGGATTCACTGCTATTAGTTCAGGTTTCAATTTGTAAGCCTGATCGGTCATTACTAACACATATTGTGAAATTTGAGCTGCATGATCTTTTGCCACAGATTCTGTACCAAAGAAATCAAGAATATCATCTGATTTGATTGATTCAGAACGCTTCTTTACAAGAATATTATTTAACACTTCAGACCACCAACCTCTATTATAAGCTGCAGATATTAACTTTACTGGAGCTAATGGATCTTTAGCTTCATTTAAAAATTCATATATTTTATAACCTTTGCCAACTTCCATAAATCGAAATGCGCCTATATCATAATAAGCCTTAGCAATAGCCGATGTTTCAAATGCATCTTTTGCAATATATTTATCGTGTGTTCCAGAAGGAAATCTATCAGGGTACAAGCGTGATAATTCGGCATAAGCAGAATTATATCCTTCGATCTGATAACAACCATCACGATCATCTTGCACATAATATTTAATAGGAAAAGGAAGACTAGAATCATTTTCAATATTGGGATCACAACCACAAGCAGATTCTTTCAATGGAGTAGCAAACCATCCAGACATTGGATATTCTGCCCAACACAAAACATTGCGAAAAATTTGATGTGCATGAGCCATTGCTATTGCCCATGTTTTGCGGTTCTTTGGAATATTTGCATCATAACTAACTCCCCAAACAGGATATAGCCTTGCTTCACCTAAACGTATTTCTCCTGCTTTATAAAGTCTATCGGGAGTAAGGTAAAAAGTAGAAGGTCTATCAGGGAGTCCCTTTTGAGTAAGAGATTCTTCTTTTAATTTCGTATTCGTAGAAGATTTCAATTCTGATTTGGCATAACTTGACGAAAAACAAATTCCACCAAAAACAACTAAACTCGAAACACTTAATATAAGCTTCTTCGAGAAATTCACAGCCTGTAAATTCCTTATCATGTTCTAATAGTTTGAATAGTTATACAGTTACCTGTTAAAAACAGGATTTAATCGATCAAAAAACGTTGGGAAGCCAAGTTATACACAAGGCAGTATAAATTTAAAAAGCTAGTATGTGTCGGTTTGCCATGAAAAAACGAGACAGAACTTAATCTATTGTTTACTGCATAATCATATATTCTTAAAAAATCTTAAGAAATATTCTTTAAAAGAGAACACTTTAAATGATTATAAATAAAACTTGTGAGAAGAAATATACTCATATATATTATTCCAGTAAAAAAATGAACTAAACAGTTTTTAAAGAATTTATATTTTTACTTCCTTTCAATTAAATTCATATGGAAAAACATCAATTATCTAAGTCTACATTTATACGAGGAAAACAATGTTTGAAGTCATTATATCTGCACAAAAAAAGGCCTTATTTGAGAGACAGAATTTCTGCAGAGCAATTGGCAAAATTCAAACGAGGTACAAATATTGGCATTTTAGCCCAAGATCTTTTTCCTGGAGGAATAAATTTAAAACCAAAAGCTCCATCTCAATATCAAAAATGTGTTGCTGAAACTAAAATTATTATTAATAACAATGAGAATGATATAATTTATGAGGCAGGATTCCAATATAACGGAGTATTAATTCTTTTAGATCTATTGGTAAAAAAAGATGGAAAATGGCATGCATACGAAGTAAAAAGTTCTCTTTCTTTATCTGAAACCTATTTCTTTGACGCTGCTTTACAATATTACATAATCCAGAATTCTGAAGAAATTGATTTAGAATCCTTCAATCTAATCTATGTTGATCCAGAATACGAAATGACGGAAAAGCTCGATTTACACAAATTTTTCAAAACACAAGATGTCACCCAACAGCTTCTTCCTATTCAAAAAGATATCAGCAAACTAATTTACCAAGAAAAAAAAGTTTTATCAGCAAAACAAAGCCCTCAAATAGATATTGGCCCTCAATGCAACCACCCCTACCCTTGTGATTTCCAAGGCTTATGCTGGAAAAACATAAAAACAAATTCTATTTTTGAACTTATTGGAATAAAAGAGACAGAAGCTTTTAATTTCTACTCAAAAGGAAAAATTTATATTTCAGATTTAAAACTAGAAGATCTTAACACTATAAAATCAACAAATGCATTACAATCTTTTCTTATAAAGAAAGAAATTATTGACAATCAAAAACTCCAGAAATATTTAAATAATATTACCAATGAATATTATTTCATAACCATAGAATCATTTAATCAGGCAATCCCCAAATTTGAGAAAAGCAAAGCTTATGATCCTTTTTTCTTTATTTTACAAATAACACCAAGTTCATCATCAGAATATCCACTTCCTTATATCTTCAGCAAAGATGAAGATTCCAGACAACAAATAAGAAATATCTTTCACGAAACTTTTCTTCAAAACAACAATAGTATAGTTTGCTATGACAAAGACGTAATAATTAATTGCTTAAACCAAATAAAAACCATAGATCAATCTCAAAGTAATAATAATATCATTGAAAATATTGAGAAAAGACTTATCGATTTCAGATCTATTTTTGAAAATAATTTATTCTACCACTACTCTTTTAAAAAAAACTTAGATATATTTTCCACCTCAAAAGTTTTAGCTAAAGCCAGAAAATACAAAAAACCAGATCTAAGATCTCCCATCTTACTTTATAACGAATATGTAAAATGGCATGAAACAGAAAATGTTACAGAAAAAGAAAACTTTTTTCAAACCTTAGTTAACTATTCAAACTGGAAAACACATGCATTAAGACAATTTTTAACCTCACTAAATAATTATTGCAAATAATGTAGTGATATAAAACACTCCAAAGAAAGCTGAATTCAGAAAAAGACATTGTTTCTAACATTTTTAATTTTTGTTAGAATATTTTTTATTGAAATGAGCAAATAATAATACATATACTTTTTTACTTTTGCGCCATGGAAGAAGCTCAAAAATCATCAAATCATTCCAAAGGGATGAATATGAAAAAAATGTACAATCACAGCTCTGGAGAACACAGCAAAATACCTCCTCAAAGTATTGAATTGGAGGAAGCTGTTCTTGGAGCATTAATGATTGAAAAGGATGCTGTAACAGCTGTTATCGATATTTTAAAACCTGAAGTCTTTTACAAACAAGCTCATCAGGCAATATTTTTTGCTATTCAAAGTCTTTTTGCCAGATCTGAGCCTATTGATATCCTGACCGTTACCAACGAATTGAAACAAAATGGTGATTTAGATATGATTGGAGGTCCATACTATATCACACAACTAACTACAAGAGTTTCTTCTTCCGCTCATGTAGAGTTTCATTCACGAATCATATTGCAAAACTATCTGAAGCGCGAAATGATTCGTATTGGGGCAGAAATTGTAAGGGATGCATACGAGGACACTAATGACGTATTTGATCTTTTAGATAAAGCAGAACAGAGCTTATTCAGCATTACAGAAAATAATCTTAGAAGAAGTTTTAGCGATATGCCTTCTTTGGTTCAAGAAGCAATCAAAGAAATAGAGTCTGCACGAGGAGATGAAGGTCATATGAGAGGCATTCCATCTGGTTTCACCGATTTAGATCGACTCACCTCTGGATGGCAGAAATCTGATTTAGTAATCCTTGCTGCTCGTCCAGGTATGGGAAAAACAGCTTTCACCTTATCCATGGCAAGAAACATAGTCGTAGATTTCGAAAAACCGGTTGCTATGTTTTCTTTGGAGATGGCTGCTGTTCAGCTTGTAACACGTTTAATATCTTCAGAGACACAATTATCTGCAGACAAACTTAAAAAAGGAAATCTGGCCGAGCATGAATGGACACAATTGAATACAAAAATTGCCCCTCTAATAAATGCTAAGCTATTTATTGATGATACGCCTGCCCTATCTATATTTGAACTTAGAGCAAAATGCCGAAGATTGAAAGCTCAACATGGAATCGAAATGATTCTTATTGATTACCTTCAACTTATGTCTGGAAGTTCTGAAAAAGGAGGCAACCGAGAACAAGAAATCAGTTCCATTTCTAGGGGTTTAAAAGCTTTAGCAAAAGAGTTAAATGTTCCAATTATTGCTTTATCACAGCTAAGTCGTGCTGTTGAAACAAGAGGTGGATCAAAAAAACCTATGCTCTCCGACTTGAGAGAATCTGGTGCAATTGAACAAGATGCAGATATGGTTATTTTTATCTACAGACCAGAATATTATGGCATTGATCAAGATGAAGATGGTAATTCAACTGCTGGAATTGCAGAAATATGCATTGCTAAACATAGAAATGGAGCCCTTGAAGATATTCCACTTCGATTTGTTGGTAAATATGCCAAATTCTGTGATTTAGAAACTACAGATTATGACCTTCCAACCACTAATCCTATTGAACCAAATTCTTCTTTTGATGCTATAAGAACCATACCTTCAAGACTTAATGATATGGATGAGGAGCCTCCTTTTTAAAAGAGCTCCTTACCTCTTATTATTAACTTCATGGTGTTAGATTTCTAATAAATATTAAAAACTCAGCTACATTTTAAATAAACAGATAGCTTTGTTAAGTTAATTTAGGTTATTATTATAAGCCCTTCCTATCTTTTTATTATTTTAGCCCCTGAAGAATATTAAAAATAAAAATAAAAGAAATGAGAAAGTATCTTTTACTATTCGTTGTTTTTGCATTAACGACTGCAAATGTTGCTATGGCTCAGAAAACTAAAAGTATTGAGTTAAGCCTAAAAAAAGGAAAAACATACAGACAGGAAATCACCTCAGAAACAAGCACATCTCAAGAGATTAGCGGAATGGCTCAATCAATGGAGTTATCCAATTCTTTAGACTTGGCTTTTAAAGTAAAGGGTATAAATTCTGATGGAAACTATGAAATAGAAGTTAAGCTAAAGAATTTTTCTATGCAGATTTCTCAAAATGGTATGGAATTAACTTATGCAACAGATGCTCCTAATGGAGAAAACCACCCAATGCTTGCTAGTCAAATGGATGGTGTTTTTGAAAAAATAAAAAATGAAGAAATTACTATGGTTTTAACCAAAAAAGGAAAAGTAATTTCAACAAATGCTAATGAGATACTTACTCCTCAACAGCAACAAATATTTCCTTTAAACAAGAACACTATTGAACAAATGTTTTCATATATACCAGAAAAGGAAATTAGTAAAAATTCTAAATTCACCAAGGTTGAAGAAGACAAAGGTCAAAAAACAACTGAAACAAGTGAATTTACTGTTACCAGTTTAAGCAAGAAGAAAATTGAGCTTTCTTCAAATGGTAAAATAACCGCTACAAAAAAAGAAGAAGGTAAAGAAGATGAAGTAATAGAAATCGGAGAAACCAGCGGAACCATAACTATCGATGGAAAGACAGGTTTAATTATCAATGCTTTATCTGACAAAAACGTCAAAGTTGAAAAAGATGGTAACAAAATAGAAAGTACTACCAAAGGAACTATAAAAAGAATTCTTTAATCAAAGAAGACTCTTTTTTTATAAAAAACAAATAAGCTAATTGCTTAATAATTATGAACAGGCTGTCCAAAAAAGGGCAGCCTTTTCTATTTAGTAAGAGACTCCACAATAATATCTATTAAAAAACAAAGTATTTCACAGATAAATGATGTTTTTAGTTTTATTAGTATTTTTACATCCTAAACTAAACCTAAAATAATGAAACTAAAAAAACTACTTATCAGTGCCACTTTCCTCTTGTTCATAAACTACGGCTTTGCGCAAACCTATAATCATATTGTAGGATGGTCTAAAAAAATGAATAATGAAATTTATCAATTTCTTGAAACAACAAAATTAACATCAACTCCCAAAATTGCTGTATTTGATTTTGATGGGACTATTTTTGGACAAACCCCCTATTATATTGCAGATGAAGTAATTTGTACATATGCTATTGATAATTATATAGGAAAGGAAAATAAATCCGCAGAAAAGAGTCTAAAACATCTAAACAATACCCTTCACAACAAAAAAGATCCAAATCATACAATCGACAGAGTCTATTCATTTGCAGGAGCTAAACTTGATGAGATTCAAAATTTATCATGGAATGTGTATCAAGCAAAATATCAAGATAAAGCATACCCCGAAATGCAACAACTCATAGCTAATTTATATGAATATGGATTTGAAATATGGGTAATTACAGGTTCTCCAAGTGTAATTTACGGAAAAATTGCATCAAAAATATTTGGAATACCAGACTCTCATATAATAGGTGCAAACAGCGTTATTTATAATGGAGTAATTAGCGATGAAATCATCCCTCCTGTAACTATGAACAATGGCAAACTCATCGCTTTAGAAACATTTATCCGGGAAAAACCACTGCTAATAGGAGGAAATAGTCGTGGAGATATAGAAATGGTACAATATTCTCAAGGACTGAAATTAATGATTAATCCAGATAACACTAAAAAATACAGCGACAGTCTACTAAAAAACCAAAGTATTCAAGAATTTTGCGAAGAAAATAATATACTAATTGGTCACTGTAAAGATATTGGAGGAAAATTATCAGATTTCAATGCAACAAAATTTAAAGCAAACGTAAATACGAATACCCCATAAAACTAAAAAAAAGAACTTGTCTTAGCAGATAAGTTCTTTTTTTTTCATCTATTTCTTTCTGTTATCAATTCTTATTATTTCTTTTGCAAATCATTTTATTTGTATGGAAAGAATTAATTGAAGATGGCCAAATTTTTAACAACCAAAAAAACATCATCCGAACTAGAGGATTTAATAATAAAAGCAAACATATTCTTAATCCTTATTTCTCCTTATAACAAATTATCAAAAACATATATTCAAAGACTAAAAGAGGCTTCAAGTAGAGGGGTTCGAATTATTTTCGTTTATGGTAAAGAACAAATAAGAGATACTCAGAAAAAAAAATTATTTGAAATCAAAAACATTGAACTTAAGTTTTTTAAAAACCTTCATGCCAAATGCTATGTAAATGAAAAAAACTTAATTGTAACTTCAATGAATCTCTATGATTACTCTGAATATAACAATAGAGAAATGGGAGTATTAATTAGCAGAGATAAAGATATTGAACTCTATGCTGAAGCCTTTGCCGAAGCACGATCAATTATATCATTTGCAGAGCCCGTTTCTTTAATAGATGACGACAAAGAGAAGAAAGACATAAAGACCCTTAATAGGGAAAGAATAAACGAATTAAAAAAGAGGCAATCAAAAACAAGTAGCGACAATGCAAATAAAGCTTATTGCATAAGATGTAAATCTGAGATTAAATTTAACCCTCAAGATCCCTACTGCCCTAATTGTTTCAAAATCTGGGCAAGAACATCCCAAATAGATGAAGAAGAAAACTTTTGCCATAGGTGTGGTAAAGTCAATAAGTCGACAATATCTAAACCCGTATGTTATACATGCTATAAGAAAGATCCCGGATTATATGAAGGAGTAACCAGAACTATTTGGTTATAATAAATTATGAAAGAAATTAATTCTACATTTGTAAGCTAAAAACTTCATACAGAAAATAAAAACTCATTCCTTTTTTTAAATAGCTAAAAGCAAAAAGAAAGAGGGCAAACTCACTAAATACCCTAAATCAAACTTAAATGAAAATATACTATTTCTCGTGCGTTGACTCAATGACCCCTAAAAGAAATGAGGCTTTGTACATGGTATTTGATTTTATTTGGCAAGATTCGCCAGAATACTTTTGCCCTTCTGCATTATTTGCTCATATCTATACTCATATAGATGATTTTTCTATGGAAGAGCTAATTCAAGCTCTACAATTAGTATATCTGCAATTAAAGAACACAAATAATAATCATAATTTACTTGAAATTTTTCAAATTTATGATGCATTTATTAAAGTAACTCAAGGCTCTAATAAGAATAAAGAAGATATTCAAACTATAAAAGAATATTTATATAGTACCAGAAATGAAATCAAAACACTTTTACAAGAAATATGTTGGAACTGGGTTTATCATGCAAAAGCAACATATTTAATTGAATACTTTGAAGAAAATTGGTTTCAAACATTTAATTTTAATTACAAATCAAATATAAACAACGCCAATTTAGTCTTAAATCAAATTCAAAACAAACTTCTTGAAGTAATACATAAACCAGGAAATTACATACATTGGGATTGTTTAGCTATCGACCACAATTCCAGCTATCCTTTAATCGAAATTCTACAGAAGAAAAATGACTTAAAAGAATTCCCTTCAAAAAAGATCTTTACACTATCCATTGCAAAATCAACTTCTAAAGAAAATTTGATTTCATTAAGAAATGATTTAAAACAGATTCTTGATAATTTTAAACATAAGGTTTCTTCAAACTTACAAGCATTTTACAAATGCAATTATCTAGAAAATTACACAAACCTTCAAGATAATCTTGAAAATCTTACACAGATTATAAGTGACAATAATAAACATTTAAGTCAAAGTCATTCCTACAAGAATCAGTTGATGAAAATATTAAGTCAAAAAGAAGGTTTTATTATTAACTATACCCTACACTGTATCCCTATTAAAATAATTCCAGAATATTATCAGCTAAATGGCACTTTTTCAGAAGATGAAATAAAAAACTTACAAAACACACTAAAAGAAGACCCTTTATATGAAAGTTGGATTCCTGTGATTAGTAGCGATCTTATCGAATACCAAGACAATAAAACACCATACGACCCAACAATAAATAATTAGAAGTGCCTGCAACGAAACAAGCACCTCTTTAAATTTCTTTTATATTAATCATCTAACATATCAACCTCAATCTTGAAGAAATCAAACTCATCACCTTTCAAAAATCTTTGTTTTTGAAGCTGTCCAACAATAATACCTGGATGAGTATTTAATAAATTAGAATATTCTAATATAGTTTCATCACTAAACACAGACTTACGTAATTCTTTCATTTGATCCATACTAATCAAATAATCTGCTGCAAAACGAATAGCTTCTTCCTCTCTAACTAAATCAACTTCTCCCCCTTTATATTTTTTCAAGAAGATCTGATCTCTTGGGTGTAAAAAGACATGACCCGCTAGGATAAAAAAAGCATTCCACAACTGATCGTTAGTCTGAAACAAATTTGATAATTGAATAACAGGAGTTTCATTTATCCATCTTGAAGAACCTTCAACTGTAATGTTATTGATCACTGGAGTAAAAACAACCTTTACACCTGCCTCAGCACACAGTCTCACTAGTTGTGTTTTGTAATCAAGAGGGTGATTAAAAGCTAAAAATTTGATAACTGCTAACTTCGATTTAAAAACATTTTTCCTATATGGATTTAAATGTCTTTCTTTACCTTGTATATATCCTTTTCGCATCCATGCAAAAACAGCTCCTGTATTGGTTGTTGGAGATAATCTTAGCTTTGAATAATAGCTTTTACCTTGTTCAAAATATACTTTTTCCCATTGCTTATGATTTGATACTCCAAAAAATTTCAATAAATGCTCAAGCAACATTGGTTTATGACTTTCATCGGGCAGCCACCCTATACGACGCATTTCTTTAACAGGAAAACTTTTTAACCATTCTGTATGATTTTTCAAATAATTTTCCTCTTTCAGAAGAGCAATCTTTAAGCGAAACTGATATTCGCGCTCCAACCAAAAATCAACTGGCACACCCAATACTCTTTCAAGGACCACAGCATCATGAACATCTATTCCTATTTCTCCTCGCACAACCTGTTCTACTTTATAAACAGGCCATCCAGATCTTTCTGAAAATTCCTGAAAAGAAATCCCAACAGTTTCTAATGTTTCTGATAAAGTGTCACCTGGCGGTGAGACAAAAGCTTTTTCACTTTGTTCTTTTATAGATTTCATAACCCTTTTGCTTTTAAGATTCTCTAATTCCTAATATTCGAATGGAAGTAATTCTAGACCAATCAATATCACCTTCAGCATTCTTCTTCAAACTCTCTTTTTGTGTCTCAAAAATAAGCCTTAAATTCTCCGAAATAAGGATCATAAATTTAAGTTCCTGTGCACGTTCAGAAATCGAACATTTAGACATAGGCAAACTATTAAAATCATCTAAAGTATCTGAAGACTCTAATTCAGAGAGTCTTTGCATTATGCGAAAAGCATTTAAACCGAATTGACCAACAAGGCGCTCTCCGTTTTCAAGAAAATTTTGTAATGTTTTTGATTTGTATAAAACCTCCATGTAAAACTCCTTCTATTAACGATTAGTTACTAAAATTTTAATTTTCAAAGAGGATTTAGTTGGGAAGATTCTACTGGTCAAAAACGAAACTATCTCGTAAAAAAATATTTACAAGAGACTCCAACTAAATCTGCTTTTGTTCGTGAGAAAATCAAAGGAAATATATGCCCTAGGAAAGATAGGCGTAATATATTTAGCAATATATCATCAGGCAATACTTAGAATTCGGTGTCATCCATTTTTTTCCAAGTATAGTGTCATCCCTTTATCCTTCTAAATTTTCTCTTTTTTCTGTAATTTTTCCATCCAATTTTCCGTAAAGGTAATAAATTTTACTATAGGTAATAACTATTAATCAAAATTAGTTAACAAATTTGTTCAAATTTTTATGATTAAATTCTATATGTCTATATAACAAAAAAACATTTTTTTACGGAAAAACATAAACGATTAAATTTAGTTTTGGCCTTCTAAACCCCAACAAAACAATCCAAATCTTTAAAATTTTTATTTTCTTTAAACTAGGGATAATAAATAAAAAAAATTGCTGTTTGCCAATTGAAAAACTAACTCAAGCAAATGGCAAAAATAACTACAGCAAAGAGCTATAACCTTGGTATTCTTTTTGCAATACTATCTTCATTAGGTTTCGGAATAATGCCTTTTTTAGTAAAAGATGCAATGAAAGAAGGACTATGTACTTTTAGTATCCTATTTTATCGCTTTGCTTTAGCATCAATAGCTCTTTTTATAGTTATCAAAATCAAAGGTCTCTCTTTACGAATTAATAAAAGACAGTTAATAGAGGCCATATTACTTGCAGGATTAGGGTGCCTTATAACTAGTTTTTTTCTTTTCTTATCTTACAATTATATATCAGCGGGTTTAGCCACTTCTTTACACTTTACGTATGGTGCATTTGTTTGTATAATTATGGCTATTTTTTTTAGAGAACAGTTAAATATAATTAAGGCTATTTCTATTTTTTTATCTTTAATTGGAGTGTTTTTACTTATCCGTGGCGAGCAATTAAAAATAGATTTATATGGATCTTTTTTGGCATTAATCACAGGCTTAACTTATGCTATTTATTTAGTGGGATTAAATAAATGTTCAATAAATAAAAAACCCACTTTAGTTCTCATTTTCTATGTTGTAACTTTTTCAACGATCTTAATGATTCCTACAGGTATAAGTACACATCAATTTCAGTGGATTCAAAATACTAAAGAACTGTATGATTTAGTGTCATTAGCATTAATTTCTACCATTTTCTCTTTAATTCTCATCCTTGAAGCAATAAAAAGGATTGGTGCAACAAAAGCTGCAATACTGTCAACAATGGAACCTATAAGTTGCTTAATTTTCGGATTACTATTTTATCATGAAGTTATTACACTAAGCATCGCTTTGGGATGTTCATTAATAGTTCTTTCAGTAATCTTAATTTCAAAAAACAGTAGACTTCATTAAAATTCAAAAAAATAATTTATTACACCTTTCGTGTTAAGGTAAAAACTCCACAAATTCCATCTTCATCATAACTACTACCGACAATTTGTCCATGCCGATTAATTATGCCTTCCCATGAATCCAAACTATAATCTATATCTTCTACGGCATTTATAATTTCAAATGCTACTGCTCGAAAATAAATTTGAATTCCATTAATTTCACCTTGTATTTGGAGTTCTACGTCAAAAGGTTTATCTCCTTGTATTTCTTCTGTAAATTTTAATACTCCCTCTATTTCGGTTCCTTTCTGAGACCAAACAAGTTCTCCAAAATCTTTTCCAAAATAAAAATCTTCTTCAAAAATCCATTTTCCTGTTAAATTCATTTTACAAAGTTTTATAAAAATTAATTTACTTATAATCGAAAGTACAAAATCTAAATTGAAGAAAAAAGAAAACAAAATAAAACCAATTCATTTTTTTCTTTTCTACAAATTGATCTAGAAAAAAAAGAGGATTTTCATTTATTAATAAAAAACCCTCTTTCAAAACACATAATTCAAAATATGAATTTACTCATAAACGTAATTCAAAGTATACTCTTTGTCTCCATCAGTAACTTTCATTTCTTTAATATACCCAAATTCATTTACTGTATGTTTATAAATCTCCACTTCTGTTTCTATACCATTTATATATTTAGTAATCTTTGTTCGTGCATTAACAGAGCAAAATGCTGGAGTGTCTAATACAAAAGGCAAAACCCCAAATTTATGAAACGGATTCTTTGCATCATCCTCATATTCATACGCAAAAACCTCCGCAATAGGCTCTCCATTAGAATTTAAATAATTACTAGTCTTCTTCACCAAATTCATACCTTCATATTGATAAATATCTTTTTTTACAGATAAAAGCTTATCATTCATCTTCATAAAAGTCTCTGAACTAACAATTTGTTTATTATATAAAGAATACACAAATTGTATATTAGTCTCCCAAACTCCATTTCCTGTTGAAGTCATCACAGAAACAATAACTTTATCATCTGCAGATCTAATTAAGTTTACTCTTGATAAAACATTATTCATAAAAAACTTTACATCATAAGGTTCCTTACCATTACCTCTATAATAGATATGATACAAAATATCCATTCCATATTCTGGGCCATAAAGTTCCTGCAACATTTTACCATTCATATAGAAATCTGTTAAACGATCCATTTCATCATACTTCAATTTTGTATGAGGAACTCCATTCATCATTATGGATGTAAATTTCAATTCTTTCGATTCTACAATAGGATTATTGTCATCTTCTTTCTTACAAGTTAAAAAGGCAAGAAAAAAAACAAATAAGTAAGAAATAATTTTAACTAATTTCATTACGATAGGATTAATTTGAATTAAATTATAAGGAAGGTTAAACCAAATTTACAAAAAATACATTTATGTTTTTCTCTATTTAGGATATAAATTCAATAATTTCAACATTATTTTTCATAGAAACAAGAATTACTAACACAAACACTACACTATCAATACGTAACAACACAACAACTAATCACTGACTATCAGTGGATTACAATGCTTCTTTAGACTTAGAAAAAAATACATGAATTATGTCAAACATATCTCAAATCTTCTACCTTTGCAGCCCTGAAAATTGACCCTTTTTATTAAAACAGGAAATTAAACAGTTATTAGGTCATGTCATTTATCACAAAAGAAAAATTATTTTCAAAGGATTGGTTTCTTGCTTATGCTTATCTGCTAGCAGGAAGTTTTATCTTGGCAGTGGGGATTGTACTATTTGTAAATCCTTATAAACTTGCCCCAGGGGGAACTTACGGTGTTGCTATTGTTTTACATCATATTTTTGGGTGGAAAATTAGTGCTACAGCATTAAGCTTTGACGTACCTCTACTTATTTTAGGAACCTTTGTTTTAGGACCACGGTTTGGAGTAAAAACGATAGTAAGTACATTAGCCATTGCAGGCTTTACGTATATGCTTGAAACATACTGGTGGGGATATGATGCTTTGGTTCCAGACGATGCTTTGCTTTCAACAATCTTTGGAGGTGTAATTTATGGTGTTGCTATTGGTTTAATCTTTAAATCAAGAGCTACTAGCGGAGGTTCAGATATTCTGGCAATGATTGCATCCAAATACACAAAGATGTCTTTGGGTAAGCTTGTAATTCTTGTAGACTCTACTATTGTTCTTTTAACCCTTCTAGCTTTTGATGATTGGAAGCTTCCTCTTTATTCATGGATTTTGATTTATGTTGAAGGAAAGGTTATTGATATCATTCTTCAAGAAGGTATTCAAACCAATAAAACCTTGATGATTATTTCAGAAAAATATGACGCGATAAAGAGAATTATTCTTAACGACTTGAATCGAGGAGGTACTCTTATGACCGGAGAAGGCATGTATAAGGGTAAAGAAAGGAAAATGATCTACACCGTTGTAACTCGAAGAGAGTTATCAATTTTAAAAGACAAAATAAACAAAGAAGATCCTGAAGCTTTTGTCAATGTAATGGACAGTAATGAAATTCTTGGAAAAGGATTTAAGTCATTAGATGAGGATCCGGCATAAAACTTCTTTGTAAGAAGATATATAAACTGAATTATCAGTTTTTCCATCATGTTTTAAGAAACCTCCTTGAGGAGGGAGGTTTCTTTTCTTTTCTTACCTCATCTACAATATTCTGAATCATTCCTTTAAAAATAAAGAAGTGAAACGGGGTTAAAACATACCAATAAAAACGCCCAAAAACACCCAAAGGCCGATAAGTTGCTGTTTGTGTAAAATAGAACTTATCTCCACGTTTTTTTATTGAAAACTCCAACCAAGCTTCTCCTGGCAATTTCATCTCGGCATACAACAGTAATCTACCTTCTTTTTTATCCGCTAAAATAACTCTCCAAAAATCCAATGCATCACCAGGAAAAATATCCTTCTTGTTAGTCCTTCCTCTCCTTAAACCTATTCCTCCAAGAAACTTGTCAATAATTCCGCGCACACGCCATAAAAAATCTGCATAAAACCATCCTTTTTGCCCTCCAATTTGCCATACTTTATTAATAACCATAGGTACTTCTTTAGATTTTAGACTAACCTCTTGGTAATTTTTAAAACAACCTTCTGTGGGAATTTGTAAATGATCATTAACAAAATGATGACTCACATTCATATTAAAAGAATCTTTCCATGATGAAGTAACTATATTCTGTTCCACCCTTGAAAAAGCCAATTTGATGGATTCTTTATAAGTCAATAATTCTGGTGCTGTTATCTCTCTAATTCTTTGATCACGACAAACAACTGGAACAGTCATACTATTTACAAGATTAACAGCTAAGGCATAATTTGTTGATGTAACAAAATACAACCAATAAGAAGATAAACGTGGAGTTAAGACAGGAAGACTAATTATTTTTCTTTTTAAGTTTCTGATTTCAGCATATTGGAACAACATTTCTTTGTAAGTCATAACCTCTTTCCCTCCAATATCGTAAATTTGATTCAAGGCTCCCTTTACACCCAAAACATTTGATAAATACTGTATAACATTACGAATACCTATAGGTTGAGTTTGGGTATCAATCCATTTTGGAGCAACCATAATAGGTAACTTCTCGACTAAATCGCGAATAATTTCAAAGGATGCACTACCCGACCCAACAACTATTCCTGCTCTAAGTATCGTATACGGCACCTTAGAATCAATAAATATTTGTTCAACATTATGTCTTGAGTCTAAATGTAAAGAAGAAATGAAATCATTTTTAAGCCCTGACAAATAAACCACCTGCTTTAAACCAATTCTTTCTGCCCATAGAATAAAATTATCTGCCAATTTCTTTTCCAAATCATAAAAATCAGAAATCCCATTTGACATACTATGCACCAAAAAGTAAGCATATTCAATATCCTCTGGAAAAGAATTGTAATCTTCCAAATTCAATAAATCGACTTCAATAATCTTCAGTTTAGAAATAATAGAGGGAGGAAGAAAAAAACGTGATTTATCCCGAACGCAACAAACTAAATCATGACCATGCTCTAGTAAAACAGAAATTATTCTCTTTCCTATATAACCATTTGCACCTGTAATCAGAATTTTTGCCATAAGAAAAAATAATTGTACGTATTAAAAGTACAATTATTTTTTCTATTTACCTAAATATCATATATTTATATTAGGAACACTCCAGATAAAACGCTTCTCTCTCAAAAAATAATTGATCTGTTCTACACTTTGTATTGATTTTCTTTCAACAGATTCTACTGTATTAAAAGCATTATGAGGCGTTAAAATAACATTACTCATTTCTTTCATTTTAATAATTGCATCAACAGATGAATTATCAGAGTTTTGCTTATCTCTCAAAACAGCAGCAAGCTCCTTTTCAGCATCAAAAACGTCTAATCCTACACCTCCCAAATGATTTTCCTCTAAAAGACGCAATAAATCACATGAAGGAGACATTTCACCTCTACTGATATTTATAAACAAACATCCTTTTTTAGATTTTTTAAGCAAATCATAATTGAAGTAATTCATATTAGAATTATTCAGATTCATAGAACAAACAATTATATCTGCATTACGAACTCCTTCTTCAATTTGAACGTATTGCTCATCAGGGAATTTTACTTTTAAATCAACACAGGAAACTTTCATATTTAATCCTTTTCCTATCTTGACAATTTCGTAACCAATATTTCCTACTCCAACAACTAATAATTTCTTTTTTTCAATTTCCCAACCAGTGATTCCATCGCGCAAAAAAGATTCAAAATTATTGACTTGTTGGGCAAATTGCCTTTGTAAGTTCATCCACATCATTAGTGCATGCTCTGCAACAGCTCGATTGCAATATATAGGAAGAAACCCACATCCTATTTTAGATTGTGTTTTCTCTTTATAAGCTTTCAAGTGGTCATAGCCGGTACTTCGGCTTAAGACTCCTTCAAGCTTATCAGCCCATTTTTCAGGTAAATAACTTTGTGTTCTTACAGATATAAGCTTTGCAGGAGGAAGCTCAGCTCCATACTCCTGAATAGTTTTCCATGTAAAACCAGCAACAATATCTTCCCCAAGATATTTTTTTAATGCAGCAGCTTCTTCTTCAAAAGCCTCAAAAAAGAAAACATCCATTATTTAAACGTAATTAATTTAATAAAACTGGAAATGATTGCCAACAAAACTACATTTTATCTTGGAATAAACTCCATACAGCTAAAAACTATTTTTTACTTCTCACAGTATATAGCAAACAAAACTTAATATCAAACACTTACAAAAAACAACAAAAAAAAACTTATTTTTTTTCTCAAAACACTTGCTAAATAAAGCTTTTTATGTACTTTTGTGCTCGGGTAAGTCCTGTGCGACTAGCTCCCTCGGAATCC
>JBGRQE010000006.1:0-103851 GCA_041725955.1 Bacteroidales bacterium
GGAGGTCTTTATCGAGAATACTTCAAGGCAAATTTAAAAAAAAATGTATTTAAATCATGGCATTATGAAAAAAAATACCTATTTAAATGTATTGTATTTTTAATAAGCTTTATGTCAGTGTGTTATCTGTTGATGGATACTTGGCGATCTATCAATATATCTATTCCTAAACCATATAATAAAATGTCCCCCTCGAATCAATTTCTTACCATAGCATCGCAGATCACTTTAAATAGCGATCAAATTCAATTGCTTTATACCCTAGCCAATCAAGATATGGATTGGGATTTAGTTTTAAAAAAAAGCAATACCCATGCTGTTTCTCAGCTGATTTATTTTAGCTTAAAAAAGCATAATTTGCTATCTATTGTTCCTAAGGAAGTAGAAAGTAAATGGCAGCAAGCCTATTGGAAAACCGCTATGCATAACCAAAGTTTGCAAATGCAATGGCGACAAGTGCAAAAGCATATTCCTTTTGACTGTATTTTATTAAAAGGGATGGCTCTAAGTAAGCTGTTATACCCTTCTATAGGGATTCGCTCTATGGGCGATATCGATTTATTGGTTCCTAAAGAAAAGGTGGCTGGCTTATGGAAGAAATTATTGCCAGAGTTTGAAAGTACTACCAGTGAAAAATCGGAAGTTTATAGTCGTAATTCTTCGCATCTTCCACCTCTAATAAAAAGAGGACTGACTTTGGAATTGCATTGGAATATTTCTCGTGGCAATCAATTCTCCTATCTACTGCCAGCCTTATGGAGAGAGGCTTTGGTTTTGGAAAACAATATATATGCACTGTCATATGATTTTATGCTTTTGCATTTATGTATTCATTTTGCTAAGCATTATCAAAAGCAAGTAGGTTTGCGTATGCTTTGTGATATTAATGAATGGGTTTTGAAATATAAAAAACAGATTCAGTGGAATCAAATACAGGCATATTGTGAAAATGATAAGGATTTAAAATCTGCCTTGCAGCTTACGCTTTCTTTTACCCATTCTTTATTGCAAACTCCTATACCCAGCTATTTTATAAAAGAAGGAGATTTTTCTATGGAACAATTGGAACAGGGTGCAGGCTTATCTCCCCTGCAAAGCAATTGGCAAAATATAAAGCAACTGGATTCTATGGCCGATAAAGTGGAATATATTTACCGCTTTTTCTATCCTGATAAAAAGCATATTCTATGGCGCTATGGTGCAGATAAAAATAAGCCAATATGGCGTTTGCGGTTTCAATATTGGAAAGAAATGTTGGGTCGTTTGCATAATGCGAAATAAATAAAAGATTTTCACTATTTTGCGGCTCAAATTGCTATTGGCAAATAAATAACTAACAGACAAATATTGTTGGGTTGGTTCTTAAGCAAAAGGGACTACAGTACTATGTATTGTATGCCCTTTTTTTTATGCCTTTTACTTTCTTTTTAATTTGGAAAAAAGGCTTTCTTTTTGTACTTTTATGCTCGAAACATGGATATATCTTTCCTTTAGGTCTTTTCTATACACCTTTTATCTATCCTTAATTCGTTTCATTCAATCTACCCTTCTTTATGAAAATCATAACTCCCAAAATGCCTATGCGATTCGGCAAAAAAAGGCGTGTAAAAAATTGTATAAAAATTAGAGTGTCTTATTATCAAAATGACCCTTATTCGGAGAAAATTATTATTTATAATAATTCCTTTGCTTCCATTAAATTTTCTGCCTTTTATTTACTTACTACTCAGGATATAAAGATTCCTGTTGATATTCAGGAAATAGAAGCTCAGAGTTATTTGATTATTCCATTGGATGGGCTTTTATGGCCCAGTAAATACAGCCCCGAAGAAATTGAGAAATTAGAGAGTAGCTTTTGCAATAGCTATTTTAAAATCGGAAAAAGAAACTTTTCTTGCTGCATTACAAAGAGATGCTGCAAGCCTGAGGGTTGAAATTAGGTTTTTTTATATAACAGAACTTCACGATTAAAGGTTTCCCTTTAATTTGTGAAGTTCTGTTTATCTGTCTTAGATATATATACTATTCACTATAAAAAGCAATCATCTTCTCGATAGCCTCCTGGCAGGCAGCACAGAAAGTATGTCCTTGAAACGATTTCATTAGGCAGTCGTAGGCAGGGCGATACATACCTTTGCTTATATATCCACCCCCTTCAAATACGCCGAGTCTATTTAAATATTTCTTCTTTGCTGGTGTGGGGATTGGTGTAGACTTTTTAAGTAGATGTTTCCATTTGCTGTCAAAGTCGATAAGGGTAGTAAGATTAGGTTCCCAGGGTTCAATGCTTAAATCGTAGAAATCGTTATAAGATGTAGAAGACGAATAGTATTCATCGCCCAGTCCGGCAAAACCATGACCAAATTCATGGATAAATACTTCCGGGGCTTTTATATTTCCATTAATGCTAAGGCTATAGAAGTTATAGATTCCGCCGCCACCATATTTATCGGTATTTACCAATATATAGATTTGGTCGTAAGGGGCATTCTTTGCAATATTACGCACCTTTTGAAAATCTTCAACCATGCAGTAGCGTTCAGAATCGAAGGTATAGAAGTTGGATTGCAGAATTGTATTTTTATATATTCTTTCCTTTGGAATTGCTGATCCGCTTTCGGCAGAAGGAGCCCAAACGCCACGAATATTTATATTCTGCTTATGCTTATCATAAGGAGCAAAAGAGAAGAGCTTATCCGAGAAGTTTTTGCAGTCTTCAGTAAAGCGGCCTAGTTCTTCCTGAGTATATCCTTCGGGAATAATAACTATATCCAGCTTTTTACTTGGCTCACCACTAATATGCACATCAAATGCAGGGTATTGATCTTGGGTGTTGGGTTTTATAAAGTAGGAATTGACATCTATATCAAATTCACTTTTCTTTATCCATTTGCCACTATGGAAATCGCGTGTATAGAATATAATATATACATCCTTTTTTGGGTAAGGCATTATAATACTTTCATTAAAAGCTTTGCGAATTTTTTTGGCTTCGGCAGTAGTTTGCCATTCGCCAAAGAGGCTGCAAAAGCCACGGGAATAGATTTCGGTATTACTGGCTTTATCAAATACTTTAAAGAAGTATTTCCCATACTCAAAAGTATCGATTAGGTTTTTTTTGCTTCCTGCCCAATAAGGTTCTTCCCAATATTTCTCTACAGAGTATGCTTCTTCTTGATTATTACCCGAGTGGGTATAGTCTATCCGCAGGCATTTATTGTAAAAGTATTCAGAGAAATTAACTTGTGCTTGTAGCAATGATGTAGTTAAACATATTGCTATAGCTAAAAGGTATCTTTTTTTCATTGAATTATTATTTTGTATATTCTATTACGCACCACGCATTGCGCATTTCAAATATTTTTGGCCGTGAAGTTAGGAAAATTGATAATAAAGTTGCAATCTTGTCAGTTATTGAAAAGCTAAAGTGTAGGTGAAAATAGCCACAAAGAATTTTTTGTATATACAATGAGAAAATTTCAAAACAAAGGAAGCCGATTTTCTGATGAGAAAAGGGGTGACAGAAAGAGTTATTCCAGATCAGGTGATCGTAACGATCGCGGCAACAGAGAATCAGGTAGAGATCGCTTCAGCCGGGAGGGCCAGAGCGACCGTCAAAATAGATATTCAGGAGAAAGAAAAACTGAAGGGAGTTCAGCTAAGCGTTTTGAAGGAAGAGGAGAGAATAGTGGTTTCCGTTCCGATAGAAATTCAGATCGTCCGGTTCGTAGATTTTCTTCGGATAGAGATTCATCTTCTGGCGAAAGAAGAAGCTATGGTTCCGATCGTTCAGGTCGTCCATCCGGCGAAAGAAGAAGCTATGGTTCCGATCGTTCAGGTCGTCCATCTGGCGAAAGAAGAAGCTATGGTTCCGATCGTTCAGGTCGTCCATCCGGCGAAAGAAGAAGCTATGGTTCCGATCGTTCAGGTCGTCCATCTGGCGAAAGAAGAAGTTATGGTTCCGATCGTTCTGATCGTCCATCCGGCGAAAGAAGAAGCTATGGTTCCGATCGTTCCAGTCGTCCATCCGGCGAAAGAAGAAGTTATGGTTCCGATCGTTCAGGCGGTCGTTCATTTAGAGGACGTAATGAACGTTCTTTTGGAGAAAGAAGCTTTTCCAGACGTTCAGGACAATTTTCTGATAGCAGAAAGAGTGATTTTAAAGCCGAAAAGATTGGTCGTGAAGGCATGCGCCTAAATAAGTATTTGGCAAATGCAGGAGTTTGTAGTCGTCGTGAAGCTGATGAGCTTATTCAGGCAGGTACTGTTAAAGTAAATGGCGAAACTGTTACTACTCTAGGTACTCGTGTTATGGAGGGGGATAAGGTGAATTATGGAGGACAAACTTTAAATCCGGAAGCTCCTCAATATTTACTGCTAAATAAACCTAAAGGTTTTATTACTACTGTAGATGATCCTTTTGAGAGAAGAACCGTAATGAGCCTTGTAGAGAATGCTTGTAAAGAGCGTATCTATCCTGTAGGTCGTTTAGATCGTCACACTACTGGTTTACTTTTATTTACCAATGACGGTGATTTGGCAAAGAAGCTAACTCATCCATCAAATAATGTAAGTAAGATATATCATGTGGTATTGAATAAGCCTGTACTCCGCAGAGATATGGAATCTATTGTAAATGGAGTTACACTTGACGATGGATTTATTTGTGTGGATAAAGCATCTTATGTTACTGATGTAGATTCGAAGAAAGAGATTGGTGTTGAGTTACACTCTGGCAGAAACCGTATTGTTCGTCGTATTTTTGAACATTTGGGATATAAGGTAGAGAAATTGGATCGTGTTTGCTTTGCGGGATTAACCAAAAAGGATATTCCACGAGGAAAATTCCGTTTCCTAAAGCCTAAGGAAGTTACTTTCTTAAAACATATGAAAAACTAAGATACTTATAGAAGTATTACTATATGTGGGTTTTCTTGAATTGTAGATCTTTATAAAGGTTTTGCATTCAGGAAAACCCTTTTTTGTTCTTTGTTCTTTTTATAAAATGTCTTATTTTCAGGATCGGAAATTTGAGTTTTGTGTTTTGAGCTTCAAAATACAAATTGCCTAAATCTGAATCTCCAAAATAAAAACCTAAAGAACAAAACAAGATTATGAAAAAATTTACCTCTCTAGCCCTTACTATGGGCTTAATTTTCTTTTTATGTAATTTTTCTTACGGACAAAAGAAGGAACGCAATTTAGTGGTATTGGAAATTGGTACTGCTACATGGTGTGGATATTGTCCGGGAGCAGCAATGGGTGCGGATGACCTTGTAGAAAAGAATAAGCCTGTTGCTATAATTGAAAATCATACAGGTGATGATTTTGATAATTCATATTCAAAAGCCAGGCATGCTTTTTATGGTGGCGGTGGTATCCCTAAAGCTGTGTTTGATGGAAAACTTGAAATAGTAGGCGGTAGCGCGAGTCAGAGTTTGTATAGTAATTATCTTCAGAAGGTAAATACCAGAATGAATAAGCTTACTTCTTTTTCTCTGGAAATTAGTGGCGAGAAGATTTCTGATAATTCTTATAAGGTTGTGTTGAAATCGGAAAAATGGGATGAGTATGATTCGGATATACGTATATTATTGGCAGTAACTGAGTCGCATATACAGAAATCATGGAATGGAATGACAGAATTAAACTTTGTAAACCGAAAAATGTATCCCAATGCAAATGGCGAGAAAGTGAATTTTTCCAGCACTACAGAAGAAGTTGAATTTATTGTAGATATTGATCCTTCCTGGAATATTGAGCATTTAGAATTAGTAGGTATTATTCAGGATTTCAGTAGCAAGGAGATTATGAATGGTGCTAAGGCAAAGTTTAATGAGTTGACGCCTTCAGGACCAAAAGTGGTTGCTAATTTTAGTGCCAGTGGACAGGTTTTATGTAAGCCTGGAGCCGTATACTTTGAGAATGAAACCAAAGGCGATTTCTTAAATATTAAGTGGGAATTTGAAGGTGGTGAGCCTGCAACTTCTATAGAAGATCATCCAGAGGTTACTTACAAAGAGCCAGGTAAATATAAAGTAAAGCTTACTGTATATAATGGAGATGAGTATTTTATTGCTGAAAAGAAAGAGTATATAAAATTATCGGAGAAAATAGTAATGGAATTTACTGATGGTGAATTTAGTCTTAAAGATGATGCTATGGAGCTGACTTTAGGAAAACCATTGGGAGGAGAATATTCCGGACCTGGTATGTTGGAAGATAAAAAGACTTTTGATCCTATTAAAGCCGGTGTAGGCCGACATGAATTGCTTTATACTTATATTAATGATGTTGGGTGTAAAGGTGTGAAAAAGGGATTTGTTACAGTTGCAGAAGCAACAGGATTGGCAGAACTTGAAAATGGTGTTCTATTGAGTATTTCTCCAAATCCGGCAAAAGATAATTTCCTTGTGAAAATACAGGCGGAAGAGGCTTTTGACGCTAAAATGATTATTAGCGATTTAGTAGGACGAGAGGTTTATACAAAAGACCTAAATATATCGGATTATGATAAACCAATAAATGTTTCTACAGAGGGCTTTAAGCATGGAGTGTATCTACTGCAGATTATTGGTAAGGAAACTCGTATTGAGCGTAAAGTAGTCGTTATGTAATAAATAAAATAACTTACAAAAAGGGGTGGTTAGCAACCACCCCAAAAGAAAAAACTATCTTTAAGCAATCTCAATTGCCCGACAGTTATTCGAAGAACCCAAAATAAGACTACGCAAAGTAACTACTTTTTAGCTTATACTCCTAGATATTTTACAAAGACTTCCATAGCTTCGTATTCAGCCATACCTAATTCATCGTATACTTTTGCAGTTTCTCGATTTCGGGCTTCAGCTCTCTGCCAAAACTCTCTTTCATCGACACCAGGAAATAGGGGTCGGTCTTTTTGCGATTGATGTTTGAATATCGCATTTCTCTTTTTTGATAGTTCTAATGGGCTGATAGGTACTGCCATATCTACTTCGTCGATATCCCACTCTTGCCAGGCACCTCTATACATCCATATATTACAATCTTTAAACCAGTCTTGATCTTTTACGTCCTTTACTGCAGCGATTACTGCATTAAGGCATACTCTGTGTGTTCCGTGCGGGTCGCTGAGGTCACCAGCAGTGTATATCTGATGAGGTTTTATATCTTCAAGTAGCTTACGAATGATAGTAATGTCCTCTTGCGATAATGGTTTTTTTCTTACCGTTCCTGTTTCATAAAAAGGTAGATGCAGGAAGTGTATTTGCTTATCAGGAATTCCTACATATCGGCATGCAGCACGGGCTTCTCCTCGTCTGATTGCAGCTTTAAGTTCTTGTATTTCTTCAGTGTCGAGTTGTGTAGGAGCTTTGTTTTGTATAAAGTTGAATATATCGTGATGAAGCTTTTCGCTTTTCTCGGAGGTAGTAGCCGTTATATGGTTGTATTCATCCACAAAATCGAGAAAACGCAGAACATCATCATCAAATACAGCAATACTTCCAGAGGTTTGGTAGGCAACATGTACTTCATGGCCTTGCTCGGCTAGGCGCAGAAAAGTACCACCCATACTTATCACATCATCGTCGGGATGGGGGCTAAAGATTACTACTCTTTTTGGATAAGGAAGTGCGCGTTCGGGACGGTTGGTATCGTCGGCATTGGGTTTTCCACCTGGCCAACCCGTAATGGTATGTTGCAGATCGTTAAATACTTTTATATTGATCTTATTGCTATGACCTTTGATAGTAAGCAGATCACTCATTCCATTATCATTATAATCGCGATCGGTAAGTTTAAGTATAGGTTTTTTAAGCTTTCGGCATAGCCAAACAACAGCTTTTCGGATTGTACGATCTGTCCATTCACAGTTTCCTACAAGCCAGGGAGTTTTAAAGCGGGTTAATGAAGCTGCAGCAGCCTGGTCGATTACCAATTGAACATCCTTATGTTTTTGAAGGAATGTTGTTGGAACAGATTCAGAAATTTCACCTTCAACTGCACGTGCAATAATAGAGGCTTTATTTTCTCCCCAAGCAACAAGGAATATCTTTCTTGCTTTCAGAATACTTCCAACTCCCATGGTGATTGCATTACGAGGAACATTTTCTTCACCAAAGAAATCGCTGGCGGCATCAGTACGGGTAATATGATCAAGGGTGATTAGTCGGGTGCGGGAGTCGATAGATGAACCTGGTTCGTTAAACCCGATATGACCTGTACGTCCGATTCCCAGAATTTGCAGATCTAGTCCTCCGGCATCGGCAATTGCTTTCTCGTAATCGATACAAAAGTTTTTCACCTCCTCGATTTTAAGGGTTCCGTCGGGGATATGGATTTGCTCTTTGGGTATGTCGAGATGATTGAAGAGATGTTCCTTCATAAAACGATGATAACTTTGAAGAGCATTTCTTTCCATAGGGAAGTACTCATCAAGGTTAAAAGTTATTACATTTCTGAAGCTTAGCCCCTCTTCAAGATGTATTCGTATAAGTTCTTCATATATTTTTACAGGAGAACTTCCTGTGGCCAGCCCAAGAACGCATTTCTGATTTTGTTTTTGTCTGAGGCGAACAAGTGCTGCAATTTCGTTGGCAATATCAATCGACGCAAGTTTGCTGTCGGAATATACAGCAACGGGCATGCGTTCGAATCGGGTCAGATCTGCATTATAATTATTGAGATTACTCATGGTAAATCTTGATTTAGATTATTTTAGAAAATGAACATTAGTAGAATCGAGAAGAAAGGGTTTATGGTTTTACAGAGCTTTTCTGGAAAGAAAGCATCCTCAAGATTAACTTTTTTTATCTCTTAAATATTTTGCCAGATAGATTTTGGTTCAAGCAAAGAAAATAGAATTAGATTTCCTTTTTTAATTGTTTTACCCATTGAGCAATGCGTTCGGGAGAGAGATGTGCTTGTCGGTCATTATCCAGAGCAAGCCCAAGAAAATGTTTATTCTCTATAGCAGTAGATTCGGTAAAGGTATAAGTTTCTATGGGCCATTTCCCGATAAGTTTAGCATTAAGGGCAGAAAATCCTTCATAGAGATTGCTCAAATGATCTACAAAGTTATTGGGATATAATAGCTGGTCGCCAAGGCCAAAAAGAGCTACCTTAGAAAGAGAAATATGTTTGTCTTTGAGTTGGTTGAAAAATAGATTCCACTGATTATCAGCCTTGGCTTCTTCCCAGTTTTGTGCGCCTACAGTGGCTCCTCCAGCGATTATAAGTTTGTAATTATTTATTTCATGAATAGGGAAGCTTTGTAGGTCGCAGATATCTGTATTTTCTTTTCCTAGGTTTTGTAGGATAAGTTTTGCTGCTTTTTCTACATTTCCGCCTTTATTCCAGTATAGGATTAGATAGTCTTTCATAGGGGAGTGAGGTTTGGTATTTCGTTAATTCGTGTTTCGAATTTCGAAACACGAATTAACGAAAATTAATCAATAAATCTCTTTTTCAGAATAAGACAAGTATCTTCAACACTTTGTTTTATAGGAATAAAATTATAATTTAAGCTTTTCTTTATCTTGCTATTGGAATATTGGGTTGTATTATTGGCAGAACGAGTAGTTTCTTTGGTGATAAGAGGCTTTTTCCCTTGCAATTTTCCAGCTACCCATGCAATTCTCCATGCGATAGATCCCATCCATTTATGAACGAATATTGAAGGAGGCTTAATATTGAAGCCATTAGCAATATAGTCGAATAGGGTTTTGTAGGGGATATTTTCGGAATTCAATACAAATCTTTCATTACTTATATCGCTATCCATAAGTTGAATCATTGCCATTGCAACATCGCGTACATCTACAAATCCTGTAGCCCCTCGGGTATAAAATTTCAAACCTTTATAAATACTGTGGAATAATTCGGTTGAACCTGTTTTCCAGTTTCCCGGACCTAGAATGATGCTGGGGTTGACAATAATTACATCTAGACCTTCTGCTGAAGCGCGCCATACTTCTTGTTCAGCTAAATGTTTACTTACACTATAAAGGCTTGTGTTTTTTTCATTGGTCCACCAGCAATCTTCGTCAGTAGTAATTCCATGTCCACGTGAAAGGGTGGCAATAGAACTAACATAGCCAAATTTCTTTATGTTTTTTTCCAATGCTGTGTTTACAAGAAGGGCAGTTCCTTCTACATTTATCTTATTCAGATTATTTTCCTGATGAGGAGCGAAAGAGATTTGTGCAGCAGAGTGATAGATCATATCCACACCTTCAAGGGCTTTGTTTATAATGAAAGGGTCGAGCAGATCTCCTTCGATCCATTCGATTTTAGTGTTTATGGCTTTAGGGTCAATATTATTATTTTGGAGAATGTCTTTGAGAAGATCTAGTTTGCTATTTTTTCGTTTTAGAGCACGTATTTTTTTATTGTCTTTTATAAGATAAAGCAGAATATGAGCTCCGACTAGTCCAGTGCCTCCAGTAACAAATATCATTCTAAGAAAGGATTAAGATTTTACAAACGTAATTATTTGGCGAAGATATGATTTTTTAATTCTTCCTATATTTAACACTTGAGGAATAGGAAGTCCTTTTTAGACAAAGAATTAATTATTTATCTTTGCCTGATTTTAATTTCATGGAGTGTTTTATCGTTCCATAAATTTAATAAGAAGCGAATAATTATAAAAATATAACTGCAAGAAAGATGAACTTCGTAGAAGAACTTAAATGGAGGGGCATGATTCATGATATGATGCCAGGAACAGAGGAACAACTTGAAAAGGAAATGACTTCTGCATATGTGGGTATAGATCCTACTGCAGATTCATTGCATATTGGTCATTTGGTTTCTATTATGATGCTGAAGCATTTTCAGGTTGCCGGACATAAGCCTCTTGCGCTTATAGGTGGAGCTACTGGTATGATTGGTGATCCTTCAGGAAAGTCGCAAGAACGAAATCTTCTTAACGAGAAAGCTTTGCGTCATAACGAAAGTTGTTTAAAAGAGCAATTGAGTAAGTTTTTGGATTTTGATTCAGAAAAAAAGAATGGTGCAGAGTTATTGAATAATTACGATTGGATGAAAGAATTTAGTTTTCTGGATTTTATTCGTGATATTGGTAAGCATATTACTGTGAATTATATGATGTCTAAAGATTCTGTAAAAAAACGTTTGGGATCGGAGTCAAAAGCAGGAATGTCATTTACAGAGTTTACTTATCAGTTGGTACAAGGGAATGATTTCTTACATTTGTTTCGCAGCAAAGGATGTCGTTTGCAAATGGGAGGTTCCGATCAGTGGGGAAATATAACCACAGGTACCGAACTAATCAGAAGAAAGGAGCAGGGAGAGGCATTTGCATTAACCTGTCCTCTAATTACTAAGGCCGATGGAGGTAAGTTTGGTAAAACCGAAAGCGGAAATATATGGTTAGATCCAGAAAAAACTTCTCCTTACGAGTTTTATCAGTTCTGGTTAAATACTTCTGATGAAGATGCAGAGAAATATATAAAGATATTTACCTTATTTTCGCAACAAGAGATTGAAGATGCTGTAAAAGAACATCAGGAAGCACCTCATTTACGTTTCTTGCAGAAGAAATTGGCAGAGGATATTACAATCCGCGTTCATGGAAAGGATAATTTTGAGATGGCAGTACAAGCATCGCAGATTCTTTTTGGAAAAGCTACAACCGATAGTTTACGTAAGATTGATGAGAAGACATTGCTTGCTGTTTTTGATGGTGTTCCTCAATTTGAGATTAGTCGCGATATTTTGAAAGATGGGGCTGGAATAATTGATCTTTTAGCAGAGCATAGCCAAGTGTTTGCTTCAAAAGGAGAAGCACGTCGCATGTTAAAGAGTAATGCAGTAAGTATCAATAAGGCAAAAGTTCAGGATACTTATATTGCAAAAGAAGAAGACTTATTGAACGAAAAATATATTCTTGCACAGAAAGGAAAGAAGAACTATTTCCTACTTCGTTTTGTGTAGTTATTATTATTGGAATTAGAATGGGAAAAAGGAATGCTGTCAAAATTGGCAGCTTCCTTTATTTTTATCCATTTGTTTTTTCCTTCCTATTAATAGTCCAGAAGTACAGTCTTTGTAAATTTCTTTTGATTATTAAAGGCGTTATATCTTTCGTAAGTAAGCACCTTTGTATTATAATCGAGATTAAACTTAAAGTATTCGGGTTGGATATACGAGAAGTTTGTAGAGAAGCATACCAGAGATATTTCATAACATTTATGAGTGCTGCAAATATCACTTGGAAGCAAACGGAATCTGTTATAATGCAAATGACCTGTAATGGTGGCAACAACAGGTTGACTATTCATAATTTGAGATAAATGTTGATAACCTTGAGCGTGTTGGTTAATGGGTAGGTTGCTGCGAAATGGTTGATGCATTAATATAATAATAGGTTGGGTTCGCTTTGGAAAGCCACCAGTGCCATTTTTCTGATTTCTGAGAACAAGATAAGAGTTAAAGAAATCCAGACTCTTACTTGCTGCAGCGCTGGTTCCATCTGATGAGATTTGACCTGTTTGTCCTTCAAAATGAGGGCAGTTTCCTAGTACAACAAGAGAGAATCCTTCATATTCATAAGCAATAAAGGTTTCGGAATGAGGAGCAGGAGAAACAGTTCCTCCTTTTATTGGACTTTGATTTTCTTCCTTATTGAAACTATGATACCAATAATACTGATCGGGCGATTTGGTGGCATAGTTCAAACACATATATGCATTTCTAAGAGCAGGTACAGCCATTATCCAAGCAGTACGATTATTTAATGCACCAGGATCTACATCATGGTTTCCTTCAAGAGTAATCCAGTTTGAAGTATTGGTTTGACCATTTATTTTTCGACCTTCATTATAATAGCGGAATTCATCTTGTCGGCCATTTTGAGTTAGATCGCCAAGAACAAATATGCTTCTGTTTTCATTCATAGCCTTTTGACCCAAGTTTTGCATATTGGCAATGGTTTTGTTTACAACTTCAGAATGGTTGTTTTCCATTTGGGGGTCGGCAATGGCATAAAAAGTTGCTTGTCCGAATTGAGAATCTGTTTTCTTAAACGACTGGCTTTTCTGAGAGATTGAGTAGCTATAAAGCAGGGAGTCGAGTGTGGCACTGTTTCTTCCTTCTTTCTTCAATTCTTGGTAGTATTCACTTTTTTTGAGCTGATCGAATGTGTTGTTAGAAACATTTTTTGGTTTATAGTCCAGGTCTTTTTTACAGCTTATTGTGAGTATAAAAAAGGGAATTAATAGAGAGAAATGTGTTAGCTTCATAAAATTACAATATAGAGTTTAGATACTGAAAAATTGGTTCTTAGTTATTTATGAGAAACTTCTATTTGAGGAAATAATTATTCAGAGGAAAAAAATGTAGAAGATATTTTATAATAAAGATCTAAATACACGAAAATAATTTTTGCCACATCTTAAACTTGAATCTATAAATAAGTATAAATCCAAGTTGTATTTAAAAGCTAATAATTGCTATTACTCTTATTTCTTCTCATACCTTTTTTTAGAGTTGTTGTGTGCATAGATAAATGATAGGAGAGAAGTCTGATTTATATCTGAATAATGTTAAAAAGAGCAAAAAGTTTTAAAAAAATAAAAAGAATTTGAAAAAAGATGTCGGAGCAACGTAATTTTTTACACTTTTGTAGGCTGAAAGAAAAAAGGGCTTAGAAAAAAATCTTTTATTCAAAGTCAATCTTTTCAGATAATTACGTTAGTAATAGATAAAATTGTAAAAATGAGATAGTTTTTGGGTTTCTGCTGAATAAATATTTGTTTCTCATAATATTAATATTTACTTTTGCAGCCCGAAAATTGAAAAGGAATATAAAGTGAAAGAGCTGAAGGATTACCGAATAGCCTATCAGGGTTTAGAGCTTGGCGATCATGAATTTGAGTTCGTGATCAATGATGAGTTCTTCGCAGCATTTGAATCAAAAGATGTTGAGCGGGGGAATATTCAGGTGAGTATAAACCTTGAAAAGAAGGAAACCATTATGCAATTAGAAATTAGCATGAGTGGTTTGGTAGAGGTCAGTTGTAGTAGATGCTTAGATAAATTTAATCGTCCTGTTTTTATAGAGGAAGATTTGATTGTAAAGCAAGGTAATGAGACTTTTGAAGAATCGGAAGAAGTTCTTGTTTTAAGTGAAAATGAGGATTATCTTGATCTTGCTCAGTATTTCTACGAGTATATAATGCTTTCATTACCGTTTCAAGTGATACATCCTGATGATGAAGATGGAGAAAGTACTTGCGATCCAGAAATCCTTAAACGTTTGGAGGGAGTTCAGGAGGAGGAAGAAAAAACTGATCCACGATGGGATGCACTCAAGAAATTAAAGAAATAGAATTTAATGTCAAATTATAAATAATCTGAAACAATGGCACATCCAAAACGTAAGATTTCAAAGACCAGAAGGGACAAGAGAAGAACTCATTACAAAGCAGAAATGCCAACATTGGCAACTTGCCCTACTACTGGAGTAGTACATCGTTTCCATAGAGCTTATTACGTGGATGGAGACTTATATTACAAAGGTAAGTTGGTTGTTGCTAACAGTGCAGCAGAATAATAACAACATAATGTTTCATCCAACTAGTAAGTGATGAAAATCGGACTTGACATTATGGGTGGAGACTTTGCGCCGGTCGCAACCATTGAAGGCGCAATACTTGCCCATAAAGAATTTTTGCCTTCTGAGAGATTGGTGCTTATTGGTGATAAAGATATTATTACTGATAAGCTTTCTGTGTTTGATTACGATAAAGATCGTATAGAGATCGCGCATGCAAGCGAAGTGATAGGAATGGGAGAAAGTCCAATAAAAGCTTTCAGTGCCAAATCGAATTCAACAATAAATGTTGGTTTCGGAATGGTAAGAGGAAAGGGATTGGATGCTTTCTGTAGTGCAGGGAATAGTGGAGCGATGATGGTAGGCTCAATGTATGCCATAAATACGATTCCAGGTGTAATTCGTCCAGCTTGTGCAGTGCTTATTCCTAGAGAAAGCGGTGGTAGTAATATCCTGCTTGATGTTGGAACGAATCCAGATGCAAAACCAGATGTTTTGTATCAATATGGGATTCTTGGGTCTGTTTATGCTCAAGAAGTTTTTGGTAAGGAAAATCCTAAAATTGGTCTTCTAAACATTGGTGAAGAAGATAAAAAAGGAAATTTACTTAGTCAAAGTGCTTTTAGGCTAATGAAAGATTCTGAAGATTTTAACTTTGTAGGGAATATTGAAGGAAGAGACTTGTTTAGCGATAAAGCAGATGTTATTGTTTGCGACGGTTTTACTGGAAATATTGTAATTAAAGAAGCCGAAGCTATTTATAGTATAATGCGTAAACGGGGGCTTTTGGACGAGTTCTTTAGTAGATTTAACTACGAAAGTATTGGCGGTAGTCCATTTTTAGGTATTGATGCTTCCATCGTGATTGGACATGGAATTTCCAATGCAAATGCCATAAAAAATATGGTTCTATTTTCCAGAGACCTTGCATTGGCAAAATTGCCTGAAAAGATAAAAACTGCTATATCTAAATATCGTTAGGCCGTGTATATCCGTTGTTTAAAAGGTATAATGAAAAACAATTTTGTATGACGAAATTAAAAGCAGCCATAAAAGGGATTCACGCCTGGGTACCTGAATATATTTTGGATAACGAAGAGTTATCTGCAATGGTGGATACTAGTGATGAGTGGATAATGACTCGTACTGGTATAAAAACCAGGCATATTCTCAAAGGTGAAGGCTTGGGGACTTCCGATATAGGTGCTGAAGCTGTTAAAGGCTTATTAAAAAAGACAAATACTTCTCCTGAAGAAGTAGATCTTATAATTTGTGCTACTGTTACTGGAGATATGCAATTCCCAGCAACTGCAAACATCATCTCTGATAAAGTAGGTATCCGTAATGCTTTTGGCCTCGATATTAATGCGGCTTGCTCTGGTTTTATATATGCTTTGGTTACTGCTTCCCAGTATGTTGAATCGGGTCGATACAAAAAAGTAGTAGTTGTTGGAGCAGATAAAATGTCTTCTATTGTAGACTATACCGACCGTACTACATGCGTATTATTTGGCGATGGTGGCGGTGCTGTTCTTTTAGAACCTACAACTGGTGATGAAGGAATCATTGATCATATACTTAAATCTGATGGTGCCGGAAGAGTACATTTGCACCAAAAAGCTGGTGGATCTGTAAAACCAGCATCTCACGAAACTGTTGATGCAAAAGAACATTTTGTATATCAAGAAGGTCAGGCAGTGTTTAAATTTGCTGTTTCCCGTATGGCTGATGTTTCCGTTGAGATTATGGAAAAAAATAATTTGAAATCTGAAGATATTGCTTGGCTTGTACCTCATCAAGCTAACTTGAGAATCATAGATGCTACTGCCCGCCGTATGGGTATTGATAAAGACCAGGTTATGGTTAATATTGAGCGCTATGGAAATACCACCTCAGGAACTATTCCAATTTGTTTATGGGAGTGGGAAAAGAAATTAAAAAAGGGAGATAAAATTGTTCTCTCAGCCTTTGGAGGCGGTTTTACTTGGGGCTCCATTTATTTAAAATGGGCTTACGACTCCGAATAAGAAAAAATTTTAAAAGCCTATAAAAAGCATTCTTGGTTGAGAATGCTTTTTTTTTGGTTAAATTTACACCACATTTTTTTGTTTATCTTTTGCTTCTGTCAGGCAAAAGGTTTGCTATTTTCTGTCAAGAATTCTAAAGTCTTGAGAAGTTCTCAAGTGTATTACAAACTTTTAACGTCTAAAGTAACTTATGTTTATAAATGCTATTGCGCATTATCTTCCCAAAGAAGAAGTGCACAATGACTACTTTCTTCGTAATGGATTAACCGATGAATGGATCTTTCAAAGAACTGGGATTAAAACCAGAAAGAAGGCTTCCCCATCCGAAAATTCTCATACGATGGGTTTGGAAGCAGTTCAACTAGCACTGAGAGAACTTCCTTACCCTGTAGAAGAAGTAGATCTTATTATCGGGGCTACTTATAGTCCGTTTGATACTGTGGGTACAGTAGCTCATTATGTTCAACAAAATCTTCAGATCCCTAATGCTGCCGTTGTTACTGTTTCTTCTGCCTGTTCTTCATTTGTTAATGCAGTGGAAGTTGTAGAAGGATATTTTGCCTCAGGTAAAGCGTCTAAGGCTCTTGTTGTTGCAAGTGAGCATAATACTGCTTATAGTAATGATGATGATGAAGTTGCAGGACATTTATGGGGAGATGGAGCTTCCGCAGTTTTTATCTCTAAGGAAGCTGAATCTCAAGATGAATCTCAAATTTTGGAGGTGTTTAGCCGTGGGCATGGGCATATTGGTCGTGGTCCTGAAGGTGTATATCTAAGACCTAATAATGGAGGTATTGGAATGCCATTTGGACGCGATGTTTTTACTCATGCCATACATTATATGACTGAATCTACAAAAGAAGTCCTTAAAAAAAGAGATTTACTGCCTTCACAGCTACGATATATTATTCCTCATCAAGCGAATGCAAGAATAATTAAAAATGTATTAAAGCAGTTGGAAATGCAACCCGAGCAAGCTTGGGTTAATATTACTGATTGTGGAAATACAGGATGTGCAAGCACTGCAATTGGCCTTTCGCAAGCTTATAATAAAATCCGTAAGAATGAATATGCTGTTCTTACTGTTTTTGGTGGAGGCTATTCTAGTGGTGCTATATTAATTCAGCGTTGAGTCAAAAAGGCTTTTGTTTTGATCAAAATCAAAACAAAAGCCTTTTTTTTTAATATAAAGGGATTTCTTTGAAATTTCCTTTTCTAAAAGCATAGTGACAACCCAGTCCTGCTTTTATTAATTCTTTTTGGGCAAAATCAAATTCAAGATCTAGTTCATCAGGATGATGAGCATCGGAGCTAATACATACTGGAATTTCCATTTTTGCAATCTCTTCAAGTATCTTTAAGCTTGGAAAGCAGTCTTTAGCTCTCTTTTTATATAGCCCTCTTGTGTTAACTTCCACAACTAAGTCTTTTCTTTTTACCTGTTCTAGCAGTTGCATATATTGATCGCAATACCATTTGTCGGATGTTAAAAAGAATCTTTCATTATTGTGCATTCTGATCTTATCCATATGACCAAGGATATCAAACTTTTCATATTGAATCATTTGCTGTAATTGATCAAAATATGCACAGACAGCGGTTTGAATATTTCCATTATAGAAATTGTTCAGACCTTCATCGTAGATTTCTTGTTTTGGACCATCAATAAACCATAATGAGTTTACATCCTTTCCAACCATATGTACCGAGCCTATTATATAATCGAAATTAATATCCCAGTCGTTAAAATGTTTTGAAATTCCTGGTATATAATCCATCTCCATAGAGCTTAGAATTTCTATCTGATCGCAATACTTTTCTTTTGCATCAGCGATTTCTTTTTTATATTGCTCAATGTCCGATTCTTTCATACTGAAGTATGTGGAGAAGGGTAGAGGAGAATGATCGCTAAAGCCAATAATGTCGAACGACTTTTGAATAGCCGATTCAATATGATCTTCAAAGTTTAACTTGCCATCGGAATAATGCGTATGGGTATGTAGATTATATTTCATTATCAACGACTTTATAAAGTTTATCTCCCCTGCGCAAAAGTTCTTTTACTTTTATTGAACATAGAACTCCTTTTTCTGCTTTCTCAACAGGTTTAAGATCAACTCTTATTTCTTCAATCTTATCTTCATACACACCCGTGGTGCTACCAAGGATTCTGATTTCGTCATCTACGCTAAGATGGTTTGCTTCGAGCTTAATCTCTGCAACCATTAGTTTATTAAAGAAGTTGGTGATTTTCCCAACGTATATTTTCTTTTTTGTGGCTAATGAACCATATCTTTCTGTCCATTCACCGAGTTTTTTACCTAAATAGTAGCCATCCCAAAATCCACGATTATAAACAGAGGCAAGTTCATTATTCCATTCTTCGATTTTCTCTTCGGTATAATTTCCCTGTTCCCATGCATCAGCAGCCTGACGGTAAACACGGGTAACCGTTTTTACATATTCAGGTGAGCGCCCGCGTCCTTCAATCTTTAAAACTTGTACTCCTGCATCCAGTATGCGGTCGAGAAAGTTTATGGTTTTAAGATCTTTAGGCGACATTATATATTCATTATCAACCTCAAGTTCGATACCTCCGTCTTTATCAGTAACTTTATATGGACGGCGGCACACCTGAAGGCATGCTCCTCTGTTGGCAGAGAAGTTCATATTATCAAGACTTAAATAACATTTGCCTGAAACTGCCATGCAAAGAGCTCCGTGAGCAAACACTTCTATTTGAATCAGATTTCCTCCAGGACCACAAATGTTATTATCCTTTATTTGTTGAGTAATGGCTTTTACCTGATCCAAACTAAGCTCTCGTGCGGTAACCATTACATCGGCAAATTGTGAATAATATCTTACAGCTTCAATATTGGTAATATTGGCTTGTGTAGACATATGTACTTCTACACCACATTTGTATGCATATTGAATAACTGCTTGGTCGGATGCTATAATTGCTGTAATTCCACTTTCTTTTGCAGCATTTACGATTTCTTTCATCAATTTGATTTCCGAATCGAAGATTACTGTATTTAGAGTGATATATGTTCTGACATTGTTTTCGCGACATATTTTGGAGATTTTCATAACATCATCAATAGTGAAGTTCTTTGATGATTTACTCCTCATATTTAGCTTATCGATACCAAAGTAAACAGAATTGGCACCTCCCTGTATTGCTGCCTGCAAAGATTCCCAACTTCCTACAGGGGACATTATTTCGATTTTCTGTTGCATCATTTTATCTTTTAGCTTTGAAATCCTTTTCTTAAGAACCCAAAAACTTAAAAATCATTATAAACATTTTCTAAAGAAGTTGCAATTCCTACGGAAATGCTTGTGTTATCGCCACTATTATAACCTCCTGCCTGACTTCTTACTCTCAGGTCGATAAAAGCATTTAGATTATAATTACGATTGAATAAGTAACTTAATTTTAGCCTTTGGAAATAGAGCTCGGCTTGGTTTCCTTGCCCTATATATACTCCATAATTATGATCTCTATCCAAATAAGAGCGAAAAACATCACGCCCGAAACTTTTTTCATTCTGATCGTCTCCAAATAGAGCATACATAAATTCATATCTCAAGAACCATCTCTGATAATTGTATTTGATTATGTTTACTGATTCTCTGAAATTTGCTCCTAAGGTATGTGCCAATGGAGCATTTAGATGACCATATGCCTGAAGTCCGTCCCAATGAGAATAGAGGTATGGGCGTCCCATATTAAATTCCGATTGTAGGAATAAATTTTTAACCTTAAAGGCATCATATACTTTTACTCCGAGTTGATAGCCTTGTTTGTTAGCCCACCAGCCTTTTCCAGAAGTAATTTCCATTAATCGAAATTCATCTAACATAGCCTGTCCATAAAGCATAATTCCTTTACTTAATTTATAGCTTATGTTTAGGCCAAGTAAAGCATTGTCTGGAGAGTTACGTGAATATTCTACCGGGCGGTAGAAGATAATCGGATTTAAATAGCCCATATCGAATCCGCGATAGCCTGTAGTGTCTTTTGCCTGGAAAACTATGGTTTCAAAGATTCCAATATTAAGTCGTTTGTTTACTGCATAATCAAGATAATGCATAGTGGTATACTTTTTGGCATACCCAAGTCTTTTGGATGAATAATTGATATCTTGAAGTTCGGTGTATAGATTTATATATTTTATCCTCCAAAAGGTAGTTTCAACTTTTAAAAAAGGGTAGGAAAAAGCATTGTCTGAAAGAATCATACTTCTGTAGCCATTTCCAAAAAAGTTTTTACCAGTACCAAACTGTATATTGAAAAATTTATTGGGAGTATATGAAATATATCCCGTTGCCCATGAATAGTCGTAGCCTTCACCGTATTCAAATTTTCTTGATAGCCCTAAACCCGGAATAATTCTGTTTTTTCTTATATATTGATTTTCATATTCAGGAAATAAACCCTGAGTTTCGTGAAAAGAAGTATAAAAAGAAAAGTTCTTTCCAAGATCCCCATAAATTTCGATACCCCTGGAATTTGTCCATAAAGTGGTATTGGTCTGGAAATCGCGTCCACCACTAAAGTTTATAAGAGGGTTTACTACGAAATGAACATCCTTTTTGTTGATTTCAAAAAAGTTTTTATTGAATAAACGATTGAATGCCCATCCTGAAATCTTTCCAGAAAAAGGGTTCTTCTTTTGAAATGAAGAATACTTTAAGATTGTCGAATCTAATTTATTGATTTCAGCAATTCTATATGGACGTATAGAAGGATGAGTAATATGTTCTGGGTTGTCTATAAGTTGTTCAACTTTCGTATTATATTCCTGTGATAATGATAGAAAGCGTTGTTGAGCTTTTGTTTGAGTGAAAAATAGACAAAAAAATAGGCCGCAGATTATTCTTGCAGCCCATATTTTAATGTAGTTATTATTCATTTTAACGTTCTGTTTTCGTTATTACTTTTTTCTGTCGTTGCTGTATTCTAATCACAGGATAATACGAAAAGCCTGCTGCAAGAACCAACAATAGCAGTAGGAGCGATATAATATCCCATGATCTTAAAAAATAACACAAAGCTACAAAACATAGGTTAATTCCAATAATAGTAGCTGAGGTCTTTTTATGACTATTGAAAAGTTTAAGTAAACGATGGTGAACATGATTTTTATCAGGACTAAAAGGAGATCTTCCTCTAAGAATGCGAATCATAAATACTCTTATTGTATCGAAAAGAGGTACTATAAGTATCCCTATTGACACGGCAGGAGCTGCATTTGTAGCCAATTCATGACTTAATCCAATGTTTAATTCATTGAATTTAATTACAAGAACCGAAATAAAGTATCCCAAGAGTAAAGAGCCTGTATCGCCCATAAATATTTTATTATCCTTGCTGAAAACATTAAACCAGAAGAAGCCTAACAAACCTCCTGTTAATGCTAGTGCAAGAATAGCCAATTGAGTGTGTCCGATTAGGAAAAACCAAACTCCAAATGTTAAAGTGCAAACCATTCCTATTCCTGATGCCAAACCGTCGACACCGTCAATAAGGTTAAAGGAGTTGATGATTACGATAATAACAAAAAGGCTCAGTATAGCTGAAACGAAGTAATTTATTTCATAAATACCACAAAATCCATGTAGATTCGTGAATCTAATATTTCCCAAATCAATTAAAATTCCAGCAGCAATAAATTGTCCGATTAATTTCTTTAAAGGAGAAATAGATAAAATATCATCTTTAAGTCCAATAAGAAAGATGATTAGTGATCCTGCAATAACGTATTGTATATAAGACGTTTCAGGTCTGGATAGATCCATAAAGATCATCGCAGAAATAATGAGGCCTGAAAAAATAGCAGTACCACCAAAGGTAGGTGTTCTAACTTGATGAGAAGCTCTTGCGTTTGGTTCATCGAATAGGTTTTTTGCACGAGCAATATGAACTATCGTAGGAATGGAAACATGTGCGATAATCAGGGCTGTGCAAAAACTAAGAATAAAAGGAAGAACATCATTACCTAAAACTAAGTGAGGTAAAGTTTTAATAAAATCCATTTAAGTTTATCTTTGTTTTAAATACGGTTAGGTAGTCCCTTAAGCGCGGTAAAAGTACAAAATAATAGGTTTTTGCCTTGTTTTGACAAAAATCTTTTTTGGATAAAATAGATATTTCCCATTAATCTACTTCTAAGTTATTTATTTTATGATATTTATGCCTTAAACGATTATAGGTAATTTATCACTGTTTGATATTTAGAAATGAAATATTGTACCAATTCCTTTTTAATTATTTCTTACATTTGTCCTATTAACAATCTGACATTTTGTAGACTCGCAATAAATTCAATCATAATTCATGCATACAAAAGACGATAATTATCAAAGAAGAAAAGTAACTGGATCTTATTTTACCTCCACAATTAGCATTAGTTTAGTCCTTTTTATGATTGGTATTTTGGGGGTTATGGTATTGAATGCGCACAAATTATCGGAACATATTCGTGAGAATTTAGGCTTCGAAGTTGTGATGAAGCCAACAGTGAAGAAAGCCGAAATTCTAAGGTTTCAAAAGCGTATGGATGCCCAAGGCTATATTAAATCTACAAATTATATTACCGCAGAGGAAGCTGCTCGTAGATTGACTGAAGACTTAGGTGAAGATTTTCAGAATATACTGGATAAAGAAAAAAATCCTTTATTACCATCGGTAGATATCCGTTTTAAGGCAGCTTGGGCAAATAATGATTCGATAGAGAAAATTGAGAAAGTATTGACCCGCGACTTTCCTATTATTAAGGAAGTATTTTATCAAAAATCTTTAGTTCATTTGGTAAATAATAATTTGCAAAAGATGTCTTTTGTTATCTTAGGGTTTGTTGTGGTTTTATTGATTATTGCTATTGCTTTAATTAATAATACCATTCGCTTATCCGTTTATTCTAAACGATTTATTATTCGCAGTATGCAACTTGTAGGAGCAACAAAACGTTTCATTACTCGTCCATTTATTTGGAAGGGTATCTTTCAAGGTTTAATTTCATCGATAATTGCCTTGTTGGTGCTTACAGCTTTGTTGTTTAGCCTAAAAGAGCAATTTCCAGAGTGGGAGCAGGTGAAAGACCCTACAAGGATATTTATCCTATATGGTTTGGTAACTATAATTGGTGTTTTTATTTCCGGATGGTCTACCCGTAAGGCAGTAAGAAAATATTTGGGAACAAAAACAGATTTACTATATTTTTAAAATACTACGCGTAGTAATTTTTTGAAATTAATAAAACGAAATATAATGAGTAAGAATAACAACAAGCTTCCTGAAGTAGAAAATAAAATGGCTTTTGGGCGAAGTAATTATAAATTTCTAATTATTGGATTGATTGTAATTGCTATAGGGTATATCCTTATGATTGGAGGAAAATCTGAAGACCCTAATGTTTTTAATGATGCTGTATTTAGCTTCCGTCGTCTTACCCTTGCACCTATTGTTATAATCATTGGTTTTGTAATTGAGGGCTATGCGATTTTAAAAAAGCCTACCGAATAAGAGTTTATTTTGAATAAACCGTAAAAGAAATTTTACTTTATATATTAAAGCGGCTGCCTTTACGGACAGCCGGTTTTTTTTTGGTGTTTGCTATAAGTAATATAAGACAATAATAATTTATAAGTTTAGTTATGAGCTGGTTTGAAGCAATAATCCTTGGTATTATTCAAGGATTAACTGAGTTTTTGCCTGTGAGCAGCAGTGGTCATTTGGAATTAGGTAAAGCTATATTGGGTGTTGAAGCTAAGGAAAGTTTAATATTTACTGTTGTAGTGCACGGAGCAACTGTTCTGAGTACTATAGTTGTGTTTTATAAAGAGATTATTTCTCTCTTTCAAGGTTTTTTTAAGTTTCAGTGGAATGATTCAACAAAGTATATTGCTAAGATTGCGATATCAATGATTCCTGTACTTATTGTAGGTTTGTTTTTTAAAGATGAAGTAGAATCATTGTTTATAGGCAATATTCTATTGGTTGGAGTTATGTTGATATTGACTTCCTTTTTATTGGGATTTACCTTTTTTTCTAAAAAAAATAAGCGTGATATTGGATTTTGGGATTCTCTTATAATTGGTATCTCACAAGCGTTTGCAGTGATTCCGGGTATCAGTAGAAGTGGTTCAACCATTGCTACAGGAATATTGTTAGGCAATAAAAAGGACTTGATTGCACGTTTTTCCTTTCTTATGGTTTTAATTCCGATTATTGGAGCCAATTTAAAAGACTTAATGGATGGGGAGATGATGCATAATACTTCTGTTGGTCCTTTGGCTTTATTATTAGGGTTTTTGTCTGCTTTTGTATCGGGCTTATTAGCTTGTAAGTGGATGATTAAAATTGTAAGTAAAGGAAAGTTGATTTATTTTGCAATTTACTGTTTTATTGTCGGATTGATTGCTATATTTGCCGCCATTTTTTAAGGGGATTTGCTATGGGAAGTGAAAAAGATACCTGTTTTTCTTTTAAGGAGGGAGAAGTGTTATTGGTGAATAAACCACAGACATGGACTTCTTTTCAAGCTGTTAATTGCATTAAATATGCAGTGAAACATTGTACAGGCGAGAAAAAAATAAAAGTTGGTCATGCAGGAACTCTTGATCCTCTTGCTAGTGGTCTTCTAATAATTTGTACGGGAAAACAAACCAAACAAATAGAAAGCTATCAAGCCAAAGAGAAGGAATATACGGGTACTTTCGTGATTGGTCAGTCTACTCCATGTGGTGATTTAGAAAAGGAAGTAGATAAAGAATGGAATATTGATCATATTAACCCGGAGATGTTGGAAGAATCCAGAGTGAAGTATTTGGGTAAAATCCAACAGACACCTCCAATTTTCTCTGCAGTAAAAGTAGATGGAAAAAGAGCCTATGATTATGCACGTAGTGATCAGGATGTAAAGTTAAAATCTCGTGAGATTGAAATCTTTGATTTTGAAATTACTCGTGTTGAAATGCCTGAAGTAGATTTTCGTGTGGTTTGTTCAAAGGGAACTTATATTCGTTCTTTAGCCATCGATTTTGGAAAATCTTTAGGTGTAGGTGCTTACCTTAAGAATTTGTGTCGGACACGTATTGGAGACTTTAAACTTCAGGATTCATGGGAGTTAGAAGAGTTGAAAGAAGTGATCCGAGAACAAAAAGAAAAAAATATTTAAAGGAATAGGAATACGTTTTTTAGTCTGCTGCGTTCTATATAAGTATAAGTTTAACGGCCTGAAAATTAATTTTCTAAGGACTAAATTATTGACAAAGGGTTGTTAATGTATTATTTTCGCAGGCTATAATACCAAAATTCAATTATGAAACTATCGCAATTTAAATTTAAATTACCCCCTGAATTAATAGCCAATTATCCTCCTGAAAATAGGGATGAGTCTCGATTAATGGTTGTGGATCGTAAAACCGGAGAGATTCAGCACAAAGTATTTAAGAATGTGCTTGACTATTTTGATGACGGAGACGTATTTGTACTTAATAATACCAAAGTATTTCCTGCCCTTCTTCATGGTGAAAAAGAAAAGACTGGTGCCAAAATAGAAGTATTCTTGCTCAGAGAATTAGACCGTGAGAGTAGACTTTGGGATGTACTTGTTGATCCAGCAAGAAAAATACGTATCGGAAACAAATTGTACTTTGGTGATGACGATTCTCTTGTAGCGGAAGTAATTGATAATACTACTTCCAGGGGAAGAACCTTGCGTTTTTTGTTTGATGGTCCTTACGAGGAATTTAAACAAACGATCCAAGCTCTTGGAAAAACTCCTTTGCCAAAGATTCATGATAGAGATATTGAACCTGAAGATGCTGAGCGTTATCAAACTATATACGCTAAAGCTGAAGGAGCTGTTGCTGCTCCAACCGCAGGTTTGCATTTTAGTCGTGAATTGTTAAAGCGACTTGAACTACTTGGTGTTAATTTTGCAGAACTTACATTACATGCAGGTTTGGGTAATTTCAGAACCATTGAAGTTGAAGATCTTACTAAGCATAAGATGGATTCTGAGGAAATGTTAATTAACGATGCAAATGCAAGTATTATTAATGCTGCAAAGGAAAATAAAAGAAAGATCTGTTCAATTGGTACTACTACCATGAAAGCTCTGGAAACTGCTGTATCTATTACAGGAAAGGTGAAGCCTTATAGAGGTTGGACCAATAAGTTTATTTTCCCTCCATACGAATGCAGTGTTGCTGATGCAATGATTACAAACTTCCATTTGCCAATGTCATCGATTATGATGTGCGTTTCTGCTTTTGCAGGTTACGATCTTTTAATGGAAGCTTATAATGAAGCAATCAAGGAAAAATATAATTTCTTTACCTATGGCGATGCCATGCTGATAATTTAATTTATTTTGCGTAAAAGCAATGCTCAAAAGAATTAACTTTTGGGCATTGTTTAACATTATCTGTTTTTTGTATGGAAGCTTTTATTATTGTTGCCGGTGGCAAAGGCCTGCGTGTTGGCGGTGTGATTCCTAAGCAGTTTATGCCTCTTAATGGAAAGCCTGTTTTAATGCATACCATACAGGCCTTTTATAATTTCAATCCTGTGGGTGAAGTTATTCTGGTTTTACCCAAAACTCATTTTGATTATTGGAAAAGACTTTGCAGTGAATATAAATTCGATATTCCTCATCTGCTTGTTGAGGGTGGAAAGGAAAGGTTTTTCTCTGTAAGAAATGGTTTGCTTGCTGTAAAAAGAGCTCACTATGTTGCTATACACGATGGGGTTAGACCACTTGTTTCTATAGATTTAATTCGGCGAATTATGAAAGAAGTAAGAGAGCAAAAGGCTGTTATTCCTGTTGTACCTTTGTCTGACAGTATTCGTCAAATTACTTTATCTAAAGAAAGTATTGCCCTAGATAGATCTTCTTATTGCTTGGTGCAAACTCCTCAAGCTTTTCACTATCCTAAGTTAATGATGGCTTATAGATCTGATTATAATCAAAACTTTACTGATGATGCAAGTGTATGGGAAGCCGATCATCGTAAGGTATATATGGTTGATGGAGAACGTAGAAATATAAAAATCACTCAAACTATTGACTTTTCTATTGCCGAAGCTATTCTTGAAAATTCCTAGAGCTTTTATCTTACTTCTTTTTCTGTTCTTTTTGTTGGAATTATTTATAAATCCACACCCTAAGTACACGACAATAATTTGCAGTATTGTTTAAATTCTTTTTATTTTTATTTGTTTGATATTTTCGTGAATGAACATATCTGAGATATAAGCCCAAATAAAAACAACAGCCGTGATAGCAATCAATTTATGGGTTCTTTCAATAAGAACTAAGTGAGTGTCTTCCAGATTGCATCATATTTTTTATCGTGTATTAAGATGGAGACTTATTGAGATTACAGTTTTTTTCGGGTTTGTGTACTTTTTTTTGTTCCTTACATTTAAAATTGTCAAATGAAACAGAAACAGGTTCTTTTGACAGCCAATGCGCTAGGGATACTCTGACTGATGGGAAGGGAATGATTAATTCGATAATAAACAGTACCAATTCCCCCTTATATCATTCTGTGCGAATATGCCTTAAAAAAGGTATCCGATAAAGTCAGAAAAAACACCAACTGTCAGATCAAATCGTGGTTACTGCAATTTACCAGTTTATTTTGTTCAGATTATTGATGTTGTATTTTCAAATTTTTTGGTTCGCTTTTATTTCTTTTAATACAATTTCCTCTTTTGGATATTTTGAATTACTTTGACAGGTGCCCATTAAAACTAAAATTATTATTTTCCTTAAATCTCATCCAGTTTAAAGTGAATTTTCGTCTTGAGGGATGAGTTCCCGATGGTCCCCAATCACAAACATTTAATAATCCCTCCTTAGTTGGAATGGAGATACTGCATGGATGCATTTCTTTATTACCAAAAATAACTTCACCCAGTCGATTAAAATTTTCATCTAAGATAATAACAGATTGTTTTTTTTCAGAGATTAAAGGCTTTTTTATAGCTTCTTTATCAAATTTTAGTCTATCATAATAAAACCGATAATACATTTTTTTGTAAGGATCAAATAGGATTTTTTCATAGTAGGGTTCTGTTAAAGCATATTTTTCAACTTCTGATCGTTTCGCTTCATTTCCTTTTATAAATGGTTTAAAATGGGGGTTTAAATCTGATCCTGCATAAAAAGCAGCTTTGAATTCATAATTTTTATCATTATAAACATATAAACTATCACTACATCGAAAAGAGCATACAATTTGCTTCAAATTATTTATGGTAATGGAATAATTATTATTGTAATAAGAATTATTATTTTGATATTTTGTGGGGTATTTAATTTTTAGTGGGGTATATTTAATCTTGTCGCTTAGATTTATACAAAGGCCGTAATTTAAATTAAATATTTTTTTTCTTTCCGAGTCACCAATAGAATAAAAAGAAGGGGAAGTTTGAAGATATAGTTTAGTTTCATTTACCAAATAATTTTCAAAAGGAGAAATAATGCAATCTTTGTTTTCTTTTTCTAAGAAGTCAATAGAAATATCATTTATTAATTTCCCATCCAGGGAATAAATTAATAAATGGTTATTTCGGTTAGAGATAAGACAAAAATTACCTGACGATAACCATTTAAACTGGATAAAAGAATCTGGTCTTTTTAATGAATCAGGATAAGGAATTTTGATGGATTTTAACTCTGCTGTTTTAAAATCACATTCGAAATACCTGAAAATTTCTTGATTCTGAAAATAGTTCCCTGCGTATACTTTTTGATTTAAACTGTCATAATAGGAATTCCATAAGGTAAAAGAATAATCATTAGAAAAATTTGTGTCAAGGACTTGAAATTCCAGTTCTTTTATTTGTTCGAAAAAATATTTTGTCTTCTCCCTGTCATTATCAGCAATACAAAAATAGGAAGAGAAGACTAAAGCAATAAAAAAGACTTTTTTCATAATTATAATCGTTAAACTTTTGGAGTTTTCTAAAATATATTTCAGAAAACTCCAAATGGATTATCTTAATTCAAATGGGATAACATAGATAGTTTCTCTAGTTTTTTTGTTCCGAAAAACAGTGAGAAATTTATTGGAATTATTAGTTCCTTCTTCAACCGTTTCATTAATAATGTAAAAATCAACTAGGTTTTCATTGATATTTTGTATTGTTCCTTTAGAAATGTTTAATTGATTAAAAAAGGTTGAATATCTTTCTAAAGCTTCAGAATAATAATTTTCAGGGAAATTATCGGAATTTTCAGGGAACATATTTTTTAATTGATCAGTGGAACAAAATAAATAGTTGAAAGGGATTAGTATGCAAACAAAACATCCTACTCCTTTGCCTTCGCAGAACTGAAAATGTGTTTCTCCTCCCCATGGCCATTTTCTAACAAAATCATAATAATGTTCTGTAGTTACAGGAATTATTATAACACCATGACCTGGCAGGTTGGAATCTTTCTTTTTTGCAAGATTAAAGAACTGTTCATCAGAATTTTTCTGACAAGTATTTAATGCTAAAACGCATATTAAAAATAAGAAAAACTTTTTCATAGATTATTGTTTCTCTATTATATAGGTTATGCTTTGGTTGTAGGGTCAAATATAGCAAATTAATCAAGCCGTAATGGAATATTAGGGCAAACGCATCAAATTTCAAGAAGTTCTTGCAAATAACTTAAATTCATCGAAGCTCTAAATCTTCTTTTCTTTTTACTAAGCTTGTCTTTTTTTAAATTAACTCTTTGTAGAGCAATCTTTCTGAGGATATTAAGGTTTAGTGGTGCATTATCTTTTCTAGCTCTGGAAGCATCTTCTTTGAATGTAACATCCAAATGCCAATGCAGTTGATTTTCAACTCCCCAATGCCCTCTCACTAACATAATATAATAAGACGGATTTGTGATATCTTCACTGCTTAAATAATAGCGCACCGCTTGCTGTTTTTCACCCTTAATTATTCGCTCTGAATCAATTCGGACAATTGTATTTAATGACAGCCAACTATCTGGCACTTCAATATTTGGCAAACTGAACATTAACATATTGATGCTTAGTGTATGTTATAAAGGAGTTGCTCTTCCTATTTTGTGGGATATGCTTCCTAAAAGGGGAAACTCTAATTTCCACGAAAGAAAAGATTTGATAGACCGATACCTTGAGTTATTTGGATCAGATAGTATTGATTGTCTTTTAGCAGACAGAGAGTTTATAGGAACGTCTTGGTTCAATTATCTCAGTAATAAACAGATTACTTTTTATATCAGAATCCGAAACAATATGGATGTATATCTTAGTGGTAACAAGAAGATAAAAGCAGGTAAATTGTTTTATCATAAAAAGTATAACGTAGCACATAGTCTGGAAGAACAAGTACTTATCACTTCTTGTAGACTTTATGTTTGGGGTATCAAGCACAAGAATATGGATGAAATAAAGACAGAGCATATCATCATTGTATCAAACTGTTCTGATGGAAATGGTATTGAAATATATAAGGATAGATGGCAGATTGAGACTTTGTTTAAAGCTTTAAAATCAAGTGGTTTTAACCTTGAAGACACTCATCTGACTAATATTGAAAGGATAAACAAATTAATAGCAATAACTGCTATTGCCTTTCTTTGGGCCTATATCACTGGTATTTTTATTCATGAGAACATTAAACAGATCAAAGTCAAAAGGTTTAAGAAATCAAAGCTTAGAAAGCAATATAGCTTCTTCAAATATGGATTAATCCATCTGGCTAACTGTTTGCTAAATAGCTTTAAATCAAAGGAATTGAAACAGTATTATAAATTATTGTCGTGTACTTAGATCCACACCCTATAAATATATATTTATCTTTAAGATTGTTATGTGTTTAGCCAAAATTCCTTTTAATGCTCTTTATAGTAATAAGAATTGTTTTTAACTTTGCGTTATTATGAAAACAATTCATATTTGATACTTTGAACCTATACTCTAAAAATAATATTCTTTCCCATAAAGGGGGTAAATGCCTTTTTGAATGCTGGATTTATTAGGCACTGTTGCTGTTTTGTATATACCTGACTGAGATCTAAATATTTCTTATTTTGTTTTAGACTCTTTGATTCTATCTTCATTTCTAACTGACTTAATATTATTACCTATGGCAACTCTTGTCTTCAATATCCAGAGATATTGTATTCATGATGGTCCTGGAATTCGGCAAACTATATTCCTTAAAGGCTGTCCGTTACATTGTATCTGGTGTCATAATCCTGAAAGTCAAAGTAAATCAGTTGATATAAATTTAAAAGTATCCAAAGTTCATTCCTATACCTTTTTAAGTGAAGACAAAATTGGAGAATCATATAGTATTGAGGACTTGCAAAAAGAGATTCTTAAAGATGAGTTATTATATGAAGAATCTAATGGTGGAGTAACTTTTAGTGGTGGCGAACCCTTGATGCACCCCGAATTTATGAAAAGTATTTTACGTTGGTGTAATCAGATGAATATTCATACAGCTCTGGATACATGTGGGTATGGCAATAGTGATACACTTTTGGAATTACTTCCTTTTACCAATCTTTTTCTTTTTGATATTAAATCGCTCGATCCTTTAGTGCATAAAGAATATTGTGGTGTCGATAACCATCTGATTTTAGATAATTTATTATTGCTAGATAGCAAGGCCGTAAATATGGAACTTCGTTTTCCTTTGATTCCTACAGTTAATAACCGTGATCAAGATTTTATCTTATGGAAAGATTTGTATTCAAAGCTAAAAGGAAAGTATACCGTTACGATTCTTCCTTTTCATAGATTGGGGAAGCATAAATATGAATCGCTAGGGAAGAAATATATGGCTGAACATCTAAATGTTCCAACAGAATCAGAGCTTCAACAAGCTTGTTATAAACTCGAAACAATAGGGTTTCAAACTAAAACTGCAAAAGTCGGATAAAGCTATGAGAGAAAGAATAAAGAAACTACGCGAACAGAGTGTTACAGCTATAAATACAATCTCGGAAGAAAGAGCTTCCTTAATTACAGATTTCTATAAGCAGAACTTTTTGAATGTTGAATCATCTGCACTACTAAGGGCTAATTCCTTTGCTTTTATAATGGAGAATAAATTACTTTATTTGGGCGATGATGAATTGATTGTGGGTGAACGCGGACCTTCTCCAAAAGCATGCCCTACCTATCCTGAAATATGTTTGCATAGCGAAGAAGACCTGAATATTTTGCATAACAGACCTAAGGTGTCTTTTCAGGTAAGCGAGACTTGCCTCTCTACTTATAGAAATAAAATTATTCCGTATTGGAAAGGGAATAGCAATCGGGATAAGATTTTTGAGCATCTACCTGATGAATGGAAGGATGCCTATGAAGCAGGAATCTTTACTGAATTTCAAGAGCAAAGAGCGCCAGGGCATACCGTTTTGGGGGCAAAAATGTTTTCTTGTGGATTTCGTGATTTAATTGCTGAGATTGATGAAAATATTTCTTCTCTCGACTATCAGAATGATAAACAAGCACTGCAAACTAAAGAATATTTAAATTCTATGCGTATTTGTGCCGAAGCTATAATAACTTATGCTTCTAGGTATGCCTCTAAAATATTTTTGCAGAGTGAAAAAGAGAAAGATCCTAAGAGAAAGCTGGAATTGCAAAAGATGGCAGAAATTTGTCAGAAGGTTCCTGCTTATGCTCCGGAAAGTTTTTATGAAGCTTTGCAGCACTATTGGTTTATTCATCTTGGTGTTATTACTGAACTCAATCCTTGGGATTCATTTAATCCTGGACGTTTAGATCAGCATCTATACCCATTTTATATTCGGGATATACAAAATGGGAGCTTAAGTGAAGAAGATGCAAAGGAGCTATTACAGGCTTTTTGGATTAAATTCAATAATCATCCAGCACCTCCCAAGGTTGGAATAACTGCTCAGGAAAGTAATACATATACCGATTTTGCATTGATCAATGTCGGTGGTGTCGATGCCCATGGTAATGATGCTGTAAATGAGTTGAGCTTTATGATTCTGGATGTTGTAGAAGAAATGCGTCTATTGCAACCCAGTAGTATGGTACAGGTGAGTAAGCGAAATTCCGACCGATTATTAAGGCGAGCTTTAAAGGTTGTAAGAACTGGATTTGGACAGCCTTCTATATTCAATACTGATACTATTATTGCGCAGCAGTTAAGGCAGGGTAAGAGTATTGAAGATGCCCGTGTGGGTGGTGCTTCGGGTTGTGTAGAAACTGGTGCTTTTGGAACCGAAGCCTATATTCTTTCGGGCTATTTTAACCTTTGTAAGGTATTGGAAATTTGCTTGCATAATGGTATGGATCCGCTAAGCGGAAAAAAAATAGGCTTGAGCACAGGGGCAGTTAGCGAGTTTTCTTCCTTCGACGATCTTTTTGAAGCTTTAAGTAAACAAATTCAGCATTTTGTTGACATTAAGATTGGTGGAAATAATATTATCGATTCATTGTATGCCGAATATCTTCCTGTTCCTTTTCTTTCTCTATTGATTGACGATTGTATTCAAAAGGGATTGGATTACAATAGAGGTGGAGCCCGTTATAATACCACATATATTCAGGGAGTTGGCTTGGGAAGCATTACGGATATGCTCACTGCTATTCGTTATAATGTTTTTGATAATAAATTTATATCCTTATCTAATCTGCTTGCCATAACGCAATTGAATTTCTATGGCTGTGAAGAATGGCTTTTGAGACTGCGTAATAATACTCCTAAATATGGAAATGATAATGATTATGCTGATAAGCAGGCATGTATGATTTTTGATGCTTTGCTGAATGCTGTTGAAGGAAAATCTAATATTCGGGGAGGAGTGCATAGAATCAATATGTTGCCCACAACCTGTCATGTCTACTTTGGAAGTAAAATTGGAGGCAGTTGCGATGGGCGTTTGGCTTTTGAGCCTTTGTCGGAAGGAATTAGTCCCTTTCAGGGAATGGATCGGAATGGCCCTGTTGCAGTAATAAAATCAGCATCAAAGATTGATCATATTAAGACTGGCGGAACTTTGCTGAATCAAAAGTTTTGTCCCGAGTTGCTCGATAGCGATGAGAAGATCGACCATCTTTGTAAATTGATAAGAACTTATTTTAGATTAGACGGTCATCATATTCAGTTTAATATAGTAGATAGTGAGATGCTGCGTAAAGCTCAAAAGGATCCTGAAAAATATAGTGATCTAATTGTTCGCGTTGCAGGCTATAGCGACTATTTTAATGATCTGGGAGAAAGTTTGCAAAATGAAATTATTAGAAGAACCGAACATAAAGACTTTTCTTGATCATAAATATAAAATGTCCCCTTACTTTTTGACTTAAGGCAGGTGTTGATTGTAATCAATTAAGGTGCTAATTGAAATGGGGTAAAGTGTTGATTATGCTATGACCTAGGAGGTTTCCGTCCAAAAGCTAGGAGGTTTTCATCCAAAAGCTAGGAGGTTTTCATCCAAAAGCTAGGAGGTTTTCATCCAAAAGCTAGGAGGTTTTTATCCAAAAGCTAGGAGGTTTTCATTCAAAAGCTAGGAGGTTTATAGTCTATAAAGAGATAGTGTGATGGAGATTTAAGGTAAGGGTGATCGTAATTAAGGTGGGTAATAGTGGTTCTTAGCTTTATTGAAATATAAAAAGGACTACCCTGAAGAAATTGAGTAGTCCTTTCTATTATTTTATTTCAAAGTATTCAATATCCTTTCACAAGCTTTACCATCACCATAAGGGTTTACAGCTTTAGCCATTTTCTGATATTCTTCTGTTGAAGATAATAGCTTACTTACATTATCAACAATAGAGCTGATTGAAGTTCCTACAAGCTTAACAGTTCCAGCATCAACAGCTTCAGGTCTTTCAGTAGTATCTCGCATAACCAAAACAGGTTTTCCAAGTCCTGGAGCTTCTTCCTGAACTCCACCACTATCTGTAACTACCAAGTCGCATAACGACATTAGATGTACAAAAGGAAGATAGTCTAATGGATCGATTAGATGAATATTATTTACATCGTTTAGTATTTCAAATACAGGCTTCTGCACATTTGGGTTGAGGTGTACAGGGTAGATAATATCTGTATCAGGATATTTATTTGCAATTTCCTTAAGAGCAGTGCAAATGTCGATAAATCCTTGACCGAAGTTTTCTCTACGGTGACCAGTAACCAAAATTAAGCGTTTTTGCTTATTTCTATAAGTATCTAAAGGAAGATTTAGCTCGATAAACTTTTGTTCTAAAGCTTCACGTATTGATTCTTTTTCATCAATTTTATTCAGTACCAGATGAAGAGCATCAATAACGGTATTTCCTGTTATATATACTTTTTCTGGATTTACATTTTCCTTAAGTAGATTATCTGAACTCATTTGAGTTGGCGCAAAATGAAATTCAGTCATTCTGCCAGTAAGCTGACGGTTCATCTCTTCTGGCCATGGGCTGTAAATATTATGAGTTCTTAGTCCGGCTTCAACGTGTCCAACAGGAATTTGCTGATAGAAAGCTGCAAGAGCAGAGGCAGTACTGGTTGTGGTGTCACCATGAACAAGAACAACATCAGGTTTTTCTTCCTTCAATACATCGCGCATACCCAAAAGCACTCTTGAAGTAATGTCGTATAAATCTTGCCCCGGTTTCATTAGATTTAAATCATGATCAGCTTTAATATCAAAAATCTGAAGCACTTGGTCTAGCATTTCTCGGTGTTGTGCGGTAACACAAACTACAGTTTTGAAGTTTTCGGTATCTTTTTGGAAAGCTTTTACCAGAGGAGCCATTTTGATAGCCTCGGGGCGTGTACCAAAAACGAGCATTACTTTTTTCATTCTTCTAAATTTTATTGTATGGGATAGAACTTCAGAGTGGGTATGTATTACAATACTACTTTTGAAGTTATAACTCTAAAAATAAATAATCCTAATTCGTGAAAGCAAAAATAGGATTAAGATTTATGAATATCAAAAATCCTAATCCTATTTATTTAAAATAAGGTGATATTAGTATCTGTAATGTTCTGGTTTGTATGGGCCATCAACAGGAACGCCAATATAATCAGCTTGTTCTTTAGATAGTTTACTTAGTTTTACACCAATTTTTTCTAGGTGCAAACGGGCCACCTCTTCATCTAATTTCTTAGGTAGTCTGTAAACATCTACATCATATTTATTTTCCCAAAGATCGATTTGTGCTAAGGTTTGATTTGTAAATGAATTACTCATTACAAAAGAAGGGTGTCCTGTAGCGCAACCCAAGTTTACTAAGCGACCTTCTGCAAGTAGGAATATTGCATTTCCTGAAGGCAAAACAAACTTATCTACCTGAGGTTTGATATTTATCTTTTCAACACCCATATGATTTTCAAGAGCAGAAACCTGAATCTCGTTATCGAAGTGACCAATATTACATACAATTGCCTGATCTTTCATGGCAAGCATATGATCCACTTTAATTACATCTTTGTTTCCTGTAGTAGTTACAAAAATATTTCCTTCAGGAAGGGCATCTTCAAATGTACTAACTTCAAAACCTTCCATAGCAGCCTGAAGGGCACAAATAGGGTCGATTTCAGTAACAATTACTCTTGCTCCATATGAACGCATTGAGTGAGCGCAACCTTTACCTACATCACCGTAGCCCAGAACAATAACTACTTTTCCGGCAATCATTACATCAGTAGCTCTCTTTATACCATCGGCCAATGATTCTCTACAACCATAAAGGTTGTCAAATTTAGATTTGGTTACAGAATCATTCACGTTTATAGCAGGAAAAAGAAGTTCACCTCTTTCATGCATTTGATATAATCTGTGCACTCCGGTAGTTGTTTCTTCCGAAACCCCTTGAATGTTTGCATGAGTGCGGGTCCAGTATTTATTATCTGCATTGAAAACAGTAGTAAGTTGCTTGATGATAGCAGCTTCTTCTGCATTTTCGGTTTCAGCATTTAATAGATCAGCATTTTTTTCAATATCAAGACCTTTATGTACCATTAAAGTAGCATCGCCACCGTCGTCTACAATTAAATTAGGTCCTTGACCATCAGGAAAGTTTAAGGCCTGGTAGGTGCACCACCAGTATTCTTCAAGGCTTTCACCCTTCCATGCAAAAACAGGAATCCCTGCTTCAGCAATGGCTGCGGCAGCATGATCTTGTGTAGAAAAAATATTACAGCTCGCCCATCTAACGTCTGCTCCTAAAGCAACAAGAGTTTCGATAAGAACCGCTGTTTGAATCGTCATATGTAACGATCCTGTAATCTTTGCTCCAGCCAGGGGCTTATTATCGCCATATTTCTCGCGAATAGCCATTAATCCTGGCATCTCCTTTTCCGCAATTTCTATTTCCTTACGTCCAAAGTCTGCGAGTTTAATATCTGCAATTTTGTAATCCACTTTATCTCCAATTTTAATATTGCTCATGTTTCTTTTTTTTGAAATTGCAAGAACAAATGTAAAGTTTTTTTGAATTTAATCTTGATAAAAGCTTTGTGTTTAAAGCTGATTCAATTGTATTGAACAGTATTATTTCTTGTTTGGAAAAATATTTGCTTGAAGTTATCTTTTTATAAATTTATAAATATTGAATTCTAAACCATTGATGGTTCTTATTATATAAGTTCCTGCTTGTAAGTCTTTAATATATATATTCTTGCTGTTATTTCCTTCTACGATTTCTTTGTATATTATATTGCCATATAGGTCTAATATTTCAATATGGAATGAAGTGCTACTGGCGTTTTTTAAGGTTATATTGCTAGAGGCAGGGTTTGGATATATATTGAAGTTATTATTCTTTTCTGAATTGATTATCTCTTCAATTTCAACTTTTGCATTACTCAATAAGGCGAAAGCATCAAGCTTGCCGTAACCCCACTTATTATTAGGTTTATCAAGGGTTCCTGTAAAATTATCTTTTACAGCACTTTTATAGATTAGATCTTTGATTTGCTGATGAGTAAGATTAGGGTTTTTCTCCAATAGAAGGGCTATAATTCCCGTTGCAACAGGAGCAGCCATTGATGTTCCACTTTGAATACAATGCTTTTTGTCTTGACTTATCTTTTCTGAGCCTACATCTTTAATAGACGAAGAAAGGGCAGACATAACATATTGTCCGGGTGCTGTAATTTCGGGTTTTATTCTTCCATCTATAGTTGGACCTTTAGAGGTAAAATCAGCATAATCGCTTGGAGTATATTCTGATTTATTTACTTTCCCATTTTTTGAATTCCATGAGTTTCTATTGATATAGGCACCTACGGCAAGAATGTTTTTTCCTGAAGCAGGAGCACCTACAACAATATCGTTATTAAATTTCATGAATGAGTTGTCAACAGTAATATCCATTTCTTCTGGATTGTTGAAGCTATTTCCCGAATTTAACCAATAATGAACCAAGCCTTTTCCTTTGATATAAAACTTCATAAAAACAGGAGAAGGACTTTCTGCTTGTTTAGTTAATTTTACATTAAATTCATTTACTGTAGGATTTAACTTACTTACGGTTATGTCAATTATTACTTCTTCCCCATCAAAAGATATGGTTTTTGGAGTTCCTTCTTCTATATCTGAGATATTGAAATATTCCGACATCTCTAAATCTTCACCTGGATAGATTATTGTTTCTTTTTCATTTGCTTCAGTTCTATTTAAACCAAATGCGAATTTTAGATTTTTAGCATCTTTACTTTCGTAAGTTCCATAAATAAAGGTTATTTCAAGATAAATGTAATTATACATTTCTATTGTTTTTGAAAAAGTCCACGACCACATATTGTCATTATCTTCTTCTTTTTCCATATGGATTTGTTTATTTCCTTCATTTCCTGCGGCAGCAACAAAAAATTGACCTGGCCTTTGGGCAATTAATTCATCTATCATAACAGCAGATGCATCAGATCCATCATGAGGACAATTGTCGGTTCCATAACTTGCATTGATTACACATGGCTTTCCTAATTCTGCAGCTTTATCAAGAATGTATTTTACTGCTTCAGGCGATTTTGTACTTGTGAAGTCATATTTTACAATGATAATATCAGATTCTGGAGCTATGCCTAAATTTCCTGCTGCAATGCCAGCAACATGAGTTCCATGGCCTCTGTTGTCAAATTGTTCTATTGTCGAATTGGGATTGTCTAAGTTTTCTTCGATTTGTTCTTTGGTCCATTCCGATCCATAAGAAAAGTTTTTAGGACATTTTCCATTGTCTGCAGTTTGATCCCATAAGTATAAAATTCTTGATTTGCTAGGGTCTTTAGGATCTCGGAAATCTTCATGCTGAAGATCAATTCCAGTATCAATAATGCCCACAATAACACCCTTTCCTGTATAGGGTTGTTTTAGAGGCGATTCTCCATGAATAACTTTGTCTGTGTTTGTGTTTTCAATAGCTTTTTCGCTATAACATTTCATGGGTTTGCTTGAAATGATTTTTTCAGTAAACTTCTGGTTTGATAGTTCTTCCAGTTTATCTGAAGCAATTATTCCAGTCAGAAAGTTTGAAGAAACTGCATATACTTCACCACCTAGTCTTTTAATTTCTTCTTTCAATTGTTTAGTATCACCTTTTACAAAGATGTAAAGTTTTTCTGTTTTCCTTTCTTTCTTTAGAATATGAATCTTTTGCTTCAGTCCGCAATCATATTTAGAATAATCTTGACTGAATGCTGAGAAAAACGAGAGTAAAAGTGCCCCAATTAATAGATGTCTTTTCTTCATAATATTCATTTTTTTATAAAAAAGAACATCTAAGCTTAAGCTACCACTATAGTTTGATTTGTTGGCAGTTTAAGCTTAGATGTTATCAAATTTATATTAAAATTTCTATAGAAATAAATATTCTCTACAGATATCTTATTTCTTTAAGATTTTTTTGCGGAGTAGTCGAGGGAATTTTTCATTTACATGAATAACCATTTCACCAAACAATCCATTTGCCCATGCAAACCATGCACGACTGTATTGAGAAGGGTCATTATTGTCGAACGATTCGTGCATAAATCCTGTATTGTTGTGAGTGGTTAAAAGATAATGTAAGCAACGCATAATCTCATCTTCATCTTCCGAAGTCATTGCTTGCATGGATAAACTCATAGGCCAAATTTGATCTCTTCCAGTATGAGGACTTCCAATTCCTTTTGCTGCTGTTCCTTCAGAGTACCAGCCATTTTTTTTGCTTAATAAGAATTGTCGTGTATTATTATAGATTGGGTCGTTTCTGTCTACCAGCTCAAAATAAGGGAGAGAAAGTAAGCTGGGGCTATTGGCATCGTCCATAAGATTTTGATTCCCTAAGCCATCAAATTCATAGCAATATATTTTTCCGAATGAGGGATGATTATAAATTGCATAGTTTAAAAGGGCTTGTCTCACTTCATTGGCAAGGGTTCTTGCTTCGTCTGCAGTGGCAGGACTTTTGTTTGTGGCTGTTAGCATTACAGCAAGATTTTCCAATTGCTTTACTGCAAAAAAGTTGGAAGGAACCAAAAAGTTCCAGAGTGTGCTATCATCAGAAGGTCTAAAGCTAGAGCAAATTGCACCGCAGGGATAAAATGGGCGACCTAATCCATTATCGAAAGAGGTGTCGGTGGTTCTTGAAGTTTTTCTAGCATAAGAGTATGGAGTTCCTCCGTTTTTTCTTTGTTCGGTTTTAAATGTAGAGACAATGGTATTCATAGCATTCAACCAATCTTCATCCATAAATGAAGTGTCTTGAGTTTCTTGCCAGTATCTGTATGCAAGACGAATTACATAGCATAATGAATCTACTTCCCATTTACGTTCAAAAACTCCATTTTTAGCTCTGGGTTCATCATCAGGGAAGGAAGCGCAGAAATTATCTGTTGATTCGCAAAATGCATTTGCATAAGGATCAAGTAAAACACTAGCTGCATGGCGGTTGATTAATCCCTTAATCATAGCAGAAAGCTTATCGTCTTTATTTACAAAAGGCATAAAAGGCCAAACTTGTGCAGAGGAATCTCTAAGCCAACAGGCGTGTATATCGCCAGTAATCACAAAAGTGTCGGGTTTCCCTTTAAATGTACCTTGAAAAACTGTAGTGTCGAGAGTATTGGGGAAGCAATTTCCAAACATCCACTTTAAGGTTTCGTCTTTGATTTGTGATTGGGTGTATTCGATATAATCGTCAATTACTCTACTTCTAAATTTACGTTCCTCTGGCTGTGGGCGATTTGAAGGAATATCTTTTTCTCTAGCCATAGCTTTGTAAGACAATGAGGGAGCAACAGCGGCAGTAGCAGCAGATACTCCTAACACTTTTAAAAAATCTTTTCTTTCCATAGGGGGTAGTCCTTGTATGACAAAATTTTGATGTACTCTTCAAGAGCACATAAGTTTATAAGTGTTTTCCAATTTTATCTTAAAATTATAATTAATGATTGATATAAGACTGTTTTTAGTTGAGGTAGTTTTGTTTTTTAAATAAAAAAGCGACTTTGCCATTTTTTGGCAAAGTCGCTTTTATATGTTTTAAGCTACTTTAGCTATTCTAGAATAAAATTACCATTTGATTTCAGAGAAATTATAGTTCTTTTTATCTTTTTCCGAAAGCTTTATGTCTTCACTTGGAATACGCCAGTCGATAGCTAGTTCCGGATCATTATATTTAATACCCATTTCCTGATCGGGGTAGTAATAATTGTCACATTTATAGGAGAAAACGGCATAATCACTTAATACAACAAATCCATGAGCAAAGCCACGGGGAACATACATCTGATGTTTGTTTTTTTCGGAAAGTACAGCTGCAACATGTTGTTTAAATGTTGGTGAATTGGGTCTAATATCTACAGCTACATCTAGCACTTCTCCAACAATAACTCTAACTAACTTTGCTTGAGCGTAGCCATCTTTCTGACTGTGTAATCCTCTAAGTACACCATATAATGAAGAAGATTCGTTGTCTTGAACGAAATTTATATTTCCAATTTCTTTTTTGAAAATGTCCTCTCTATAGGTTTCAGCAAAATAACCTCTGTGATCACCAAATATTTTGGGCTGAATAATCTTAACTTCTGGGATTTCAGTATCTATTATTTTCATTTGTCATCTAGAATTCGTTTCAGGTAGTTTCCGTACTGATTGTTTTTCTGTAGTTGAATATGCTCTGCGAGTTTGTTCTTATCGATAAAACCCTTTCTGTATGCTATTTCTTCAAGGCAAGCAACTTTTAAGCCTTGTCTTTTTTCAATAGTTTCGATAAATGAAGCCGCATGCAGAAGAGATTCGTGTGTTCCTGTGTCGAGCCAAGCAAACCCTCGACCCAAGATAGAACAGTGTAGTTTTTGTTCTTTTAAGTATTTTTCATTTACAGAAGTAATTTCTAGTTCTCCGCGTTTTGATGGTTTTACATTTTTTGCAATTTCAATTACAGAGTTCGGATAGAAATACAGTCCTACAATGGCGTAATTTGATTTTGGATTGGCCGGTTTCTCTTCGACAGATAAAACATTTCCTTTAGTGTCAAATTCAGCTACTCCATATCTGTTTGGATCATTGACGTAATAGCCAAAAACAACAGCTTTATCTTCTTTTGAAGTTATATTTGCACTTTTTTGCAGAAGTTCGCTAAATCCATATCCGTAAAAGATATTGTCTCCAAGAACCAAGCAAACATCATCATCTCCAATAAAGTCCTCTCCCAGAATAAAGGCTTGCGCCAGTCCGTCGGGCGATGGTTGTTCGATATATGAGAACTTCATACCCCATTGCGATCCGTCTTTCAGGAGTTTTTTATATAGCGGAAGGTCTTCGGGAGTTGAGATAATCAAGATCTCTTTTATTCCTGCAAGCATAAGAGTTGACAGAGGATAAAAAATCATCGGTTTATCATAAATCGGAAGTAGTTGTTTTGATACCACCTGAGTAACCGGATATAGTCGAGATCCTGCCCCCCCGGCAAGAATAATTCCTTTCATATATAGTTAATTTTAAGACTTGTTAATAATTGTCATCCAGCCCATTCGTCTCTGCTGTTCTTTGATTTACGGCGTTTTTGATATTTTGATTTATTTCGTCCGAATAACCAATCCCAGAAGGATCTATGGGGATTTGTTTTTCTTTTTCTATTTAAGTTCTTATTTCTTTTTTTATAACTTTTCATAGAGGCTTTTGTACTTTTATGTTGCATTTTATAATGCCTCTTTAAGCCTTTTTCATATTCCTTCCATTCCTTACTTTTCTTTTTCTCTCTATCTGCTTTTAATGCAGCTTTTGTGTTCTTTCTTTCTTCTTTTTTAAACGCTTTTCTTGCTTTGGTTTCATCCTTTACCTGGCTTCTTCTCATTTGCCTATAGGGGCCCTCGGGAGCACAAGACAGTATGCAGTAAAAAAAGAAGAGGAACATTCCTAGCTTTAGGGTGTTCCTATAATTTAGTTGCTTCATTTTGGATTTAATATTATTTATTATTGCAAGTAGTAAGTTATATTTTACAGAAGCATTTAATTGTATATACGCAAGGAATTTCCATCATAAAAAGTTTTGTATTGAACAAGAGGATACTTGCCCCCTCCACTAACAATTGAACCATCAAGAATTAGATATTTCCTGTTTGTACAAGTATCAACAACCATTGGGTATTCAATAGTAAGATGGGTGTAGATATCTCCATTATGACATTTATCGGGTTCATTTGGCGGAGTTCTGTCAAATGCAACAAAATTTTTCCCGTCTACATTGTATACAATTATTCCCCTGCTTGGCGGTTTTGAATTTAAAAAGGCATAACCTCCAGCTGTGTTTAGTGATATGTATCTGGTGTCGTTTGGATATATAACGAAATTGGTAGGAGGTAGCTTTACATCAGGAATGCCTTCTTTTTTGCATGATTGTGCAAAAGCAAAGCCTGTTAAAATAATTATAATTATAACGAATGCCCCAATTTTTAACTTCATATCCTTTGTTTTTAGGAATATAACGTACCAATTCCTGCGAAGTTATAAAAAACATTCAATGAAGAAACTAATAATCTTTTTTGTTTGATATAATCTTTTTTCTTTGTGCGTTAAATTTATTGTTTTGGGTTCTTTTCTAGTCCTTTCATTTTTTGTTGTTTAGCAATAAAAAGTTTGAATCTTATATTCTAAAGATAATAGATGAATTACTTTTGAAAAAAAATACTATGAATACTGTTTGCTCTGCTCATATTTTGGTCATTGATGATAATGAAGATATTTTAAAAAGTGCGCGTGTTATTTTACGTCGTCATTTTGATAAAATTACCCTGTTGAATCATCCTCAGTATATTGAAAAATATTTAAAGGAAGGGGTAGATTTGGTTTTGTTGGATATGAACTTTAGTCAGGGAGTGAGCAGTGGTGAAGAGGGGATGGAAATATTATCTTTTCTATCCAAAAAATATTCAAGTATACCTGTTGTATTGATGACCGCATATGCAGAAATTAATCTTGCTGTTAGGGCTATGAAAGAAGGTGCTGCTGACTTTATTGTTAAACCATGGAATAATGAATATCTATTACAATCGGTAAAAAACAACTTATTATTAAGCGAACAGCGTAAAGTTTTAGCAGAGAAAAATCAATCTAAGTATAATGATTACATAGCTGAACCCAATTTAATTATAGGAGAAGAAAAGGGGTTAAAAGACATTTTTTCTATTGTTAATAAAGTAGCTAAAACCGATGCCAATATATTGATTCTTGGAGAAAATGGAACGGGTAAAGAAATTATTGCCAAAGCAATTCATAATCGTAGTTTAAGGGCAAAAGAAAAAATGCTTACTGTTGATCTGGGTGCACTGCCTGGAAGTTTGTTTGAAAGTGAGTTGTTTGGTTATGAAAAAGGGGCATTTACGGGAGCTCAAAAAGCTAGAGTAGGTCGAATGGAAGAGGCTTCAAGAGGAACTTTGTTTCTGGATGAAATAGGAAATATACCTTTGGAGATGCAAGTAAAGCTTCTATCGGTATTGCAAAGTCGTCAACTGACACGTTTGGGATCAAATAAAGTGATTTCAATTTCTCCTCGTTTAATTTGTGCTACTAATAGCGAACTGCAAAAAAGTGTAGCTCAGGGAAGTTTTCGTCAAGATCTTTTTTATCGTGTAAATACTGTGAGCATTTATTTACCTCCTTTGCGTGAGCGTTTGCAGGATATTGATGACTTGGTCAACTATTTTATAGATAAATATGTCCGAAAATATGATTTGGGAGAAAAATATATAGTCGACTCTAGTGCCTTTGATGCATTGCGAAATTATTCATGGCCTGGTAATGTTCGTGAATTAGAACATGTTGTAGAGCGTGCTTTAATTTTAACTGAGGGCAATACAATTAAGAGTTTTGATTTGCCAGCTCAAGAATCCAATTTTAATTTTGGTGTCAATGAAGATGAGAATGATTTTAGCTTGAATCTTGAAGAATTGGAGAAGAAAGCTATAAAAGAAGCTTTACGTAAACATCAGGGTAATTTATCTCAAGCGGCTCGTGAGCTAGGCTTGGGAAGAACTACGCTTTACAGAAAGATTACCAGATATGGAATTTAAATCCTACAGATATCGTGTTTTATTTAGATTATTATTACTGGTTGTTACAATATTTTTGATTGTTTATGCCTTTAGTCGTTTTCAATGGTATGTTACCCGAATTGGCTTGTTGGTGATTTTAATTTTTCAAATTGTGGATCTAATTCGATTCCACGAACGTTGGATAAAGAAGTTTAGTCATTTATTGGATTTAATACGAATGAACGATTTTTCGTATCGTTTTTCCAATTCAAACGAAGATAGCGGAATAAAGAAGTTTGAGTCGTCTATGGATGCAATTCTTGAAGCATATCGGAATTTACGTATTAATAAAGAAGCTCATTACCAATATTTGCTCACTGTTTTAGAACATAGTAAAACAGCAACATTATGTTTTGATGAAGAAGGTAAAATACATCTAACAAATCGTGCTTGTAGAGATTTGTTTGCAGGTGTGAGCTTGAGTAATATTAATACGCTAAGTTCATTTTCTCCTTTATTGCTCGATCAACTTAAAGGTGATATTATTGAGGAAAAGCAGATTATACATCTTAAAAGGAATCGTATACAGGCTTCTTTTTCTTTGTCAGTGACTTCTTTTTTTCTTCAAGAGCAATCTTATCGATTGGTTTCTTTTAGTGATGTTACAGCAGAGCTTGAAAATCAAGAGCAAGAATCATATAAAAAACTAGTTAGGGTATTGATTCATGAAATAATGAATAGTATTACCCCAATTACTTCTTTAAGTGTTTTGTTAAAGGATGTTATGAATACATATGTTCCTGGGCAAATGGTTGATAAGGATGATTTGTTGGATCTTCAAGAGGGTTTATCAACAATAGTTGACCGCAGTAAGAGCTTAACTTCTTTTGTGAAACGATATAAAAAGATAAGCCAGTTGCCCAAACCTGTTTATTCTAATATTGATTTAATTCAACTAGTAAAGCATGTAAAAGTATTGATGCAGGCTGAATTAAATAAAAAAGGTGTGCAATTAGTTATAAAATCATTTAGTAATAATTCAAAATGGATTAGTGGCGATCATGATATGCTGATGCAGGTTTTGATAAATTTAGTAACCAATGCCTGGCATTCTTGTATTCATAAAGAAAATCCCTGTATCGAGATAGGGTATAAAATCTTGAACCGGCAGTTTATGCTTTGGATTAGAGATAATGGATCGGGAATGAGTAAGGAGGTTCAGGAAAATATTTTTGTTCCTTTTTTTACTACTAAAAAGTCGGGTTCGGGTATTGGGTTAAGCTTGTCTAAAGAGATATTAAGATTACATAATGCTTCTATTCATGTTGAATCAGAAATAAATAAAGGAAGTTGTTTTACCCTTGGATTTGAATTATTATCTGATGAAAATGTGAAGGAATAATATCCTTATGATTTTCGTTAATTAATTATTTAATTTTGGAGGGAATTTAGAAAAGATATTTGGGATGGCCAAAAGGAATCTGTCAAACAGACGACATATTATTTTTAGAATATTTCTTATTGTAGCAGCAATTCTGCTGGTGCGCTTATTCTTTTTGCAAGTACTGGACAATGAATATAAATTGTCGGCAGAAAACAATGCCATTAGACATGTTACTCTTTATCCTTTAAGAGGTATGATCTATGACCGTGATAATAAACTGATGGTTTATAACGAACCTGCCTATGATTTAATGATTATTCCTCGAAAGGTAAAAATTGAAGATACTCTGGAGTTTTGTAATTTTTTAAGTATTGAGAAAGAGGATTTTATAAAGCGGATGAAACGATGCAAAGGCTATTCGTATTCCATTCCTAGTATTTTCCTTGGGCAGCTATCAAGAGAAGATTATGGTTTTTTAGCTGAAAACTTATATAAATATCCGGGTTTTTATGTTCAGTCAAGAACCTTGCGAAAATATCCTTTTCCAATTGCAGCACATACCTTTGGATATATTGGAGAAGTAAATGATCGTGAAACAGAACGTGATTCGTATTATCGTTCTGGCGATTATATTGGGAAAAGCGGATTGGAAAAGTTTTATGAAAAAGATCTTCGGGGACGTAAGGGTAAAAAAATTATGCTTGTCGATGTTTTCCGTCGTGAAAAAGGAAGTTATAAAAACGGTAAATATGATACGATTCCTATTCATGGAAAAGATCTTACAATTTCATTAGATGCCGATTTGCAGTCTTATGCCGAGCAATTGATGCAAAATAAAAAAGGGAGTATAGTTGCTATTGAGCCTGGATCGGGTGAGATTCTGGCTTTTGTTACTAGTCCTACTTACGACCCTAATCTTTTGGTAGGTAGAGTGAGAGGGAAAAATTACGGACTTTTGCAGAACGACAGTTTGAACCCGCTGATGAATAGAGCTGTATTGGGTGCGTATTCTCCGGGATCTACTTTTAAAATGATTACAGGGCTAATCGGTCTTCAGGAAGGAGTTGTAAATAGTTATACTAAATTTTATTGTGAAGGGCGAGAAGCAAGGCCAATCCGTTGTTCGCACTACCATGAATCACCAATTAATATAATGGGGGGTATTCAGCAAAGTTGCAATCCTTTTTTCTGGCAAACATTTAAAAGGTGTATGGAGGATAAAAAATTTGGCAATATTAAGGATGCATATAAAAATTGGTATAATCATGTAAGGAGTTTTGGCCTGGGAGAAAAATTTAATACTGATATTCCTTTTGAGGTAAGCGGTAAAGTTCCTAAAATGGAATATTTTGATAAAATTTATCGAGGCCGCTGGAATGCTTTAACGGTTCGTTCTTTATCTATCGGACAGGGAGAATTGTTAGTTACTCCACTTCAATTGGCTAATCTGGCAGCAATTTTTGGCAATAAAGGCTATTATTATGCTCCCCATTTTATTCGTGAAAAAGATCATAAATGGGATGACACATATGGTAAGAAAATTTATACAACCATAGATAGTGTTTACTATAATGTGGTTAGAGAGGGAATGCTGGAAGTGTTTGAAGGAGCTCATGGTACTGCTCGTTTTTATAAGGTTCCGGGAGTTGTAGCAGCCGGAAAAACAGGAACTGTAGAGAATAATCATGGTAAAGACCATAGTGTATTCTTGTCTTTTGCTCCATATAATAAACCAAAGATTGCTATTTCTGTAATTGTTGAAAATGGTGGGTTCGGAACAAAATGGGCTGCTCCAATTGCTAGTTTGCTTACAGAAAAATATATAAACGATACAATTAAGCGTCCTGCATTAGAGAAACGAATTATGGAGGGCGATTTAATTCATCCTAAGGAAAAAATTATTAAACAAATTAAGAAGAATAAACTTGAGACGAGATAGGCTAATTAGTAAACCAGATAGTATATGTTTGCTGCTGATTTTGATTCTAATGTTTTTAGGATGGTTAAATATTTATGCAGCAGTTTATGATGATGCTCATTCCAGCATTTTTGATATTTCACAACGTTATGGAAAACAATTACTATGGATTGGTGCTTCAATGGTGCTGGGTGTGGTGGTGATGATGCTTGAAGCCCGAATTATACCGGCTTTCTCTTTTGTGGTTTATATTTTTATGTTGGCTTTGCTTGTAGGTGTTTTGTTTTTTGGTTCGACAATAGCTGGCGCTAAGTCTTGGTTTAAAATAGGTTCCTTTGCTATACAACCCGCTGAATTTGCAAAGTTTGCAACTTGCTTGGCTTTGGCGCGTTATTTGTCGCAGGTAAATATAGATTTGAGTAAATTTAAAGATCAAATTTCTGCAGCTGCTATTATCCTTCTTCCATCGATTTTAATTTTATTGCAGAATGATACTGGCTCGGCTTTGGTATATTTCTCATTGGTTTTTGTTTTATATCGTGAGGGATTGTCTGGTTATTTTTTGGTGTTAGGATTGCTTTGTGCTACATTATTTGTTTTAAGCTTGTTGTTCTATGAAGTTTATGTGATTTTGGGATTGGCCCTTGTCTCGGTTTTCCTTTACTATATTGTGCGTAACCATAAAAAAGCAATTCTCTCGGTAGTAGGGTTCTTTTTATTGTCTTCCTTGTTTGTGGGGAGTGTTGATTATGCTTTTAATAATGTATTAGAGCCTCATCAGAAGAAACGTATTAATGTTTTGTTGGGGATTGAAAAGGATAATCGAGGTGCTGGTTATAATGTTTTTCAGTCTAAAACAGCAATTGGTTCAGGAGGCTTTGCTGGAAAGGGGTTTTTGCAGGGAACACAAACTAAAGGTAATTTCGTTCCAGAACAAGATACCGATTTTATTTTCTGTACTGTAGGTGAAGAATGGGGCTTTGTAGGAACTTTTGTTGTTGTTATACTATTTGTTTTGCTTTTTGCACGACTATTATTCCTTGCAGAGCGTCAGCGATCGGTATTTAATAGAATGTATGGCTATGGAGTAGTCAGTATTTTATTTTTCCACTTTATGGTTAATATATCCATGACTATTGGTCTTGCACCAGTTATTGGAATCCCTCTACCTTTTTTTAGTTATGGAGGATCATCTTTATGGGGATTTAGTATTCTTATTTTTATTTTTCTTAAGCTTGATGCTACTCGCTTAGAATCTTTGTAAGAATTCTTGAGAATATTAAGATGTAAAGATGGGATTAATCCGAAATTATTATAGAAATGTTTTCTTTCATTATATATCTGAGCTACTTTAAGCAAGAAAAAGTTTAGATCCCTTATTTTGAATTGGAATAAAAACGCGAAAAAAAACTAAAAAGAAAGTGCAGGATAAAAAAAAAGCCTGACTTTTGTCAGGCTTTTGTGGTGCCACCTGGAATCGAACCAGGGACACAAGGATTTTCAGTCCTTTGCTCTACCAACTGAGCTATGGCACCGTTTTGTTTGTTTGCTTTTGAGTGTCTGTTTCCCCTCAACTGCGATGCAAATATACATCGAAAAAGATATACTATCCAAATATTTTTTTCTAAAAATGTCTATTTAAAAAGGTTTTAGATTAATTTTGATAGTGTTTTTCAATTTAAATATCTATATATGAGATTGGTAATTGACTGCGGAAATACCCTTAAAAAAGTATCAGTTTTTTATGAAAATGAAATAATTTTTGAAGAAAAGAGCGAAAATTTAGATGTGAGTATGTTGGAAAGGATAAAAAAAGATTATCCAAAACTCGAAAGTTCTATTATTTGCTCTGTAACTGACTATCCAAAGGAGGTAGATTCTTTCCTTGAAAGTAATTTTCGGCACTTTGTGATGAATAATAAATTACCTCTTCCTTTTGAGTGTGGTTATCTGCAACCCGAGAAATTGGGTATGGATCGTGCTGCTGCTGTAGCTGCGGTTCAATATTTGTATCCTGGCGAAAGTGCTTTGGCTATTGATGCAGGTACATGTATAACTATAGATTTAATTCAAGAAGGAAGGCTTTATTGTGGTGGATTAATATCGCCAGGAATTAAAATGCGCTTAAAAGCTTTAAATCACTTTACCAATCGCTTGCCACTGTACGAAATTCAAGATAATGCAGAATTGCTTGGGAGAACAACACAAGCTTCTGTACTTTCGGGCGTTCTTAATGGTACACTTGCCGAAATAGATGGTTTGATTGATAAATATCGTGACGAGTTTGGTGATCTGAAGGTGGTGGTAAGTGGTGGCGACTATAAATATTTTGATAAAAGGTTAAAAAATAACATCTTTGCAATCCCAAATATCGTTTTGTTGGGCTTAAATGTAATACTCGAATTTAATGACAATTAGGAAACTTTATCTTACAATTCTACTGTCAATTTGCATGCTGACTGGTTTGAAAGATCTTATTGGTCAGAGCAGTACTAACTCTCCTTATTCTCGCTTTGGAATAGGTATGTTAGATAATCAGAAATCAAACGTAATATCCAAAAGTATGGGTGGTATTGGTCAGGGGGTCTTTAGTAGAACCTTTATAAATCCAATGAACCCAGCGTCTTATGCGGCTTTTGATACTTTATCGTTTCATTTTGATGGAGCTGTTTCTGCTTCTATCCTAAGTTTAAAATCTGCAAATAACAGTGCCTCAGCCAATAGTGGTTCAGTAGATTATCTAACCTTTGGATTCCCTATTAATCGTTTCTGGAGGGCTAGTTTTGGATTATTGCCATTTAGTAATGTAACTTATGATGTATTAAAGGTACGTGATGGTGGTGATAATATTGGATCTATTAACCAGATATACAATGGTAGTGGAGGATTTAACCAAGTATATATAGGTAGTGGGTTTAAAGTTATGCCTAATTTATTTGTCGGTTTTAATGCTTACTACGTTTTTGGTAGTATTGCCAGAGCCAGAGAATTAGGTGTTCCTGAACAAAATAATGCCTATGAAACTCGTGTGACAGAAAAATTGCGGGCAAGTGATTATTACTTTGATTTTGGTGTGCAATATTTTCGCAATTTAAAAGATGATTTAAAATTGGGAATGGGAGCAACCTTTTCGCCTCAAAACCAATTGTCTGCTAAACGAGATTATTTTGCTTATAACTTCCAGAAATCTGGAACAGGACTTGAAAAAAATCAAGATACTATTATAAGCCGTCCTGAAGAAAAAGGAAATATGAAGTTCCCTCTAAACTTTGGCTTGGGATTCTCTATCGAAAAAGATAGAAATTGGATGATTGGTACCGATTTTACTTACGCGAATTGGAAAAACTATAGTTCTTTTGGTCAATCATTTTCAACAATAAAAGATTCCTGGAGTTTCAAGGTAGGAGGATATTGGTTACCTGATAATAGAAGTATTGCTAACTTCCTTAACCGTTCCATTTATCGCGTTGGATTTCATTATGGAGATTCCTATTATAAGATTAATAATCAGTCGATTCCTGAGTATGGCATAAACTTTGGAGTTAGTTTTCCTTTCAGGAAAAATCAGTCAAGCATTAACCTAGGTATAGAATATGGAGGTTTAGGCAAAGCTGTAGATAATCTGGTCAAGGAGAGTTATTTCAAATTTAGTCTTGGAATAAGTATTCATGAAAAGTGGTTCGTAAAATATAAATATTATTAGTAGTAACATTTTTTAAAATCAGCGTGATGAAAAAGAGTTTCTTGATCATTTTGTTGGGAATAATGGGTTGTGTTGCCACCGTTGGGGCAAAAACACATTCTTCTCTTGAACTTATGAGTGTTCCCGATGGAAAAAAATATGGTGAGGACAGTGTGAATTGTGTAAAAAATCTTTCTTTATATAGAGAATCTTTCAAGCAATGGAAAGCCTCGAAATATAAGAATGAAGCTTATAAGGATGCTTTAAAACCATGGAGATGGGTTATGAAAAATTGCCCTTCTTCGTCTCAATATATATATATTGATGGTCCGAAAATGATTGATGCTTTAGCTAAGAAAGAAAAGGATCAAGCTGTAAAAGAAAAGTATTTAGATACTTTGGAAATGCTTTATGATTTAAGGATACAGTATTTTCCTTTAAATCGTAAAAAACAAAGTCAGAAAGGTGCTATTTTGGGACGTAAAGGAGTGGATATAATCACTTCTGCACCAAAGCGTTTTGAAAAAGCATATAATACATTAAAAGAATCTGTTGAAATAGAAGGAGATAAGTCAAGTGCTTCTGTTTTGGTATATTATATGTATTCTACTGTACGTATGGTAAAGGCTGGTAAATTAGAAAAAGCAGCTGTTATTGATGTATACGATGTTTGTAGTACTTATTTGTCTGAAGATATTAGTCATTACAAAAAAGCAGGTAAGAAAAAGAATGCTGATGCTTATCAATCATACTTAAATAATGTTGAGAAGTATTTTGAGCCTTATGCAAATTGTGAAGACTTAATTAGCATATACCAAGAGAAATTTGCTAAAAATCCTAATGATTTAGATCTTCTTAAGCGTATTACCAATATCTTGACTAAAAAGAAATGTGAAGATTCAGAGCTTTTCTTCTCTGCATCTGAAAATCTATATAAATTAGAACCTTCTCCAAATGCTGCTTTCAATATTGGAATTATGCTTTTGAAAAAGAAGGAAAATACTAAAGGAATTGAATACCTAAAAGAAGCTGAAAAAACTGAAGATTCTGCTCAGTTAGAAAAAGTGTATCTATTACTTGCTGATGCTTATAAAGCGGTTGGACAGTATTCTATAGGTAGAGATTATGCACGTAAACTTCTGAAGTTAGATCCTAATAATGGAAATGCTTATTTGATTATTGGTCAGATGTATGCAGCAAGTTCAAAATCTTGTGGTAGCGATGAATTAGGACAAGGAGCTGTTTTTTGTGCTGCTGTAGATCAGTTTGCTAGAGCTCGTCAGGTTTCTGATGATCCTAAAATTGATGCTGCTGCAAACAAATTAATTGCTACTTATTCAAAGTATTTTCCAAATTCAGAGGTGATCTTCTTTAATAGTTTGAAAGAAGGTGATAGCTATGAGATTGGTTGTTGGATGAATGTTACTACCAAACTTCGTGCAGCAAAATAGTTTATTGATAAAAAAATATCAAATGAGATATAGTAAGCAAAAATATTCTTTTGCATTGAAAAGCATTGTCATGGGCTTGGCCCTGACAATGCTTTTTGGTTGTAAAAATAAATTATCGGAAGTATATGGAGATGTTGAAGAATTATCTCTGCCCGATATTCAATATTATGATGCCGTATTTCAACAAACCGATAGTGGCATCCTTCAGGCAAAAATTATTGCTCCTAAAGCCGATCGATATCTAGGCGATTCGGGTAAAATTGTATTGCCTCAGCGCTTTGATATATATTTCTACGAGAAAGATGGTCTTGCTAAAGGAAAGCTTTCTGCAGATTATGGCTTGCAAGAAGATGATAGTGATAAAACTGAAGCTCAGGGAAATGTGGTTTTGATTAGCTTTGAGGATAGTACAAAGCTTTATACTGAAAGACTGATTTGGGATAAAAAGAAGCGTAGGATTTTTTCTCCTGTAGATGTTAAGGTTGTTACTCCCGATCAAGTTGCTTATGGTGATTCACTGGAAGCGTCAGATGATCTGAAAGATCGTGAAATATTTGGGTTTAAATCTGAAATTGAGTTTGAAGAGCAAAAAAATGATAGCACTCAAGTTGCAGAGTAAACACCAAAATAAAAAGATTTTATGTTGTATATTTGTACTAAATTTGAAAACTTAATTCATTTGCTTTGAGCGATTGGACAATTATTATAATTACAGTAATTTTTTCGGCTTTCTTTTCAGGTATGGAGATTGCCTTTGTGAGTTCGAATAAATTAAAAGTTGAACTAGATAGAAATAAAGGCCGTTTAAGTGGTTCCATCCTGTCTTCCTTTGTGCAAAATCCTTCTCGGTTTATTGGTGCTTTGTTGTTGGGGAATAATGTAGCTCTGGTGGTTTATGGTTTGGCTGCTACCCGGATTCTAAAGCCCTTTTTATTGGAATTGCTCCCTCTGAATTTACATTCCGAGATCTTAATCTTGGTATTACAAACTGTAGTTTCAACCTTCTTTATTCTGCTTTTTGCTGAATTTACACCGAAAATATTGTTTCGCATGAATTCTAACGGGGTTTTAAGCTTTTTTGCCGTGCCAATAGCCCTACTTTACTATGTTACCTATCCAGTTATATTTTTATTCACCAGAGTGGCTGAAATCCTTGTGAAATGGTTTTTGAAAACTGATGTTACCGACCAGAAGTATGCTTTTGGTGTAATTGACTTAAGTGATTATGTAAATGAGTTGAGTCAAAATGAAGAAGAAGGAATAAATAAGGAAGAAATTCAAATGGTGCAAAATGCCATTGAGTTTAAAAGTACAAAAGTTCGTGAATGTCTAATTCCAAGAACAGAAATTGTTGCCCATGAAATTAATGATGAAATTGAAGAGTTAAAACAAAGCTTTATGTCATCGGGGCATTCTAAAATTTTGATTTACGACGATACCATTGATAATATTATTGGCTACACTCACTCATATGATATGTTTCGTATGCCTAAAAAGATTAGTGAGATATTACGAACCATAGATATCTTTTCTGAAACTACACTCGCTAACACTGCTATGAAGCATTTGCTTGCTCATCAGAAAAGTCTTGCTGTTGTGGTTGACGAATATGGAGGTACTTCCGGAATTGTAAGTGTGGAAGATCTTATGGAAGAAATTTTTGGAGAGATTCATGATGAATATGACAAGAATCATATTTTAGAAAAACAAATTTCTAAAAATGAATTTTTGTTTTCTGCTCGTATGGAAATCGATCGTATTAATGAGCAATACAAAATTGAGCTTCCTGTATCGGACGATTATGAAACTTTAGGAGGATTAGTCTTAACAGCTATGGGAGATATTCCTGAAGAAGGCGAAGTGCTTCAATTGGAAGGGTATAAGTTGATTATTACTAAAGCTTCCGATCGGAGAATTGAAGAGGTGAGGATAATTTGTAAGGAGTAAATTAACCCCCTCTATTTTCTACCAAGTCTATATAAATTCAAGCCGTTTTATATCTTTTTTTATTGCTGTAAAAGCCTAATTTCTGTGAGACAGAGGGTTAGTGTATTGTGTGTTCGGCTAATAAAATGCAAAATAATTTTTAATCTTTGCTTGCATTTGTTAAATTTGTCCCCTAAAAAAAAATCGGGATTAATAAATAACAAGATATGGCTGTAATAGGAAGTATAAGAAAACGCTCCGGTTTATTGTTGACCATTATTGGATTGGCTCTAGTTGCCTTTATTGTTGGTGACTTTTTGAAGCGAAACAGAGGTCCAAAGAATGTCAATGTCGGAGAAGTTGCAGGTGAAGTAATTCCCTATAAAGAATTCAATCAGGCATTTGAACGAAATGCCGAATATGTAAAAAATCAACAAAGAAAAGGATCTCTTAACTCTCAAGAAAGAAGCCGTGTTCAGCAACAAACTTGGGATCAGTTGGTACGTCAAATTATTATGGACAAGGAATTTGCAGACCTTGGAATTAACGTAACTACTGATGAGTTGAAGGATATGATTAGTGGTCCAAACCCACATCCTGCCTTAGTTCAGTCTTTCAGTAACCCTCAAACCGGAGAATACGATCCAAAACTTGTTTTAAACTATTTATCTCAACTACCTACTTTCCCTGTTCAACAGCAGCAGCAGTGGGCTAATTTTGAGAATAGCTTAAAAGAAGAACGTAAAAACACTAAGTTTCAGAATCTTATTAGTAAGGCTTATTACACTCCAAAAGCATTGGCAAAAATGTTTTATAGTGATGAGAAAACTGAAGCTAAAGTAAGCTATGTAGCTGCTCGTTACTCTGATGTTTCTGATTCATTGGTTAATATTGCTGAAGCAGATTATCAAAAATATTACGATAAAAATAAAGCTTTATACGAGCAAGAAGATAGTCGTGATTTACAGTACTTAGTTTTTAGAGTGTCTCCTTCTGCCGAAGATAAAGGAAAATTGGCAAAGGAAATGAATGCTATTTATGAAGATATGAAAACTGTTGATCCTTCAAGAGTTGCTTCTTTTGTAAATGCAAATTCTGATGTTAAGTACGATAGCACATGGTTGCGCAAAGCTCAGATTCCTGCTGAAGCAGATCAGATTATTACTGAAGGTAATATTGGAGCTATCGTAAAACCTTATTTTAAAAATAGTGCTTTTTATATTAATGAGTTGGTTGCAAAAGAAATGCGTTCTGATTCACTAAAGGCTAGTCATATTTTGATTGCTTATAAAGGTGGAATGAGAGCTAATCCTGATGTAACAAGAACTTCTGAAGAAGCAAAAAAACTTGCTGATAGTTTAGCAACTGTGATTAAAGCTAATCCAAAGAAATTTGATGAATTGGCAAAATCTGAATCCGATGGTCCTTCTGCTTCTAAAGCTGGCGACTTGGGTTGGTTTACAGATGGTGCAATGGTTCCTAAATTCAATAGCTATGTACAAAACAATACTGTAGGTAGTATTGGTGTTGTTGAAACTTCTTTTGGTTACCATATTATCAAAGTAACTGATAAAAAAGATCCTCAACCAACTTATCGTTTAGCTACTATTGAACGTAAATTATTGGCAAGTGATAAAACTTACCAAGCTAGATATCAAGATGCGTCTTCTTTTGCTGTAAAAGCCAGAACTTATGATGGTTTTATTAGTACTATCGAAGAAGAAGGTTTGAATATGAGAGATGCTAAGAAAGTAAAAACTACTTCTGCTTATATTCCTGGAATCAAAAGTCCACGTGAAATTATTCGTTGGGCATTTAATGAAAAAACTACTAAGGGTAGTGTTTCTAATGTATTCGAGGATGAAGATAAATATGTAGTTGTTGCTGTAGCTGATGCTTATGCTAAAGGTATTCCTGCTCTTGCAGAGATTAAAGATCGTATTAAACCTTTTATCGTTAATGAGAAAAAAGGTGAATACCTTGCTGAAAAAATGAATTCTACCGACTTAAATACTGTTGCTTCTGCTGTTAGTAGTAAAGTTGATGAAGTGAATTCATTGAAATTTGCTGATAGAAACTTCCCTGGTTTTGGAATGGAATCTAAAGTAATTGGAGCTGTTTTTGCTCTTCCTGAAGGACAAGTTTCTAAGCCTGTTATTGGAAATGCTGCTTGTTTTGTAGTAAAAGCTGATAAGTTAACTCCTGCGCCAGCAACCGAAGATTATAAAACAGTTGTTGATCGTTTGAATAGTGATTTCCAAAGACGTGTAAGTGGCGGCTATGTGTTAAAAGCTCTTGAGCAAAATGCTGAGATTGTTGATAACAGAATTAAATTCTTCTAGTAATATAGAAGTTAGCTATTCTGATAAATTGAAAATATTTCCTTTAAAAAAAGCCCTCCGTTTGGAGGGCTTTTTTTGTACTTACTATTTTATATTTACTATTTAAGAAATATTATTTTTTCTCTCTGTTTATTGCCAGCTGTTTAGATTGTACCAATATCCTGTAGTTTTGAATTATTAAAAATAGATATAAGGGTTTTGTATTGTGGTATAGTTTTTGAATATTTGAAGGGAAATCAGTTTAAAAAAGTTTATTTTATGAAGAAAGTTCTATTGTTGGTTTCTGCCTTGATGATGGTTTTTCAGACCTATGGTCAAGATAGAACAAAGTATGGTGTTCGTCTTATTCAAGCATCAGAAAATTTAGTACGTGCTGATAAAAGCAAAGATATTCAAGTTTTTATTTATGGAGATATTCCTGCTGTTGAGAACTTGGTGAAAGAAGTTGGGGGTGAAATTAATACTGTTTCAAAAGATATATTAACTGCTCAATTGAATTTTGAAGCGATTGAAAAAATCGCTGTGTCGGAATCTGTAAAATATATTCGTTTAGGTTCAGATCTAGAACTTGCCAGTGATAAAGCTTTAGGGCATGTTTTTGCCAATCAAGTGCATTCAGGTCTTGCTCCTCTTGAGCAGGCGTATACAGGTAAGAATGTAATTGTAGGAATTATTGACACTGGAATTGATTATAATCATTCCGATTTTCGCAAAAAGGATGACGCTTCCAAGTCGCGTGTATTGTATATTTGGGATCAACTTAATTCTTATGGAGGAGAGAATCCAGAAGGTTTCAATTATGGGTCTGAATGGAATCAAGAACAAATTGAGAACTCTATAGACCAAGAGAAACCTGACGTTAGCCACTTCGACACTGAAGGACACGGAACTCATGTAACTGGAATTGCTGCAGGTAATAGGGGAATAGCTCCTGAGGCAGATATAATTATGGTTAAGGCTAGTTTAACCGGATCTACAGGTATTGTTGATGCTGCAAAATATATTTATGCCAAAGCTGAAGAATTAGGAAGACCTTGTGTAATTAATGCGAGCTTGGGCGTTTTTATGGTCCCTCATGATGGTACCGACCCAAATGCAGTAATGGTTGATGAAATGGTTAAGGAAAAACCGGGAAGAGCATTTGTTTCCAGTGCAGGTAATTTTAAAGGAAATAATATGCACGCACATATTGTGGTAAAAAAAGATTCTCCTGTTTATACCTGGAATTGTCCTGTGCCAACTTATAGTGGAAATATAAGTATTTTTAATGGTGTGGTTAATAACTCTGATCTTGATAATTTATCCATGTCTTTTGGCTTGGATACTATAAAATATGATGAAGCTCTTGATGCTCCAATACCTGTTAAACTTGTAGATAAATTAGATTATTTTAGTTTAAAAGATGTAAAAGAACAAGGAGGAACAAAACAATTAATTTTGAAATATACTGATGAATCTAATGCTGCTAGTGTATTATTTTTTCTTTCAGATTTGGATGAAAACAGATCTGCATTTCAAATACAAATAGTTCAAAAATTTAAACCAGAGCAATCGAACTTTGGAATGGGTTTTATTCGTACTTACTTTAAAGGTGAAGCCGAATTAAATACTTGGTGTTTGGCGGGTTTGAATTTTACGGATGAGGCAATTGAAGATTTAAAGGATAAGAATATTACTATTGAAGAGGGCTTTATTTCTGGGGATGAAAACTCGACAGTGACTTCTCCTGCAACAGGAAAAGAAATTATAGGTGTAGGTGCTTATATTAACCGTGATCAATGGGAAAATAGTTTAGGAGAGATAGCAAAGACAAAAAAAGAGGAAGTAGTGGGTGATATGGCTCCTTTTTCATGTCAGGGACCAACTATTGATAATAGAATTAAACCAGAGATTTGTGCGCCAGGAATGTATGTAATGTCTTCCCTTTCCAGCAAATTTAATACTGCTCCGTTTGCTAATGAGATGAATAAAGATAAAACCCGTATTGTTATGAGTGGAACATCTATGTCGGGTCCTGTAGTAGCTGGTGCTGTTGCTTTAATGCTTGAGCAAAATCCAAATCTTACCAATAAAGAAATTAGAGATAAGCTATTTTCAAGTACATTAACTGATAATTTTACAGGTGAGTTAGCTGAGCCTAATAATACCTGGGGATATGGAAAATTAGATATCTTCAAAACTCTTTCTGGTATAAGAGTTGGTGTAAACGAGGTTGTTATTGATAACGCCAATTCTATTCTTGTAGAATCACTTTATCCAAACCCAGCAAAAGGTGAAGTTAATGTTGTTCTTAAAAAAGAATTTACTGGTAAATTGAGTGTGTATAATGCACAAGGAATTATTTTGTATCAAAAAGATATACAAAGTTTTTCTAATAACTGTAAAATAAAGACTGACGATTTTGCTGCCGGAGTTTATATGCTCAACGTAAAAGGGGAAAATAACTCTGAGATATTGAAATTTATAAAAAAATAGGTAATGCCCTTAAGTATTTAAGCGTATTATTCTGAGTTGTTTATAATTGGTGTTTATTCAAAAAAGAATTGATTTTTTACTTTTTGAATAAACACCTTTTTTATAATATACTGTTTGTTAGGTTGTTGGTGTTTTTTGTCTAAAAAGATGAAAAAATAATATGATTATATATATAGAATGCTTGCAGGATAACGTTTTAAACCTTTACCAAATAGCAATTCAGCAAGTCTGAATAAACAACAAAATAATCAAACTGATACCTTAAACTATGAAAAGAAATCTATTTTCATTTTTATTAATTTCTTTGATCTTAATATCATTTAGCTTCCAAAGTCAAGCTCAGGCATCTTCTAAAACTATTAAACTTGACAGTACTTTTCGTGTAAAAACCAGTAAGAGTCTAGTCGGTTATGAAAAAACAATTTATAAGTATGATCAAAAGAAGCGTTTAGTTGAATCTAAATGGATTGATTATGTGGAGCTACCTAAATATCAGATTAATTTTGGCTATATCACTAATTTCAAATACGATAGTGATGGAATGCTTATAGAACAATCAGTTCAAGCATATGAACCCTATGAAAAGAAATGGTACTTATCTTTAAGAACTGAGAAAACTTATAAAAAAGGTGTTATCTCTACAATCATTCAATACAAAGATATTCAAGGTGAACTATTACCATCTAATAAAGATGAGTACACTTATTTGAACGATGGGCATCAATTGGATCATTTCGTTTATAATGATGCGAAAAAAGAATGGAAAATAAAGAGTCGTGAGAAGTTTCTTTATGATATTAGTGGAAATTTAGTTAAAAGAACTGAATGGGAAGTGCTTTCTGATGGGTCATTAAATTTTGTAAAGCAAGATGCAATTGCATATAATAGTAAGGGTTTGCGTACTTTATATGAAAAGCAAATTTATATGGCGTTAAGCCAAAAGTGGTTCACCACAGAAAAAGTTGATTATACTTATGATGATAAGAATCAAGAGACTTTAAGATCTTATTCTAAAGATATTGATGGTAATATGACTCTTTATTCAAAAGTTCAAACTACTTATTCTGATGCAAACAATCGTGTTGTAGATTCAATGGCATATAAGTTTTATAATGGAACTCAAAAATGGGGCAATCTTAAAAGAGAAGAATTAAATTTCGATAATAATAATAACCTTATTTCTAATATCATTTCTATAGAAATGAATGCTATTGGAAGTTCTGAGAGTGAATTGGTAAAATATAGCAGAAATGTTCTTGATGTTGATGCCGACCAATCTATTAAGAATATTGCATTTCCAACTAAATCAATTCCTTTCTTCGATGCTTTATTCCCTGTTTATCTAAAGAATAAAGTGAACACTATGCATTATGCAAAGTACGATAATAGAAACAAGGAATGGAAAGACGACAGCGATAAGGTTACTTTCTTTTATTCTAAAATTGAAGGTGTTCCTACTGCTGTAAATGAAGTTCTTTCAGAAGAATTGTTATGCTATCCAAACCCGGTTGTAAAACAACTTAATGTAGTTCTTCCAGATCAAAATCATTCAGGTGAAATTATGTTGTTTTCTGTTGATGGTAAATTAATTGTCAAACAGAATGTACAAAAGAATTTTACCATTGAAATGGGTAATTTGAAAAAAGGAACTTATATCTTACAAATCAATTGTGGTTCAAAAGTCTTGAAAAAGAAAATATTAAGATAGGTTTTGTGATTCGGTTTTTCTTACGAATAAAGCGCAATTCGTAATTTATATTCTGAATTTTTAATACATCATCAAAGAGATTGTCTAATCTTAATGGTGATGTTTTTTTATAGATTTCTAATCTGTAATACGAATTACCAAAACATAAGAATGTTTTTTTTCAGATATTTGAACTTTTAAATAAGTTCAAAATCATTGTACATGGAATTTAAAGGGATTCAAGAAGAATACCAAAAAAGATACCAAGAGTCAAAAACAAAATTTGACCATTATTCTCGTTTGGGAAAACAGTTTTCGCTTTACAGAATACTTGTCTTTATTATCACTGTTATAGGTGTTTATTTTGGAACACGCCATGGGATGGATTATGTACTTGCTGTATTTATTCCGGGCTTGATCGTTTTTTTGTTGCTTGTGAAATATCATAGTTCTGTGCATCGAAAAAAGAAAATTTCTCAGACTCTTATGCAGATTAATGAGAAAGAATTGGATGTATTGGATATGAAATTTACCAAGTATGATGGAGGGTCGGATTTAAATGAAGTTGACCATCCATATACTCATGATTTAGATGTTTTTGGGAAAGGAAGTTTATTTCAATATATAAATCGGTGTGTTAGTTTTGCAGGACGAAAAGTGTTGTCTGATTATTTGAAATTCCCTGAATATAGTCGTAAAAAAATTATTGACAGACAGAAGGCTGTAAAAGAGATTGCTCCAAAGATAGATTGGCGTCAGAACTTTCAATTGCATGGCTTAATGGCCGAGGAGAAGAAGGAAGATTTAAAAAGATTAAAAGAATGGCTACACGTAGAGTCTTATTTTGATCGTCCTATATTCTGGATTTTTGTATATGTAATACCAGCTTTTATGTTGGCTTCGGTTTTGGCAGTTATTCTCAATCTTTGGGCTGTTCAGGCTTTGTTAATTCCAATATTTATAAGCCTTTCGGCTTCAGGCTCCTTTTATAAACGAATAAATTACATTCATTTTCTTTTAGATCAGCAAACAGGATTGCTAAAGAAGTATCAATCTGTTTTTGAATCTATTGAAAAAACTGAGTTTGAAGCTCCCTATCTTAAGCAGCTGCAACAGCAATTGAAAACTGCAGACAGTAGTGCCGTAAAAGAATGCTCTAAACTCTATGGAATAGCCAAGAAATTCGAATTTAGAAATAATATTATAGTTGCCATATTACTTAATATATTGTTCCTCTGGGATATTCGTCAATGTGTATTGATGGAAAAATGGAGAAGGCGTAATAAGAAGTATTTTGAAAAGTGGTTGGATACATTAAGTGAATTTGATGCTTTAAATAGCTTGGCAACCCTAACTTATAATCGATCTGATTTACATTTCCCTACAGTATCTGATCATCAATTATGTTATCAGGCAAAAAATGCAGGACACCTTCTAATTAATCCACAAAAGAGAGAAGATAATCCAATCTCTTTCAATTCATGGAAAGAATTCCAAATAATTACAGGGGCTAATATGGCCGGGAAGAGTACATACTTACGAACCGTAGGCAGTAATTTAATACTAGCTATGGCTGGGGCTCCTGTGTGTGCTGAAGAATTAACTTTTGCTCCTGTACAAATATTTACAAGTATAAAAACAGTTGACTCCTTGCTAGAGAATGAATCATACTTTTTTGCCGAACTTAAGCGATTAAAAGAGATTATTGTTCGTCTTGAAAAAGGGGAGCAGTTGTTTATAATTTTGGATGAGATATTAAAAGGTACCAATTCTAAAGATAAACAAACAGGTTCTATGGCATTAGTAGAACAGTTAATTCGCCTAGGAGCCTCTGGTATCATAGCTACGCATGATTTAGTTCTTGGATCTTTAGCAACACGGTTTCCCGAAAATGTAAAAAACTATTGTTTTGAGGTTGAATTTCAAGAAGATCATCTTATCTTTGATTATCAATTAAAGAAAGGAATTAGTCAGAATCTTAATGCAACCTTTCTGATGAAACAAATGGGCATTACTCTTTAACTAAGGTAGCTCTTCCTTTCTTTAGTATACACTCTTTTATGGATAAACTAAAATCAATTCTAGATTCAATTAAGCAAGATCAGCTTTCCGGTTCAATTGTTTTGTTACAAAAGTTAATCGATGGTTTTAAAGATTTGTCAAGTGCTTGGGATGATATTAAAGATCTCAATACGTATCAAATTATATCGATTTTGTCGGAGTTTCAAAGTGATATGAGTGATTTTATAGTGATGAATCATTTCTTAAACGAAATTATTGATCGTATAAAAAGGAGTGGTGATATTGTGGATCTGGGTCGTTGGTGCTCGCATTATGAATATGAATGGAAAGATATTGCCGACCGTATGGCAGGGAATTTTCTGGAAACTGTTGAATTAAGTAAAAAGAATGTGCTGTTACATTCAAATAGTGGCACTATACATTCAATTTTCAATCAGTTAAAAGATAAAGACCTTTCTATTAATCTTATTCAAACAGAATCGAGACCAAATAATGAAGGTGTTCTTCAGGCCGAACAATTGGCTGCAATGGGATATCCAATACGCTTAACTATTGATGCTTCAACTCATCAGGTTATGGATGAAGTGGATTTAATTATCCTTGGTGCTGATAGTATCTATCAGGATTATTTTATAAATAAAATTGGTAGCTATCCTATAGTATCTGCAGCAAGACAATTTCAGGTTCCTGTTTTTGTTATCGCCGACAGTCGTAAATTTTGGACCAGTGTTCCTGCAACTAGTGTGCGTAAATGGAATGGACCTGTAAATTATAATCCTGAAGAAGTGTATTCTGGTAGTGTCAAAGGAATAGAAGTGATAAACCATTATTTTGAATCTATTCCAAATCGATATGTCACTGCTTTTATTACAGAAAATCAGGTCTTCCGACCTGGTGAATTATGGGAATTTTAAGGAAACTTTATATGAGAAAAAAGAGGCTGCCAAAATGCTTTTGGGAAGCCTCTTTTTTTTATACCAAACCTATTAGATTTACAGCATACTACAAAAACTAAATCTACAGCTTTCAATAACTAGAGCCCCTATTGATTACCCTTGAATTTACTGTGTTTTGACTAAATACCCAGGAGGTTTCCATCCAAAAGCTAGGAGGTTTCCATCCAAAAGCTAGGAGGTTTCCATCCAAAAGCTAGGAGGTTTTCATCCAAAAGCTAGGAGGTTTTCATTCAAAAGCTAGGAGGTTTTCATTCAAAAGCTAGGAGGTTTTCATTCAAAAGCTAGGAGGTTTTTATCCAAAAGCTAGGAGGTTTTTGTTTAATGGCTAGTAGTTTCTATACAATTAAGGGTAAGTGTTGTTGAATTTAAAGGTAGGGATGATAGTGATTCAACAAAAAAGAAGCTGCCCTTTTAGGACAGCCTACTCTTTTTTATTTAATTCTATTTTTTAGCAGCAGCTTTATTTTTAATCTTTACATTATATAAAATTGCATCCAGTTGTTTTACATAATCTCTTTTCTTTTTCTTTGGAGCATAAACAAAACCATCGACAGTAACGATTCTATTGTTCTTTTCGTCGATAATAGAGTAAGATGTAAAAGGACCTCCATAAAAGTCGTTAAAAAGTTTCCATAAGCCACGAGTTCTTACGGTGTAGTGCTGATTTAAGTTAGGGATGGTGTCAAAAACCGGAGGACCTGCTTTTTTCCTTTGTTCAATAATCATATAAGTATTAGGGTTTTCTCCAGGTAAATATGCACTCGTAAGGCTGTCTCTGTATGCTATAATATGTTCTGGTGATAATTGGTTGGAGCTATAGTAATTTTCGGTATATATTAATATTCCCTGACTAAAATCAGCCGTTTCTTTTCTTAACCATACAAAATTGGGTTTGTCTACAGCAATGAAAAATCCTTCTGGGATTACCATTTCAATATCAAATTTTTTCTGTATAGCAGCTTCTGTTTCTACGTCTTGAATTGATTTGTAAGTATTGACGATACGGTCTCTTTCACTCTTGTTGAAAAGTTCAACAATACCAATAGCATTTTGTCGGAAATATTGTAATAACTCCTTTTGGTTTGGGGCCTTAATGGTAACAATTCTTTGCGGAATTACATATTTATCTTTCTCTGTAGTTAATAATGGTTCTTTTATATTATTATCAATGTCTAGGATTAAGATATTGCGGCTTTTACGAAATAATTCGTTAAAGTTGTTTTTTCCTACATTCATAAGTTTAAAATGAGGCTCAGATTGCGGAAGACCAACCATTGGAGCAGCTAATATGCTTTTTGTGCTGTCGCCTATTGTTGACTCCCATTGATCGCGATTGTCAGTAACAACCATAATCTCGGATGTATTACCATAAGAAGATTCTTTTTGTCCTTTAAGTCTTCTTTTACAGCTTGACAAAATCAAAATGCTAAGTACCAATAGAATTGAAATACGACTAATCTTTTGTATCATCTATCTTGTATTTTTTGTTATTTCGATGTTCGGGTTTCGTATTCCAATAATTGAAATACGAAACCCGAATACTAACTTCAAAGTTAAATAATATCAACCACAATTACAGTACCTGGTTTTAGGTTTTGTGTATTCTTAATGTTATTTAACTGTTTGATTTTTTGCACAGAACTACCTTTATATTTTTTTGCAATAGTCCAGAGGTTTTCTCCAGACTTAATTGTATGTTTTACCTTTTTTCCATTTTTAGGAAAAGAATATGTCTTATTTGAAGCTGTGCTTGTAGAAGCTTTTACTCTTAGCTTTTGATTTATACGAATTGTATTTCCGCGAAGGCTATTAAGTCTTTTTATTTGATCGACACTAGTATTATATTTTCTTGCTATACTACCCAAGTTTTCCCCTCTTCTTACTGTATGGTATTGGGAAGAAGAAGAGCCTTTACTTGAAGAAGAATAGGAATAAGAAGGAGCTCCCTTTCCATAAACCACAAGTTTTTGCCCAGGTTTTATCATAGTTCCTCTTATGCGATTCCATTTCTTTAAACTATTTACTGAGCATCTGTATTTGCGTGCAATAAGACCTAATGATTCTCCACTACGAACAATATGTATATTTCTATTCTTAATGGTACTTATTTGCTTAAGAATTTTCTGTTTTTCAATGCCTTTTTTGGTTACATAATTATATAAAGAATCCTCATTGTTCATATAGTCTGGCACATATTCTCTGGGAATACAAAGTGTGTATTGTTTTCCTTTTGTTGCAGGAATAATTCCTTTTTTAAATTGAGGATTTAAGAATTTTAAATCAGAGATTGGAACTTTTAAGAACTCATTAATCTGATCAAAAGCAAGCACATCTTTAACAGTAACAGTATCAACTCTATTATAATCAAAATTGATTTTTGTAGGTCGAATATTATGAAATTCAGGGAAGTTCATTGCATATGTAACGGCTATAAATGCAGGTACGTAGTTTCTGGTTTCTCTAGGAAGAAATGGCCATACTGCCCAATAGTTTTTTACTCCTCCAGCGCGACGAATGGCTTTATTCACATTACCAGGACCAGAGTTGTAAGCAGCTAAAGCCAATGACCAATCTTTATAAATATTGTATAAATCGCGAAGGTAGCGACATGCTGCATCTGTAGATTTTGTTGGGTCAAAACGATCATCAATCAATGTGGTAGCATTAAGCCCATACTTTTTTCCTGTATAGTACATAAACTGCCATAGCCCTTTGGCTCCTGCATGTGAACCTGCAGTTGGATTTAATGCCGACTCAACAATAGCTAAATATTTAAGTTCTAAAGGAAGGTCGTATTTAGCTAGCTTTTCTTCCATTCTAGGAAAGTAATATGCTCCCAAACCCAACATTCTGGAAGTAATCCCTCTTTTTGTTCTGGAATATATGGTTATAAATTTCTTTACTTCCTGATTAAAGGTAAGTTCGATTGTTGTTTGCTTGTTTAAGCTATCTAAGCGTTTTTTTATCTGAGTATCCGAAACAACAGGAATAAATCCAGGCTTAAAGTTTCCATATTTTGATTTATCAACCAATTCCAATTCCTCATCATAGAAATGATCGAGCGTACTTTGTTCGAGAAGCTCAAGCATTGGAGGATCTTGTAAAATTCCAGTATTTCTAAGAAAAGCCTCTTTGTTTTCATTCTTTCCCGAATAAATAGAAGTGCTATCATCCAAGAAAGCAAGGCTATCGTTATTATAATTCAAACTGTCTAATTCAAGAGTTAGAGGATTGTTCTCTAGAGTATTTACAATACTATCTTCTTGTTTATTGACAGCTGCAGTTTTTTTTATTTCAGTTTTTTTGTCATTATTTCTTTTCCCAAAAATCTTTAATGACTTACACGATGGACTGATTAAAATTGCTGTAGCCCCCAGTAGGCTAAATATCTTTGTTTTTAATTTTATCATTTTTTTTTGTTTCCTTAGATAATTACAGTTGAGCATAAACGAGTTGTGCTATAAGCTTCGAAACATTAAAAAGGCCTGCCTCATTAAATAATGGCGCGATAAGTTGAATTCCTAGAGGAAGATTATTGTCCCCCTTTCCTGTCGGAATATTTATTGCTGGTAGCCCTGTTAAATTGGCCAGTACAGTAAAAATATCCATTCGGTATTGATCCTGAAAAGAGAGTTGTTCCTCTTTTTTGCAAGCAGTTAAAGGACATGTAGGTGAAATAATAAATGAATTGCCCTTAAGAATTGAATGGATTTCGTTGGATAAAGATTTTCTAAATACTTGTGCTTTTTGGTAATAATTATTTCGCTGCGCTTTATGTAGCGCATATGATCCAAATACAATTTTTCTCTTGACTTCATTTCCCAAAAAAGTCGTTCGGTTTTTTGTAATTAAATCTTTTGCAGAAGATTGTTCTTCTAAACTTTGACCATATCTGATTCCATCAAATCGCCCCATATTTGAACATGCTTCGGCACAAGCAATCATTTGAAAAGCCTTGACTTGTTCTTTTATGGAAGGAATTGATTTCTCTTTTATGGAATATCCTTTTTCCGAAATAGACTTTACTATGCCAATGTAGTTGTTATATACATCAGATTGTAAAGGAATTATTTCTTCTAGTTCTTTGATTCGGATAAAACTTGGTTTATCTCTTTGTTTGTCATCCAACGGCAAATATGCTTCTGTTCCACAACTAGGAATAGATAAATCTCTGCCATCAGCACCAGAGACAATCGATAAAGTTTTTTCAATATTGCCCAAATCATTACTCATAATACCTAAGTGATCCAAGCTATTGGCATATGCGATTAAACCAAAGCGTGAAATTCTACCATATGTTGGTTTTAAGCCATAAATACCACACCATGAAGCCGGGAGTCTTACGGAACCTCCAGTGTCTGAGCCTATAGCTATGTGACAAAGATTAAGTGCCACTGCAGCAGCAGAACCTGAAGAGGAGCCTCCAGAGACATATGCTTTGTTGTGAGGATTTAGTGTGGTGCCATATGATGAGAATTGCCCTGTACTGCCCATCGCAAATTCATCACAATTTGTACGCCCAACAATTATAGCTCCATTTGCGATTAGTTTATTTACAATAGTGGCAGAATATGGAGCTATAAAACCCTTTAGAATCTTTGAAGATGCTGTACAATGGTGACTTTTATAAAGAATATTGTCTTTTATGGCAACGAGCATACCTTCAAGAGGTTTTTCTTTTTTCAATCTAAAGTTTTGATCTGCAATTTTTGCTTTATTAAGTATTTCTTCAGTAAATACCTCAATAAAAGCATTATGCTTTTTTTGTTTGTCCGCCTCCTCAAGAAAATGTTCCACTATAGAAACTACCGAAATACTATTTTCCTGAAATAGTGTTCGCAGTTTTTCGTAATTATGGATGTTCTCTCGTATTTTCTTCATAGACAAAAAAAACAATGCAGATTGCAGGCCCAAGCGCAACCTTAGTTTTGTGTGTGTTTTTAATTCTTTTACTTGATTCTTGTTCGATGCTATGGGAGTATATTACTCCATAAACCCGTGTCTGATTGCAAAGATATTAAAGTTTTATGGCTTTTTCCTTTGATTACTGTCATAATAAAACTTAAAGAATAGAAATTAAGGAATTTGGGGGTTGTATTTAGTATTTCTGACTTAAAATTACATAGATATAAGGTGTCGAAATTTCAGACACTAAATAAAACTTAAAAACTTAAATTTTGAAATATTATCTTTGCGCCTTATTTCGGATTTTGGATATGATATATTTGAAGATATATGGCAAAGAATGTAAAGGAGTTAGAGTTTCAAAAGATTTTAGAAATCTTGCACGAGCACGATTCTGAGTCGGTATATGAGCGCATTAATAAGATTCCAAAAAGTAAAGAATTGTATGATACTATTGATGAGTATGTAGATATCAAACATCTTACACGCAGATCGGTATTGGGAATCGATATTTATCGCTATGGTTTATTTAAGCATTTGGAGCAGACTTTAATCCCTCCATTATTTAAAATTCTGATGGAAAAGGCTATTCGTCTTAGTCTTGAAAATAACCAATTTGTATTTCAAAAATATACAAGAGAGCGTATTCTAAAATCATTTATTAGTACCGGCGATGGTGGATTTATGATTTTTGAAACTCCATTACATTCGTTGTTTTTTGCCATTAATTTCGAGATGGTAGTCCGTGCTTATAACTCTTATCATTTATATCCGAAATTACGAAATATTATTGGAAGTATTTCTTTACGTTATGCCATTACTAATGATACTATTTTTCAATTTGATGATAATCATTACGGATCTGCAATCATCAATAATTCCAGGATTTTAGAGAGAGATAGCCTGAATAGGTGTTTGGTAGATCAAAATACTCACGATTGGTTTTTAATAAATATTGATGGAATAGAAAATTTGCAAGTCTATACAATTTATGACCTAGCAAATATTTATGAATTTCAATCGTATGATACATCATTGATTGATCATGGAGAGAATTTGGTTTTGAATAAAGATCATACCCGATTAACAGGAGTTTTAAATTCTGATATATCAAGAATCGGACAAATACGTTCTAAGGAAAGATTATTAGATATTTATAATTTACATTTGCAGGTAAGTATGTTTATTTCTGCAGATAATCGGAAGGATAGTAAAAGACGAATTACTATCAGTTTGGGGAACTTAAATACAGCTGGAATAGACCATTAGAATCATTAAATTATGCATGAGAAGATAGAAATAAAAACAGATAATTTTCCGAAAGTAGTTCTAAAGAGAGGAAAAGAACTTCCTATAAAGAAATATCATCCATGGGTGTTTTCTGGAGCAATTAAGTATATTGAAGGTAATCCGGAAGAGGGTGATGTTGTTGAGGTATATTCTTCTTTTGATGATTTTTTAGGTCTAGGTCATTTTCAAGAGAATAATACGATAAGTGTTCAGGTATTTTCTTTTGAACCTTATGTTCCAGATATTGATTTCTGGAAAGAACGCTTGCGCAGAGCTTTTTTGCATAGAGAGCAATTGAGTTTTGTAAGTGGTATTGAAACCAATGCTTATCGTTTGGTGCATGGAGAGGCAGATATGCTTCCCGGTTTGATTATTGATTATTATAATGGAACTATTGTTTTTCAAATTACTTCTATGGGAATGTATAAACTTCGTTATCTCTTTGCGCAGTTTTTACAGGAACTTTATGGTGAACGACTAATTTCTGTTTATGATAAAAGTGCTGAAAGCTTATATAAAAATACAGGAGTACCTTGTCGTGATAGCTTCTTATTAGGTGAAGCAGGTCAGGAAACCATAAAGGAAGCTAATTTATTTTATCGTGTAGATTGGAGGTTTGGAAATAGAACAGGCTTCTTTTTAGATCATCGTGAGGGAAGAGCATTATTGTCGAGATATGCTAAAGATAAAAAAGTATTAGACTTATTCTGCTATTCAGGAAGCTACACGATTAATGCCTTGCGAGCAGGTGCTAAGATGGTTCATTCTGTAGACACCTCTCAGATGGCTATTGACAATCTTCGTGAGAATATTGTATTGAACGATCTTCAGGGAGCACATCAAGAGAGTTTTGTTGCAGATGCCAAGAAGTTTATGAGTGCAATGCCTGAATCTACTTATGATGTAATAGTAATTGATCCTCCAACTTTAGCAAAAACTTCCTCTATGGAATCTATTGCAATAAAGGGATATAAGAAGCTTAATGCTCAGGCTATGTCAAAGATAAAATCTGGAGGACTAATATTTTCTTTCTGTAGTTCCAAGATTATTGGAGTGGAGCAATATCGTTCAATAATATATTCTGCAGCCCTAGATACAGGAAAGAAAGTGAGCATTTTAAGGCAAATACACCAACCTGAAGATCACCCGATAAGCATATATGTTCCAGAGCGAGAGTATCTAAAGGGATTTGTTATTCGCATCGATTAAGTAAGAATTGATATAAATTATTATATAGAGTTATCTTTGAAATAAATTCATATTTTAAAGCTAACTCTTGTTGTTTCTGTAATACAGTTATTTATGATTGTATGTTGATATTCTTTTCTATAAGTTAATGTTTTTGTTTTTTTTAAGAAAAAAAGTAAATTTGGGGTCTATACCTAAACTTTACTATGAAAAAAACTAATATTTATGGCTGGATGATGTGGTTCATCGCAGCACTCTTTTATGCTTTAGACTATTTTCAGCATACAGCACCGAGTGTGCTTATAAAACCTATAGCGAATAGTGCGGGGATTTCGTTTATAGATGTGGCTGACATTATGAGTTTGTATTTTCCTGTTTATGCGATTTCACAAATTCCAGCGGGTTATATTTTAGACAAATATGGGGTAAGAAGAATTTTGGCTATTGCTTGTGTTGTTGTTAGTGCGGGGCTTGGACTAATGACTTTACCAGAAGTGGGTTCATTGGTTGTTGGAAGAATATTAATTGCAATAGGGTCGGCATTTGCTTTTTTAGGGGCATTAAAAACAGCATCAGCATCATTGTCTGCAAGAGCTTTTCCTGTAGCTGTTGGTTTAACAAATACAATTGGAGTGTTGGGAGGAATACTAGGACAGCCTTTTCTGAACTTTCTTATTATGAAATTTGACTGGATTAAGGCCTCTCTATATATTGTGTTTTTTGGATTAATCTTGGCTGTATTTATATTTATGTTTTTACGTATTAAAAAGGTCAAACACGTGGAGGCAGTGAAACTCGACTACCGATCTATATACCGGGATAAAAAGATTTGGTTTTTGGCTATTTATGCTGGTATTATGGTGGGAACTATTGTAAATGCATTTGGCGAACTCTATGGAGTAAGTTTTTTGGAAGATGCTTTTCGTTTAACATCAGAAAAAGCGTCTTTGATTAGTTCTACTGTATTTATTGGAATTGCTGTTGGAGGGCCTTTACATGGTTTTATAGCCAAAAAGTTTAAGGGTAATCATACATGGATGATTATTGCAAATATAGGGAGTATAGTTTCCTTTAGTTTAATTGTATTAAGTGCATTGGTTGCTATTCCTTACTTTGTCCTTTTTGCATTGTATTTTCTTACTGGTTTTTTTGTGTCTTCTATGCTATTGGCTTTTTCTGTGGCCAGAAGCGACTATCCAAAACAGATTCATGGAGCTATTTTTGCATTGGTAAATATGGTTATTGGAGTAAGTGGGTTTGTTTTTCAGTTTATGTTGGGAAAAATGTTAAAGTTGTTCCTTGGCGATTATGGAGCACATCTTAAGAATATAGCTTATGTTAAAGGATTACTTATTCTTTTGATTCCTTTGTTAATTAGCATGTTCTTGTGCATAAACATTGCGCGTAAGCATAAAACTGTACAATAGTTATTATCAACTGAGACTCAGGAGTGTGAGGAATGAGTATTAAATCTATAGAAAATTATTGCAAGTATTCTTGGGGTTCAAATCCAAAGGTTTGTTTAAATAATTTCGAGAATTCTTCTATAGATTTATACCCCAAAAGCTTTGCTGTTTCTTCTATAGATTTTTTCTTGTTGAAATAGCTTAAAGCTTTGTCCATTCTAGTTTTTATAACAAACTGACTAATTGTATTTCCATAGAGTTCGAAGATTAGAAGTTTTAGCCTATCTAAAAAAATGCCTGTTTTTTCAGCAACATATTCATCTGTATAGTAAATCTTAGGATTATGTTTGATTTCGTTTTGCATATTAAGTAGTGCTTTTGCTTCTTCTTCTTTAAGGTAGATTTCAGTGTTTTTTTCTAATGAATTAAAGAAAAGAGAGCATAACTCAATTGCTTTACCATATGCATATTGCTTTCTAAAGTCTCCTTCCTCAAAAGAAATCATAACATCTGTCAAAATCTTTATTATCTCTTTTGAAGGCTCTTGATGAAAAAGAAATGAATCTAATGCCATTAAAGAATACAAGTACTGCTTTTCTTTAAATTCAAAAAATTTTTTTGCAAAGGTTTTTGTAAACAAAAGGCAAAATTGAAAGTAAATTTCGTTGGGAGGGATAATCACAGTTCTCTTATAATTTGCAGTTCCAAAGTATCCTCCACATTTTAATTTTGAAGTAAACGTAGCCTTGCCTCTTTGTTCGGATAGAGTAACATTTCTGGGCAGATAAAAATCCAGAGATAAGAGATCGTCATTATCAGTTCCTATTCTAACCAATAATGATTCATAGTTTGTATTTGAACATAAAAAAGAAAGGCTAAAGTTTTCGGGATAGTCATAAACTTCAATATGTAATTTTCCCAGCGATTCAGGCATGTCGAAAGTATGCCCCAGCCATGGTGCTCCAACCATTCTGGCAAATTCGGAAGCTACTTCGATGTAGTTGTTTAGTTTATATCTGTATACAATCATGTTTTTTGCAATTATTTTTTACGCAAAGCGTACCATTTAATACTTGACACTTGCAACGAATCACAAAAAGTTAAATAAGATGTTATGAGTTTTGTTCTTACAAAAAATGTTATCCAATAACCTCTATATATAAAATGAAAAAATAAAAAACTTTATTGTAAAGACGTGATTAATAGTGTTCTAAATGTGTGGTTCTTATGCTTAGGCAGATAAATTACCTTTTTGATATTCACTAGGTAAAAAACCAAATGTTTGTTTAAAAGCTTTGGAAAAGTGACTTAAGTTAGAGTATCCAATAAGGTATCCGGTTTCACTTACCGTTTTTCCTTCGCTAAGGAAAGACATGGCTTTATCCATTTTTAACTTCTTTACGAATTGCCCAATGCTGCTTCCATAGAGTTCGTTTAGGAGTATTTTTAAGCGGTAATGTGATAAACCTGTTTTCGCTAAAATATATGGGATTGTAAATTCTTTTGCAGGATTATGAAGAATTTCTTTTTGGAGTTCATAAAGTAATGCAGCTTCATAATCGCTAAGATGAATTTCGGGGCATTGTTCTAATGAGTCAAAAAACAAAGTAGCAAGTTCAAGGGCTTTTGCATAAGCAAATTGTTTTCTGTAATGATTCTCGTCAAATGATAGCATAATGTTGGTTAAAACATTAATAAGCTCGCGTGAAGGAGGTTGATAAATAAAAAAACGATCTAAATTCATTAAAGACTGAAGGGTTTTACTTTTATTTGGTGAAAGTTCAAAAAACCTCTTTAAGAATGTTCTGCTTAATATAATATTAAATTGAAAAAAGTTTTCTTTGGCAGGTATCTTAATTGTCGATTTATAATTCGAAGTGCCAAAGTAGCCCCCATACTTTAATTTGCTAAAGCCTTCTTCTCCTTCTTCAATAGATAGTTTTACATCTTTGGGAATATAAAAATCTAAGGTAAGTAAGTCTTCATTGTCAGTACCTGTACGAACAAGGTTTGATTCATAGTTCATAAATGAACTAAGGAAGGAAACACTAAAGTTATCTTCATAATTATACACTTCTATATGTAGCTTTCCTAGTGTCTCTGGCATTTCAAAATAATGTCCATGCCAGGGAACATTAATCATTTTTGCAAAGCCCGAGGCACAACTTATGTAGTCATTTACTATGTAACGATAGACAATCATTTTATGAAGATGGTTTTTTTAACAATACTTGAGTCTTGGTTTAACAGCCGATTGTTGCTGAGTTTATTGGGAGGTTTCAGCAATAGTAAAATGCAATTCTTTGTTGTTTTATTGTAGAAGAGCTGCTATAAATTAATAAGATTGCCTTTTGTGAAATTAAAGGGTTAATATTCAGTTAAAAAAGAGAAAAGACTGTTACTATTAAACAAGAATTTTATTAATTTTAGTAAAATTCTAATTTATGAATAAGAAAGGATATCTTCTAGTACTAATATTGCTAATAATCTTACCTTTTACAATCATTTCTCAGAAAGACAGAAATGATGATGTATATGACTATGCCTGGACTATTGGAGAAGAGCTTACTTATAGGGTTTATTACCAATCTTTAATTACAGGACAAGTAACTGCAGGAGAAGCAGTGCTTAGTGTAACTGAAAAAAACAAACTTTTTGAAGGACGCTCTACTTATAATATTGTTGGTACAGGAAAATCAAAAGGTGCATTTAATTTCTTTTATAAAGTAAGAGATCGTTTTGAGTCGTATGTTGACAGAGAAACTTTGGTGCCATATCTTTTTATTCGACGTACACGTGAGGGGAGCTATAGGAAAGATGATGATGTATACTTCAATCAAAAAAAGAATACTGCAAAAAGTAGAGATACTTTGATGAAGGTTCCTGAAAATATTCACGATTTTGTTTCTGCACTTTATTATGCCAGAACTGTTGATTTAGACTCTGTAATAAAAAATCAGGGATTTAAAATTGATTTCTTTCTTGACGATAGCACTTATTATTCATGGGTTAAATATGAGGGGCGAGAAACAATCCGAACAAAACTGGGTACTTTTAAGTGTCTTAAACTTGCTCCAATGGCTGCTACAGGTAAGGTGTTTTCTGAAAAATATCCTATGCATATCTGGGTGACGGATGATGAAAATAGAGTTCCTGTTCTTGCCGCATCAGCAGTAATAGTGGGCAGTGTTAGAATGGAACTTAAAGATTATAAAGGCTTAAAATATCCTATGAGTGCGAAACTAGAATGACCAATATTGTGTTTTGGGCTTTTTCCTGAATATAGAGAATGTATGTAAGGTGATTTTTTTACTCTTTAAGATTACTATTATCAGAGGATATGAAAAATGCTGTAAGAACTTTATCCTACAGCATTTTATAATCTTTTAAAATCCTTTTTGGGACTAAACAAAATAACTTTACGTTATTTGGAACAACCAGGAATCAATGTAGCTAAACATGTAATCCCTACTCCAAGTAGACTAATTTCTATCCAACAAGGATGTCCGCTACGTTCATTACCATTCATATTGTTAAACTTTAAAGAAGATATATTTTCTTTTCTTAAGCAAAGTTTGTTTTTTAGGTCTTTAGTTTTCATAGTTTTAGTTTTTTAAACGAGTTTGTTTTTTTAGGTCCGAAAAGTTTTTACTATTCTCAATTACAATTATTATAACTAATTGATTACATATCAAATTATCGCATAATGTTATTCGGTGCAATGAGGTAATAATGAGGCTAAACATGTAACTCCTACTCCAAGGAGACTCATTTCTACCCAACAATCTTCACCAGTACGTCCTATACAATTCTTATTATTTCTATTAAGAGAAGATACATTCTCTTTTCTTAGACAAAGCTTGTCTGAGAGGTTTTTAGTTTTCATAGTTTTAGTTTTTTAAACGAGTTTAGTTTTTTAGGTTCGGAAGGCTATTGTTATTTTTAAGCATAAGTATTTCGACTAAATGCATTAAAGCATATTCCTTACCAATAAAGGAAAATGGCGCAATGCATTAAGTGTAATAATATCTTTAAATTACTACCAGCCTAGTGTAATTCTAAGTTTATTATTCTTTCCTTTTACGTTAAAGATTAGATAATTAATAACGTATTTCTAGTTAGGTTTTATTGTGTACGTATTTTATCCTGCACTGTTGTACAGGATTAACTTATTTAACCCTACGGGCATTTTTATACTATAGGTTTTATGTGAGTTATTCATTTTGCAGTGGTATAATGCATTAGCTTTTGCTAAAATTCAATCGGAGCTTATCGTATTTTATAGTACAAAAAAAAGCTGCCTTTTTTTGACAGCTCATTATCTTTTTTAATCAAATTCCACAAAAGATTCCATCTTTGTTAAACTTAACACTCCCTTCTTTTTCAAGCTTTTCTTTGTAGTTTATATACTTATCTAATAAGTCTGATTTGAAGCAAGATTCTAGAGAGTCCTTACTGAAAACTTTTACATTCTTTACAATTCCATTTTTTAATTCAAAAAAGTTAACAGCTCCAAAATCATAGTCATAGCTTTCGAATACCCCATTTTTGTCTAAAATTGTTTGAATATGTTGCTTAAGGTTTGATGGAATATTTAATGGTTTCCCATGAATCAAGCATAGCTTTTTGTCTTCTTGTATATAATGGTCTAAAGCGTTTGTAAACGACTGGACACAACCCAAGCAAGTCAATGTCGGAATAACAATTAATAGTTTTTGAGGTTCTTTAATTTGCTCTTCTCCAATTTCTTCAAGATAAAGTTTTACCAGCTTGGTTTCATAAGAGTATGGATTTTCTTCTTTGCATGAAATACAAAAGGCAAAAGCCATTATTATGCTGTAAATTATCTTTCTATTCATTATTGTTTATTGAATATAAGGTAAAAAGAAATGAGCTATTTTCTATACGTTCTCCAATCCAAATTCCTTTCTTTTCAGGAAGGACATAATGGTATCTCGCTTTTACAAAGGGATCATATTTATTTTCAAAAATTAAATTAAAATTATTATCATAAACTAGAAAATACTGATTTTTAGAATATTCATCTTTTAATGTTTTAGAGTTTTTTGTGACTTTGGTTTCTCCTCTAAATGTCCGAAAATATATATTACGATGTTTATCATAGATAAATGATTCATATTTTCTTTCTTTTTTTAAATATGGTATCATGGTAAATATTTCAGAAGTATTAAATTCATCTGATATTCCAATGAAATCTTTTTTCGGATTTTGAATTCCACAGTAATGCTGAGTTTTAAGCTTTCCTTCTTTATATATAAAAATGCTATCGTTCTTTTCAAAGCTTACACAAAGTTCATTATCATTATTTATACAAAGTTCAAAAGTTGTTTTGTAAAATCTTTTTTGTTTGTATATTTCAGGATAATAGATGTTTAACATTTCTATGGGGCATACCTTATCACAATTGACTTTAATGCCAAAACCATTTTGAAAATATTTTTCTCTTATTTTTTTGGAATTGAAAGTACTTATCATATTAGTATGGAAGAAAGAATACCCATTTTTTTCTGTAACAGGTTGTTCAGAAAATTTAATCCAATGCATTGGTTCAATATTGGAAAGGGTGTTTAAACTTTTTTGTAGTTTGCCATTGTCTGAGTAAAATTGTAGAATCCTCGGGTTATCTTTGTAGAAAGGCTGTAAATTAATGACATACCCTTTGTTTTCTAACCAAGAAAAGTATGCTCGATATTCTTGAATATTTAATGAATCTGGGAAAATTGTAGGATAGGATATTTCTGTTGTATTTTTACTTATTAAGTCAATTTTTTTAATGTACACAATTTTTTTTTCCTCATCGAATGCCGCAAAGCGAAGGGTGTCATTGTGAATGACAGATTTTAAAAATGATGTGTATCTCGATTTAAGTTCAGTAAAATTTTTAAAATCTAGATTGATTTTGAATGATTCAATTGGATCAAAAAAATCTGAATAACGATTTCTCTTTTTAGAACAAGAATTTAATATTACTAACGATAACAATATTATTAAATAATATTTTTTATTCATCATCAATTTTTTTAGTTGATGTATTATTGCATGAGAATGCAACAAACATTGCGAAAAACGAAAATAAGAATAGCTTTTTCATACGAATTAAAATTTTGAATCTCTAATGTTGTTTGTTTTAAAGACTTTTGGTTATTTATTATTTAGCATTACTGTAAATGCAACTTAATCTACTTTTTACTGTAGTTTTTACTTTTCTGCATATTACAATTAAGAATTTTAAAACTTTTTTGTCTTATTTCTTTGGCAAAAAAAATATAGGTTTGGTTTATGGTTATAATGTTGACCCTATTAATTAGTTGTAATTATAATAAAAAAAAACAATACGATAGTAAGATATTGAAAAAAATTAACAGCATAGTTGTTTTGGTAATCCGCACAAGTATATAATAGAGAGGAAAGATAAGTAAAACCTACAACATACCCCTGTCCTACACTGCAACATACCCTTGTCCCACGCTACGCATACCCCTGTCGTACACTACGACACACCCCCTGTCGTAATAAATAAAAAAGGACTGCGAATAGATCACAGTCCTTTGTTACTTGTTTTGCAGGATTTGATTTTAGCTGACAGTAAATTCGTTTTCACAAACTCCTATACGAAGCTTTCTGCCATTTCGAGGAGTCAGTTATTAGCTCCTCTTCAATATTTTAGGATTATTCAGAAAACTTAAATCACAACATTGATAATTCGTTTCGGAACAATAATTATTTTCTTTGGAGTTTTACCATCCAGATATTTCTGAGCTCCTTCGGCAGACAGAACCGCTTTTTCCATTTCATCCTTAGCCATATCTAAAGGAAATTCAATTTTGAAACGCATCTTTCCGTTGAAGGAAACAGGATATTCAAATGAATTTTCTTTGGTATAGTCTTCAATATATTCAGGGAAAGAAGCTTCTACAATACTATCTTTATGTCCGAGAGCATTCCATAGTTCTTCACATAAGTGAGGAGCAAAGGCACTTAACATTACGGTAATTGGCTCAAGAATTTCTCTTTTGTTACACTTAAGGTCTGATAGTTCGTTTACACAAATCATAAATCCACTAACAGCAGTGTTGAAAGAAAATCTTTCGTTATCGTCTTGAATCTTCTTGATGGTTTTATGAAGAACCTTTAGTTCATCTTTGCTTGCTGCTGCATCAGAAACTTCAAATTCGCCTTCTGCATTTTGGAATAATCTCCAGAACTTACGGATAAAGCGGAATACTCCTTCAATACCTTTGGTGTCCCAAGGCTTACTTTGCTCTAGCGGACCTAAGAACATTTCGTAAAGACGAAGGGTGTCGGCTCCATATTTTTCGATCAAATCGTCTGGATTTTGAACGTTGTAATAGGATTTCGACATCTTCTCTACTTCCCAACCACAAAAGTACTTGCCATCTTCAAGAATAAATTCAGCATCCTTAAAATCGGGTCTCCATTGCCTAAAACCTTCCTGATCTAGAATATCGTTATTAACCAATGCAATATCTACTCTGATTTCCTGAACGTCGTAGTCTTTTCTAAGGTTGTAAGAAACAAACTGATTGCTGCCTTTTATGCGGTATACAAAGCTTGTGCGACCTTGAATCATTCCTTGGTTAATTAACTTCTTGAATGGTTCGTCTTCGCAACAAACTCCCAAATCAAATAGGAATTTATTCCAGAAGCGAGAGTAAATTAAATGACCAGTTGCGTGTTCTGCTCCTCCTATATAAAGGTCAACATTTCTCCAGTATCCGTTTGCTTCCTTAGAGAAATATTCATTCTGATTGCGAGGGTCCATATAGCGCAAGTAGTATCCACTCGATCCGGCAAAACCAGGCATGGTATTGGTTTCTATACGATATCCGTCTTCAGTAACCCAATTATTTGCACGAGCCAAAGGAGGTTCGCCAGTTTCGGTAGGAAGATATTTATCTACTTCAGGAAGCTCAAGCGGAAGCTTGCTTTCGTCCATCATATATGGGATATCATCTTTATAATATACAGGGAATGGTTCTCCCCAATATCTTTGACGACTGAAAATAGCATCGCGCAAACGATAGTTGATTTTTCCTGATCCGATATCCTCTTTTTCGATACGCTCGATAACTGCTTCCTGACCTTCTTTGACTTTCATGCCTGTGATAAAGTCGGAATTTACAAGCACACCGTCTTTGGCTTCAAAAGCCTCTTCAGAGATGTCGCCACCAGAAACTACTTCTACAATAGGAATGTCGAAATGTTTAGCAAAGGCATAGTCTCTTGAATCGTGTGCAGGAACAGCCATGATAGCACCAGTACCATATCCGGCAAGCACATACTCGGCAATCCAGATTGGAACTTTTGCACCATTTAGGGGATTGATACCGTAGGATCCGGTGAATACGCCACTAATCTTTTTTACTTCAGTTTGACGTTCTCTTTCAGAACGATTCTTTGCCCATGCAACATACTCTTCCACTTGCTTACGGTTTTCGTCGGTGGTAAGTTCGTTTACAAGGTCGTGCTCAGGGCAGATAACCATAAAGGTTGCACCAAAGATGGTGTCGGGACGGGTAGTAAAGATCTCTATTTTCTGCTCTTCATTGTCTTCAATAGGGAACCACATAGAAGCCCCTTTAGACTTTCCAATCCAGTTTTTCTGAATTTCCTTTAATGAGTCGGTCCACTCTAGCTTGTCTAATCCAGAAAGTAAACGCTCAGCATAGGCAGTGATTCTTAGCGACCACTGGCGCATGGTTTTTCTTTCAACAGGATGACCTCCACGAACAGACAAGCCTTCTTTTACCTCATCGTTTGCAAGAACAGTTCCTAACTCAGGACACCAGTTTACCATAGTGTCGGAAAGGAATGCCAAGCGGTAATGCATTAGATATTCTTGTTGTTCCTTTTCGTTTAGTGCTTTCCATTCTTCGGCACTAATTTCTGGAGTCTTGTCGTCTTTAGCAGCATTGATATTTGCAGAACCTTCTTTTGCCAAGGTTTCTATAAGGGTTTCTATAGATTCTGCTTTTTGGGTTTCATTATTAAACCAATGGTTGAATAGTTTTATAAAAGTCCACTGAGTCCATTTATAGTATTCAGGGTCGCATGTTCTAACTTCACGATCCCAGTCATAAGAGAAACCAATATTATCTAGCTGCTGTCTGTAGCGTGTAATATTTTTATTTGTAGTAACTTCAGGGTGAGTACCTGTTTGAATAGCATATTGCTCGGCAGGTAATCCGTATGCATCGTAGCCCATTGGATGCAGAACATTAAATCCCTTTGTACGTTTAAATCTTGAATAAATATCAGAAGCAATATAACCTAGCGGATGACCAACATGAAGACCTGCACCGGAAGGATAAGGGAACATGTCTAATACATAAAACTTTGGCTTATCAGAGTCTACTTCAACCTTATAGGTTTTGTTCTTTTGCCAATACTCCTGCCATTTTTTCTCGATTTCTTTGAAATTATACTCCATTAGTAAACCCTTTTATTTTTGTAAGAAATAATTCTTCTTTATGCCTATGCTTTAAATAAAATATCAAATGTATGATAATGATGTTAGGCTCTTCTTATATTTTGATATTCTGCTTATTTACAAAAAAGGAAATAAAATATCATATATATAAAATAGCTACGAAATAACAATATTGTAATGAGAAAAAAAAATTTGTTCTATTTTGCGAAGCTTTTGCAAGAATAAAAAATTGTCTTTTATGCAGCACAAAACTACCACTGTATTTAATGTAATTGCTTTTTTACTAATACTCACTTTCTTATCTCATAACTCTTTTTCCCAAAGACATTTCATTTATAAAAAGAAACGAAAGAATATATATTTTGAAGATTATATAGACTTAAATAAGAATGGAAAGAAGGATTTTTATGAAGATCCTGAAATTGATGTTGAGGTTCGTATTGCCGATCTTTTAAAGCAAATGACCTTAGAAGAAAAAACTTGTCAGTTGGCAACCCTGTATGGCTATGGACGTGTTCTGAAAGATCCTTTGCCTGCCAAAGGATGGGAAAATGAAATATGGAAAGATGGTATAGGAAATATCGACGAACATCTAAACTCTGTTGCCTACCATCCCGAAGCTGAAACCAAGTTCTCGGAACCTCCGGCACTACATGCTAAAGCCATTAACGAAACTCAGCGTTTTTTTGTTGAAGAAACGCGTTTGGGTATTCCTGCCGACTTTACTACTGAGGGAATACGAGGTTTATGCCATAAAGGTGCTACTTCTTTTCCTTCGCAAATTGGGCAGGGAAGTACCTGGAATACCGATTTGATTTATGAGATTGGATGTATTACGGCTCTTGAGGCTAAGAGCCTTGGATATACTAATGTTTATAGTCCTGTTTTAGATCTGGCACGCGATCCAAGATGGGGAAGAGTGCTGAGTTGTTATGGAGAAGATCCTTTCCTTGTTTCCCGAATGGGAATGGAAATGGTTGAAGGCCTCCAAGATCATGGTGTTGCATCAACATTAAAGCATTTTGCGGTTTACTCTATACCTAAGGGAGGACGCGATGGTGCAGCAAAAACTGATCCCCAATGTGGTATGCGTGATTTGCACTCCATACATCTTTACCCCTTCAAGAAAGCTGTTACTACAGCACATGCCTTGGGTGTAATGAGTTCGTATAACGATTTTGATGGAGTTCCGGTAAGTAGCAGCTCTTTTCTTTTAGATAGTCTATTGCGCAAACAATGGGGGTTTCAAGGGTATGTGGTTTCCGACAGTTGGGCTGTAGGGGGCCTACATGGCAGACATTTTATTGCTGATGATTTTAAAGATTGTGTTGAAAAATCGATAAAAGCAGGATTGAATGTGCGAACCAATTTTAGTCCTCCGGAAGATTTTATATTTCCACTTCGAGAATTGATTGATGAAGGAAAAATATCAGAGCAAACGCTTAATGATCGTGTTCGTGATGTGTTACGAGTTAAGTTTTTGCTGGGTCTTTTTGATAAGCCTTATGTTGAGGAATTTAAAAAGGCAAATCATTATGTTCATAGAGATGAACATGCTTCTATAGCAAAACTAGCAACACTCGAATCTATAGTATTGCTCAAGAATGATGGTTTTCTTCCCTTGGATAGAAAGAAGAAACAGAAGATTCTGGTTTGTGGCCCAAATGCTAAATATATAAATAATAGTATCGGGAGATATGGACCCAGCGGAAATGAAGTGATTTCGGTTTGGGAGGGCCTGGAAGAAATAGATAAAGGAAAAGTTAAAATTGACTATTGCAAAGGATGTGATCATTATGATGAAAACTGGCCTGCGAATGAGATTTATGATATTCCTCCTTCCAATACTCAACAGGCATTGATTGATGAAGCTATAGAAAAGGCAAAGGAAAACGATGTTATAATTCTTGTTTTGGGAGATAATCAGGAAACTGTAGGGGAGAATAAAAGCCGTACATCTTTGAATTTGCCCGGCAATCAGAAAGACTTGGTTAAGGCGATGATCAAAACAGGAAAAACCATTATAGCTATATTAATCAATGGCCGTCCGCTTACAATAAATACACTGGATTTAAAAGCAAATGCAATTATCGAAGCATGGCTTCCCGGTGAATACGGAGGAGAAGCTATCGCTGAAGTGTTGTTTGGAGATTATAATCCCGGAGGAAAACTCTCTCTAACTTTTCCTCGTACGGTAGGACAACTGCCTTTTAACTTTCCTTGCAAGCCCAAATCACAGGCCGGTCAAAGCCAGAAGCCAATAGGTGTAACTCGGGTGAGTGGGGCATTGTATCCTTTTGGACATGGTTTAAGTTATTCCGATTTTGAGTATTCTGGTTTGCAAATTTCGGAACCTCATGATCAGGATCATGATAATTATATTATCGTTTCATTTAATGTGAAGAATGTAAGTAATTGCAGCGGAGAGGAGGTTCCCCAGCTTTATATAAATGATAAAATTTCAAGTTTAGTGACCTTTGAAAAGGTGTTGCGTGGATTTAAACGTATTCGTTTGGACAAAGGAGAAACTTCGAAGCTTACATTTATTCTTAGTCAGGAAGATTTTATGTTTATAGATGCCAGTGGTAAGATGATATTTGAACCAGGTGAATTTGAAATTATGGTTGGTTCTTCTTCGGAGGATACCCGCTTAAGCCGGGTAATAAAATTATAGTTTTTATATGTTTCTAATCAGAGATTCGGAATAATAGCTTTAAGTGCAACTATTTAAGAACTTGATTTGTCTTTAGTCTTTATAGTTAAAGAAAATTAAAAACAAATTAATTGTTCTTATGAAAAAGTTTTTATTCGTTTTTATTACACTATTCCTGTTTTCAGGAAATGGTTTTTCTCAGAATATAGAAGGAGAAGGTATCACTATTAAAACAGAGAAATCTGTGGATTGTATTATTGAAGAAATCATTAAGCCTTTTGTTGCCCCTTTAAAAAATAAAGGTAAGGTTGAAAGCCTTAGAGCTTTTGGGGATTTTGCACAAATAGGTTGGTTTTCGAATGGATCTGCAATGGGGATTAAGGAAGGATTAGTAATATCATCAGGTTATGTAGATTCTTTACAGTATCCCAACAATAATGGGAATTTAACAGGCCAACTGAATGGTGGGGGAGATACTGATTTAAACGGGCTTGGAAATCTTTATTCAACTAACAGTTATTCCTTTGATGCAAGTGGTGTTTGTTTTTATTTTACTCCCAAAGAAGGGGTGAGTGAGATAAAGTTTGAATTGATTTTTGGATCTGAGAATTATAATGAATTTGTGCCTGAGAAAAGTGATGAAGCCGCTATGGAAAACAGATTCATTGATCGCTTTGGAATTTTTATCAGTGGAAAGGGAATAGAAGGTCCTTTTTCGCAAAATTCAGAGAATATTGCTACAGTTCCATTTCAGTCAGATAAATATATATCATTGAATACCATTAATTGTGGTAAAGAATCATCTTTTGGTGTTACTCCTCCTGGTTATTCTGATCCTAGTCAAGGCTGTAATTGTAATATGTTGGTGTTTAATGATTTTAAAGATAATAAACATTCTGCTTTAGATGCCTATACCAAACCTATAATGGTAAAAGCCAATTTGATTTCTGGAGAAAAGTATTTGGTGAAAATTGTTTTGGGAGATTTGAGTGATGGTAATTGGGATTCTGGATTATTTATACGTGTAAATTATGATGCCAATAATGATGAATTTATACCCAATAAAGTTGAAGATTATGTTTCACAGAAATTATTGGAAGTATACCCCAATCCAGCAAAAGATAATGCAATAGTGATTGTGCCCTCTGATATTAAGCAGGCACAACTTAAAGTATATGATATTCATGGGAGAGTGATGGTTGAGAAGTGTGTTCATGGAGGAGAGAAAGCAAATTTATCATTGAATCATATTCCGTCAGGAATATATTGTGTGATTATTGAGGATGGAGATGAAAATATATACAGAGAAAAGCTACAAGTAAGATAGAGTGATATCAAAAATCAACCAAAATCATTTTATGTTTAAGACCACCAGTGGTAAGATAATATTGAATACAGAAGCAACCTTTTCGTATGGGTTTGTGTCTGAAGAGAATAACTTAAACTTGATCTTAATTAAACTTATTTATTGAAATAATTGTTTTTTTAAAGCGATTAAGACCCAGTTAGTTACTGGGTTGATTTTTGTTTCTTTCTCTAAAAATAAAAAACCATGAAAAAAAACTTTACTCTTTATTTAGCTCTGGTAGCAGGGCTTGTCCTTTCGTTTCAGTCTTTTGCCCAAAATAGTGGTGTTGTAGTTAACCTTGTTGAAAACAACGAAGATGCTGTTGAAATAATCGAAAACACTCTTCTTGCACCTATTACAGATCTGGGAACAATTTCTAATATTACATATGTAGGTAGTTCTATGGCGATTGCCAGTTTTTCTAATGCTCAGGAAATTGGAATTCCATCAGGAATGATTTTAAGCACTGGAAAAGCTAAAGATGTTTTTTCTATTAACAATAGTCCATCAAAAGGATCATCACTCAATTCTCCTGGAGATGCAATTCTAGCTGACTTAGTAGGTAATAATATAACACATGATGCTAGTTGTATTGAATTTGATTTTATTCCTAATGATGGAGTAACAGAAATCCGTTTTGAAATGATATTTGGTTCTGAGGAATATCATGAGTATGTTTCAAAAATGGCTCAAAGAGACGATCCTCAGGTGAATTTGTATAATGATGCTTTTGGCTTTTTTGTGACTGGATCAGATATTAATGGTGATTTTCAAAATGGAGCACTTAATATTGCCACAGTTCCCTTTCAAGCAGATTATATAAGTGTGGGATCAGTGAATTGTGGGTATGAATCTAAGTTTAAAGTAACTCCTCCTGGTAAAATAAATCCTGTATTTGGTAGTAATTGTAGTATGCTTATTCATAATGATAATTTAGATATTGAATATTCCACATTTGATGCTTATACAAAGCCGCTAATGATTCATGCCAATTTAACTCCAGGTTTGCAATATCATTTTAAGATTGTAATTGCAGATGCAAGAGATGGTGCTTATGATTCAGGATTGCTTTTTAGAATAAACAATGCTGCAACCAATGATGCTTTTAAACCTACAGGATTAGGTGAGGTAAATATGGAAAATCAGATTCAGCTATCTCCAAATCCAGCAGTTGATTTTACATCCATTCAACTTCCCAATACTTTTAAGCAAGCAAGTTTAAAAGTATATGATATGCAGGGAAAAATTGTTTCGGAAAGAAGTGTTGTTGGAGGAGAGAAAGTGAAGTTACAGATTAATGATATTCCTTCTGGTATGTATACTGTTATTGTTGAAGGAAAATCAGATCAAGTATATACTGCAAAGCTTCAAATTAGATAGTGCAATTTTTTGAAATAAATGGGGGTATTTCTACTTAGCGAAATTTACCCTGTGCAAAAAGGGTATACAAGCTGTTTTTCTGTATGGTTTTCCCCCATATCTTTGCAATATCAATTTAAGAGGAGATCTTCCTCGTAGTTCATAGTTTAAATGTTTCGGTTTCATAGCCCGGAACAGAGTTTAGAGTTCATAGTTTAAATGTTTCGGTTTCATAGTCCGGAACAGAGTTTTAGTTCATAGTTTAGTCGGAATATTAGTTTCATAGCCTAGTAATTCCGCTTTGAGTTTTAGTTTTCGAGCCGGTTTCATAGCCCGGTTTAGAGTAAGTTTAGCGAAGTTTCAGTTTCATAGTCTGAGGCTTCAATTTATTGAGAGCGCATTATATAAGCGCAAGATACAAAAGACTGTAATCGTAGAAGATGCAGTCTTTTTTTGTTTTTACCTTTTCTTATGCAACTTTTCTATTGTTTACTGTGTCTGTAAGGTGTTATTGATCTAAAAACCTATTAATGTTATTTTTATTTAGTTGACATTCTTCTATTTCTTAAACTAAGTTGATTACTTACTCGAAGAATTGTCAAATATAAGACTAAGCATATGAAAAAGAATTATATACTATTGATTACAGCTTTATTTTGCTTAAACAATTTCTTGTTTTCTCAGGCTCCTGATGAGAAATATTATACAGTTACTCCCGCTCAAACTGAAAATGAAGCAAAAAAGATTATTGAAGATCGTTTTCTGAAACAATTTGAAATGCAGGGAACTGTGTCGAATTTAAAAATAATTGGCGTACCTGAAGCTATCGGTTATTATGTTCATGGAGAAACTTTGGGATTAAAGAGTACTGTTGGGATTGTTTTGTCCACTGGTCGTGCAAAAAGTACTGAAGGGCCGAATGACCATTCTGGTAAGTCGGAATCTAATGGTGTAGGAGGTGATGTAGATGCTGAAATCCTTGCTCAAAATAAAACTTACGATGCTAGTGGATTTGAATTTGACTTCCACTATAATAGTGGCGAGAAGAACTTTGTTATGAGTTATGTATTCGGATCAGAGGAGTATCATGAATATAGTCCTAAGAATGATGATGATAAGGTAAATCCGTATTCTGATGTAATGGGTGTTTTTGCAACAGGCAAAAACTATAAAGGAGAATTTAGCAATCATTCCCAAAACTTTGCTTTAGTTCCTATTACAAATCAAAGTGTGAATTTAAATAATGTTCATTGTGGATATGAAAGTGAACATAGAATATTACCTCCCGGTAAGAAAGCAGGCGGAGAAAATAAAGGGCAAAATTGTAATTTTCTTGTGCATAATGATCATGTCAGTCGAAAGTATATTCAAATGGATGCTTATATAGTTCCTTTTCTTGCTTCGATTCCACTTTATTCAGATGAAAAGATGGTTCATATAAAAGTGGTTATTGCTGATTCTAGAGATGGTGCTTATAATTCTGCAATTTTTTTGGAAGGGCCTAAATTATCCGAAGGGATTGATGACATTGATCAAGAAGACGAAATAAAAATTTATCCGAATCCTACCTCTGGTGAAGTGACTATTACAGCAGAAGAAGATATGGAACATCCTGTAATTTATGTTTATGACCTAAGAGGAAGCCTTGTTGTTTGTGAAAATCTTTCTGATGCCAAAGAAAATACGATTAATCTTTCTTTCCTTCCATCAGGAATCTATCAAGCAGTTATAAGCGATTCTGGAGTGAAATTATATTCAAAAAAGATACAAGTAAAATAAGTATAGAGAAAAGGTAAAGGTTGTTTTATTGGGCAATTTAATGCTAAGTAATATTAATTATGTTTTTGTAATTGGGTTAAGTAATGCCGAGAATGTTTTTTCTCGGCATTTTTTATTTTATTTCTTTAAGATGATTCTGAAAGTTGTTCCAGCATCAATTACAGAGTTTTTTACAAATATTTTTCCTTTGTGGTAGTTCTTTATAATTCTTCGGGTTAAGCTAAGTCCCAGACCCCAGCCTCTTTTCTTAGTTGTATATCCAGGATAGAATACCCGTTTAAATTTTCCTTTTGGAATTCCCTTACCTGTATCTTTTACATCTATAAATACAAATTTGGAATCTTCTTTTAGGTTTATAGTAATTTGCCCCTTGGCACCACTCATTGCATCGATTGCATTTTTGCATAAGTTCTCAATAACCCATCCAAAGAGATGAGCATTTAAAGGAATAATTATTGTTTGTTTTGGATCGATATTCAATACATAATTAACTTTTCTGCTGGTTCGTGGTCTTAAATAATCAACGACTTCATAAATTACTTCAACAACATTCATAGGAAGTAATTCTGATGGCGAACCTACTTTTGAGAAGCGTTCGGTTATTTTCTGTAATCGTACCAGATCTTTATCGATTTCACTCAGTATATCTTCACTTACATTATCAAGACGCAGTAGTTCTGTCCACCCTATCAATGATGAAAGTGGAGTTCCTAGCTGATGAGCTGTTTCTTTTGACATCCCCACCCATACTTGATTTTGCTCACTTTTACGGCTGGTAGAAAAGATAAGGTATGCAGTAAAGACAAATACTGCGATTATAAACATTTGAGTAATAGGGAAATATTTGAATTCGGTAACTACAGGCCTGTCTTTATAGAATATATAACTCTTTCCCTGGTCGATAAAGTCAATATGAATAGGCTCATTTTCCGATTTCATTATATTTAATGTCTTCCTAGCAAAATAAGGATCCTTCATTTGTGAGATAGGAATATTACCATATCGAATTACATTGATTTGCGTGCTATCGGTAATAATTACAGGAACAGAATTTGAATTGGAAGCCACTTCATCAAAGAAGTTATTTTCCAGGTTATTCATCTGTTCATGTAATTCTGTATAAATTTTTGATCGCCGGTAGTGCAACTTAATATCTTGCCCCTCCATTGGAATGGAAATCGGTTTAAACTCGGAGAACATTTCTTTAATCTTGCCCTCAAACTTCATTCCTTCCTTTACCATTCCGTCAGTGTTTTTTTCTTGGTCGATAATATCGCCGTTGGTAACTACAATCGGAATATTTTCATTAGATTTTATAATCTCTAAGACCAGAGTAAGCGATTCGGAGTTGTTTGGGGCGTGCAATAAGTGATAGGCATTTGCAAGAAGCTCAACTTTTGTATCTTCTTCCTCGCTCAGTTGTTTGAATAATTTTTCGTCATAAAGCACAAATTCCCTCTTCTTTTTGATTGACTGCGCCCAAGTTTTAACGTTTTTGCGGTCGTCGGCTCTTAATTTGGATACCATTCTATCAGTATACCATAGAGAAATAGCTATAATAACAATAGCTATTACCAAAAATATCCATTTCCATCTATCTTTCTGGGAATAGATACTTCTTGTTAATGATTTAAAATTCAAAATATTCCAGTGCATAACCTCAAAAACTTATAAATAATATTCTAACGTTTAAAAGTACAAATCCTTTTGCAAATGAGTATTAATCAATTCATTTGATAAGCATATCTTGAAAGAAAATACTTCAATTATTTTTTTAAATTTGCTAACCATCAGAAAAGGGACTGATATACAACAAATACAAGAAAATTGAAACGACACTAATAATTAATAATACAACAATAAAAAATGAGAAAAGGAATATTCGCTATTGCTTGTGCATTACTTATCTCTTTTGGATTTGCTTCAAAGGTAAGTGCTTGTACAAATTATATAATTACTAAGGGGGCAAGTGCAGATGGGTCTGTTCTTTTGAGCTATGCAGCAGATGCACATGTAATTTATGGAGAATTGTATCACTGGCCAGCTGCCGATCATAAGGTAGGTAGTATGGTTGATGTTTATGAATGGGATACTGGTGATTATTTAGGGAAAATTGAACAAGTACCTCATACCTATAATGTAATAGGTAATATGAACGAATTTCAGCTTTCTATTGCTGAAACTACCTATGGTGGTCTTCCAGAATTAGGCAAGAAAAATGGTATCGTTGATTATGGTAGCTTGATATATTTAGCTTTACAGCGTTCAAAAACTGCTCGTGAAGCAATTAAAACCATGACTGATCTTGTTGCAAAATATGGTTATGCGTCTTCTGGAGAGTCTTTTTCTATTATAGATACCAAAGAAGCATGGATCATGGATCTTATTGGTAAAGGTGAAGGTAAAAAAGGTGCTGTATGGGTTGCTCGTCGTGTTCCTGATGGATATGTTTCTGGTCATGCTAATCATGCACGTATTACAACTTTCCCTTTAAACGATCCTGAAAACTGTGTTTATGCTCCTGATGTAATTAGCTTTGCAAGAGAAAAAGGATATTATAAAGGAGAAGATAAAGACTTTAGTTTTTCTGATGTTTACAATCCAGTAGATTTTGGTGGTGCACGTTTTTGTGAGATTCGTGTTTGGACCATGTTCAATAAAGTTAGCGATAACATGGACCAATATTGGGATTATGTTAAAGGTAATATCGAATATAAGAAGACTTTCATGAAAGATGGTAAAGCAAATCCTAATAAATTTGCTTCTAACCGCATGCCTCTATGGATTAAGCCAAACAGAAAAGTTAGCTTAGACGATATGATGGAATTTATGAGAGATCATCTTGAAGGAACTGAATTAGATATGTCTAAAGACGCTGGCGCAGGTCCATTTGGATGTCCTTACCGTTGGAGACCATTAACTTGGGAACATAAGGGTAAAAAATATTGTAATGAGCGCGCTACCGCTACTCAGCAAACTGGATTCTCTTTTGTTGCACAATCTCGTGCAGAACTTCCAAATGAAATTGGTGGAGTTATATGGTTTGGTGTAGATGATGCTGCAAGTACTGTTTATACTCCTATGTATTCTTCAATGACCAGAGTTCCTGAAACTTGGGCTGTTGGTAATGGTGGTATTATGGATTGGTCAGATAATTCAGCTTTCTGGATTTTCTCTCAAGTTACCAATTTAGCTTATACTCGTTATAATGTTATTCATCCTGAAATTAGAAAAGCTCAAAGAGAGCTTGAAAACAAATTTATGACTTATGCTCCTGCTGTTGAAGCTGGTGCTATGATGTTGTATAAAAAAGATCCTAAATTGGCAGTAAAATATCTTACCGATTATTCTTGTAATACAGGAGATCAGGTTGTTGCCGATTGGAAACATCTTTATGAAGAACTATTTATGAAGTATCATGATGGAAACGTTAGAACCCGTCGCCCAGGTCATAAAACTCCAAAAGTTGAACAGCCAGGATACGATGAGCGTTGGAAAGAAAATGTTGTGAAAGATCATGGTAAACTTCTTGAAATGCCAAAAAGTAAAAAAGGTCACTAGATAATAAATGAATTGTGATGCGTATTTAAATCGCAGTTTGTAAAAGACTTTTATATAAGAGGATGTCCATAGTTTTTGGATATCCTCTTGTTTTTTTATAAACCTCAAGCACTATAGAAGTGTTATCTTTATAGCATCTTGGTATGTTAAAAACACGCTGGCTTAACAAAAACAATATCCCTTTACTATAGATGCGCTATTTACAACTATTTACTCTTCTAAATTAATTCAATCTAAAGATGAATCAAAATAGGCGTTTTTTTGTATATTCGCATGTACTACGAAAACTTTTCGGGGGAAAAAGAAATTCTTCATGTTTCCCATGTGTTAAATTCAGAAGGATATACGTTATGATAAATAAAATGATCGCCTCTATGTTGCCGCTTATGCCTAAAGGATTAGTTTGGCAATTTTCAAAAAGATATATAGCAGGAAAATCTATTCAGGATGCAATCAAAGCATCTCAAGACCTAAATAAGGATAATATAAAAGTTACTATTGATCTACTGGGAGAGTTTATTACCAAGTTAGAAGAAGCAGAGGCCAATAAAAAGACCTATATCGAAATTATTGAAACTATTGAAGCTGCAAAGATAGATGGTAATTATTCTCTGAAACCAACTATGTTTGGCCTACTTATAGATGAAGAAGAGTGTTATAAGCATGTCCGTGAAATTGTAGCTAAGGCTGCACAGTACAATAACTTTGTACGAATAGATATGGAAGACTCACAATGTGTAGATATTGAAATTGATATCTATAATAGAGTAAAAAAGGAATTTCCAAATCATGTAGGTCTGGTTTTACAGGCATATTTGCATAGAACGTTAGATGATATCAAAGACTTTAATGGTAAGTATAAATCGAATGTTCGTCATAATTTCCGCCTGTGTAAAGGTATTTATGTAGAACCTAAAGAGATTGCTTACAAAAAGTATGAAAAAATTAATCAGTGCTTTTTGGAAGATTTAGAGTATATGTTCCAGAAAGGAATGTATCCTGCAATAGCTACTCACGACCGACCATTGGTGGAGGGAGCGATGAAACTTATTGAAAAATATAATGTTCCAAAGGATAAATATGAGTTTCAGATGCTATATGGAGTAACTCCGGATTTAAGAAAAAAAGTTACTTCTGCAGGACATACAATGCGAATTTATGTTCCTTACGGTATGCAATGGTTTGCATATTCAACCAGAAGACTAAAGGAAAATCCAGGAATGGCTAGTCATATTATTAAGGCTCTCTTTATCAGAGGGTAGGGTTCGGTAGTAGTGAAAAGATATTTAGAGAGGAAGCCGTGTTGTTTCCTCTTTTTTTGTTTATTTTTCTTGCATTAATCAATTTCCTTATCTTTCTTTGCAGGAAGTATATTTGTTTCTCAAAAACTAAAAATCTGGCACATTATTTGAGATACCATTCTAAAAACAACTATCAAATTTTTGCTTTATGAAGAATTTTATTCCCCGCATCTTAATGCTCGTTTTATTAATTGCTGCTGTTTCAACTTGTACAACCAGAAAAGTTCAAAGAGTTTCAGCCAATACTCAAATTGATTTAAGTGGTAGATGGAATAGTACCGATGCTCAACAAACTGCTGATGCAATGATTGGACAGGCTTTAGGCGAGAGATGGCTTCCTGAGTTTACACAACAAAGTCAAGGAAAACGTCCTGTCGTAATTGTTGGTTTTGTAAAGAATAATACCTCAGAACATATAGATTCTGAAGTTTTTCTTAAAGATCTTGAAAAGTCTTTTATTAATAGTGGTCGTGTTCGCCTTGTTCAGGGAGGACAGCAACGTGAAGAAATTAGAGCAGAAAGAGCCGATCAACAAAATTTTTCTTCTCAAGTTACTATGAAGAAATGGGGAAGAGAAGTTGGTGCAGACTTTATGCTTCAGGGAACCATGAGTTCAATTACTGATGCTTACAAAAAAGAAAAAGTAATTTATTATCAAATTGATCTTACCTTAACCAATTTGGAAACCAATGAAGTGGTTTGGATTGGTGATAAGAAGATTAAGAAATATATAACAAACTAATTTTTTGTAAAGAATAGGCTTTTGTAAAAGAGGTTTCAATATTAGGATTCCTACTTCTGCAAAAGCCTCTTTTTAATTTTCTATCCCATTTCAAATTCATCTAAAATGCTTAAGACTATACGATTTCTTTCTCTTTTTGGGATATTGATCTTTTTCACCTCTTGTGCCACCTATTATCAAAAGAATGCGAAATTCCAATCGGAAATTGGTAAAGGGCAGTTCGAAAAAGCTCAGGTTATTCTTAATAAAAATAAAAAAGGCCCTACAGGTAAAAATAAGGTTCTGTATTATATGAATGATGGCTGGGTAAAGTATATGCTCAGAAATTATAAAGGAAGTATACAAAGTTTTGAAACTGCAAATAACCTGATTGCTGATCAACAGAAAAATTATGCAATGAGTGCATTGACTCTTCTTACCAATCCCATGATTCTTCCTTATGAGGCTAGTGATGTAGAAGATGTAATGATCAATTATTATAAATCATTGAGCTTTTTATTCCAAAATGATAGACAAGGAGCTCTGATCGAGGCACGCCAGATTACCAATAAGTTGTATGCTATTAACGATAAGTATAAAAAATATAAGAATCATTATTCAGATGATGCTTTTGCTCACGTATTGATTGGTTTAATATACGAAGCTTCTCGAAATTATAATGATGCATTTATTGCTTATCGAAATGCTCTTAAGGTTTATGAAGATGTGTATGAAAATAATTTTGGTTTTGGAGCTCCTGAGCAACTAAAAAAAGATATTCTTCGTACTGCTTCTTTTACCGGTTTTCATTCTGAAAAAGAGTTCTATGAGAAGAAGTTTGGGATGACTTATAAAAAAGATAATCATGATGGAGGCTATGTAGTCTTTTTATGGGAAAATGGATTTGGACCTGTGAAGGATGAATGGAGTATCAATTTTACGGTAGTAAAAGGTGTTGGTGGAGCAGTAGTTTTTGAAAATGAGGAACTAGGCTTAAGCTTTCCTTTTGTTGCACCTCCAGGAAGTGGTTCTGGCAGTTTTGGAGATTTAAATATTGTAAGAGTAGCTTTTCCAAAGTATCTTGAAAGAAAACCAATATTTACTTCTGCGTATTGCCAAATCAATGATAAGAAATATAACCTAGAGCTTGCAGAGGATTTAAATGCTATTGAATTCAAAACTCTTAATGATAAAATGTTACGTACTCTGGCAAGTAGTTTACTACGATTGGCAACAAAGAAAGCTGTTGAATATGTAGCTCGTAAAGAGAACGAAAATGTAGGTGCGGCTTTAGGTCTGATTAATGCTATTACCGAAAAGGCCGATACCCGAAATTGGCAAACCTTGCCTCATGGCATTTCTTATGTTCGTATTCCTGTTCCTGCCGGAGAATCAAATTTGCATTTTGTTACTTCCGGTCCTGAAGGTCAGCAAGAACATGATATTCCAATTTCAGTAAGTAAAGGAAATACTATATTCTATGATTTTAGGTCGTTAGAAAGTTATCCGGCTTCTAATTAGTAAAAGATCTGGAACTTATACACTTATTTATATGGCAGGCAGGGATTTTATTCCTGCCTGCTTTGTTGTTTAAACATCTTAAAAATCATTATATTAGTGCCCTTAATTTCTTTTTAAAACTAAGATTATCAAAAATGAAAATTCGATTTGTTTTCCTTGCCTGGATTTGTAGTCTCGGTATTCAGGGAGTAAAAGCTCAGGTAGATAAAAGTGATTGGCAAAGTGGAGTTCCCGAAGCTTGTACCAGTATAACTGTAGGTAAAAATGCTAGCTTTGATGGTTCAGTAATGACTTCTCATACCGACGATAGTCATAGAACCAGGTCGTGGATGGATATTATTCCTGCACAAGATCATAAAAAAGGTGAAACAGTTCAAATGTATAAACGTGTTGCAAGTGATAGCTTGGCAATGCCTACATATAAGCATATTCCAATAGGAAGTATTCCTCAGGTAAAACATACCTATTCCTATATTAATACTGCCTACCCATGTATGAATGAATATCAGTTGGGAATTGGTGAATCTACTTTTGGTGGTCGCGAAGAATTACAATCAGATAATGGTTTGATCGATTGTCAGCGTCTATGTAAATTGATGCTTGAAAGATGCAAAACTGCTCGTGAGGCTATAAAAATGGCTGATTCATTGATGATGATTTATGGTTGGAACGATGCCGGAGAGGCTCTTACTATTGCTGACACCAAAGAAGTTTGGCATTTGGAAATTGTTGGTCCTGGCAAAGGAAAAAAAGGTGCAGTTTGGGTTGCTCAACGTGTTCCGGATAATCACGTTGCTGTAAATGCAAATGCAAGTACTATTCAAGAGATTGATTTAAATAATCCAGACTATTTTATGGCATCAAAGAACATCTTTGATGTGGCTAAAGAAAATGGTTTCTGGAATCCAGATAAAGAAACTTTTCGTTTTTGTTATGTCTATAATCCAGAAGGAAGAAGAACATTTGCCTCTCGTCGCCGCGAATGGAGAGTATTAAGTTTAATGGCTCCTTCATTGAATTTAGATCCAAATGGTGAGGTTTTCCCTTTCTCTGTTATGCCTGATAAAAAGGTAACTCTAGAGAAAATGCATTCGATCTTTGCCGATTATTACGAGAATACCGAGTATGATATGACTAAAACTCTGCTTGTTCCAGATAAAGATGGAAAAATGGTTAAATCGCCATTGGCAAATCCTTTTATGCCTTACGATATGAATAAACTTCTTCGTATTAATGGTGGATGGAACGAATTGGGAGAAAGAACTATTGCCAGATGGTATACCATGTATGCTACAATCATTCAGTGTAGAGAATGGTTGCCTAATGCCATTGGAGGTATTGTTTGGATTGCTCAAGATAATGTAGCTTCTTCAATCTATGTGCCTGTTTATTGTCAAGATACTGATGTTGCAGCAGCTTATAAAGTGCCAGGAAGACCAAATGGATATACTCGTGAATCGGCATGGTGGGCTTTTAACAGATTAGGAAGCTTGGCGGCTCAAAGATGGGGTGATATGCGTCATGATTTGGATAGAGTTTGGGGACCAATGCAGAAAGAAGTTTTTGATAATCAAAAAGAAATTGATAAAAAAGCATTGGAGTTATATAAAAAGAAACCTGCTAAGGCAATTAAGTTTTTAAGTGACTATAGTATTCAATGGGGTGATAAGGTTGTTGAGAGAGCATGGAAGCTTGGTGATGAGCTTTGGACTAAGTATGATGAAAAATTTTAAATTTTTTTTTATTCAAATACAACCATTCTAAAAATATAGTTCCCTTTAAAGTGGAACCAAATGCCAAGATATTGAACTTGGCCCAATATTTATCTGAAGACTATACAATCAGTCAGGTTAACCCTCTTGGCTGATTGTTTTTTTTTACATATTGATATGTATCCGTATTTATAGAATTCCTTAAGTGATACATTAATCTATTATTTTTGCCTTATATCTATATACTCATTTTTTACGATTACGTTTATCATATTATGGAAGAAAAAAACAAGAAAGATAACCTTCGTATTAGTTTGGTTCAAGCCCATTTAGTGTGGGAAAATCCGGAAAAGAATTTTGACAATTTTGATAAAGAGCTTTCTCCTTTACAAGGAAAAACCGATCTTATTATTCTTCCCGAGATGTTTAATACTGGTTTTTCTGTGCATCCAAGTGATATTGCAGAATCTATGGATGGTCCATCGGTTAACTATCTAAAGAAAAAATCTGTTGAACTAAATGCTGCTATTATAGCAAGTATTATTATAGAAGAAGAGGCAAAGTATTATAATCGCCTGATTTATGCTACTCCTGATGGTGTTATTGAATATTATGATAAAAAACATCTCTTTAGAATGGGTGGCGAACATCATCGTTTTGAAGCAGGAACAGATACCCTTGTTGTAAAGTGTAAAGGATGGAAAATAATGCCTTTAATATGTTATGATTTGCGCTTTCCGGTGTGGGCAAGAAACTATTATAAAGAAGAACAGTATAAGTACGATTTGTTGGTTTATATAGCCAATTGGCCTGCGCCACGATCTACGCCATGGAAAACACTATTGCAAGCCCGCGCTATAGAAAATCAATGTTTCGTTGCAGGAGTAAATCGTGTTGGTGAAGATGGTAATAATTTGCAATATTCAGGCGATTCTGCTTTAATTGATGCAAAAGGAAATGTTATTTCTTCCATAAAGCCTCACGAAGTAAAAATAGAAACTATAGTTGTTCGACTTGAAGAATTAACTGATTTTAGAAAAAAGTTTCATCTGGGATTAGATTGGGATTCTTTTACCATTGAAAATTAAAGTTCTTTTCTTCAAAGAATATTATAACTTTATAAGTGAGTCGAAAAGTTTTACTATAACTTTAACCGACTAAGCTAAAATTGCTGCAAAAGCAAAGAAATGTTTGTCTTACACCTTTATATACCATACTATTATTTTAAAATAAGACCATAAAAAAATCAATTTAAGAGAATAATTGTCGGGTGTAAATTGTTTTAAATTCTTTGCTATTATTAATTTTTTGGCATCTAGTACTTTAATTTTAAATTTGCGGTTTCCCAAAAATTAGGTAAAATGGATATTATTATTGCAGGAGATGGAGAAGTGGGTTTGCATCTTGCTAAATCATTAGCAAATGAGAATCACAATATCACCATTGTGGACCCACATGAGGAGTTATTGAAAATGGTTGAGTACCATACCGATTTGATGACAATTACAGGGGATTCTACATCGACTTCGGTATTGGAACGGGCAAATGTGAAAAAAGCTGATCTTGTGATTGCGGTTGTGCATGATCAGAAGATTAATCTCCTGACGGCAATGCTTGCAAAACAAATGGGAGCAAAAAGGGTAATAGCACGAATAAATAGTTCGGATGAATTAACCCCCGAGGCAGAAAGAATATATCGTAATCTGGGAATCGATGATCTGGTATGTCCTGAAGAAATTGCTGCCAACGAAATTATCTCTTTGCTAAAGCAGAATGCAGCAAAAGAAATTTTTGACTTTTCTAGTGGAAAGTTATCGCTTTTCTTAATCCGACTAGATAAAGAGGCGAAGGTGATTAATAAAACTTTAGATCAGATTGCCAGAGAGCATAAAAATCTAAATTTTAGAGCTGTCGCCATAAATAGAGCCAACGAAACGATTATCCCTACAGGGCAAGATCAATTTCTTGAAGGCGATCTGGCTTATGTAATTACTAAGCCAAATGGAATTCGCGACCTGCTGAAGTTGGGCGGAAAGCGTGAAAAGGAAATCAATAACATTATGATTATCGGTGGTGGACGTGTAGGGCGCATGACTGCTAAGAAGTTGGAAAGAGAAGTAGATATAAAGCTTTTTGAAATGGATAAGGAGCGTTGTATATTTCTATCCGACTATCTTGAAGATACATTGATTATTAATGGTGATGCCCGAAATATTGAACTTCTGGAAGAAGAGGATATTCGTCAGGTAGATGCCTTTATAGCAGTTACCAATAGCTCTGAAACCAATATTCTTACTTGTTTACATGCCCATAAATTTGGTGTTGAGCGTACCATTGCTTTGGTCGAAAATATCGACTATATAGATATTTCAAAGCATATCGGAATCGATACCATCATCAATAAGAAGCTAATTGCAGCAAGTCACTTGATGAGCTATACCATGAATGGTAGTGTTACATCAATGAAATGCTTAAGTGGTATTGATGCCGAGGTAATGGAAATGGTTGCTCAGGTAGATGCACCAATAACCAAAAAGCCAATTAAGGATATAAAAATACCTGAAGGTGCTATTATTGGTGGCATTGTGCGTAAGGGAGAGAGCCTTATTGCTGTAGGAAATATTCAGATACAAAAAGACGATCAAGTGGTTGTTTTTGCTCTTCCTTCAGCAATTCAGAAAGTGAATAAATTATTCTGCAAGAAATAGGCTCCTTTCAGATAATTTCTAGAGATACAAAAAAACTTAAAGAAATAAATTATAATGTCGCGTTGGTCTGAAATCAATTTTAAGATCGTGGCCATGGTAATTGGCTTGTTATTGATGATTGAAGGTGTTGCTATGTTCCTTGGGCTTCCCTTTCAATGGTATTATCATGGCGTAAATTTTGGTGCTTTAAGCATTTCAGGAACAATAACATTGTTAAGTGGGGCTTTACTGTTTTTTTTAACCCGCAAGCAAGCAAAGAGAGTAATAGGCAAACGCGAAGGCTACCTTATTGTAGGTTTGTCGTGGGTTGTTGCCTCTTTATTCGGAAGTATACCCTTTATGATTAGTGGGTATATTCCATCTTTTACAGATGCTTTTTTCGAGACTATAAGTGGATTTACAACAACAGGAGCATCGGTTTTAACTGATATAGAGAGTGTTTCGAAAGGAATATTGTTTTGGCGATCAATGACACATTGGATCGGAGGTATGGGTATTATTGTACTTACAGTAGCCATATTTCCGGTATTGGGAATTGGTGGAATGCAATTGTTTGCTGCCGAAATGCCTGGTCCGACACCCGATAAGTTACATCCCCGAATTACAGAAACCGCAAAACGTTTATGGTATATTTATATTCTCCTTACGGTTTTAGAGATAATATTCCTGATGTTGGGTGATATGAGTTTCTTCGACTCTGTATGTCACTCTTTTGCTACTGTAGCTACCGGAGGTTTTTCTACAAAAAATGATAGTGCCGCAGGATTTAGTCCATATATTCAGTATGTAATTACAGTATTTATGTTCCTTGCCGGAACCAATTTCTCATTACATTATTTTGCATTAAACCGACAGTTTAGCAAGCTTAGAAACAATGAGGAGTTTAGAGTTTACTTTTATCTGGTAGCAGTAATTACCATTATTATTACCTTGGTATTGGTAGCATCGCAAAATCAGCATATCGAAAATGCATTTAGAGACACCTTATTTACGG
>JBGRQE010000007.1:0-103300 GCA_041725955.1 Bacteroidales bacterium
CTTTTCAGACGAACCAGCCACTTTATAACCCACTGGACGGCTCTTATTATTTTGAACAGTCAAAATAAAGCCATACACAAAGTGAATAATAATTCCAATAAACAATACCCATTGAAAGGTCTGAATAAAGGGATTAGTACCCATAAAATGAGCTGCTTCATTAAAAAGCTGCAAAGTCGGATCAAACAGAATCAATAAATTGATACTTAAGTGCACTATTAGGAATGTTATTAAAAACAGACCTGCCAGTGACATTATGATCTTCTTTGTAATCGAGGAATAAAATAAACCTGATTTGTTCATAACACTGTGTTGTTTTGTCTTAATTTTATCAAAGGTTCAACGATTAATTCTTTATATTTGCCTGAAGGCAGGGGCAAATTTAAAGGTAATATTTAATTGTATTCTAGCTATTGACCTTAAATTTGTTCCTTTAGAGACCAATTTATAATTAAACTAAAAAGCTTTAAAAAAATTATGAGATATAAAAATCCCTCAAAAGCCTTGTTTAAACACAACAGACACAACTTCTCATCACAACTTCTTCCTCACTCTCTAGCCATTTTTCACTCTAACGAATGTTATCCGAGAAACGCCGATCTTTTTCATTCTTTTATTCAAGAATCAGATTTTTATTACTTATCAGGAATAGATCAAGAAGAATCTATATTATTGCTAGCTCCAAATCACCCAAACGAGAATTTGAGAGAGGTTTTATTCATAAGAAAAAGCGACAAAACCACTATAACATGGGAAGGACCCAAATTATCTGAAAATCAAGCTAGTGAAATTTCAGGCATATGTACAGTATATAACCATGATTCATTCGAAAATGTTCTAAGGGAACTTATATTAAATACAGAAAATATATACCTGAATTTCAATGAATACCCTAAATTTTTCTCTGAAGTATTGGATAAAAACCAAAGGATGGCAGAAAGCTATATAAAAAAGTTTTCTACTCATCAATTTAAACGTTCTGCTCCAATCCTTAGAGAGTTGAGAATGATTAAATCTGAAGAAGAAATTACACAGATAAAAAAAGCTTGCCATATAACAGGAAGGTCTTTCGACAATCTATTGCGTAAACTAAAACCTGGAATGATGGAATATCAAGCTCAAGCTGAGATTGAATATATGTTTTCATATAATGGATCAAATCGCCCTGCTTATGATACTATTGTTGCTGGTGGAGAAAACGCTTGTATCTTACATTATGTAAGAAATGAAGATATCCTAAATGATGGCGACTTGCTATTATTGGATATGGGCGCTGAATATGGAAACTACGCTTCAGATATGTCACGCACTATTCCAGTAAATGGAAAATTCTCTTCTCGACAAAAAGAATGCTATAATGCCGTGTTAGATGTGTTTAAAAAAGCCAAAGACTTATTGATTCCAGGAAATACTTTAGATGATGTAAACAATCAAGTAAAAGAATGGATGAACGAAACTTGTATTAAACTAGGCTTATACTCAAATAAGGATGTTAAAAGACATGGTAATTATTCACAATTGCTTGCACAATATTTTATGCATGGCACAAGTCATCATCTAGGATTAAATGTTCATGATGTTTTCGATAAGAATGCACCTTTTAAAGAAGGAATGGTATTTACTTGTGAGCCGGGAATTTATATAAAGAAAGAAAAAATTGGAATCCGTATAGAAAATGATTTTCTTGTCACTGCAAATGGCCCTGTGGATTTGATGGAAGAAATTCCTATTGAGATTGAAGAAATTGAAGCCATTATGAATGAAAGAAAATAAAAATATATAAAGTTTAATATTACGTTTTTATGTTTAAAGCAGAAGTATATAGTAATAGAAGAAATAAACTTCGTAATGAGTTAAAGTCGGGTATCGCTCTATTTGTTGGAAATGTTGACGCCGCATTCAATTACCCTGCTAATATTTATCACTTTCGCCAAGATAGTCACTTCTTATATTTCTTTGGAATCAACAAACCTGGATTTGCAGGGGTAGTAGATTTCGAATCTGGAGAAGATATGCTATTTGGTAATGATGTGGATATCGACGATATTATCTGGACAGGTCCTCTGCCTACAGTAAAAGAACTTGGTGCAAATGCAGGTTTAGAAAAAACTGCACCAATGGCCGAACTATACAATGTAGTTGAAAAGGCATTAAATCAAGGAAGAAAAGTTCACTTCTTACCTCCTTATCGTGCTGAAACTGTTCTTACTCTTTGCGATTTACTTGGGCTTAAACATGGTGCAGTAAAATCTTACATCTCTACCGATTTGATTAAAGCTGTAGTAAAACTTAAATCAATTAAGGAAGATATTGAAATTGTAGAGATCGAAAAGGCTGTAGACACTGCATATCTTATGCATACCACTGCTATGAAAATGGCTAAGCCTGGAGTATATGAAAGAGAAATTGCGGGTGCAATCGAAGGTATTTCATTGGCAAATGGAGGTCCGGTTTCATTTCCTATAATCCTTAGTGTTAACGGACAAACTTTACACAATCATTACCACGGAAATGAATTAACCCTAGGTAGAATGATGGTTACTGATGCTGGAGCTGAAACAGAAAACTGCTATACATCAGATATCACTCGTACTGTACCTGTAGGAGGTAAATTCAATTCTCGCCAAAAAGACATCTATCAAATTGTCTTAGAAGCAAATCTTAAATCTATAGAAGCAATTCGTCCGGGTATCGAATATAGAGAATGCCATATGATTGCTGCAAAAACCCTTGCAAACGGATTAAAAGATCTTGGATTGATGAAAGGCAATGTTGAAGAGGCTGTTCAAAAAGGAGCTCATGCATTATTCCAACCTCATGGTTTAGGACATATGATGGGAATGGATGTTCATGATATGGAAGGTCTTGGAGAGGATTTCGTTGGATATGACGAACATACCAAACGCTCGTCTATTTTCGGTACTGCATTCCTTCGTATGGGAAGAAAATTAGAACCAGGATTTGTTCTTACCGATGAGCCAGGTTGTTATTTTATTCCAGAACTTATTGAGAAGTGGAAAAACGAAAAAATGCACACCGATTTTATAAACTACAATAAAGTTGAAGAATATCTTGACTTTGGTGGTATAAGAATCGAAGATGATATTCTTGTTACCGAAACAGGACATCGCGTTTTAGGAAAACCAATTCCAAAAACTGTAGAAGAAGTAGAAGCTACAATGGCTGAATAAATTGCAACAAACCATCTGAAGCATTCAGTTTTCTACACAAAAAAGTATTTTAAAGAAGCCTGCGAAAATATCGCAGGCTTTTTTTTATAATCCTTAAAAAGCTATTCCTGCATTTTTATACAAGAGTATTTGATAGTTACAGATAGAATCTGTTGTAGATAATTTTTTCACACAAAAAAAAACTCACTTTTTTTTGATGTTTTTCAAGGGCAAACAAAAGGTCTTAGATTTTTCTTATTGTATTTCACTATCATTTGATTATTTTAGCTGGCAAATTTCTCATTTATTTCAAACCAAAACCCTAGCATTATGAGTGGAAATTTACTCGTAAAGGTTATACTTATAACTATACTCCTTGGAGGAGGAACAAATATAATTGCAGAATCTAATATTTATTCAGAAATAAAACTGGAATCAAATAACTCTAGTTCAAATCGGCAAGAAATAAATAAAAGAGAAACAAAACCTCCTCATCACCTTTATGCAAAGGTTAACAACAATATTGTAAATTTAAACTGGTTTGCTCCGGGAGAAGAGCCTAAATTAAAAAACCCTGAAGATTTTGAAGCAGGCTTCTTCCCTCCTGCAGGATGGGATTTAATGAAATCGACAGACTTAGAAAGCCCTCCTATAGCCATACAAGAAAACGATAAAACTTGGGAAAACACAAGCAAAAGTCCTTATAATAAGAAAGGAAAATTTGCTGCTTTTATAAAGCGAGATTCTAAAGATTGTAACTGGCTAGTTTCTCCCAAAATCACTATTGAAAAAGATCAGAAACTCTCTTTTGATCTCTACTTTGTAAACAACTACTACGGAACCAAATTTGATGTTTTAATATTAGATAAAGAAAAATGGATCAAAGTTTTGTCTCTAGACAAGAAATCAAAAAACAATTTCTATCAGGAAAGAATAGATGTTGATCTAAAAGATTATGCAAATAAAAACATACGAGTTGCCTTTGTTTATTCCTATAACAATGGCTTAGACTTAGCAATTGATAATATAAAACTCACAAACGTAAATTCATCCATAATTAATCCTCTTCGTGAAGCTTCTGAAATAAAAAGCTATAAAATATACAGAGATGATGCTCTAATTTTTACTGCAAAGGCTGAAGACAGAAAGTATATAGACAAGTTAGTTCCTAAAGGAAAACATACTTACTCAGTAAGTGCTATGTATGGAGAAACAGAATCTTCAAAAACCAAAGAAATCATAGTCCATACAATTGATGCCGAAATAGACCTTGAGCATAAGGGTAATTATATGGGCATCGACGAGAAAAAAGAAATTAAACTCAAAATCAAAGGCTTTGCTGAGAACATTAAAATTGACTTTGGAAAAGATGCAACGCCAGCAAATGAAGAAGGTGAAGGTCCTTACAAGGTATCCTATTCAAGTCTTGGAAAGAAAACTATCACATTAAATTATAATGGTATAGAAAGGAAATTCATAAACAGATTGATTGTTCGACCTGGAGAAGCCTCTGTTACAAGACCACAAAAAATTTCTTTAAACAACTCCTTTCAAGGTGTAGAGCTAAACTGGCGACCCAATGATATTACAATCTATATGCAAGAAGGTTTTGAAGGGCGAAATTTTCCTCCAGAAGGATGGCAACTTAAGTATAGCTCAAATATAAATAGCAGTGTTGTTAGCTCTCCTTCAGGAAACTTAAAATGGAAAGCAAATGATAAAAACGATGCCATCGGAGCCAACAGATCTGCCGTTCATTGGGGCAATTCATCAGTAATCACTCAACCTAGTTTCAAGGGGTGTCAATGGCTTATTTCACCGCATTACTCTATTGAAGAAAATGACGAACTAAGATTCTGGCTTAATTACAAGAATGATAAAGAGAATGGACAAGTAAAACATTCTCGTTTCCACGTAATGGTCAAAGATAATATTGAATGGAAAGAAGTTTTATACTTCGGTGCTGGAAGTGAAAATAACAATTTCGAAAAAGAAATAAGCATTAGCCTTGACGAATTTAAAGGAAAAGATATTTGTGTTGCTTTTGTCGCTGAAGAATCAAATGGTTATCAAATTGCAGTAGATGATATTGCAATAATCAATCAAGCCAAAAAAGGAGGTAAATTTAAATCATTGAATGTTTATAGAAATGACATTATCATAGAAACCATTACCGAAGCTTCAATAACTCAGTTTATTGACAAAAGCTTAAGCCCGCAAACCAATAAATATTATGTAACAATTATCAATAAGGACGATAAAGAATCCTTTCCTTCAAATGAGATATTTGCCAAGTCATATGGACTAAATGACTTGCCATATGCCCAAGACTTCGAATCTTCATATGATGAAATTAGTCTTTCTGGAAAAAAGAACTCATGGAAAATAGATAATCAAACAAATCATAATAATACAACATTCAGCTTTCCTAATAACGACGGAAATTACGCAGCAATCAATTGTAGTGAAATAGACGACAAAGAAGTTACTGACCGACTTATACTTCCTCCTGTTATACTAGACAAGTATTTCAATGTATTTATTGAATTCGACTATGTAAGTGATATGCAAGAATTTCAGTTAATGGGAAGAAATAAGATTAATGGGAAATGGGAGTTAATTGAAAATATAAGTCCACAATCATCATGGACTCATAAAAAGATAAATCTTCCTTCATCACTCAATTATAAGGCTTTTCAATTCTCATTCTTCACAACAAACTCTGGAGTTCCTAAAAATGGAGTTGCGCTTGATAATATTAAGATTGGATTTGTTCCGGGGAAAAAACTGGTTATTGAGAAAAACTTCGAGCAATACAATCATGGAGAAAGCATATTGCTCTCAAACGCCTTAGTTGGTCAAGCAAGCACAAACAACCTCTACCTGACCAATATTGACTCCGAAACGATTAATATCAGTAATATCTCGGTGCTTGGAAAAGGCTTTTCTTTAAAAACTCCTGATGCTATAATTCCTTTAGGAAGTGGAGAGAGAATACCAATACAAATTATGTTCACTCCTACAGAAGAAAGAGAGTATTCAGGAAAAATCATCATTCAAAACAATTCTGCCACACCTAATTTTGAAGTAAATATAAAAGCCAACTGTGGCAAAGCATTCTGGACATATATGCTTTATATAGATGAAGATCGCACTGGTTTTGATGCTTCTGAAGATTTAAATCAGTGGGAAGCTGTTGGATCTATAACTGGAAGTGTAAATTATATTGCTCTTTACAATGCCGATGACGATACCAAAGATGGTATATACTATATTCAAAAAGATCCTGAAGGAATGAACCTAAGTTTTTCTTCTAAAAGAATAGATACTGAATTTAACGACAATCTTAATTTAAATGATCCAAGCACGCTAACCCAATTTATTAAATGGGCGAAAGCAAATTACCCAGCAAATCATTATGGTTTAAACATATGGAATCATAAAGAAAACATCTTCAGACGCGATCGTAATTGGATACAATCTAATGATCGAAGTCAAAACAAAACCAAGATCAAAATATGGGACATTGCAAAAGCCATTAAAGAGGCCTCTAATGATGATAAGGTTAAACTAGATATTGTAGGTTTTGACTCGTCTTACTTCGGGCAAATTGAAACGGTGTATGAATTAAAAGAATTGACTGATATAATCATCTTCTCAGAAAAGAACATTCCAAATTTAGGTTGGGACTATACAAAGACTTTTGAAATTATCAACAATAACCCCAAAACGGATAAATATGAAATTGCAAAACAGTTTGTTGATGCCCTAAAAACGTCTTATGCTCTTGGAGGAAATCAAACAGTTTCAAAAGATGGTGACGAAGTTTGCTTCTCGGCAATCAGAACAGATAATTTCAAAACTGAATTTATTACTGAACTAAACTCCTTCTGTGAAAAAACAATAAAAGATCTAAAGAAGAATAAAGAAGAGGTAAAAGAAGTAAGAAAAAAGTCATGGAAATTAAATATTCCAAATCATAATAACTTTGTGGATTTTGGAGATTTCCTTAAACAACTTACAAGCGCAGATATCATTTCGGATGAAATTAAAAACAATGCACAATCTCTTCTTACCAAATATGCCAAGTGTATAATAAACACACAAGAAAATCTTACTCCTAAAGCAACAGGAATGATGATTTGGTTTCCAAACGAAATATCAAAACAAAATGAATTGCCTGCATATATTATCAACAAGCAATTCTTGTCAATATCTGAAACCAAATGGGATGAATTTCTGCTAAACTATGAAAGCCCAAAAGAAGAAGGAACTCCAGAGCCGAAGCCTGTTTTTATCGGAGACAAATCTATTCCTATTAATACAATAGTGCAATTTATGGATGTGAGCTCTGCAAATCCAATTAAACAGACTTATAAATGGATTGTCGATCCCAAAACCATAGAATATACAAATGGTACAAATGAAAATTCGGCAGCTCCAGAAATTTGCTTTAAGAAAGCAGGTAAATATACTGTTAAGCTTATAATTAAAAATTCATTTGGGCAAAAGGAAACAGAAATCAAAGATGGAATAAATGTTGAGAAATCAAATTTCAATGCTCCGACAAACTTATTTTTCAACTTTAACAAAACAAGCAAAAAGGTTTTTCTTATATGGATTTCTCCACTTATTGATGAAACTTGCCAACTAAGCGGATATAATATTTATAGAGATGGAGAAAAAATAGCAAGTATTGCCGATCCAAAAAACAAACAGTTTACAGAAACTATCATTGATAATAAAAATCATCAGTTTTATGTTACTGCAACCTATATAAATCCAGAAGGAGAATCAACACCTAGCAACACCATTGAAGTGTTTCAACAAGGTGTAGGATTAGATGAATTGATCTCGGCAGAAATAAATATTTATCCCAATCCAAACTCGGGCAATTTTACAATTAATACAAAAGAATTAATTGGTGCAAAATTGAGTATACTCCATATTTCTGGAAAAGCAATTTTAAATAAAGAGATTCACTCGAATCTTATAAAAGTTAATGGCCTTGATTCTGGAGTTTATTTGATAAAGATTGCTTCGAAAAATAAGTTAATCATACGGAAAGTAGTTATAAGATAAAAGATAATTGAGTAAAGACTGCTTTGAGAAAGGCAGTCTTTCTTAAATTAAAATGTTCGTTTCGTTATAAAATAGCACTACAACAAAACCGAAACCTTATAAGCAAACCCAGAAATATTACCCATTAGCACGTTGTACATTGAGACAGGGATATGTCTTACACTGGGACAGGGGTATGTTGCACACTGGGACAGGGGTATGTCGTAAAATAGGCAAGGAGCGTTGTGTTATATATAGCACAAGACATTTCAACAACTATACAAACAATGAAAAGACTTGATAGAATCACAAGCATACTGATACTACTTCAATCTAAACGACTTATAACTGCTACTGAAATAGCTGAACGCTTTGAAGTTACAAAGAGAACTATATACAGAGACATCCAAACATTAAGACTTGCCGGCGTTCCGATTGGCGAAGAAGAAGGAAAGGGCTATTTTTTGGTTGAAGGCTATCGCCTACCTCCTATTATGTTTACCATAGAAGAAGCAAGAGCGCTAACAACAACAAGCAAGATTTTAAATTACCACACCGAAGATTCTATAAAACAAAACTACGAATCTGCACTCCTGAAAATAAAAGCTGTCCTATCGCTTAAAGATAAAGACAAATTGGAATTCTTAAATTCAAGAATTGGATTTCAAGAACCTTGGGCACCAATAAGTTTACATTTAGATACCATTCAAAACTCCATTACCGAAAGCGAAAAATTGAAGATAAAATATCAATCAAGAGGAGAAGATCGAATAACAGAACGAATAATCCAACCTTATGCTGTTTATTTCAGTGGTGCTGTTTGGTCGACTATTGCTTTTTGTGAATTGCGACAAGAAATAAGAGAGTTCCGCCTTGATAGAATCAAAGAACTCCAATTACAACATACTCAATTCAAACCCGACAAGGCTTTCAGCTTTGAACTCTACTTAAAAGAGCGCACAAAAAGATTATTTTAAACCCCTGACAAAGGGCTGTCCTATATGCCATTTACCTTTGCTTAAAATTCAACTAAAATGAATAGAAAAGCAATTTTATTAATCATTCTTGCTTCTCTTTTTGGAAGTATAGGCAATGCTCAAACACAAGGCAAAATGGCAATAAAACAAATTAAAGTTAGAGACAATCAGGTTAAAATCAATTATTTTCAACAAGGACAAGGCGACAAAACACTTCTTTTTATACATGGTTGGTGTATTGACGGAACTTACTGGAATCATCAACTAGAGTATTTCTCAAAAAGCTATAGCGTTTATGCTATTGACCTGCCAGGCTTTGGTCAATCAACCGCCAGAAGAAGCAACTGGACTATAGAAGAATATGCCCAAGATATCATTGCATTTATTAACACACTCAATCTTGATAATATAGTAATCATTGGACATTCAATGGCAGGCGAAATTATGTTGCAAACAGCACTATCCAACAATCCGAAAATAGTAGGCATTATAGGTGTTGACAATTTCAAATTGATCGACTTTGAATTTACACCAGAACAATTAAAACAAATGACCGACTTCTTCCCAAGGCTGGAAAAAGATTTTGCAAATTCAGCACCAGAATATGCAGATATGATGCTTTTTCACGAAACAACTTCAAAGGAAGTGAAAGACAGAGTAAAAGCAGATTTTGCAAATAGTGACCCAATTATCGGCTATGGAACATGCATGAATCAAATGCAATATGCTATTACAGATGCGCAAAAATTGGAACAGCTCAACTATAAATTGTATTTAATAAATTGTGATGGTTTCCCTACCCATGAAGTTGGACTTAAAAACCATTGTAAAAATAGCTATCAAGTAGAAACCATTTCTGCAGCTGGACATTATCCAATGATTGAAAAACCTGTAGAGTTTAATTTAAAATTAGATACAGTACTGAAAGAAATAAAGTAAACTGCTGCCAACTGCCAGATCAGGTCCTTGCAGTTGGCTACTTTTATAGAACCCTATTTATCAAGAAATTATTCAGGACAGCACATTCCATATTACAAAAAAAGCTGTCCCCCCAGGACAGCCTTTTACTTATGCTTTTATTTTGATTACAATTTCCGAATCAAAGAAATTCCATCTCTAAATGGAAGAATCACATTCTCCGTTTCAGGATCTTCATTTACAAACTTATTAAACTCGACTATAGAAAGAGTTCTATCGTCTAATTCTTTACCTTTTGCCAATACTTTTCCCGACCAAAGTGTATTATCTGCAACAATAAAACCTCCCTGGCTAAGAATAGGCTTAATCATTTTATAATAGTTGATGTAATTCTCTTTATCAGCATCCAAAAACACCAAGTCAAATTCGCCTTTTAATGTTGGAATGATTTCAACAGCATCTCCGGCGTAGAAGCTCAAACGACTCTTGATTTTAGCCTTTTCAAAATACTTATCTGCTATCGAAGTTAATTCCTCATTTTTATCAATAGTAACAATTTCGCCATCTTCTGGTAGGCCAGCAGAAAGACATATTGCAGAATAACCCGTAAAAGTACCTACTTCTAAAATTCTTTTGGGTTTAATCATACAACTAATCATTTCGAGAAATTTACCTTGAATTTTCCCTGACAACATTCGGGGGTTAACAAGCTTAAGGTGTGTTTCTCTATTTAAGTTATACAACAAAGAAGACTCTGGCGAACTATTCTCTTCTGCATACTCCTCAATGTCTCTATCAATCATAAAACAAAATTTTATGCCATTTACAGCAAATTATTTTTCTTCTCCTTTATAGGTTAACAAACTTAAATCATCTGAATTAAAAACATCATTGGCAACTTCCAATAAGTTAGAAGATGTAATTTTTTCAATCTTTTTATGTACCGATTCTATTGAATCAACTTCTTCATATAAAAGATGACTTTTTCCAATGCTTAACATTTCATTTAAGTTACTTTCAAAAGAAACCGCCAACTGTCCATAAAACTGCTTCTTAGCTCCGCTCAATTGCAGGCTACCTAATTGTTTATTTTTCAGTTTTAATAATTCTTGTTTCACCAAGTTTACGCTCTTCTTAAGATAAACAGGATCAGTTCCCAAATAAATACAAAACACACCTGTATCAGAATAAGGCTGATAATTAGATTCAATACTATAAGTAAAACCGTATTTCTCACGAACAGCTAAATTCAATCTTGAATTCAAACCTGGTCCACCTAAAATATTATTCAACAATACAAGAGTGTTTTTTTTACTATGACTGCGATGATAAGCCTCATTGCCAATAATACAATGAGAAAGATAGGAATTTCTATCCTTTTCAATCATTCTGGCCTTATAATTAGTAAAAGGATTACGACTTATAGAATTACTAGAATGAGAAATATCGGAAAAGTACTTTTCAATTTGCTTAATCAACTTTGCAAAGGGAATGTTTCCTACGGAAGCAATCACCATTGACTCTGTATTATAATGTTGTCGTATAAAATCAACAACTTTAGATCTTGATATCTTCTTAACTTCAGTCTTTGTTCCAAGAATATTTCTTCCAAGACTGTGACCTTTAAAAATAAGGTCCTCGAACTCATCAAATATTTCTTCAGATGGACTATCCTTGTACGAATATATTTCGTCGACAACAACATCTTTTTCCTTTTCTATTTCGCGTTCAGGAAATGTTGAATGAAATAAAATATCAGAAAACAATTCTAAAGTACGAGAATAGTACTCAGTTAAAAAAGAAGCATAAACACAAGTTTCCTCCTTCGTTGTAAAGGCATTTAAATCTCCTCCAACACTCTCCAGTCTATTTAAAACATGAAAAGCTTTTCTTTTCTGGGTGCCTTTAAAAATGACATGCTCTATAAAATGAGCCATTCCCCCTTCATCAGATTCTTCATCCCTTGAACCTGTATTAATAAAAACGCCACAATGCCCCACTTTGCTTTCCACAGCTTTATGAACTATTCGAATGCCGTTCTTTAAAGTATGATATTGGTATTCCATCATAAAAACATTTGCTCGATATATGCCGAGTATTCAGAAAAGTATATTCTGTGCACTCTAATGCTAATTTGAAACGCTTTTATCAAATCATTATTTCAAACTCCAAACATGTATCAATTACAATCGGAATACTAAATTCCGACTTTGACTATTTTTTTAAAATCTTTATCTGTATATATCCAGTATAACGGTTGATAACCTCTAAATTTACCATCCTGATCGAAGAATTTAATTATTGGACTAATACCATATACTTTTTTCTCCATTTGTAAACTTACAGTATCCATTCTCCATTCTTCAAGAAATCTAACCTTAACAATATCTTTAGCTTTAATTTCTTTTATATAATTGGTATCAAATAATTCGTAAGGAGGTGTTTTTCGCGACATAGTAACACTAACAGTATCTGACAAAAGCTTTTGAACTGCATCAACACTCAATGGTTCATTAAAATAATCATAAGCTTTAATTTTTCCTTTTGCTGGAGCCTCAATCAGTAAGTCAGTCAATCGATCACGATCAGGGCCAACTATATTTTGGATCCACCAATCATAAGAAGGATCTGGACTAATTATTTGCACATCATATTGTACTTTTTTAGTTACCACCCAATTATCTTTATTCTTACAGCTAAAAACACTTATTGCCGTAAGAAAAGCGAAAAATAAAATTCCCTTTTTCATATTTATCCTCTTAAATTTTAAGCAAAAAACACCAGTTAATAATACAGTAGTCAATACATATATATTAGTAACTCTCAGATATTCAAAATTAGTTAGACATAACAAACTAAAAATAGGGTATAACAATTCATTAGGTTATATAACTCAATATTTGAATATCTCTACACTAAAAAAACAAAGATCTTAAAATATCTTCTAAAAACCGATTTCAAAAATCATATACATAATCATTTAAGAAATATATAAAACTAACCAACAAAAATACAGAATCCTAAAACGAGTTTCTTAAATCCTATTTTAATAACAAAACATTTGGTGTTATCAATATTTTGGCTAAATTTGAGAGGCGAAAACCTTGTGAAGAATCTCTAATCCCTTCACAATCGATAAACATTTTCATTCCACAAAAGACATTAACTTCGGTTAGTTCTTTTATCATTTTTAATATCACTCAATCATTAAAAATGACATTATTTTTGTTTTAGTTAAGAATATTCCTTGCTTAGGGTAATGAGGCTGTGAAAACAGCCTCTTCTTTTTAATTATTTGTCGCTACAATCAGCATAGTTTTTAAACCACTTCGTTATAAAATAACTTAATCAAAAATTTACAAAATGGAAGTGCTACAAGGCCCAACTCTAATTATTAATTCAAAGAAAGCTCAACAGAACATTCTTTTATTTAAGGAAAAAGCAAACAAATTAAAAGCTGATTTTCGTCCTCACTTCAAAACTCATCAATCAACTACCATTGGAAAATGGTTTAAAGATCAAGGCATAAGCAAAATTGCTACCTCTTCAGTCGATATGGCAATATATTTTGCAAAGGATGGATGGAAAGATATTATGGTTGCTATTCCTGTAAATATTAATGAATATAAAAAGATAAATACTCTAGCAAAAAAAATAAAGCTGCAAATTATTATTGATTCCCTTGAGGCTATCAAAGAAATTCAAAGTAGATTAAATACAAAGGTTGAAGTTCTTATTGAAATTGAATGTGGTTATCACAGAACTGGCATTAACTATAAAGAGGAAGAGTATATACAAAAATGCATTGAACAATTAAATTCATTCAAAGACACCTCTTTTATAGGTTTTTTGTCGCATGCAGGAAATACATATGAAGCAAAGAGTATTACTGAAATAAAGCAAATTGCGAAATTTCACTCAGATAAACTTAATGCATTAAAAAAACTTTTTACAACAAATACCTTTAGTCCAATTATAAGTTATGGTGACACCCCCTCATTAAGCATTTGTCCGGAATTAATTCAATGTGATGAAATCAGACCTGGAAATTTTATATTTTTCGATTATATGCAGTATGCTCTTGGGGCGTGTTTTATAAATGAAATATCATGTTATGTTGCTTGCCCCATTATCAGTAAATCAAAAATCAGAAATGAACTGGTAATATATGGTGGAGCTATACACTTTTCAAAAGAGTATGCTATAGATCCAGATGGAGATAAAATATACGGTATTTGTTGTTTGATAAAAAACAGGGAGATTCAAAAAGTTATTCCTGAATTAAAAGTCACCCGACTATCACAAGAACATGGCATTATTACTGGCCCACAAAAGCTTTTGCAAACTTTTGCTGTAGGCGATTTCATTGGCGTAATTCCAATACATTCGTGCTTAACAATGCACAACATAAAAAACATTGAAAATGAAAATGGTAAAAAAATTATATCAATAAATACATTATAATTTGTAGGGGCACTTATCAATTTATACTTTTGTTCATTACAAGGATTAATTTCTGATTGGGACAATTGTTAAGCTTTTACAAATTTGAAGATCAAATGAGAAAATTATTACTGCTATTTTTTTGCATTGCAACAACCTTATCATGTAAAGATAAGCTTGAATTATTCGAAGAATATAATGACACAAGCCAAGTATTTGGCATATTGAAAACTTCTGAGAATAGAAATTACATAAAAATTACAAAGGCCTTCTCTGGAGTTGGAAACACGTATGACATGGCTAAGATTCCTGACTCTAGCAATTATACCCGTAAATTAAATGCAAAACTTATTGAAATATCAAATGGTGCTAAAAAAGAATTCCCTTTAGACACACTTACTTTAAGACACAGAAAACCTGGTGTTTTTTACTCTCCCAATCAATTGGTATACTATACAGATGAAAAAATCAAGGACGATGCAAAATATCAGTTAATTATTGATAAAGGGAACAATAATATTGTAAGATCTGAAATTGAAATGAGTCTTCCACCAAAAGTAAGCAACAAAGGATCAATCAAACTAGATTTTATAGACAAAAACACTTATAATATAACCATAGAACCCAGAAGTAAAACTCCACTTATTGAAGTTTGGCTAAAATTTAACTATGTTGAAATTAATACAGTAAAAAAAGATACTGTTGACAAAAGCTTTAAGTGGAAAATGGCTTACAAGGTATATCCGAATGTAAAAATCAATTACTTATACAAGATAACTTCCAGAGCTGATGGATTCTTTAAGCATCTTAAAGAAAATGTAAAACCGGATAAAGATATAATTAGATATATTGGTTTCAAAAAGTTATTGCAACAGAAATACAATACATACAAAGGTAGATGTATGGATATTCAGGTTTATGCCGGAGATGAGAATTTATATTTATATTCAGCTTCAAATAATGACAAAGTTAGCTTAATACAAACTAGTAAATGCTTTTCAAATATCGAAAATGGTGTTGGTATATTTGGAGGAGTTACTACGAACAGTATTCTAGTGGACATAGATACCAAATCGGAACTAAAAATTAGAACGGATTACAAGGAACTAAACTTCCAAAATCCAAATTAATCAAAATATAGACTGGGATTATTTTTATGAATTGCCATAAGAATAATCCTTTCTCTTTCATTTCCACATATTATGACGAAAAAGTCATAACAACATAATAAAATCGGACTTAGAATGTCGTTTTGTCATACCTCCTGCCATCTCTTATTACATATTTAGTTTAGATTCTATTTAAAAAATAGCATAAAAAAGCAGAAAACACCTGACCTACAGAGCTCCCACTATTTTACATTCCTTACTTTCAAAAAAATACATCTAGTAGTTTTAATTAAAAGTGGCACAGTGATTGAGAAGAGAAAGTCATCGAAGAAAATAAAATTTAAAATATATAAAAACACAAATAAACGATGGGAAAAATAATCGGAATTGACCTTGGAACAACCAACTCTTGTGTTTCTGTGATGGAAGGAAACGAGCCTGTTGTTATTCCAAATAGTGAAGGCAGAAGAACAACTCCTTCAATCATTGGATTTACTGATAATGGTGAAAGAAAAGTTGGAGATCCTGCAAAACGTCAGGCAATCACTAACCCTAGCAAAACAATCTTTTCTATCAAAAGATTCATGGGAGAAACTTATGACCAAGTTTCTAAGGAAGTTTCCAGAGTACCTTACAAAGTTGATAAGGGCGAAAACAATACCCCTCGTGTAGATATTGACGGTAGATTATACTCTCCACAAGAAATCTCTGCAATGGTTCTTCAGAAAATGAAGAAAACTGCTGAAGATTACCTAGGACAAACTGTTACTGAAGCAGTAGTTACTGTTCCTGCTTATTTTAGCGACTCTCAACGTCAGGCTACCAAAGAAGCAGGAGAAATCGCAGGTCTTACCGTAAAAAGAATTATCAATGAGCCTACTGCAGCAGCACTAGCTTATGGCTTAGATAAGAAAACTGACGATGTAAAAATTGCTGTTTATGACCTTGGTGGTGGTACTTTTGATATTTCGATCCTAGAACTAGGTGGTGGAGTATTTGAAGTTAAATCTACCAATGGAGATACTCACTTGGGAGGAGATGACTTTGACCATGCTATTATCGAATGGCTGGCTAGTGAGTTCAAAAATGATGAAGGAGTAGATCTTAGAAAAGATGCTATGGCTCTTCAACGTTTAAAAGAAGCTGCTGAAAAAGCAAAAATTGAACTTTCAAGTTCTACCGAAACAGAGATTAACTTACCATATATTTTCCCTGTAGACGGTATTCCAAAGCACCTTGTTCGTAAGTTAACTCGTGCTAAATTTGAGCAATTGACCGACAGCTTAATCCAAGGCACTATCGAACCTTGTCGTAAAGCTCTTCAAGATGCAGGCATCAATGCTTCTGAAATTGATGACGTTATCTTAGTTGGTGGATCAACTCGTATTCCTGCTATCCAAAAGGTAGTTAAAGAATTCTTCGGAAAAGATCCTTCAAAAGGAGTTAACCCTGATGAAGTAGTTGCTATTGGTGCTTCTATTCAAGGTGGTGTACTTACAGGTGAAGTTAAAGACGTATTGTTACTTGATGTAACTCCTCTTTCATTAGGAATTGAAACTTTAGGTGGTGTTATGACTAAGCTAATTGAAGCAAACACTACAATTCCTACTAAGAAGTCTGAAACTTTCTCTACAGCAGCAGATAATCAGCCTTCAGTTGAAATTCATGTTGTGCAAGGAGAACGCCCTATGGCAGCAGGAAACAAAAGTATAGGAAGATTCCATTTAGATGGTATTCCACCTGCCCCAAGAGGTATTCCTCAAATTGAAGTAACTTTTGATATCGACTCAAACGGTATTCTAAATGTTTCTGCAAAAGATAAGGCTTCAGGAAAATCACAATCTATCCGTATTGAAGCTTCTTCAGGTCTTTCTGACGAAGAAATCAATAAAATGAAGAATGAAGCAGAAGCTAATGCTGAAGCCGATCAAAAGGCTAAAGAGCGTATCGACAAGATAAACAGTGCAGATCAAATGATTTTCCAAACAGAAAAGCAGTTGAAAGAATATGGAGACAAACTTCCTGCTGACAAAAAAGGAGAAATTGAAACTGTATTGAACGAACTTAAAGAAGCTCACAAAGCTCAAAATATTGAAGGTATTGATGCTGCAATGGCAAAAATAAATGAAATGTGGCAAGCGGCAAGTCAACAAATGTATAATAATACTGAAGGTGCAAACCCAGGAGCTGATCCAAACGCTAATAATAATGGTGAAAATCCAAAATCTGGCGGTAAAGATTCAAAATCTGGAGATGACGAAGTAACAGATGTTGACTTTGAAGAAGTGAAATAAAAACTACGATCGAAACGATCAATACATACATGAGCCTTAGTAAAACCTTTAAGTTTTACTAAGGCTTTTTTTATTTAGCCATACTCTTCAGTACTAAATTGAACTATGACACACTACCTCTCGTATTTGTAAGAAACTACTTTTAAAAATAATATCTCATTTTTTTTGATATATATTTGTATCGTCTTAAATACCTTAGTAACTGTTATTAACATAATTAGAAAGTCAATAGAAGAACAAACAAATTCGTAAACGAAAATTTCAGTACAAGAAATTTATATTTTATCAGTTTTTAAGCTATAAACATGAGCAAAAGCTATAGCAATTAAGCTTTTTACCTTGTAGATATGTTTTAAATGAGTGTATTCTATAAAGTCAGCTTTAATAAGCATTGTAAGCTTGCTTTTTGGCCAAGGTAGGTAATAAATGTAATCGGTTAAGGTATTGATTGTACTATTATAACCTAGGAGGTTTTTACCAAATACCTAGGAGGTTTTTACCAAATACCTAGGAGGTTTTTACCAAATACCTAGGAGGTTTTCATCAAATACCTAGGAGATTTTTACCAAATACCTAGGAGGTTTTCATCAAATACCTAGGAGGTTTAGGTCTAATTAAGGGTAAAGAGTGACCATTAAGAGTAAGAGTGATAACAATAGTTACTATGTAGCTAATATTATTGACGTATACTTAGAACGAAAATATAACAAATCATAAATTATGGTTGAAAGAATATTTATTACGCCTTTTCAAAAGTTCGCAAAAGTTGAAAGTCTAAGTGGCTTTCTATTATTTTTGGCAACTATTATTGCATTGATTTGGGCAAACTCTCCGCTACAAGATTATTACCATTCATTATGGCAGCATAAAGTTGGATTTACCACTGGTAACTTTGCACTATACAAACCATTAATACTATGGATTAACGATGGTTTAATGGCTATTTTTTTCTTCTTAATTGGATTGGAACTGAAACGTGAGCTTATGATAGGAGAATTAGACACCTTACGTAAAGCTGCATTTCCATTATTCGCTGCAATTGGAGGAATTTTATTTCCAGTGGGTTTATTCATTTTTTTAAACAAAAATCCTGAAACAATAAGTGGATGGGGAATGCCAATGGCTGCTGATATTGCATTTTCTCTGGCAATATTGAACATTCTTGGAAAAAGAATTCCTGTAAGTTTAAAAGTATTTTTAACTGCATTTGCAATTATCGATGATATAGGGGCAGTTTTGGTTATTGCTATATTTTACAGCACAGGAATTGAATGGTCGATGATAGTTTTAGCCGCTATTCCTTTACTAATATTAGCATGGTTGTCATACAAACGTATTCATTCAAAGTATTTATTTCTGATTTTGGGTATAATCGTTTGGTTCTTATTTTTAAAATCTGGAATCCACCCAACTGTTGCAGGTATATTACTAGCTTTTACAGTTCCCTTAAGACAAAAAATTGATGTTAAAGCCTATGCAAATAAACTGAAGTATATCTCCGATTCTTTTAGGAATGAACAAGATCATTCATCTTTCATTCTATCCAAAAAGCAAATTGCCCAAATTGATGACCTAGAGGAAATATCTGATGATGTTCAATCTCCTCTTCAACAACTCGAACATCGTTTGCACAATTGGGTGGCCTATTTTATCGTACCTCTTTTTGCGCTGGCCAATGCAGGGGTAAGTATAAATGCCAACATGAATATTGAATTTCCACTTATAATAAATACGGCTATATGTTTAATTGTCGGGAATTTTGTTGGTGTTACACTATTCTCTTATCTGAGTTTACGGTTAAAAATAACCCAATTACCACAAAATGTAGTGTTTCCACATATTCTTGGCATTGGATTTTTAGCCGGTGTTGGATTTACTATGTCTATTTTTATCGCAAATCTTGCTTATGCTTCAAATCCAGTCTACATTGATTCAGCTAAAATCGGAATTTTACTCGGTTCGATTATCTCTGGAGCATCTGGTTTTCTTATACTTCGCTTATTTAAATCTTAAAAAAACGAACTCAGTATTCGCATAAGCTCATTGAAGAGTATAATGAAGAAGCAATGAAGCGAATTGATATGATAACTAATAATTTTTGATTGGAAATCTTAAATTCCATATATGATACAAAAAAAAGGAGGCTATTGCCTCCTTTTTTATATTCATATTTCTATAAGAAAATTCTTAACAACAATTAGATAGTTTTGTAGGTAAAATACAACCTGCCCAACAACTATGACAACCTGATTCGTTATCAGATCTTTGATTAGAAGAAGTTCTATTAGAATCTAATGAAATAATTGTAGATTTTGATAAATCTAAAGGACGAATACTTTGTTTTTGGGATTTCATCTTTTCACAGTCTTTAGGTTTAATACACGTTCAATGGGGTGAACATATACTAAATTGAGTTAGTAAATTAGTTTTTCGATCCAATTACTAAACTTTAGAAACTTAAACGGTACTTTTTAAAAGACCTAACTCCTAAAATTCAGCTTTACTTCGTTTGCTCTCTTTATGTATGTAAAACTATTATAAACAAGCCCTTATTTTATTTTAGTTTATTTTTTTCCCTTTACCAGTCACCAACAAAACACTTAACACATTAATCAACAATCAATTAAGTCGACGATTTAAATTGTATTTTTTTCAAACAAAAATCAAAAATAAATCGTTTTTCACAAAAAAGACCTTTAATTCAATCCTATAACACTAACTCAGTTTAAATTAAAAACAAATTAAATTCTTTCTTAAATTTGTCCTCAAATGCTACTGTACTTTAAAATACAGAAGGGGAAACAAAATTTTAATAATTATGGGTAAAACAATTTTAATCACAGGAGCAACCAGTGGTATTGGAACAGCATGTACAGAAATTTTTGCTAACTCAAAAAATCGCCTCATTCTAACAGGCAGGCGTAAAGACAGATTAGAAAAGATAAAAAAAGATCTTGAAGCAAAAGATATACCATGTAAAACCCTTTGTTTTGATATTCAAAACAAAGAAGAAGTTTTTTCCGCTATAGACCAATTACCTGATAATTGGAAAGAAATTGATATCTTAGTAAATAATGCAGGATTAAGCTTAGGTTTAGATCCTATCCAAAATGGTGATATTTCTGACTGGGAAACTATGATTGATACCAACGTAAAAGGTCTCCTATATATATCTAGAAAAATATCTCCTCTTATGATCGAAAGAAAACAAGGACATATCATCAATATTGGAAGTATTGCAGGAAAAGAAGTTTATCCTAACGGAAATGTATACTGTGCAACTAAACATGCTGTTGATGCTATTACAAAAGCTCTGAGAGCCGACTTATTGCCTTATGGAATTAGAGTCACTCAAATTGCTCCAGGTGCAGTAGAAACCGAATTCTCGATTGTACGCTTTCATGGAGATAAAAATCGTGCCGATCAGGTATATAATGGTTTCACTCCACTCACAGGAAAAGACATTGCTACAACTGTAAAATTTGTTGCTGATTTACCAAATCATGTAAATGTTAATGATATGGTTGTAATGCCTGTAGCACAAGCTAGTTCGCAGTTGTTTAACAAAAACAGTTAAATAAATCATGTCCTCTTAAATTTTTGATTGTGGAAAATGTTTCAAGACTCTTTGATTTGTTGATTAATTACAAGAAAAAGTATCAACCAAAAAAAGATGTGGTAGCAGGAAAAATAAAAGGACAGTGGGTCTACTACAATATTGATCAACTGATAGAAAATATAAATTCATTAAGTAAAGCCCTTCTCGATTTAGGAATTAATAAAGGAGATCGTGTTGCTACAGTAGTACACAATTCTCCAGAATGGAATATTATTGATTTTAGCATTATGCAAATTGGGGCGATACACGTTCCCATATATCCAACTTCGAGTAAAGACGATTTTGAGTTTATTTTAAACGATTGCAAAGCAAGAGTCCTTTTTATTGCTGGAAATGAAGTAATAGACAGAATTGGTAATTTATCGAAAAACATCCCCTCTATACAAAAAGTATTTAGCATTCAACCAGATAACAAACAAGATGATTTTTACCAAATTCTTAGAAATACTACAGAAGAAACCACACTCCACAAAATTCACAATTTATCAAAAACGATAAGGACTGATGATATTGCCAGTATAATTTACACTTCTGGAACTACAGGAAATCCAAAAGGAGTAATGCTAACACATAATAATATAGTTAGCAACTTTAAGGCTGTATCATACATACCAACATTTGGAGAGAATGGAAAAGCTTTAAGTTTTTTACCATTATGTCATATGTATGAAAGAATGCTTAATTACTTATATTTTTACTTGGGAATTTCTATTTATTATGCGGAAAATCTGGGAACAATATCTCAAAATATTCAAGAGGTAAAACCTGATATGATGACGGCAGTTCCCAGATTTTTGGAAAAGGTATATGAAAAGATCAAACACAAATCTTTGGACCTACAAAAATTCAAGAAGAAAATTTTTGATTACTCCATTTCTATTGCCGAACAATATCATCCAGAAAAAGAAAAAAACATCAGCCTTTATCGTTTGAAATTAATTATTTCCAGAAAATTAGTTTTTAATAAATGGAAAAAAGCCCTTGGAGGGAATTTTAAAATAATTGTCTCTGGCGGTGCTGCATTAAATGAAGAGTTGGCTAAAATATTTTGGGCTGCGGGTATCCCTATTTTTGAAGGTTATGGACTTACAGAAACTTCTCCTGTAATTGCTGTAACAGATAATAATGAAAAAGGTATTACTTATGGAACTGTTGGACCTCCAATTAAAGGAACACAAGTAAAAATTGCAGATGATGGAGAAATCATTTGTTCTGGGCCAAATGTCATGGTGGGATACTATAACAATAAAGAAAAAACACAAGAAGTAATCGATAAAGATGGATGGTTTCACACTGGTGATATTGGAGAATTCAATTCAAAAGGACACTTGAAGATTACTGGGCGAAAAAAAGAAATTTTCAAAACTTCTTTAGGAAAATATATAGCCCCTGTTCCCATCGAAAATCATTTAAAAACATCTCCCTTTATCGAAAATGTTCTGGTTGTTGGGGAAAATCAAAAATTTGCTTCCGCAATTATTGTCCCCAACTTTCAATACTTAAAAGAATGGTGTAAAAGAAATCATATCCCTTATAAAAAATCAGAGGACATTTTAATAAATAAAGAGGTTAGATATAGGGTGAGATCCGAAATTGATGATCTCAATCAAAAACTTGGCAAAACTGAACAAATACACAAATACCGCTTTTGTAAAGATATCTGGAGCGTAGAATCAGGAGATTTAACGCCTACACTTAAACTAAAAAGGAATTTGGTACTAAAAAAATATTATAACCTAATTCAGGAAATATATAATTGAGTTTAACAAAAACAGCTATTTCCACTTATTTTTTAGGTCCGATAATTACATGTTTTTTCAATTGCCCAAAAGGATTAAACCCTTTTTAATGTCAAAATTAAATCTTAATTACAAATAAGTTATTACACAATAAGCAACTTAAATTAACATCAAGGCAGGATTCTATTAACCTTGATAATGGATAAATAGTATGAAACGAATATTTGATTTATTGCCTCATATTAAAAGGAATTATAACGAAGTAGATACAGTTCTTGCAGGGAAAGAAGATGGGAAATGGGTCAAATACAATATTGATCAATATATTACAATCACCAACTCAATAAGCTTTGGGCTTTTGAAACTAGGTATACAAAAGGGTGATAAAATCGCTACTATTTCCAACAATCGTCCAGAATGGAACTTTTTAGATATAGCTATTCAACAAGTTGGCGCTATTCATGTTCCAATTTATCCAACAATAAGCGATTCTGATTATAGGTATATATTAAATCACGCAGAAGTAAAATATGGTTTTGTAGCAGGAAAAGAATTACTTAAACGTATAGAACACATTATCCCTGAAATAAAATCTCTTCAAGGAATCTATACTTTTAAACATATTGACAATGTTCCTCACCTAAATGAATTGATTGAACTTGGAAACAAGAATCAGCAAAAGGAAAAACTAGAAAGAGCAAAAGGATCTGTTTCAGAAGATGATATTTCGACAATGATCTATACCTCTGGAACAACAGGTTTTCCTAAAGGAGTAATGCTTTCTCATAAAAACATATTAAGCAATGTAGAAGGACTTCAACCCGTATCTCCTACTCTTGCAGGCGATAAGGTAATTAGTTATTTACCGCTATGTCATATTTATGAACGCACTCTAAACTTGATGTTTCAATCTATGGGCTGTACCGTTTATTATGCTGAAAATTTAGCTCGCATAGTAGATAATATGCAAGAAATAAAACCTCATGCAATGGCTACAGTTCCTCGATTATTAGAGAAAATATATGATCGTATAATCATGAAGGGAAGAAAATTAACTGGGATTAAAAAAGTTCTTTTCTTCTGGGCAGTCAACCTGGGGTTAAAATATGAATTCTATGGAAAAAATGGCTCTTTTTATGAATTACAATTAAAACTTGCCCGAAAGCTTGTTTTCAATAAATGGAAAATTGTTATGGGTGGCGAATTTAAAGTAATTGTTTCTGGAGGAGCTGCATTACAACCCAGATTGATGCGAATATTCAATGCTGCGGGTATTCCTTTAGTTTCGGGTTATGGACTTTCCGAGCATTCACCTGTAGTTTCAACCACTACCCTTGCTGATGGAGAACAGCGAATAGGCAGTGTAGGATTGGCTCTAAAAAATGTAAATATAAAAATTGGAGATGATGGTGAGATATTGGTAAAAAGTTCTTCTGTGATGAAAGGATATTACAAATCACCAGAGCAAACCAATGAAGTAATTTCTAAAGACGGGTGGTTACACACTGGCGATATAGGCATGTTGGAAGATGATAAATTTCTTAAAATCACAGGCCGGAAAAAGGAAATATTTAAAACTTCTAATGGAAAATACATAAGTCCTGTATTACTTGAAAATAAACTTAAAGAATCTCCTTTTATTGATTCTCTGGTAGTTTTGGGAGAGAATCAAAAATTTGCAGCAGCTCTTATCACTCCAAATTTTGACCACTTAAAATCATGGTGTAAAATAAAAAATATACCATATACTAATAATCAAGAAATGGTTTTAAATAAATCGATAATAATGAGATTCAAAAAAGAAGTTGACCATTATAATAAGACGTTTGGAGCCACAGAAAAAATAAACAGATTTAAATTATTAAATAATGAATGGACAATTAAATCGGGAGAACTAACTCCAAATTTAAAACTCCGTCGTGACTTTATAATGAAAAAATATAAAGAAGAAGTCTTTGGCTTATTCAGCTAAAATTTAATAAGGAGCACGGATTTCTAAGTCCTTGCTCTTTTATTTACCCTCCATCAAAAAATAGCATTTTATAATTAGATCGACTTCAATACAAAAGCAAATTCACTAAGCCTTAGCAAATAACTTATCGCCAATATCAAATATAAGTTATTATATATAATCTAGAAAGAATTCAAGGAAAAGGGAAAGCTGTTTTTAATTGAAAACTTGGGAAGACAATCTATTTCTCATACCTTTGTTATGCTCGCAAAGACACGTTTTCAGAAAAGATTTATAAAAGGATGATCCACAAGTATTCATTAATTCAAAATTAATTGCATGAAAAAAGTCTACTATTACACAATCAATTTATTATTATTTATTTTTCTTCTAACAGACTTTGCATTTCCTCAGCATATTTTAAGAAAAGAAATTCCTGCTCCCCAAAACGTAGATTTATTCAGATTGCAAAATTGCAACAATCATGGTTTCTTACTGATTTTTCCTACCCCCAATTTCATAAATGAGAACTACCAGGTTTGGAAGTTTTACCAGATCGATACAGCCTTTAATGAAAGAGTAAATAAAAAGGTACATATTCCTGCAGGATTAGATCTTCAGGTTACCAATCAAAATAGAAACCAAACTACTCTGGTTTTCAAACAAAAAAAGCAATCCAGCCATAATTTCATTATCGTAAAATGGGATAATTTAAATGGGAGTTATGATACTCTTAGCTTTACTGGACCAAAAAAATCAAAGCCATATAAACTCATATCAAATGAAGATACTGGAATTATTCTTACAGAAAATTCCAACCATTATAATCATATACTCTATTATGATTTTAAGAATAGGGAAATAAAAAAATACAACATATCAATTAGAGATATTAATCTGTGTGTTCCAGATATTATACTAAATCCAGAAGACAATACTTATACTGCAATTGTTCAGGAATTTAACGGAAAAAGATGGTACTCAAATCATCTTATTGAATTTAACCCTACTTCCGATTTTAAAGAAGTACAATTTATTAGCGAACCTCTAAATCGCTTAAATTTTCCTCTAAACATGAAGCTTCATAAATTACCCAACCAAACCTATTGTATTTCTGGCTTATATGGAGATGTTCGTGCAAGACATAGAACTGCAAAAAAGATAAAATCTTTAAAAGCTGATGGTGTTTATTTTTTTAAAATAAACAATGAGAAACAAAACAGTCGATTCTATTCCTTTAAACAGAGGAAATCAAAAAAGAAAAATAAGCATTTTAAACAAAAAAGTATAAATCATATACTAAACCATTCCTATATAAAAAACAACCATTTATTTCTATTTACAGAAAGCTACTACCCTCAATACAAAACAATAACAAGAATGGATTATGATTATTTTGGTAGATTACAACCCCGTACAGAAAATATATTTGAAGGCTATAGATTTATACAAGGGAATAAATTTACTTTTGACACAAATGGACAACTTGAATATGTTGCAAAAATAGACTTATATAATATCTTAAATCAAGAATTATATTCTCATATTTGTCATTACGAAAGTCCTGAAGACGAAACAATGGCTTATATGCATGAATCAAGCATAGCAAGTTGTATTTACAATAAAGGAGAAGCTATATTTCCAATTGCTTACGACCCTTTACAAACAGGTAATAAAGGAGATATAATTACCAATCAAGAAAAGTTGAAAATTGAAAATTGGTATGAAAATAATTTCCTGGTTTATGGGTATCAAAATATCCAAAACGAAACAAACTCAGCTTCTAGATTAGTATTTTTTGTTAGTAAAGTAGAATTAAAATAAAATGGGGATTACAAATAAGATAAATAATTATTTAAAATACAAAAACAGATCAATCAATAAACATAAGGTGCATTCTCCTTTTGTTTTTCGATTAATTACTGAAGTGTTTGAAGATAATAATAAATATAGTGACTATATAAAACTATTAAAGCTACAAAACCAACTTAACACATCTCATCGCCTACTTGAAACATGCGATTTTGGTTCGAAATCTGGAAATAAAAATTATATTTCTTATTCCGAAAGCGTTGCTACACTGAACAAAAAAAGAAGCTTAAGAAATAAAGATTTATTTTTAGTTTATAGATTAGTTAAGGATATTGCCCCTCAAAAAATACTTGAATTAGGTACTTCTTTTGGAGTTTCTACATTAGCATTAAAATTAGCAAGTCCAAAATCTTCAATATATACAATAGAAGGCTGTGCGAACATTGTAGAAATTGCACAAGAATCATTTAAACAATTTAATATTAATGATATTGAAGTAATTAATGGATCCTTTGACATAGAAATTCCTCAGTTACTCAATAAAATTCAAGAAGTTGACTTTGTATTAATAGATGGTAACCACAGAAAAGAAGCAACACTAAAATATTTTCGTTGCTGCTTAGAACATATAAATGATAATAGTTGTATAATTATCGATGATATTTCCTGGTCGAAGCAAATGAGGGAAGCTTGGATAGAGATTTGTAAAAACCCAAAAGTAAGTATTACCATCGACTTATTTCATATGGGTATAGTCTTTTTCAGAAAAGGGATTCCTAAACAAAACTTCATACTTAAAGCCGATTATTAGTACATTATTTACAATTAACATCTATCTTAGAAACAAATTTCTTAAAATATGACTAACAATGAAGTAATCCGCTTAGAATCAATTGTTAGAAACTTTAAAGTAGGTTCGGAAATTGTACGAGCGCTACGCTCAGTTTCTCTCAGTATTAAAAAAAATGAATTTGTTGCATTGATGGGCCCTTCAGGATCTGGTAAATCCACATTAATGAATCTTTTAGGATGCTTAGACACTCCTTCATCAGGAGAATATTTTCTAAACGACAAAGACGTTAGCTCCCTAAATGATAATCAGTTGGCCGAAATCAGAAATCTTGAAATCGGATTTATCTTCCAAACATTTAATCTTCTGCCAAGATCTACTGCACTAGAAAATGTGATGCTACCTCTAATTTATGCTGGTATAGGAAAAGATGAAAGAAAAAAGATTGCCGAAAAAACATTAATGGAAGTTGGCCTGGGAGATAGAATGGAACATAAACCAAACGAACTATCCGGAGGTCAAAGACAAAGAGTAGCTGTTGCACGTGCATTGGTTAACAAACCTTCATTAATTTTAGCCGATGAGCCTACAGGAAATTTAGATACAAAAACATCAGTGGAAATCATGGGTCTAATGGAAGAAATCCACAAAGCAGGTAATACAATTGTTCTTGTAACCCATGAAGAAGATATTGCTTTGCATGCCCATAGAATCATCCGATTGAGAGATGGAATCATTGAATCTGATGAAAAAAACAAAAATATAGTAACTGTTTCACAATATTCTTAAATAAAACTATTTATCATTAACAACACTTTAATCTAATATACAATATGAGTTCAGACTGGAAAGTTTATACAAAAACAGGAGATAAAGGGACTACTGCTCTGATTGGCGGAACAAGAGTACCTAAGTATCACCAAAGAATTGAAGCCTATGGTACTGTTGATGAACTCAATTCCTATATAGGTTTGATTAGAGACTCTGTCTCAAATCAATCTGTAAAAGAAGAACTATTAGAGATTCAAGATAGGTTGTTTACTTTAGAATCGTTGCTAGCAACAGATCCTAAGGCTATAATAGGAAAAAAATTACCCAAAATAGAACAGGATAATGTTACTTATTTGGAAAAGGCTATAGATAAAATGAACGAAGACATACCTGAGCTTAATTCATTTGTCTTACCTGGAGGAAATATAGTTTCTTCCCATTGCCATGTTGCAAGGTGTATTTGCCGACGTTCTGAGAGAATAGTTGTTCAGCTTGCGGAAGAATTTGAAGTAGATCCGTTCTGCAGACAATATTTAAATCGCTTATCCGATTATTTATTTGTTTTGGCAAGAAAAATCATATATGACAATGGAGACCAAGAAATAGCATGGAATCCGCGAGTGTAAAAGCAAAAATATCTTGATTTTTTAAGCAAATCTGTTATTTTTGCACCACATTAACCATTAATATTACCTAAAATGTATTGGACATTAGAACTAGCTTCGAAACTAGAGGATGCTCCTTGGCCTTGTACCAAAGAAGAACTGATCGATTACAGTGTCCGCTCTGGGGCTCCGCAAGAAGTTATCGAAAATCTTCGTGAAATAGAAGACGAAGGTGAAATTTATGAAGGCATCGAAGATATTTGGCCTGATTACCCCAGTAAAGAAGATTTTTTCTTTCATGAGGACGAATACTAAAACTGGAAAATTTAAAAGGAAATTTATTTAAGAGGTTGTCCCTTTATTTACAATACTAGACAACCTCTAATAATTTCTTCATTTTATGCTAACTGAAGAATTAAGAATATCTGTTTTTATTCACTTTGCTCTTCACTTTCTTCGATACTATTTTCGAAAATAGAAAAATGCACTTTCCCATATTTACGGATCTCATGAAAATAGGGAAGATGAGAGAAGTCTTTGTCTTTTGAGTGCTCTAGGATTAGCCACGAATTTTCTTTCAATAACTTTTTCTCAATTACTTGTGTATATATTTGCTCATATTCCTCTTGTGTCAAAACAAAAGGAGGATCGGCAAAAACAATATCAAACGAACGTCTACAACTACCAAGAAACTTAAAAACGTCTGTTTTTAAAACTTGAATATTTGTAATATCAAGTATTTTAGAGTTGCTTTTTATTGAATCAACACAAAGTGCATTCTTTTCTACACAGATCACCTGATTTGCTCCTCTACTTACAAACTCAAAACTAATTGCACCTGTTCCTGAGAATAAATCAAGAACATCCATTTCGTCAATATAAAAGTTAGAGTTTAAAATATTAAATAAAGCTTCTCTTGCCATATCAGTTGTTGGTCTGACAGGTAAATCTTTTGGCAATTTCAGTACCCTACCTTTATAATTTCCACTTACAATCCTCACGATAATTTATTTTTATTGTTTCTTATAAATCAACCACAAAAGAACGAATAATATCGATGTTCTGATAATTGATCGAATATATAACTTAACTTCATATTTGAAGCCAAACGTATAAAAGATAAATTTCGAACGTATCGGTAGGTTTTTCGGTATAAGTCAGACTGCCGCTCTATCTTACCTAGAAAGGTAACTCCGACATGCTCTGGCTTCAAATTTAATTGATGATATACATTCATCAGAAAATAAATAAAGTCTTCGGCAGTTTTAAACTGAAATTGATTATACATCTTAAATCTGTATTGGTCAAAAACAAATATATCGAAATGATTCTCATCGATATGCAAATAAACCATACTCTCGCTTCCCCGATTTATAAAATCAACATGCAAATGATACAATAGAAGAGAGTTAAAATGTTGTATGTCAATTTTTGAATCTGTCCAAATCTCTTTTAATGTATTTTTAACCTGAGATGCTACAGTAAAAAAATTATATACTCCTAAATTATTTAAATCATCCTTTTCTAAATGCCTAAACGGAGCAAGTTCTAAATTGAACATATAATGCTTCAATTCATTTTCAGACATATTTAAAGCCTTTGGACAAAAAATATTATCCGCCTCAGTACAAACCCAGACAACTTCACCAAACCGCTCCTTCAACCACTGTTTTTGTACTGTAATTTCTTTTAACAGATCTACTGCTAGCGAACCTTGTCCGTTCTTTTTATCAAACTGATAATATTCGAAGCCCACATATCTAGACTCCTCTAAATTTTTAACAGAAAAAGAAAATCCATCCGGGAATGCCCGAATGGATAATCGATTATTGAAAATAGTATTGTGATCAAAATTTCTGTCAAAAAGCGATATGATTGGTTTGGTAAGTATCATAAGCTAATTGTAAATTTCTTACTCCCAGTTTCCGTCTGTTGAAGGCTCTGTACGAGACCCTACTTTCATACCAGGAAATTTTTCAATTTGTTCTTCACGGGCGGTGATATTAATAATGTCTTGCTCATCTAATCCATTCAAATAAGAAGAAAATGGAGCTTTTGCCTCAAAAACATTAAGTCTAACACCACTACGTTTAACAGTACCTGCATAAAGCTCAAATTGTTCATTCCCACTATTAGGAATAAAACGAATATCTGAAGCATTAACATTAGCACGACGAGAAAAAACAGAATCAGCTGCCTTAATAAAAGCAACGGTATCTCTAATCTTTCTCATAAAGGTAGTATCTGTTGGATCTGGAACAATATTCACAACAGGAATCATACCTGTATTCAAGAAGTTAATCAAGGTATCAAAGTTTCCTGTATATTTTCCGTTGATACTTTTGTAAAGCCCCTCCGCAGTACGAATATCTTTTAATCTTTGAATTACCTGCGATTCTATCTGTTTTTTATCTCTTTTAAATTCAATTGGATGTTGAATGCTGCGATATACGAAGTAAGCCAAACCCACAACAATAATAGCCAATGCAATTTTGATAAGGTGTTTCATGATAGTCTAATTTTTATGCCTTGCAAATTTATTATTATTTTTGAAAAAATCTCCCCTAGCCTCCCCAAATTCAATTTCATAAGAAGAACATGCCCAGCTTTTTTGCCGGCTAGAAAAGCTAAACATATGTTTAACCTATATAATAACTCTTAATTTCCTCAATTTTGTGCAAAATGCAATATTTTTTTATTCCTTGAAAAAATGAACTTAATTTTTAATTATTATGAATTGCTAATTTTCACCTATTCTTTTATCCATTTCTTCAAACCTTGGTAAGTTTTTCAAGAACTGAAACCTCGATTTGGCATAGTCTATATAGCAAGTATAGGTTTGTAATCCATTTGTAACCACTAAATAAGGAACCCGCAAAGCCATATTATAACGAGCAATTTGTTCAAAAACAGCATGAGTAATTTTAACTTTTGCTGCTTTACATTCAACAATACATAATGCATCGCCTGTAGAACTATAAATCACTATATCTGTTCTTCTAAACATAGTGTTTACCTTGATTCCTTTTTCTAAAGACAAAAGGCCACTAGGTACTCCCCTGAAATGGATCAGAAAATATATAAAATTTTGCCTAACCCATTCCTCTGGAGTTAACAAAAGATATTTTTTACGTATCGCATCAAATACATACTTCTTTGAATTTAGCTCTTTGATTTTTAACTTACAATTAGGCAAATTAAGTTTATGCATACTGCTTTGTTTAGGAACAAAAATAGAAAATAAACCCATTTTTTTTGAGTTAATCATTTAAAATTAAATCCACGCCCATGAAGACAAAAAAAGACATTGTTGATAATTGGCTACCTCGTTATACGGGAATGCACTTAGAAGATTTTGGCTCATGTATTTTGCTTACAAACTTTCAACAATATGTTGAGCTTTTCGCAAAATGGAATAATGTTGAAGTAGAAGGAAAAGATCGGCCAATGACTTGCGCCACTGCTAATGACATAACTATAATTAACTTTGGTATGGGTAGCCCTAATGCTGCTACAATTATGGATTTGTTAAGTTCTATAAAACCCAAAGCAGCATTATTCCTTGGAAAATGCGGGGGGCTAAAACGTAAAAATAAATTAGGAGATTTAATCCTTCCTATTGCTGCAATTAGAGGAGAAGGAACTTCTAACGATTATATTCATCCTCTGGTTCCTGCACTTCCTGCATTTAATCTGCAAAAGGCAATATCTCATGCCATAAGAGCAAGAAAACGTGACTATTGGACAGGAACAGTTTACACTACCAATAGAAGAGTTTGGGAATACGATAAAGATTTCAAAGAAATATTAAGAGCCACTAGAAGTATGGCTATTGATATGGAAACTGCGACTATCTTCTCTGTAGGATTTGTAAACGAAATTCCTACTGGAGCTTTATTACTGGTTTCTGACCAACCTATGATTTCTGAAGGGGTAAAAACAGAAAATAGTGACAAAAAAGTTAGTTCTTTACATGTAGAAGAACATCTTCGATTAGGGATTGAATCGCTGAACAAAATTATAGAAAACGGAAATACAGTAAAACATCTGAAATTCTAAAAGAGATTATAGTGCAACAATTGGGGCTGTTGCAAATTATTTTCTATATAATATTTTAATCACAAGCATCTTTTTTACAGATAACAACTTATTATCTGCAGAGATATTAATTCACTCTGTTAATATATTTTTTTGCAACAGCTCCTATTTTTCTCTCGTTGAAGCAATAAAAAAACACCCATTACCCACAAAACTTATTATAAGTCAATTCGTGTGTAATGAGTATTAAGTTATTTCTTTATCAAAAAGCATTAAACTCTAAGCTTTCTCTTCTTTCAAAACCGAAGAAAAATAGTCCCACAATGGATCTTGATTTGGAACAGGAGCTTCTACATAAATATCTTTACTGCTTACAGGATGACTAAACCCAAGACTACGAGCATGCAAACTAATTGATCCTCCTTTATTACTTCTTGAAAAACCATACTTTAGATCTCCTTTAATAGGACATCCAATAGCTGCTAATTGTGCTCTAATTTGATGATGTCTGCCTGTTAGCAATTCTATTTCCAAAAGATAATAATCTTTACTTTTTGCTATTACCTTATAATTCAACTCTGCTTTTTTTGAATTTCTTCTCTCGCTATTATAAGCTACAGACTTGTTTTTCTCAGGATATCGGATTAGAAAATGCACAAGATTATCTGAATCTTTTGGTGGTGCATTTTTCACAATAGCCCAATATTTTTTGGTGATACTCTTATCCTGTATCATTTTATTAAACCGAGGTAAGGCTTTTGAGGTTTTCGAGAAAATCACAGCTCCTCCTACAGGTCTATCCAAACGATGAACAACTCCTATATATACATTACCTGGTTTATTATATTTCCATTTAACGAAACGCATAACCAGCTCACTTAAAGGCTCATCACCTGTTTTATCCCCCTGAACTATCTCAGATGGCAACTTATTTACAATGATTACATGATTATCTTCATATAAGATACGATCTGCAACATTCTTGAAATTTTCTTCCATTACTTATTATTAATATTGTTCTTTTTCTGAAGGAAAATCATTCGTTTTCACATCATGAATATAAGCCTGCGCAGCACCTGTCATTTCCGCAAATAGATTTAAATATCTACGCAAAAATCTAGGTTGAAAATCTTGTGAAATTCCCATCATATCATGAACAACCAAAACCTGACCATCAGTTTTACTTCCTGCTCCGATTCCTATTGTTGGAATAAGCAAACTCTTACTTACTTCTGCTCCCAAGACTGCAGGAATCTTCTCTAAAACTATACTAAAACAACCTGCTTTCTCCAAAAGCAAAGCATCTCTTTTTAGTTTAGTTGCTTCATCTACATCTGTAGCTCTAACGACATAGGTACCAAATTTATTAATCGATTGTGGCATTAATCCTAAATGCCCCATTATTGGAATTCCTGCAGTTAAAATTCTGTTCACAGACTCTAATATCTCTTGCCCGCCTTCCATCTTGATGGCATCTGCACCTGATTCTTTCATAATACGAATTGCAGAACAAAGGGCCTCTTTACTATTTCCCTGATAAGTTCCAAAGGGTAGGTCGACAACTACAAGAGCTCGATTTACTGCTTTTACAACAGATGTAGCATGATAAATCATTTGATCTAGTGTTATGGGCAAAGTGGTTTGATTACCTGCCATCACATTTGAAGCTGAATCTCCTACCAAAATTACATCTACACCTGCATGATCCAATATTCTAGCCATAGAATAATCATAAGCAGTTAACATAGCTATTTTTTCTCCATTCCTCTTCATCTCTTGAAGAGTATGAGTTGTTATCTTTTTTTTCTTCTGAGAGCCGTACATAGTTTTTATTCTTAATTGGACGGTTTAGATATTTTAAAACGGACAAAATTACCCATTTCAAATGATTGGTTGATAAAAATTATGCAAAAAGTTTAATCATTAAGGAAGACTCAAATAAAAACACCTACACTCTATAAACTCACCTACTTAAGTTTACAAAAAAAATGAAGATATTTTAACCTAGAATAAATAAATCCAAATATTTGGATTACGGTAAGTTAACAAACTAAAGATAAAATTTACTTTAATTAGAAAGTAAATTTCTCTTTTTTTTTGAAATAAAAAATTATTTGAGATATTTGCCGCCCCGTAGAGGAAATAGGGAATACAGAAAAAAACAATTAATTATGAGAAAATCTACATTTACTAATGTCTTATTCATAGCATTTTTTGTCCTTTTTGGATGTAATGCTATGGCTCAAAGCGATCCTGAAAATTGGAAAACTGCATCTGAGGTAAAAGCAGTGAAAGAAACTACTATTGTTGCTGAGGGAAACAATTCTGCAAAACTTGTTTATACTAAAAACAAAAGTAGAGGTTCTTCTGACCGTGAATTTATGAATCAGGTAGAAATTGCAATCCCTGCTGGAACCACTGAAGTTAAGGCGAAATGCAAAATTTATCATCCTGATGAAAAACTTAAAGCAAGATATAAATTCAAGTGGAACGAAGGTTACGCTTCATATGGAGAATACAGTGACTATAAAACCACTGGAGAATGGACTGAATTTGCAGTAAAGAATAATGTTCCTGAAGGAGCAACTTCTTTAACAATTGGATTTAGAGTATACAATACTGAAAACGCACCAATTGATGAAGGAGCATTTATTTATATTGACGACCTAAAAATTGAAATGCCTCTTGGAACAGAGGTTGCTGTAACCAACGGTGGTTTTGAAAACTGGGAAGATAGCAATACTGGTGATAAAAACTATCCAAGTCACATTTTTGCAAATCAAGTTCAGACTGAATTAAATGCATACTGGGAAGATATTACCGAAGGTGATGTTATTCCAACAGGTTATCTTGTTGTTGTAAACTCAAAAGATAATGATATTAGCACCCCTGTTGATGGTGAAAAACTTAGCACTAATCTTGATTTAACTGCAGGAGAAGGTGTTTATTACGCAGAAATGCTTGAACAGAATGCTTATTTTAATGTAGACGAAAACGAAGATTATAAATTCACAATCTTTCCTTTTGTTGGAGAAGATGAAAACATTGTTTACACAACAAAAGATGCACCTATAACCATTGTTGAAAAACCAAATCAACTCAAATTTATTGATTTCGAAGATGGTTTAGCTGATTTCAGACAAGAAAGTGTTATTGGTAAAAGCCAAAAGTGGGTAGCTAAAAATAATGAGGGAGTATTTGATAGCAAATGCGCATATATGAATGGTTATTCTGCTGGAAAAGCTAATGAAAACGAAGACTGGTTAATCTCTACTCTAATCCAAGCTGGACAGTATGATAATCTAGCATTTTGGTTCCATGTAGCAAACAGATTCTCTGGAGATCCAATGAAAGTAATGGTATCTTCAGATTATACTACTGGCAATCCAAATGATGCTACTTGGACTGAGATTGATTACTTCCACGGTCCAAATGACAATCAATTCTACTTTTCACGCAAAATTGATCTTAGTACTTACGATAAAGATATCAAAATTGCATTTGTATATACCAGTAACGATAGCAAAGCTGCAACCTGGAAAATTGACGATTTAATGATTTCTGGTGAGGCAAAAGTACCAACTCTAAGTGTAATTACTCCTAATGGAGGTGAATCTATCGAAGTAAGCAAAACCTTTGATATCACTTGGGAATGCCAAAACATTGATGGTAAAGTCAATATCGATCTTACTCGTCCTAACAATGATGATATTCGCATTGCTTCTGATATAGATGCTTCAGAAAAAGTATATACTTGGACTCCTGCAAGCGATTTGGCAATTGCAAACGATTATAAAATTAAAATTAGCAGCACTAGTAGCGACCTAAGTGATGAAAGTGATGCCGTTTTTGCAACTGAAGAACCTTATAAAGGCTTAGAATTGGTTATTTCTGAAATCATGTATAACCCACCTGAAAGTGGTGCTGATTCATTAGAATTCGTTGAAATCTATAATCCGAAGGCTGAAGCAGTGAATCTTCAAGGAGTTTTCTTTAATGATGCAGCTTTCAAATTCTCTTTCGATGATTATACTATTGCAGGAAATGGCTATGCTGTTGTAGCAGTTAATGCTAAAGCAATGAAAAGCACTTTTGGTATTGATGCTTTACAATGGACTAGTGGTGGCTTAAAAAATGGTGGTGAAAAAATCATTCTTTATGATAAAAAAGGTAATGTTGTTGACGAAGTAGAATATAAAAATGCGGCTCCTTGGAACGTAAAAGCTAATGGCGAAGGTCACTCTTTAATCTTATGTGATTTAACCTCTGACAATAGTATTGCTGAAAACTGGAACGCTTGTCCTGAGTTTGTAAAGAAAAATGCTGATGAAAAATCAATCTATGCAACTCCTGGAGCTGAAAATTTCAAGGCTTTAATCCCTAAAATCTATGCTTCAAGTAAAGAGATTATGACTGAAAACAGCATAATATTCGAATGTGATAACAAAACATACTTATCTTCAGTGAATTGGATTTTTGAAGGTGGTGATCCAAAAGAAGCTGAAGGTAGCATGGCTACTGTAAATTACAAAGAAGAAGGAAAATTTGATGTTACTCTAACCATATCTAATGGTTGTGCTACAGAAAGCCTAAAGGAAGACGATATGATTGTTGTTTATGCTGAACCTTCAACTGAATTTAGTGCAGACAAAACAAAGATTAAAGAAGATGAGAAAGTTGTTTTCTCTATGCCTAATCCTTCAGAATCTGAAGATGTAATGTATATCTGGACTTTTGAAGGTGCTAAAAATGATTATGATGAAACAGATCCAAAACACATCGAAGTAACATACCCAGAAAGAGGTGTTTATGATGTTGAGCTTATGGCAATGTTCGGTAGCTTCACTGTAACTGAAAGTAAAGAAGGTTATATAACTGTAGAAAAAGAAAATGTTGGTCTTGAAGAACTTGAAAACGATAATAAGTTTAAGGTTTATCCTCAACCAGCAAAGAAATACCTTACTATCAGTCCTGCGAAAGAAGGTAACTACAAAGTAAGAATTATGAATATCCAAGGACAAACTGTAAAGACTTTACAGAATAATCAAATTGGAGAAAGAATAAATATCACTGATTTAAATGGTGGTAATTATATAATACAAATGATAAATCTAGATAATAATTCGGTTGAAGTTAAAAAACTGATCATCCAATAGAAAATAAAAAAGAGGTAAATAAAAATATTTACCTCTTTTTTTTCATTAGTATTATACATGCTAATGGCCTGAGAGATATTTGTTACTTTGTTACCTATATTAAATTATCTCTTAGAACATTATTATTTGATAATAGATAATTTTCATTTGAGGCTACATCTTTGATTTAGCCTCATTTTTTTATTACTTTTTTTCCAAAATGGTTTGTACTTTCAGTAAAGCCTCTTTTAATTGACTAATTTCGTCAGCTTGAGAATCTAACTTTTTCTGCTGATCAATAGTATACAAAGTCAATTCTTCAACTTTCTCAACTAAAAGAGTATTTATTTTCTCGACATCTAAACCTTTTTCTACAACTTCAGATTCTGATGGAACTCCAGGCAAGTGCTTATTCTTGTTTATAAAACTTTCTAGTTCATATAGAGACATTAACTTATAGTTCTCTTCAAAAACATAGTCAGGGAAGCTGCCTATTTCAAGACTAACTCTTTTGGCAATGATTTCGCCATCAAAATTTGCGTTTCCAGAAACTTTAGTATCTCCAACAATCTTGGCATTTCCTACTAAATGAAAAGCTTCTTCTGGAGTTTCTGTACCAATACCAATTTTTCCTTTAACAGTTAAAATATTATTGAAAATACCTTTATCTGCAAAAGATACTGCATTACGGAAAATAGATTCACCATGAACATCAAATGATTTTTCAGGTTTTTGAGTATTGATCCCTACAAAACCATTTCCTGTTGTAGTAAGAATTTTATCTCCTTTAGAATTTGCAATAAAAAATGCATCACTTTGCTTCGTAGAACCAATACGAAACTCATGATACGCTCCTTTTAAATTAAAACGCCATCCATTTGCCCAATCAACATCAGTATCAATCAATGTTTGAGTTTTAATATGAAACCATGCCTGAGGATTGTCAGTACCTATACCTACTTTACCATTAGACCTTACCGTTAATACAGAACCTTGTTTAGGAGACCAAACTCCCCAGAAACTATTATCATTAGGATCAGCGAAATCGAATGTAAAGTCTCCTCCAGTCATTCCACTCTGAGACAAAATGATATTATGATTTTTATACCACTTTGTTGCTCTACCAGACCACCAATTTTGTTGAATATTTTGGCCATAAGTTACTACACCAATAAACATTAGTAATACAGTTAGAGATAGTTTAGTTTTCATAAGCTTTAGTTTAAAAATTGTACCCATAACGACTCCTATAAATTTTTCATAGTAAAAGTAATTTAGAAACTCTTATAAAAAGTTAAGTATTGCGGTACGGTGGTATGCCCCCATATAGTAATTTAAATTAGAAGCAATTTAAACATAATCTCTTAAAGACGCATAACTCATTACTCACAACAGAACAACAATAATTTGATTCAATGTTAGCCTCATTTAACTTTATAATCAAATTAGTTTTTAAACTACTTTGTAATAATAAAACGTGAATCTAAGCAATTTCTTCTATAAAGGAGATAACTTATTGCATTATTTTTAAACTAAAGCTATAATATTCTTTACTTTTTTGCTTGACTCTGATGCAAGCTACAATATCCATTTGGATTCTTAGTATGCTTCTTACATCGTTTTCCTGCTTTTGTAAGCCCTTTACATTGCACTCCTCGATCGATAACTTTTTTGACTTTAGTTTTTGGTGTTTGAGCCTTTTTTGCTTGTTCTTTATTCTGCATAAACTGCTGATCCTTTTTTACTTTTGTAGGCCTAGAAACAAAATCCCATTTATTAGTATCAGAACTAGCCTCTAAAAGAGCTTCTTGCTTATCTTCTATAAAAGGGAAAAAATCAAGACCAGTTATCTTTTCAAGTTGATCGGTAGAAACTACAAATTTTTGTAATGCTTGCTTACTTCCTTTATTTTCGAGTAAAAAAGAAATCATTTTATCATTATCATTACCTGGATTATCTACCAACACAACTTTATAATATCTTTTTGGCACAACCACACGATTTTTCCCTATTGAATCATAAGGGCCATCTGTTAATACAGGACCTGTTACAACATAAATGGTATTATTTTTTTCAGCCCAAACCCTTACTCTTTCTTCCAATTTCTTCCAAATTCCACGATTAAATTGTGGTAGTTGTGGCGACATATTACTCATATAAAAACTTTCAGACATTACCTTTTTTGAGGCATGCATATCTGCTGCAGGAGCTAGGTGACCTCGATCATAACCACTACTCGCATAATCCTCTTTTTCAGCACTCACTGTTTTTATAAATGGATCATAACGAAAATCATCTGTCCTCGACATTGGTTTTTTTACTTCTTTATCAGTTAGTTCATAAAGCACCCAATTTGCCTGCTCTGCTCCTTCATTATAGCTCAGAATATAATCGGTATGAAAAACAAGTTGGCCTTTAAGTCCTTTTGGTTTCATACGATTAAGCTTAGCATGCATTTTTTTTGTTGCACTGACTCCTAGAAATTCACCCTGACAATAGCAAGAAGAAAAGGATAATAAAATCAAAGAAAGGAATAGTAATTTTATTTGTTTCATGGCTTAAACATTTATTATTTCATTAGAAAAGCATACGTTTTTTTGGGATAATCAATAAACAATCTTAAAAACCCACTTTCCTTTTGGTATTCAACACGCAATTTACAATATTCTCCATGGTCATCAATAGCACGAATAGTAAAGAAAGTATCTTTCTTAGGATTTGCAAAAGCTTTCCTAACCACATAATCATATGTATTCTTTCCTTGATCGGTTTCAATGCGCAGATAATTATCCTGAAATGAAAGTGAATACTTTATATGATCTGCATCAATCCACTTATGATTATTAAACACCTTACATTCCTTTGAGTGAAATTCAACTGTCTTATTTTGTGGAATATTTGTCGTGTTAAAGCTTACTAAGTTGATGGATTTTCCAAGACTGTCTTGTAAGCTTATACCTTTCATTCTGTTATCAGGATCAAACTTAAATTCAACCATATATAGATTTCCATATTTATCTTCAACATCAATACACTTATTAGAAAGCATACCTTTATTAAGGTTTAAACTATCGTTCAGAATTCGAAAATCATATTGATTATCTACTGAATAATATTGAATGATTGAAGGAGATATTACCAATAAACCCGATTGCTGAAATCGGATCTTATCAAAATGCTTAAATTCCTTTTCTGGAATAACACGATACTTCAACACCTCCTGACCATATCCGAAAAGAGAAATAAACATAAACGCATAAAAAAGTAAAGATTTTATCATAAGCAGGGTTTTAAATACCTTAAAGACAAGGGTTAATTGAAATTGGTTGTATGAACAAAAATCTTTTCTATTGCTTCAAATTTAATCAGCAACAACATTAACCAGATTAACACATTGTAAATAACATTTAAGTGCCAAGGTAAAATTCACCCAATATGAAGAATAATTGAATTGGATATAAGAATGATTTAAAAGCTTTAGAATAATGATAACAGAATCCAACCCACACGACAAACCTACCTCAACAAACTCACTCATTTATCATTAGATAATAAAAAAGTAACCCCTCTAGGTATAAATATTTTATCACAAAATAGAGAATCTACAGTAATGACAAGGAGTATAAGCACAAAAAAAAGGCTATCCAAAAGATAAATTGGATAGCCTTATAAAGTTATTAAAATACTACTTTTTCTTATTTGAAGGCTTCTTATCAACCTTTTCAGGTGTTTCTACCTTCGACTTTTCTCGATGATTTAAGAACTGCATAACTGCATACTTTGCTGCAGCAATTGTTTCTCTATTGACCATCTCGGCAACACGCCCAACAGGGAGATCCTCTATAGATATATATTCATTAAGCAGAAGAAGCTGAATTATCATATTATTCACAATGGTTTCTTGTGAATATCCTTTTGCAACATATAGCTTATCGGTATCTGCCTCAAACTCCTGAGCAAATTCAGGATAATTTGGTAGGCTCATCAATTCAAGATAGGTCTCACTAAAACTATTTAGCTCTATATTTAAGTTCGGTGTAATCAGTAATGGACTAAAACCATGATCCTTTGGTATGGCTATAAATCCGTTCATATGACTTAAATCAACAACTTGCTCGGGGAAATCCATTCTTCTAAAAGTTGCCTGACGCATTTTATGATGTTGATACAGATAGAAGTTATATCTCCATACTTCATTACTGGTCACATCGGTTTCGAAGATATAAGGATACTGCTTCAATATTATATTCTTTACAGCATTCTTACTCTTATTGAATTCTGGATTAGCATTTCGCACCTCCTGAATCAATCTACTCATATGTTCGGCAGCCTTACGAGGTCCACTAATTTCGCGTCCTTTCTTACCAATCTCTGTAGACAGGATTCCACATTGAACATTCTTTCCTTTGCCTTTTCCGTCTTTACCTCCTTTCAATGCATTCAATAAATGCAAGCGATTTTCCATCTGCAATTCCTCTGCTATAAATGGCTGACCCGCAGGGGTACTTGCCAATGAATCGTAGAGAGAGCTGAAGAATGGACGATCAAGGATAAAGTCAGGTAAAGGATTACCTTCGGCATCGTTGGCAGAACATATAAATCGGTTTAAGATAACATCAAAACGTACTTTTTGAAGATTTCCGCAAACACCTTTACGTATAAAGTCCTTTCCAACGAATATCTGATTTACAACTTCCTCTATATCCACCTTATCCATCATCTTATAGGATGATGCCAGATAGTAAATTCCATCTTTATCTTTTACCCAGTCCAGAACAGTATCCAGATAATTACCATGAGTCGACAATACATCTACAATATTCCTCAGATGGGTATATCGCAACAAGGTTCTTTGGAAGTTTGGACCATCCTGACTGGTAGCTTTTTCTTTACGCTCACCATGAGAATCGATATACAACAAGAAGTTCTCCGGATTATCAACACGTGTAATCCCTGCTTCTCGCTGAGCATAATTGCTTGCTGTAAGCATAATATCAATCTTATATGGCATAGTTATATCGCATAAACCAGATACTGTTGATCGACTATTTAAGTCTTCCACATTACTGTCGGCACTTGATTCAAATAAGTACCTATAATAGCGAATATAATCAGGGTCGAAATCAGTTACACGACTAAAGTCTCCCACCTCGGTTCCTATACCATACAACTGACCTTGCTCGTCTTGAAACACATGGAACATATCACCTGCAATAAGCTTTACAGATCTAATTCCTGGAAGATTATGACGCAACCACTTCAACACCAATGCAGCAATCATTTCCGATTTTCCTACACCACTATCTCCATCTACTTCAACAACAAACACACCACCATCTTCAAGCTCTACAGCGAATAAAGAACCATGCTTTGGAATACCTCCCATCTCTTTTACTCGCTCATTCATCATCTGAAGACGAGGCTTCTTTATATCACCAAAATAGTCTATATCATTCCGCAATGGAGTAACTATCGTCTTTATATTTCCATTAGGTCCAGGAATATCGAAGTATCCAATCTTAGGGAAAGAAATAACCTTTTCGGGTGCTCCATAAAACATTATGGTATCAGGCACAAAGTCTTTAATATCTTCTAAAGATGCATCTTCATTTTGCATCAACCTAAAGTTATCGGTAAGATACTTGATATACGACTTCTGAAAAATCATAAGCTCTTTTACCAAACCATTACGCATAATCTTGCAACGATAATCATCATTATCCATATGCTTGGTAAAATCGACAAGGCGATTTACAAAGAAGGAAGAAGCAGGCTTAACATCCAAATACTTTAAATAATCGTCTGGATGTTTCTCTTCACTTGGCTTTTCTGCAGGAATAAGGTCGACTTTATGGAATGGGTGTTCTCTTTTCTTAGCATCTGTAGCAATACGTGTATGTGTTTGAACAGATTGTTCAGCAGAGATTACACCACATTTACTTAATATATCGGAAATCCATTTTAACTGACCTTTATTCCACTGCTCAAGAGAAGTATTGCCATCGGCAAAATTCTTAAATACACTAACTCCATGCTGAATCATTTGGTTGATATTGCTATTCTGACGAATAAACTTATTCTCTACAACCTTAATCAGAGTGTGTACATAGCGATCGTAATAGGACGTGCCTTTTGTTCTGTTCAATATAGAAATCAGAAACAGAACTACGCGCTGAGTAACCTTATGCAAGTCTTCCTCAGGAACTTTAATATCTTTCTTACGAAGAATAAAATCGATAATATTCCCTAAGTCTTCCGGAACAAGATGAGACAATACCTTTTCTGCATGAATCTTTGCATCTTCATTATGATATTCATCTATTTGCTCGCGCAAGAAGTTTAGACGGTGAATTACCATCATGGCAAAGCTATCGTCATTACGCATCAGATATAAATACAATAGCTTATCTGATATAGGCAGATCGACATCTACAATTCGCCGGGTAATTACATCTGTAAGATAACCTGTATTCTGCTCTGCAAACTCATCATTAGGGAAACCTTCAACCGAACGAATCTTATATACATAGCGATAAATGTAGTTTCTAAGATTAAGGGTTTCTATTGGAATACCCGTAACTTCCTGAAACTTCTGTATTGCAGTAGTAATAATCTCTTCACGACTAGGCTCACGCAATTCCTGATCGAATGGTAAGTCAAAATGAAGCATTATTTCTTGAATATACTTCTTCAGAATACGATTTACTCCCTCTAGCTTCACCTTATCATCCTGAATATTCCCGCTTGCAGGAATAGCCAAAATCTTCATTCTACTTGGAGAGAACAATAAGTCTTCCATCTCGATAAGAATCTCACGCATGGTGTGATACTCTTCTGGATTATCGAGGATATAGTGATTAGGCTGGAAGTTTTTCTTATTCTGGATATACTTCAATAAGGTTGCTTTACTATATCGGGCTGCAATCTTATTGAAATCTACATTTCTAAGCTGAGGGATTCTTTTGTAAACATGTGCCAAAAGATGTTCATAGATCTTGGTAAATGCTCTACTATTGATAAACTCTTCGATATTAGCACATTCGCCTATGTTTCCCTGGAACTCAAATACCGAATTCTTAGAATCTTGAACTGCATTGATGCTTACACCCGATGCCTTTGGCGATGCATGATACAACGCACGTATATTATTAATCTTAAGGGAAGGTTCTTCGTCCTTCACATTATATACGATAGACTTATAATCTTTGATTAACTGTCGAACAAAATGACGAGGGTTTTCAAAGCCAAATAGCTGTTCGAGCAATTCAACAGACTCTCTTTCTTTATTATCTTCCTTATTTCTCAATTCCTGGAATTGCTCCCAATAGTCGATAAATAAGTGCAGTGAATTGGCAAAATCCTGATCGTAATAATCATAGCTTTTTGTGCTACCCTGAATATAGCCTCCCAATGAAAAACGTACCATTCCTGTTGGGTAAGGCAACACAGCAATACCTCTGTATCTTGCCAGTGCAATACAGAAATAGTTAAGATCGGTAAATGAATCTAAGTTTGTAAGTGATATATTAAAAAGATAAGAACCATCTGAAGGCACTACTTCAAAGCCATTAGACTCTTCCTTCTCAATAATTTGAGCGGCGATCTTCTTTATTCTGTTTAGTCGATTATTCGCTTCGCTTCTGAATAAACGATTCATGCGGTAATAACTCAATCCTGAGCTAACTCTCGACTGATAATATGCAAAATAAGGCTTTCCTCTATACTTAAAGTCATCGGGAATTCCTAAAACATCTAATTGATCAAGATGAAGCAATTCGTCTAATAAGAACAAATGCAGAGGGCTACCTTCAAAACCAGCAATACACTTATCTTTTATACACAATGCTTCTTCATCGATAAGGAATTGCAATATAGTCTTCCTGATTTTCTGACGCGATGCATCTGTAGGTAGTTCACAATCTAAACGATCTTTTACACGCTTAGCCTGTTGTGCAATCTTCAGGCTATTGTTTATTAGATATAAGGAACAGGTGTTTCCTGTATACGAACGATTGCTTTGTCTGATATATCTAACAAAGTCGTGACGTGCAGGAGTCGCAGCCATAGCACCAAGCCTATCGCCAGTAGCACCCAAGTTCTTTGTCGTACTAACAGAAGACACAGCCGAGATCTGACCTAAGTTTCCAATATTATTAAATATATATCGGGATATGGTTCTCCATTTTGGCTCATTAGAATCTTTAACCTTCACCGAATCATTATAAGCCTCATCCAATAGAAGCGTAATCTTGGTTTGATTCAGGAACTGCAAAAATCGGATAAGTGGCTCGGTATTAAAGTCGCTAAAACCTGATGGATTAGACGGGTCATTGATAATAATGGTTGTATTATCACAGAATGCATCCCATAGGTTACCACTATCGTCAAACAGTTGTAATGATGCTTTTATACGATTTAGTTTACGTATTAAGCGATCGTAATCTATACGACCACTCTTTTGCAATGGTGTTTGCAAGTCGAATGGGTTTATATCAAAACGATCTTCCGGGAAAAGGTCGGTATATTCCCAAGCCAGATTTTCATTATAAATTATATAAGGCTTAGGTTTTTCGTTATGACTCATCAGCAAGTCGCGAATAATCATCTGAACATCATCGGCAATAGATGTTTTTTCGCTATTACTTAGGTTACTAAAGAACTCTCGTACAATCTCTTTTTCACCACTCTTAAGCAGGTTATATTCATGCTCTACACCCAAATCGATAATCAGGTTTTTAAAGCGTCCTACTGAGTCTGAAATATTATCTCTTTTCTTTAAATAGTCTTGATATTTCTCGAGGAATAGGTTAATCCCAAAGTTTTTATGAAAGTGATTGTGTAAAGTTCGTTTATAGTTACTGGGCAGCACTTTTGATATTACCTTACATTTATGTGCCACCTTTTCGCTTACTCCATTTATACTTCTATGCAACAACCATTTTCCGTATGATCGGATTTGATTTCGCCCCCCTCCTTCAGTAATAGTAACCATTTCTAAAGCAGGATTCTTAGAATAGAAATAGGAAGCCATACGATCTTCAAACTCCTTAACCATTTCTTTTGCCTGATTATGCAAATCGGACACATCACGAGTAGATTCAAGGAAATTCAGGAAGTCGACAAACTTCTCAAGTGTATATTTATCCTTAAGCAACTGACGGGTAAATTCGTCTAGTCTGTATAAAGCAATAATCCGATTTTTATCCTTACTATTGCCAAGTTTAGACTTTTTAAGCTCGTCGAGTTCTTTCTTATAAGAATCTATCTTTTTCTCGATTTTTACCTTAAACTCATCAAGATATATATGATTGACATTTTCAAGAACCAATCGGATATTCAACTGAGTATTGGCAGGAGCACCTAGCTTTTTTGTATGTGCCTTGTTTAGGGTATTGATTACTTTGTTATGTAAACAAAATACCAATGAGGTGTTAGACCTACGCGATTCATTAGAATCGTCAACAATAATTAATCGGGTAAGATATGGGTACCATTTTCGGGCAGCGAGTAAGCTTTTGCGCATATGTTTTACCTTAACAATAAACACACTACTGCTGTCTTCCTGCATCATCTCTAGTAGATGGTCTTCGTTCATATCGCCCGAATAATCTACAACCTTTACACTGTGTTTGGTAAATACCTCTTCGCTAATCAGTTCAACTGCTGTATCGGAATTGCCACTTACCACAGTACGAATTAATCCGTTTAAACCTTTAAAGTTTACAGTCCACTCGGTGCGATGCAAGAAATCTTTCTTTTCGGCAGCAGTGGTATAATGCAAACTTTGATGAATCAACTGATTCAAGGCATCCATAAAATAATTCCAGTGGGCCTCATCAATATCTTCATTAATACCTATTACATCTCGAAACTTACGCAGATTTTTTGTGCTATCGCCCAGTAAAATCTTCGACATAAAGTTAATATGGTAGGCTGTAACAGGTGGAGTACCGACAGAATAGTCGGGTATAGTTTTTATATTTTTTAGCTTGTTTGATTTCTTGACGGACACCAACTCCTGGTCAAGAATTTTATTTACGTTGTCAACAAAAACCCTGCGGGCACTATTAAAACGGAAAGCCTTTGAATCTTCATGCGGGTGAAGCATAAGACTTACCGAAATATAACCCGGAATATTCTCCTTAAACTGCTGTATGTATTTACCAATGGCAGCTTCGTTTCGAGCAAGATCAACAGGCTCGTCGTAACAAAGTTTCACAAAGTTACTAAGGGAATCGAATATATGCTTGGGTAAGAATGTCTCTGCTCTTTCTCCTAATGATTTAAACAGATCGATAAAGTCATAAGCCTCTTGAGGTAACTCTCTTAAGGGATTCTCGTTAAAAGTCATAGAATTTAGATTTAAAGCTATTTTGTAGTAAAAGCATAAAACAATGAGTATCAAATACCTTTATGCTCTTTAAGTTTAGGTAGCATTTTTATTCCATTTTATAACGGGAAAATACGGTTGTTAGGGTGCTAGAGGGGAAATAAAGATACAAAAAAAAGTATAGCCTGCCTGAGTTTAGTTTTGTTTAGTATATAACAGATTAAACCTAGAATTTGATTTTAGTACACAGTGCAAAGCTATACTGATCGAACAAGTATGCCCTGAAAACGTTGCAAGCACAGGCTTTATTATATTTTGCTACAAAGTTTTCGTTATTAAACAAAAGCTCTTATAATTCTTCATTTCGCTTATTAACTTTGGTTTTGAAGTTTCATAAATTGCAGCTTTCTCTATTCACAAATAAGATGCATATCCAAACCCTATACGCAGTTGATCCAAACCCTATACGCATACATACCCAAACCCTATACGCAGTTGATCCAAACCCTATAAGGGTATGAATATAAAAGTGAATAATTTTCTGCTTAACTTTACACTTTAAAATTTCTTGTACTATGTGCTCAAAACAATGCCCTACTCTATATCTTATACTTCTACTCGTTATTATTCCCTCTTTTGCCTACTCTCAATTCTTTAGCAGCGGACAAGATCCTGCATCTTACCGTTGGAAAATATTGAAGACAGATAAAGTAAAGGTAATCTACCCCGAGCAAATGTCGCCTATAGCACAACGTATTGCAAGAAATATACATTTGCTTTCGCCTATTGAAACGGGCGAACTCAACGCTCCTACACCTCGACGCTTTCCTATTATTCTGCATATGGGTTCGAGCGTTAGTAATGCTTTTGTTTCGTATGCTCCGCGACGAATGGAGTTTTTCCCAGTGCCATCGCAAGATGGGTACGGTCAAAATTGGTACGATCAACTATCGCTTCATGAATATCGTCATGTAATTCAGCTACAGAAAATGCGCCAGGGTTTAGGAAAAATACTCTATTGGGGCTTCGGACAGCAAGCCACAGGTGCTCTGTTTGGCGTTTTTGTTCCTCGATGGCTTGCCGAAGGCGATGCCGTAGTCACCGAAAGTGTTTTGTCGAAAACAGGAAGAGCTTCGCAAGCATCATTTATTCGCACACTGCGCACACAAGTAATTCAACAAGGAATATTCAACTATAATAAAGCTGTATTTGGTTCATATAATAGGTTTGTACCCGACCCTTATGTTTTGGGATATCACCTCTGTGTTCTAGGTAGAAATGTTTATGGCAATGAGCTATGGACTAATGTATTTGACCAAATAGGAAGAAATCCATGGAAACTTAGCCCCTTATCGCGTGGGTTAAAAAAGGTAACGGGACTAACTACCACTCAATACTATAACGAAACCATGAAAGCCCTAAAGCAAAGATGGGAGTTTGAAAACGGAGAAATCACAAATCCTAATATCACTCATATTCTGCCCAAAGACACCAATACCGAATATGCAAATTACCGGTTTATACACCCGATAAACAAACATGCATTCTATGCTCTAAAAGATAATATAGAAGACATTCTTCATATTGTAAAGAATGAAAATGGAAAGGAAACTATTATAGCAACCCCAGGCTATGGCACAGTTACCCGCTTCAGCATGGCTCAAAACCTTATATGCTGGAACGAAAGCAGAAACCACCCCCGTTGGAGCAATAAGAACTACTCTGTAGTGAAGATATTCAATATCGACACCAAAAAATCATATACCATAGGAAAGAAAAAGAGATGGTATGCCCCTTGTTTAAGTAAAGATGCAAAATGGCTTATAGCCACTCAGGTTGAAGACGGAAACCTATATTCAATTATCGTATACAGCCTTGAGCAAAAAAGAATTATCTATAAGCTAAAGTCTGCCCAAAACTTATTCTACCAATATCCATGTATCTCAGACGACAAATCGAAAATTGCTGCCGTAACCTATATCAACGAGAATAAAAGAATCGTAGAGTTTAAGCTGCCCAGCGGAGGTATGGACTTCTTATTTACAGCAGGCTTCACAGATATAAACTACCCTGCCTACGATAGAAACAACCTATTTTTTGTAGCCAACTACAATGGGCTCGAAAACATATATTACTATAATCGTATAGATAATCATATCGACCAAATTACCTACGAAAACTTTGGTGCTACCTATCCCTTTGCCACCTCCAACCGCCTATTCTTTTCGCGTTATGATGCCAAAGGTTTTGCTCCGGTTTTTATAGAAAGAAAAGATATTCACAAAACACCGCTCAAAGATATAAATAGAGTTACATTCGACCTATCGGAAGAAATTAGATTAAACACAGACACCCCACTCAATCAGGAATTAGACACCACTTTTGTCGAAAAGAAATATAATCGCCTATGGAATCTGTTTAATATCCATAGTTGGGCTCCTATATATATAAGCGGAATTAGTCAGGAAGCAGGTATAGGAGCATCAATCCTATCGCAAAATCTGTTGAGCACCTCAACATTAGAGTTGGGTTATGATTATAATTATAATCAGAATAGAGGAAAATGGATCGCAAAATATATATATTCGGGTTGGTATCCTCGTTTAAGCTTCAATTTAGATTATGGCGAACGCTTTGCAAAGCATTTCTCTTCGTCTAATGGCCGTATTTATCGATTATACTGGAATGAACTAAACTTTAACCCACAAATTAGTATCCCCCTAAATATTACGCATGGACCATGGAGCACCTCCATTATTCCATATGCCGGATATGAATATAAAAAGCTCAATTACTTATCTAGAACAGAAGCCAGATACACCTTCAACGAATTGCAATCCTATTCGGCACAACTCACCTTTGCCAATCAGTATAAAAGCACTCCTAAAGATTATGCAAGCAAATGGCTACAACGTATAGACCTTGTCTGGAAACAAAGTCCGGATAATAAAACTCGTTCTGAAATCTATGCTCTAACAGGAAAGTTTGCCTTCCCAGGCATATGGAAGCATCATAGTCTGATTTTATATTCAGGATATCAACATAAAGACCTTAACGTTTTCTCTTATTCCGATGTAGTGCTATATCCCAGAGGAATTAGCGATCAGGATAATGATGATTTATTCAGCATACGCACCACTTATGGCTTGCCTATAGCATTTCCCAACTGGTCGGTAGGCAAACTACTTTATATGAAACGAATTGAAGGTGCTCTATTCTTTGACTATGCACAAGGAAAGATTGGCAAATATACAAAAGACTATATGACTACTGGTTTTGAAATCGTAACCGAATCGCACTATCTACGATTCTTTGCCCCTATACAACTGGGCATTCGCCCGGCATACGATATCCGTGAAAATGAGTTTAGCTTTCAGTTGCTATTTGGCGTGAATTTGTATTCGTATTGACATCAAAATTAGGTAGAGCCGCATTGCATGGCGGCTCAATTATCACCATTGCATGCGGCTCTACGATATATATTTTATTTCAACACAAGCTTCTTTACATCTTGTGAAACAGCAGAAATCTTCTTTACAAAGTAAACACCTGCCTTAAGGTCTGATAAGTCAATGTCGGTAGAAGAATTATTAATACTCATCTCTTTAACCACATTACCTACAAGGTCATAAATCATAATACTTGCCTGAACATCTTTCAGCTTGATATTTACCTTATGACTGACAGAGGGGTTTGGAAAAACATCAAATCCTGAATCGTGCAACTTAAAGCTATTATTCTTAGGAGTTGCTTTTTGTGCTTTATGCTGACTAAATCCGTCTGCAAATCCACTTAATGCAAGATTATAGATAGAATATCCATAATTGGTATTCTTCTTTATTCCTTGAATGCGAAAGTAACGACCTACTGCCTGATCGGGGTTTAATTTCACCTTTGTATATTCCCAATCACGGGTAATTGAAGCAGCAACATCTTTATAGCTTACATTATCAGAAGAAACCTGCACTTTAAACTCTGCATTTCGTGCATTCTCCCACTTTATACTTAATCCAGAGAAATTATATTCCTTACCAGCATCAATAGTAATATTTTGATTATCCTGCCAATCGCTCGCCCAACGTGAACCACCATTATTATCAAGTACAGTATTTGCGTAAAAGTCTTTTTCCGTGCCACTTGCAAAAGCTATTTGCTGATCGCGATATAAATGATTCGTATTATTCAAACCTGATATCTTTACCTGGTATATTGAATATCCGTACTTCTCATTTCTGTTAATGCCATGAATCCTTATTGCAGAAGCATTAACTGTATTGAAGAAATCCATATTCAGAGCCTTACGTTTACCTTTAACTTCAGATGCTTTTACATCGAAATCTCTCTTATAATATGGCATCGGACCATCAATATCAATTAACGATTGTCCTTTATATCTTGTCAAATACTGAACTTCTAGCCACTTACCTTGGTCGTTTTTATATTCAATCTTATAATCATTTGAAGAACCATTCTCCCATAATGAACTTACACTAGACACCTGCTGAATCTGATCTAAATCTACTTCTACGTATTGATTGTCTGACCAATCACTGGCCCATCGTGTACCTAGATTGTTATCGGTAATATTTGAAGCATTATAACCTTTTTCAGTAGAAGAAGCATAACAGAATTTAGCTGTAGCCAAGTCATTACGATTATTGCTGCTACCTGCATAAACAAAAGTAGTAAGGGAGTTTGCATCTAGAGTATACTGAAAACTATGGTTACCATCAACAACGCTAATATTTAGTGGTTCGCCAAGACTGTTACTTACAAATAAAGAAATCGTACCATCTGTATTTTGTACAGCCACTTGATTTATATAACTGGAAGAGTTATTTGTCCATGAGTTTAAATCAGAAACAACAACCTTTGATCCAGGACGCATATTTCTACTAAACTGCTTTAGCACATAATAAGACGGATTGTATATAACATCCTGTGTTTCCATATCTACCATAATAGGAGAATGACAAGGATTATTGATTCCATCATGATTATAACCACCTTTAGAAGTCAATACCAAATTCCAGTCAATCCAACCTTCGGCATTATGTTGTACATCATTTATAATATCATATATATATCGTGCGGCAGGAACCCAACTATGCAACCATGCCCCTTTTTCCTCACAACCTTCTGTTGCAATAAAGTGCTTATTGGGGAAACGCGTTTTCAAGTAGTCTAAACTTGGAAATTCCTTTAACGACCACTGAGGCATACCTGCAATATCCATGCTTAGATCAAATCCATACCAGTGGAAACCTACACCATAAATATACTGCGCAGCCTTGGGATCTTTCAAAACATTAAAACAGAACTTTTCTATGCCATCACCATGAGCAATATCATTCTGCTTATCCCAATCCCAGATTAAGATTCTTGATTCAATACCTTTAGACTTAAACACAGGGCCCAAATGATTTCCAACAAAATCAATAGCTTGATTAATACTATATGTACAGCCTTCCCAAGGCGGATTGTTCTGTATTTCATTCTGTACAGATACCGACCAAACTTTTATACCATTCTTTTGATATTCTTCAACGTACTTTGCCAGATAATTGGCATAAGCACCATAACAATCTTCACGCAGGCTATTGTCTCTAACAGAAAAAGATCCTGCACCACCGGCATAACGCTCACCGCTTTTCTTCATCCATGAAGGAGGCGACCAAGGGGCTCCAAAGAACTTAATATTTGGATTTATTTCTAAAGCTTTCTTTATGGCAGGAATCAACAAGCTTTGATCTTCGGAAAGAGAGAAATTACTTAAAGAGAAGTCGTTCTCCTTCTCATCGTATGAGTAGTACTTGGTAGAAAAATCAGCAGAACCAATATGCGAACGTAATAATGAATATTCAGATCCACTCTTACCAAAATATGCCTGATAGATTTCATCTTGCTTTTCCTTGGGAAGAGTCTTTAAAATAGCAGCAGAGGTTTCTGTCATAGCACCACCTACTCCTATTATGGTTTGCTTTTTCTGACCAGAAAACACCTGAATAACATTTGAAGATAGCTTGGAGGTTTGTAAATCGGAAAATTGAAGTTTGCCTTTATCCTTACTTACAGGATTATCCTTACTGACCTGAAATACCGAAACCGTATTCTGAGAATATAGTGTCAATCCAATAAAACATAACAACAGCAAGAGCCCTTGCTTACAAAGGTATAGTTTTTTCATTATAGCATTTAGAGTTTAATTTATCATAGCTTGCGAAGGTAATTCTGGCTAAAACCAACTCTGGGGGAATTACAACGCCCTTAACAAACGCTAATAAAAAACACTCTAGTATAATAAAGGTGAATAAGTTATAGTTTTGTTGATTCGGATTTCGAAAGTAGTTATTAAACTTTTATGTCAACTATATTCATAAAAGAACAAAACGCGAAACCCCAAACCCGAATCAACGAAACCTTAAACTACTTCAACAACTTAATTACCTTAAAGGCCACCTTTCGTGCAGAAGCAGGATTCTGTCCCGTAACCAGACGACCATCGACAACGGCAAACGACTTAAAGTTATCAGTCTTCTTTATTTGAGCACCATTATCTTGCAAAGCCGTTTCTAAAGGAAAAGGAACAATAGTATCTAGTTTTATAGCTTTTTCCTCACTATTGGTAAATGTAGAAACACTTTTACCATTGATTAAATAACTCCCATCAGATAACATAACATTTATCAAAGCTGCAGGTCCGTGACAAACTGCAGACACCACGCCCCCTGTCTCATATATATTCCGACTAATTCGCTGCAAGCTACTATCAGAAGGAAAGTCCCACATTACGCCATGTCCTCCTGCAAAATAAATGGCTCTATAATTATCTGGATTGACTTCTGAAGCTTTCAAACTATTCTTTACGGCTTTTTGAGCTTCCGGATCTGTAAGAAACAATAGATTATCAGAATCTTCAATATCTCTACCTGTAAGAGGAGATTCTCCACCCTTTGGACTTACAAAAGTCACATCAAAACCTGCATCTCTAAAAGCAAAATAAGCATGTGATACTTCAGATAAGTAATAACCTGTAGTATCGCCTGAAGATTCCCCTAAAGATCCATGGCTGGTAATTGCAATCAACACTTTATTTAATGCCTCCTTTTTAGGAAGATTTCTATAATTAAATTTAAATGCTCCATACTCCTTGCGTTCACCTTCTGGAAGATAAATCTGTGAGGTTGTAAAATATATATCTCCATTATGATCAATAGTAAATGAATCTGCCCATCGAATTGAAGGATCTTTAAAAACTCTATACAAGGTCTTTAACTTGGGAGACCACATATTTATGGCATTTTCTTCTAATCCACCCATCCAAAGATTGCCACTTGGATCAAACAACATTCCATCTGTTGCAGGAACGCTGGCAACTCTTTCCACCTTTTTTGCCAGCATATAATCAGGTAAGGTAATATCCAAAAGATCTTCAGTTTTTATACGATACAGGGTATGCGATGTCAAAGCTATATAATACAAGTATTGACGATCGGGAGTAAGAGCAATACCGTCAGAATCAACACTATTTTTCCAAACTTTATGATTACAAACCAAGAAATTCTCTTCACTCTTTACCGATGGGTCATCACTCAATAATCTTCTCGATTCTTCAGTTCTAAGGTTTAAGACTATAATTCCGCCATGTCCTGAATCGGTGATAAAAGCAAAACCACGATCTTCATCGATTCGTACATCATTAAAATAAGAATCCTCAAAATAAACCGACTCCGGGAAATGGTAAGCTTTATGGAAAATCCCTTTCTTGGAATCAAAACAAAACAGAATCGGACCTCCCTTTATCACTCCTTTAAACTGAGGGTTTCGTGTATCTAAAACCCACAGCCTATCTTTACGATCAATAAATACAGATTGTACAGCTACAAAAGACTTCTTCGACTTACCTCTATTCCATCGTTTATTCGGAAATGGAATAACTTTGCCTTCTTCAATAACCCCGACGCTTATAGGCACATTATCAGACCAACGTGGAAAGTTAACAAAAAGGCGTCCCGCTTTACTTACAGCAATTCCCGTCCATTGATTTTTGCTCTGAGCAATTTCTTCTACCCCTTTCTCTTGAGCAAAGATATGATGATTATATGAGAAGAATAAAATCAATAATAGTATAAGAGTATATTTAAGTTTCATCAGTAATTATTTTTGGTTGCAAAAAAGAATACCTATTGAAATGCGTTTATTCAGTGAAAAATTGCATGTAAAAGCATATTATGGAAGAAAAAGACAATAATAACGAAGTCATCAAATACGAAGGTAAAAAGTACCCTTGTTCACTAGCATTTGTATTACGATTAATCACAGATAAATATAAATGTCTTATCCTCTTCCATCTTCAACATGGAAAACTTCGGTCGGGAATATTACAAAAGAACATTGATGGCATTTCAAACCGAATGTTTGCATTTTCAATTAAGGCCTTAGTAAAAGATCAGTTAGTTGAACGTATAATTTATCCTGAAGTTCCTCCAAGAGTTGAATATAAACTAACAAAGACTGGCGAATCACTAATCCCAATTATTATGGAAATGGATAATTGGGGAAAGGAATACGCCAGAAATCACTATTTATATGCACCCGAAGAATAATGCAATTCGTATGAATGTGAATAGATTTCAAATACAACTCCAAACGGATCTTCAACATAACACATTCTATATGGCTTTTCTCCCGGATAATAATATCGAACTGGCATCCTTTGCTTCCCTCCATGGGCAACAATTTTCTCAACCAAACCCTCTAAATCAGGATCCTGAATAGAGAAATGAAACAAGCCACCTTTAAAAGGGTTAAAGTCTGGACGATTCTTTTTGGCTTCTTCAAATTCAAACAATTCAATTCCAATTCGATCGCCTGTAGATAGGTGAGCAATTCTAAACTTACCCCACCCCTGTCCAAAGACATCTTGGCACATAACACCAATGGCAGTATCTGTTTCTTCTACAACATCAGATGGAGGCATAATTACATAAAATCCCATTACCTGGGTATAAAACTCAACAGCTTTATCTAAATCCGGAACAGTTATCCCTATATGAGAAAAAGTCCTGGGATATGTATTCTTTTCTTTATTCATTGCTATAATTTTAATATCAACGCAAAATTACAGCCTTTTACCTTAATTGTCAATACATTACAAACATATCACATAGTAACATAAATGTATCTATTGCTGAAACTAAAGGCTTTACAAAAAGAAAAAAATTACTAATCTATAAAAGAAAAAACCCATGTACTTTCTGATCTCTCATCTTGTAAGCGTTCAGAATAATTACTGATATCCAAAATATTTCCCGCTTTGGGACCATGTCGATAATAAACAGACTTATCCTGATCATCCTTAATTATATAAACAGAATCAACTCCAACAAAAGGGACACAAAGATCTCCTTCCAAAATTGTATTTTCTTTTAAAACATACTTTCCTTCTTCAATAGATAAGAATTCGGTATTGCCATTATGAAAAACCTGAATATCTATTTTTGAGGAAGATAAGTTTTCATATTTATAAGTACACTTAACAACAGGAGACTCTAAGGTTGTGCAAGAAAGAAATAAAAACATTAATATTGATGTAAAGACGAGAATACGTCCTTTCCAAAAAGGAGAGTTTAAAAAAACGTTCATGTTAAGAAAAGATTTGTTATTGGAAAATGCAGGAATAACAATTGAAGAAAATAATATCGTGGATTATTAAAAAAGGAATAAACAAAAACCTAAAAAAGTAAATTTACTTCTTTGTAGTTTTATAATAAATGAAAACCTATGACAGAAAAGATTTTTAATATAGAAGAGATTATTGAAATAATCCAGAAATGTGAATACTGTAATATGGCTATGGTAGACCTTGATGGTATGCCTTATGTTATTCCGATGAATTTTGGATATAAAGATAACTTTATTTTCTTTCATTCCGGACCAAATGGAAAAAAAATAAACTGCCTAAAAAACAATCCTAATATATGCCTTTCTTTTAGCACTGACCATAAGTTAAGATTCCAAAACGAAGGTGTTGCATGTAGCTATAGTATGAAGTTTAACAGTACTCTACTAAATGGTGTAGCGGAGTTTGTAGAAAATAGAGAAGAAAAAATACAGGCCTTGAATATTATTATGGCTCATTATGCCGATAGAGAGTTTAAATACAGTGAACCTGCTATAAAAAATGTAGTCATCTTTAAAATGAAAATACAAGGAGGCTGTGTAAGAAGGAAATAAATGTTTCAATTTAAGATATGGACGGTTGAGAAACCGTCCGTTTGTAATAAACACCATAAGAATTAATCACTATTTACCTTGATCAAAAAAACGTTTTATTGAATTACAAAACATGTTTAATAGGTATAGCAATTGCTTAACTTTTACAGTTAGATGATGATCTTAGAAAAATGGTAACAAATCAGATCCTTCAATGGCCAAACAACATATTCTGAATTTTTACTTCGCCCTTCTTATCTTCATTACAAAGCTTGAAATATAACCTACAACGACTCCCAAAATAGCACCACACAGAATATCTCCAGGATAATGACGACCCAAATATATACGACTATAAGAAACTAGTGCAGCCCATATAAACACCCACCAGATATATTTATAATGCTTTCGGAATACCAAAAATAAAAAGGTAGCCAATCCAAAAGTATTGGCAGCATGTGAAGACACAAAGCCATATAGCCCTCCACATTTTCCATTCACAAGGTGAATTACAGATTCCAGCTCAGGATTATGACACGGTCTTAACCGCATAAAAACATTCTTAAACAGATGTACAGAAGCTTGGTCAGCCAATACAATAGTAATAATTACACCCAACAACAAAAGCCAAACTCTTTTCTTAAGTGCAAAATATCCCATAATCAGGAATACAACATATAAAGGAATCCATGTAAACTTATGGGTAATAAATTCCATTAAGGTATCAAAAAATGGACTGTGGATTCCATTTAAAAACACAAACAGCTTCTCATCCAGATGTATTAGATAATCCATTATTTCTTATTTCATCATTTTAATTGCCTGCTTCTTGATTTCAAAAAATTCGGTAGTCATCGGATTTCTTTTTATCAAGATATCTAAGTAAGAAATAGCTTTCTTCCCTTTTTTCTTCTTTAAATACTTTACTGCCCTATCCCAATAATATTTATCGTTTTTACATACAAATCCAGGATTCTCCCCTTCAACAACAATATAAGGATCAACTCTATTGGTTTGAGTTCCTTGGGTAACAAAGAGAATCGGTATTTCAAAACGGGTATACTTATCATCTTTACAGCTATTCCATTCTGCTTCAGGAAGAGACAAAACCTTTTTTATTTCCAGCTCAACACCATATCCTAAAGAATTTTTTACAACCACATTCTCTAACTGACCTGAGCAATTTACCGTAATATTTATAATAGAAATCCCGATAGCACACGCATTACGTGCAGCTTCGGGATATACAAAATTCTTATAAAACAATTTTTGAAAAGCCCAATGCCCACCTTTAAATCGATAATCCAAGATCATCTCTATGGTTTTGTTTCTACTATCGGCAACAGCCTTAATAGGTTCTGGAAATTTATATTCCTGAGCATTTACACTTAGAATACTAATTACAGCAAAAACGAAACATAAAAAACATCTTTTCATAGGCTTGGGCTTCAAAAAAACAATGTTAAACTTCCTTATTTATCTCAGACCAAATAATATCCTTTAACTCGGTTAAACCTTTTTGAGCAACACTAGAGATAAATACATGTGGAATATTTTTTGGTAAGGCAGAACGAATTTCTTCAGTAAGCTCCTCATCAAGCATATCAGACTTGGTTATTGCGAGTAATCGTCCCTTATCAAGCAATTCTGGATTATATAGGCGTAATTCATTCAACAGAATATCATACTCCTTATTAATATCATCACTATCAGCAGGAATCATAAACAGCAATACTGAGTTACGTTCTATATGCCGTAGAAACCTTAATCCAAGACCTTTTCCTTCATGGGCACCTTCAATAATTCCAGGAATATCGGCCATTACGAATGACTTTCCATCTCTATAAGAAATCATTCCCAAATTAGGCTTTAAGGTTGTAAAAGGATAATCTGCAATTTCAGGTTTAGCAGCAGAAATTACAGAAAGTAAAGTAGACTTACCTGCATTAGGAAAGCCAACCAATCCGACATCTGCCAATAACTTCAATTCAATAACAATCCACGACTCTATTCCATCCTCTCCAGGTTGGGCATATCGGGGAGTTTGGTTGGTTGATGTTTTAAAGTGAACATTTCCCAATCCTCCACGACCACCTTTAAATAAAACATGAGTTTGATCGTGTTCAGTAATTTCACATAAAAAATCTCCGGTTTCGGCATCACGAATCACGGTTCCTAAAGGAACTTCCACAAAAACATCTTCACCACTAGCACCAAAACTCATTTGTCTTCCTCCAGACTCACCGTGATCGGCACGAATATGTTTGGTATATTTTAAGTGAAGAAGAGTCCATCTATGTCTGTTTCCCTTTAGAATAATATGACCTCCACGACCACCATCTCCTCCATCCGGACCTCCTTTAGGTACGAATTTTTCTCTTCTCATATGTGTGGAGCCAGCTCCACCATTACCAGAACGGCAATATATTTTTACGTAATCAACAAAGTTCGAACTTGCCATTTTTTTCTTATATACTGTAAATACGAAACACGATCAAAAAGCTCAAAATATTATCTAATCTTTGAGTAAGCTTCGTCAATGGCAGAGCTAAGTCGATCGAAGATTTCTTCTTTATCAGCTTGACCTAGAATACCAACGTATTTATTTTGTTTTTTGTAATAATCAATTACTGGAGTAGTTTTTTTCTCATACTGCTCCAAACGTTTTACAATTAACTCGGTGGAAGCATCATAAATACGTGCACTATCAGTTCTTCCCCTTTCAGCAAGACGTTTTACACTTTCCAAAACAGGAACTCTCATATCTAACATTACAGATACTCTTGAGTTTAATCGTCTCAGCAAGCCATCTAATATATATGCTTGTACAATGGTACGAGGAAATCCTTTAAAGATAAAACCATTCGCAGAGGAATTCTTTTTGATTTTGCGTTCAATTAACTTGACAGCAATTTCATCAGGAACAATCTCGCCTGCTTCCATATATGGTTTTGCAATACGGCCAATCTCTGTATCGTTTTTAATTTCACGACGCAACATCTTCCCTGTAGAAATGTATACAAGATTATACTTTTTTGCCAACATCTCTCCTTGGGTTCCTTTACCTGCACCAGGCAATCCAAGAAGAACAACATTAAACCATACTTTCTTCAGGCTTTGCTCAATGGTTGAACGAATGCTATTAAAAATAGCTTCGACAGAACCAACTCCCTGAATAGGGAAATACATTCCTTTCTCGCGATAAAATTCAGCAACCGGAGCAGTTTTATTTTCATACTCCTTCAAACGATACTGAATTACCTCATAATTGTCATCCTTACGATTAGATACTTTTGCTCGCTCCAAAAGGCGATTCACTAATTCTTCTTTTGGAACCTCAAGACTCAACATACAAGTAAGAGAGGTGTTCAATTTCAAGAGCAAACCTTCAAGAATATAAGCCTGAACAATAGTTCGAGGAAAACCATCAAAAAGAATACCATTAGAATCGGGATTCGTTTTTATCTTCTTCTCGATAATTTGAACAATAATCTCGTCTGGAGCCAATCCTCCTTTTTCAATAATCTCTTTGGCTTGCATTCCCAAATCTGTTCCTGCAGCAATTTCCTCGCGCAAAATATCTCCCGTAGAAATATAAGTTAAATTATATTCCTTTAAGAGCAACTTAGATTGCGTACCTTTACCTGCACCTGGAGGTCCAAACAAAGCAATATTTAGCATAGCCTACTACGTGTTTTTGGGGTTAAATCGGTTTACAGCTTATTCTTCTACAAGCTGATAGATATCTGGTAAATTCCTTCCATGACCATCATAGTCAAGACCATAACCAACGATAAAATCACTAGGAATATCCATACCAATGTAATCAATTGGATAATCTTTCTGAAAAGCTTGAGGCTTAAATAGCATACTTGCTATTTTCACTTCACTGGCTTTCATATTCTTTAATTTCTCAATTGTCGCTCCCATTGTAATTCCTGTATCAATTAAATCTTCAATAATTACAATAGTACGGTCGTGGATGTCTTCATCTAGGCCTATTAGTTCACGAACAGTATGTGTAGTTTGGGTTCCAACATATGAAGAAAGTTTAACAAAGGAAATCTCACATTCAATAGTGATCTTTTTAAGTAGATCTGATGCAAACATAAAAGCACCATTAAGAACTACTAAAAACAAAGGATTCTTTCCCTCAAGATCTTTATTGATCTTATCTGCAACTTTTTGAATGGCGCTATCTAGCTCTGCCCCACTTATCGACAACTCAAATTCCTTATCCTTTACCTTAACTCTTTTCATGAAAGTAAAACTTATATAGTTCAAAAAAGTTTAATTGAAAGGGCAAATATACATTAAAGCTTAAGAAAAATAAGCGAAATACATTATTTTTGTCTCGATTATTTTACATAAACCCTTAAAATACAAATGAAAGCACGAGTAAGTATTATCATGGGAAGTACTTCTGACCTCCCAGTAATGGAAAAAGCAGCTAAATTTTTAGATGACATGGAAATTCCTTTTGAAATCCATGCCCTATCTGCTCACCGTACACCTGAACAAGTAGAAGAATTTGCAAAAAATGCACACCTAAATGGTATTGAGGTAATTATTGCCGCTGCAGGAATGGCAGCTCACCTTCCAGGTGTTGTTGCTGCAATGACTCCACTACCTGTTATTGGAGTGCCTATCAAGGCGTCTTTAGACGGATTAGATGCCCTTCTTGCTATTGTTCAAATGCCTCCTGGAATTCCTGTTGCTACTGTTGGAATCAATGGTGCTCTTAATGCAGGTATTTTAGCTGCTCAAATTATTGCCAATGGCGATGAATTCGTTTTTGAACGTTTGGTAAAATATAAGGCTTCATTAAAGCAAAAAATTGTAAAGGCGAATGAAGATCTTAAACAAATTGAATTTAAACACAAAGTGAATTAATTTGATTTTCGTGTTACACTAATTCGCATATTATGTTTCGGATTTCATTTCTCGAAACATGATATGCGATACACGAAATTTATACTTCCCATAATAATCAATCTTTAAAAAAGTTTTCCTAATAAACTCTAATTATTTATAGACTATGAAAAGGAAAACTAACTACGCTTTGCTGGCTATGGCTCTGTGCATACTGCTCTTTGGGGGATGCAAGAAAAATGAGCTAAAAGACATTACCTCCACAAACAATCGCCTCAAACAAGAAGGAATTAAAATTGACGAATTAAAAGAGATGCTTACTCTTTCTGCAATTACTATGCGCTATCATGAAGGAGCAAGAGAAAAGGAAACCAAAGATCTATTGGCTCAAAAAGATTTGGCAACAAAAGGTAATTGGGATTTAATTTGGTATGCCGACAACAATATGTTATCTGCTCAAATTATGATTGTAAAACACCATTACTTACCTAACACATATGCCATCGTTCCTAAAGGACAAAAGCAAAACAATGTCTTTTCCTTATATCAAGGATTTAATGTCCTTGGACATAAAGAATTCACATGGGTACCTCCCGGACAAAAACCTTTATATTTTGCAAGTGGAGCACATCAGATTGCTGACGCTATGTTTAACTTAAAAGCAGATTCTCCAAATTTCAACCTCCATGATGCCAAAGTTTCTGATATGATAAAAGCAATGATAAATAACTGGGACAAAAACAGTCCTATTACCATTTATGTTGCAGGACATAGTCTTGGAGGTGCAAATGCAAGCATGTTAGGCGTATATATACATACAGCATTAAGTAGTATTCCAAATATTCCAGATAAAAAAGTAAACCTTAGAATATTCAATTATGCCGGACCTAATCTATTTGAACAAGATTTTGCCGACTACTACAATAATTTAAGAAACGACCAACATATTAATGTTTTTGAACAAGCAGTTGTTATTCGTGGTGATGTAGTTAGCAACTACTTTCCTCAAGCATTTGATCAAATGGTCGAGGAGCAAAACTATAATTCTGTAATGAAAGTTACTGTTAAAGGAATGGTTGGTGCTTTCAATTTAGCCTTAAAAGCATCGGGAGAAAAATTTATTCCTCTTGGATTCGAAAGCGATGGTTCGAGAATGTATTTAATTAACAAACAAGATCCAAAGAAATTTGAACTTGACGGAAAAATAAGTACTCCAAAAGAATGGATTAATACTTATTTATACAATCATCTACCAAATAACTATTTAGCCACAGTAGGTGCTCCTGAAGTTCCTCATTTGGAACATAACGAACCCTGGCAAAACTAAAATATTAGTGGAGAATCTTAAACAACAACTCTTTAAGTAATTCTCCATCATCAACATTGGCATTATCGACTCCTTTTGCTTTTAAATCATACACCCTTAAATGATGAATGATTTTATGAAGTTTTAGGGGTCGATAATTTTTTGATGCAATCTGATAATCTTTCAAAAAGAAAGGATGTACACCTAATTTTGCTGCCAACTCATTTTTGGGTAACTGGTATAATTCTATATACATAATTACCTTAGAAAAAAAGTTAAACAATGCAGGAAGAGTTTTTAATAAAGGATTCTGCTTAGGGTTATCGGCAAAATACTTCCCTATTAAATTCGCCTTATAAACATCTTTATTAGCCAAAGCATTTACCAGTTCAAAGACATTAAAATCTTTACTAATTCCAATGTTTTTTTCAATAAGTTTTAAGTCAATTTTCCCTCCTTTAGGCAGAGATATCAACAGTTTTTCCAACTCATTAGATACCTTTGAAAGATCTGCCCCCAAGTATTCTGTTAGCATTAATGATGCTTTATCTGAAATTGTGCAAGCCTGATTTTGCACATATTTCTGAATCCAATCAGGAACCTGATTATCATAAAGCTTCTTTGACTCAAAAAGGATTCCATGCCGTGTAAACATTCTTCCTAAAGAAGTTCTTGCATCTATACGTTTATTCTTATACAAAAAGACCAATACAGTTGATTTTAGAGGATCTTTTAAATAGGAATACAAAAGTTCTTCTGGACTACCCTTTGTGCTTTCATGTTTTTTATCTCTGGGAGGAAAATTATTCATCTCCTGAGCTTCTCTAACAATTACAAGATGATGATCGGCCATCATCGGAAATCTCCTAGCTTCGCTAACAACTTGAGATAGACTAATATCACGACCATATAAGATTGTCTGATTAAAAGCTTTCTCAGATTCATCCAGAACTTCTTGTTCGAGCAAAGAAGCTATACTATCAATAAAATAAGACTCCTCACCACTTAAAAAATAAACTGGTGCAAACTGTTTGTTACTAATTTCGCGTATAATCTGCTCGTATTTCACCGTATGGAATTTTTGACAAAGATAGAAATTCAACCTAAAGTAAACATAGGTCTTAATTTTGATTTACAAAGGTAAAATCTTCTGTATCTATTCTGTGTTAATAAAAGAGAAATTAAAAGTTAGAAACAATCTAAAAAAAAATATACCAAATACATTAGGTTCTTTTATTTTTTTTTCCACCTTTGCGACTGTTAATATATTAACAGAAGAATAAAAATAAGACAATAGTTCAAACGAAGAGAAATGGAACTCACTAACAAAACCGAATTCATTGGAAAGATTGAACTTTTCAATGGAATTAAGAAGGATAAGCTTGAGTTAATCGCACAAGAAGCCGTTTTAAAAGTTTTTAAAGCTGGTGAATTACTTTTTGAAGAAGATGCTCCCAGAAAAGAAATTTTCTTAATTGTTAAAGGTAAAGTTGATTTATTTAAGACCAACGCCTGGGGCAATGAGAAAAAAGTTACCGTATTCGGTGAACTTGACTTTATTGGTGAAGGCTCTTTAATGGAAGATATTCCTCACTCTACTTCTGCCAGAGCTGAAATTGATACTCAAGTCCTTATTATCAAAGCCGATTTCTTTGCAAAACACGGAGACATTGCAGTTCCTACCTTTAGTAATGTTGCAAAAGTCATTTCAAGACGTATGCGCCATGCAAATGCCCGTGCAAACAACTCTGCTGCTCAGTATGAATCAGGAAGAACCCGAGGTGAGCACGATTTACTTGGCGACAGAGAAGTTCCTTACGAATACTATTATGGTGTACAAACACTTCGTGCACTCGAAAACTTCAATATCAGCGGTATAACCCTAAACTTCTTTCCAAAATTTATCCGTGCTCTTGCCATGGTTAAAAAAGCTGCTGCCCTAGCTAATAATGAAATAGGTCAAATGCCACAAGAAATTTGCAATGCAATTTGCCAGGCTTGTGATGAAGTTATCGATAATCGTTTCCATCATCATTTTGTGGTAGATATGATTCAAGGTGGAGCCGGTACCTCAACCAATATGAATGCCAACGAAGTTATTGCCAATCGTGCCTTGGAGATTATGGGAAAAGAAAAAGGTGAGTATCAGTATTGCCATCCTAATAATCATGTTAATATGGCACAATCGACAAACGATGCCTACCCTTCTGCAATAAAAATTGCCCTCATAATGGCCAATGAATCATTGGTGAAAGTTTTAAAGAAATTAATCTCTCAACTACGTGTCAAAGGTGAGCAATTTGCTGATGTTATAAAAATGGGTAGAACTCAGCTTCAAGATGCTGTTCCTATGACTCTTGGACAAAGCTTTATTGCTTTTGCTGACACATTAGAAGAAGACATTGAAATATTAAACCAAAATGCCGATCTTTTTGAAAAGATAAATATGGGAGGTACGGCAATTGGTACAGGAATATGCGCCAATCCAGAATATCGCCAATCTGTAATAAAACATATGCGCAATGTTACTGGAATGAAAATGAAATTGGCATCAAACCTTGTGGCTGCAACTCCAGACACTGGCGATTTTGTAATTTATTCTTCAGCTATTAAGCGCCTTGCTGTAAAACTTAGCAAAATTTGTAATGATTTACGACTTATGTCTTCTGGTCCTAGAGCAGGAATCAACGAAATCAACCTTCCTCCAATGCAACCAGGATCATCCATTATGCCTGGAAAAGTAAATCCTGTAATTCCAGAGGTAGTAAATCAAATTGCATTCAAAGTAATTGGTAATGATCTAACCGTTTCTATGGCTGCAGAAGCAGGTCAGTTAGAGTTAAATGTTATGGAACCTGTAATCGTTCAAAGCCTTTTCGAATCTATAGAAATGCTTAAAAATGGAATGAAAGTTCTTGACCGTCGTTGTATTCGTGATATAACTGCAAATAGCAAACATTGCAAAGAACAAGTAAACCGTAGTATTGGTTTAGTAACAGCTCTTAATCCTTATATTGGTTACGAAAACTCTACTATGATTGCTAAGGAAGCTTTAGAAATGAATAAAAGTGTTTACGACTTAGTCCTGGAGCACAAACTATTAACTAAAGAAAAACTGGATACTATCTTAGATCCTAAAAATATGATTCAGTAACCTTTTTACTGAACCAAAACCTTATCATATTAACTCCATTGTTCAGAAGCAATTACCCAAATCTTCTGAAAACTTAAAAAGCTTGCTCTAAAAATAAGAGTAAGCTTTTTTATTATAGAACTTATTAGACCCTTACATCTATTGCCTTACAAGCATTTTTTCCGTAATTTGGCATGCTAGAATTACTTAAGCAAACATTCACTTAATAATTATTTGTACAAAAAGTATGGGGATATTAAATTTTGTACAATAATGACACTATTAATTTGTATGAAACATCCATCAGTAAATCAAGCATTATAATCTGATAGCAGACTGATTTACAATAAGGTTGTCACATAATCTACAAAACAAAAACATCGGATGAAAAAGTTAACGTACCTATTATGCTATCTATGCATTCTATTTTCTACCACAAGCTGTAAAAGTTTAAAAAAGAATAAGAACAACACTTATCCAAATGAATACATTCTAAATTTAGAAGATTCAAAACTAATTGACTTTGATTCTCATTTTTTTAGTCATTGCAATTTAGAATTTCAAGACAAAACGTTGGTTCTCGGTAATTTCAATCCAAAAAAATTACAAATACAAGAAATTCACTTATTAGGACAAAAATTTAATATTGATTCTATTCAATTTAGAAAAATACCAGACCATCTTAATTATATAAAAAACTGGTCGAAAGAAGATGTCGAATATAATTGTACCGATAAATACCTTCTCGTAGGAAATCAGGAATTTCAAGAAATATTTGTATTCAACAGAAAAGGGAAATTTTTGCACAAGCTGGATATCCATAAAAAAAAGAATTCTAGAAATATAAGCAGCTTGTTAAGATCAATAGAATGGAATATTAATCATAGTAGTGAAGAGCTGATTTTCCCTTGTGTAAAATGGGAAAGCATGAATTCGGATAAAACACAATATTTCACCAATATACTTTCTCTAGATCTCAGAAAAAGCAAAAAACTTATTCCCATAACATTTCCAGAAAATTACAAAACCCCTAACAGCTTTAATTTTGATTACTTTATTCCTCTTAAAATTGAAAACACACTATTTTTAAGCTTTAGATCTAATGATGGAATTTATGTTTACGACTGTATTAAAGGAGTTTATGTAGAGAGAAAATCAATGGGATCAACAGAAGAGCATCAATTTATCCCGAAAACAGAAGAAGACAATTATAAAGTGTCTGCTTACACTGATTATATTTTAAGAGAGCCAGGTTATTTTAATTTTATATACCACCCTCAAAGAAAAATATTTATCCGAACATTTAAACATCGCATAAAATTTGATCCAGATGCTATAAAGAAACCTCAAATCAAGGATATTGATTGGTCAATAATTTTTAGCAAGAAGGATTTTAAAAACCAAAAAGAGATTTTCTTTCCAAAAGAAAATGGTGTTCCATTCCCGTTTCATATTGTTCCCAGTTCAAAAGGAATCCTTATCAGTACTTATGGAGAGAAAGATTTAGAAAAAAGAAATACTATCCGTTTCAAAAATATAGATATACCCTAAAAACCAATATCCTGATTTAAAAAAGCTTAAGCCATAAAATAAGACTGATTTTAAATGTTTATTTTTTTGAATATTAAAGCATTTTTTATTCGTCAGAATAATATAAATATCTAATTTTGGAGGCCTTAAACGAAAAATATAAAATTCACTTGGGGTGAATAAAAACAGCAAAGGACAATGAATAAAATTGTTGAAAAAGAATTCTTCTCCGACAAAGTTGCAAAGTTGGTGATAGAAGCTCCTGAAATTGCAAAAAGCCGTAAAGCAGGGCATTTTGTAATCGTAAAAATGGGAGAACGCGGAGAGCGTGTACCTTTAACAATAGCTGAATCAGATATTGAAAAAGGAACCATTACTCTTGTTGTGCAAAAAGTAGGGGTTACCTCTCATAAACTTGCCGATATGAATGTTGGCGATTATGTTACTGATATTGTAGGCCCTCTTGGACATCACACAGAGATTAAAAAAGTAGGCACCGTTTTATGTTGTGGTGGTGGTGTTGGTGTTGCACCTCTTTTGCCAATAGTAGAAGCTTTCAAAAAAGCAGGTAACCGCGTAATTACTATCTTAGCAGCCAGAACTAAAGAATTGATTATTCTTGAAAAAGAAATGGCCAAATTCTCTGATGAATTAATCATTATGACTGATGATGGTTCGTATGGCAACAAAGGATTAGTTACCGAAGGGGCAGAAAAAGTTCTTCAAAGAGAAAAGGTTGATGAAGCTGTAACTATTGGTCCTGCTATAATGATGAAATATGTTTCTTTACTTACAAAGAAATATGACATCCCTACTATTGCCAGTTTAAACACTATTATGGTTGATGGTACAGGAATGTGTGGTGCTTGTCGTGTAACTGTTGACAACGAAACCAAGTTTGTTTGTGTGGATGGTCCTGAATTTGATGCACACAAAGTGGACTTCGATGAAATGCTTTTACGCCTCAGAGGATACGAAGAGAACGAAAAAGAAGCATACGAAAAGTTCATTAAAACTTTGGACGCTTAATTCATCGCCGCAAAGAGAAAAATTATTGGCAAATAATTTAAAGCTCAGTACTTCTGTACAAACAAAATTAAAATGGAAAACATAACTGAATATCTTAAACAAGAACGTGCTCAGGAATGGAGAGCTGAACTTCGTAAAAAGATAAAAAATAAGGATAGGCTTGCGATTCCAAGGGTAAAGATGCCAGAGGTAAACCCTATGGAACGTATAAAAAGTAATATTGAAGTAAACCAGGGTTTGTCTGAAGAACAAGCTTTAGTTGAGGCACAAAGATGTTTGGATTGTCCTAATCCAACCTGTATTACAGGATGCCCGGTAAGCATCAATATTCCTAAGTTCATAAAAAAGATTGAAAAAGGAGCTTTTGGAGAAGCTGCTTCCGTTTTAAAGGAAACCAGTGCTTTGCCAGCAGTATGCGGTCGTGTATGTCCACAGGAAAAACAATGTGAAGAAAAATGTTTTTACACTCAAAAACTCGACAAGCCAGCGGTAGCAATTGGTTACCTTGAGCGCTTTGCCGCAGATTATGAAAGAGAATCAGGAAAGATAAGTATCCCTGAAGTAAAAGCTAAAAACGGAATTAAAATAGCTGCAATTGGTTCTGGACCTGCAAGTTTGTCCTTTGCTGGCGACATGATAAAATTAGGCTATGATGTTACTGTTTTTGAAGCATTACATGAAATAGGTGGTGTACTTAAATATGGAATTCCAGAATTCCGTCTTCCTAATGATGTTGTTGATGTTGAGATTGAGAACCTAAAGAAAATGGGTGTTGAATTCAAAACCAACTTTATTGTTGGCCGTACTCAATCATTCGACGACTTAAAAGAACAAGGCTATAAAGCTTTCTTTGTAGCTTCTGGAGCAGGGCTTCCAAACTTTATGGGTATTCCAGGTGAAAACCTTATCGGTATTCAATCTTCAAATGAATATCTTACTCGTGTAAATTTGATGAAAGCTGCCGATCCAGAATACGATACTCCTGTTCTTAGCGGTAAAAACGTAGCTATCATCGGAGGAGGTAATACTGCAATGGATTCTGTTCGTACTGCAAAACGTTTGGGTGCAGAAAGAGCTATGATTATCTATCGCCGTTCTGAAGAAGAAATGCCTGCACGTGTTGAAGAGGTTAAACATGCCAAAGAAGAAGGTATTGAATTCCTAAACTTACACAATCCTATTTCGTATGAAGGTGATGAATTTGGTCGCGTAAAAAGTATGCGTCTAATCAAAATGGAATTGGGTGAACCTGATGCTTCTGGTCGTCGTCGCCCTGTTGCCATTCCAGATTCCGAATATGATATTGAAGTAGATACTGTAGTTGTAAGTGTTGGAGTTAGTCCAAATCCTCTAATTCCTCAGTGTTTATCGGAACTGAAAGTTTCTCGTTGGGGAACTATTATTGTTGATGAAGATAAAATGCAGTCATCAATTCCAGAACTGTTCGCTGGTGGAGATATCGTTCGTGGTGGAGCAACCGTAATCCTTGCAATGGGAGACGGTCGTAAGGCTGCCGAAAATATGGATAAGTACTTCCAGAAATAAGATATCTAAATATATTTTCTTGTGAAAATGGCTGCTTAATTGTTTAAATAAGCAGCCATTTTTTTATACGCGTAATGACTAAGCGTAGAGTTTTATCACGACATAATCCATACAATGTAATCTACCTTAGAATTTACACCCAAAGTGATATTAATAGTAACTGCATTATTTTTATGTCATACCCACATAATCCAATATATCTACAAAACAACAAGAGTTTCACAGCCTGCTTTGCAATTACAATTCTTTTGACTAATTTACCTCTGTGATAAGAACATATTATCTACCGGGGGGAAAAACGTATGAAAAAAGTCAAATTAATTGGTATTGCCTGCTTACTATTTATTTCAAATTACATTATAGGGCAAAATTTTACAATTTATAGTTGTAAAACAGATAATGATGTAATTAATATTATCGATACTGTACTACTTAAAGGTCTTAAGGAAAAGGGGTTTGTTAAAAATATTTCATTCAAAGGAAAACCCTATATGTTTGCTCGTTTTGAACAAGGAGATAGTATTGGGTTTAAGAGAGGAATTATAATGAGTTCAGGTTTAAGCGATAGTCTTATAGGTCCAAATAATAACAAATCATTTAGTTATGAAACCAAAACAATCGGAGAGCCAGACCTTGAACTCCTATCAAAAGGTTTACCCAGCATAGATCCGGCAGTTATTGAATTTGATTTTATACCGCAATCAACATCCTTAAAGTTTAAATACATTTTTGGTTCCGAAGAATATAATGAATTCGTAGGAGATCAATTTACTTATTGTGATGCTTTTGGTTTCTTCGTTTCTGGTCCTGGCATCGACGGAGCTTTCACAAATAAAGCCATCAATATTGCTAAATTTGAAGATTCCGAAGACTATATTAGTATCAAAACATTAAACTGTGGATACCAACCCAATTTTAAATCTCCCCCTCCATTTGAGGGTCCAAATTGTGATTTTCTTATATGGAATAATAAATTTAATGATCACCCAAATGGTAAAGCTTTCCCCGAATTCGATGCTTATACCCTTCCTATGGAAGCAAAAGCAAAACTCATACCATGCAAAATATACCATCTAAAGTTAGCAGTTTCAGATATAAAAGATTATGCCAACGATTCTGGTGTGTTTTTGGAAGCAGGCTCATTTGATTTTGGTAAGCTCAATTCCAAAGTAATCAATCAAGAGGAATTTGATAAAACCTTAATTCACAACTGCAATCAAATTGAATATAAAGTCTTCTTAGAATCTGCAAATGATTACGATTCTGAAATTAAATTAACGTACAAAGGCAATGCTATCGTAGGTGAAGATGTAAACCAATTGCCAGAAAAAATAATTATTCCAGCAAACAAAACTTCTGCAAGTTTCCCTATAAAAGTTATAAAAGAAGATTTATATCCCGGAAATAAAAAATTGATCATTAAGACATCTTTATCTTATTGTGAAATGAAGTTTGGAGCAATAGATACTATTAGACTTCAGGCCTATACGCCTATGAAATCAATTGGACTTCCTGAAGAAAAAATTATCGATTCAGAAACTACTGAAAGTTTACAATTTAAGGCAAATATTCAAGGAGGAGTTCCTCCATATTCTGTGTCATGGAAATGGGATCAGAAACAATATGAACAGAATCCATTTATTCTTGAAAACCCACATAAGGGAGAGCTACTATTATTCTCTCAAGATATTTGTAGAAAGAGAATTAGTGATACTTGTAAAATAATAATTCAATATCCTGATCCCGATCCGGAACCAACTCCTGAAATAAATGATGAACTATTTGTTCCTAACGCCTTTACTCCAAATGGAGATGGTAGAAATGATTTTCTTAAAATTAAAAGCGATATGATTGATGATTTTAAGTGTTACATTTATAATAGATGGGGACAACAAATCTATAAATCATCGGATGTTAATATGTGTTGGGATGGTACTTTTGGCAAGGAACCAATGCCTATTGGAACCTATCTGATTTCAATTACTTATACAAACAAAGAACAACAAAAAAAATCATATAAGGGAATAATTTCATTAATACGATAATTACCTGGTTTAATACTTAAGATTCTCATAACAGTTATCCTTATCAACTCCCAACCATACTAGGTTTTGGATAAAAACCTCCTAGCTTTTGGATGAAAACCTCCTAGCTTTTGGATAAAAACCTCCTAGCTTTTGAATAAAAACCTCCTAGCTTTTGGATAAAAACCTCCTAGCTTTTGGATGAAAACCTCCTAGGTTTTGGATGAAAACCTCCTAGGTTTTGGATAGAAACCTCCTAGGTTTTAGGGTCTGTTCAAATAAGTGTGTCATGCTTTTCCCTACACACAAAAGCAAAAAAGGAGTTCCCCGATATGGGCAACTCCTTATAGATATATAGATAAAATATAATCTCTTAATTACACTTGCAATCGCCTTCTTGATTTTCAGAACAACCACAAGAAGAATCTGATTCTTCAGAACAACCACAAGAACCTTCCTCATGATTACCACCGCAACAAGAATTAGGTTCTTCATAATCTCCAGCAACAGCTTCTCTAACATCAAGAACTTCTCCTAGAAAGTGAAGCTCATGACCTGCTAAAGGATGATTAAAATCTACAATTACTTTTTCCTCAGTAACCTCTAAAACCACACCTCTCAATGGAGATCCTTCACCATCTTCCATGTGAATTTCTTTACCTTCGACTAATAAATCGCTGCGTTCTTCACCATTCTCAAGGAAAACTTCACGAGGAACATTAATTACAGCTTCTTTATGATAATCGCCAAAAGATTCAAGAGCATTCAATTGAAAATCAAACTTATCGCCCTTAGTTAAACCCATTAGAGCTTTTTCAAAACCTGGAAGAAAACGATTGTGTCCAAACAACATAGTACTTGGCAATTCACAAGTAGCTTGTTCTAATACTTCACCTTCTGGACCACCAATTTTTATTGTATAGGTAAGAATACCTACTGTATCATTTTTTATGATCATGCTTTTCATTTTTTTGGCATTAACATTTTGCCATTTTCAGATGCAAATATCCTTAATTATTTCAATATAATCAGAAAATTATACATTCACATTTTTATCATGTCCAAACGAAAAAAAGCACGATAATGTTTGTTATTGGAAAATAAATGCATAAAGTGGTTTAAAAATAAGTTAATTATAAAATCAAAAAAATATAAAATTCAGCTTGTCTTATTGTTATTTCGTTACGGATAATAAGTTGGGGAATAATACACAAATGGATGATTTTTTAAAATCTTAATCTTAATCCGTATTAATAAGTAAGAAAAAATTCCTTTTTTAATCCCAAAAGGCAACAAAACACGTATTTTTACTTATTATTTATTGATTAGTTGTTTTTTCTAATTGAAAATATTCTGAAATCAATAAGGACACACAGCTAATTATAATTATGAATGTTAACATAATAGAATGGGATTAATTATACAATCTAATTTAACCTCAAGTTAATAAAAGATTATGAAATAAAAAAAAATTTCATAAAATTTCATTGCTATTATTTAGATATAACAAGCCAAATATCTTATTTTACTAATTGGACATCAAGTGGATATGAATAATTCTATAGATCAAATCAAACAAGGGAAATTTCTGTTCAACGATACTTCTTTCAATAATCTAATGAAAAAACGTATATATCACGTACTACTTATTTCTAGTACGTATGATGCGTTTATATTAGAAGATGATGGAAGAATTGACGAACAAATATTCAATGAATATGTCTCTCTTAACCTAAGATATCCACCCCAATTTCTTCAAGCAACTACCGAAGAACAAGCATTTGAAATGCTCGAAGAAGAGAGTATTGACCTTGTAATAACAATGCTTAGTGCCGAGAAACATGATACATTTATATTGGCAAAGAAAATAAAAGCTATATACCCAAATATTCCGCTTGTTGTATTAACTCCTTTTTCTAGAGAAGTTAGCCTTAGAATCGGAAATGAAGATTTGAGTGCTATTGACTATATTTTCAGTTGGCTTGGTAATGCTGATATTCTTCTTGCAATTATCAAATTGATCGAGGATGAGATGAATGTCGAAAACGATGTCAACGAAATCGGCGTTCAAACCATAATATTAGTAGAAGATAGCATTCGGTTTTACTCAAGTTATTTACCCAATATATATAAGATTATATTCAAACAGTCGAAAACTTTTATGACTGAGGGTTTAAATGAGCATCAAAAAATGCTCAGAATGCGTGGCCGCCCAAAAATATTATTGGCAACTTCATACGAACAAGCCATTGAGTTATATGAGAAATACAAAGAGAATTTACTTGGAATAATCTCCGATATATCATATAAAAGAGCTGGTAAAAAAGATAATCAAGCAGGAATTCGCTTATGCAAAAAAGTTAGAGCTGAAGATGAATTTATGCCATTCTTGCTACAATCTTCTGACGGCGAAAACGAATCTCTGGCAAATTCACTTAATGTTGGATTTATAAATAAACATTCCAAGTCTCTTTCCATACGTTTGAGAAACTTCATTAAAGAAAACTTCTCTTTTGGTGATTTTATCTTTACCGATCCTTTGACAGGAATGGAGATTTGCAGAGCAAGAGATTTAAAATCTCTTCAAGAAAGAATTTTTCAGGTTCCTGACGAAAGCCTTGAACATCATATATACAGAAATAGCTTTAGTAGGTGGTTAAGAGCTAGAGCACTATTTAGTCTTGCCGATATATTCAAGCGTTTAAAACCAGAAGATTTTGATGATCTTGATGAAATAAAGCGATTCTTATTTGAAGCTATTGGGGCATATAGATTAAATCGCTCTCGAGGAGTTATTGCTGAATTTAATCGCGATCGTTTTGACGAGTATACTACATTTACTCGAATTGGTGAGGGTTCATTGGGAGGTAAAGCCAGAGGATTGGCATTCCTCGATTCTTTAATTAAGAGAAATCATTTATACGATCGTTTTGATGGAGTAAGTATCACAATTCCTCGAACTACTGTATTGGGTACTGATATTTTTGATGACTTTATGGAAGAGAACAACCTCTATCATATTGCACTTGCTTTGGATTTACCCGATAATGAAATTCTTGAACATTTTGTTGCCGCCAGGCTACCTCTAAGGGTTCATGAAGATTTGTACACCTTAATAGGTGTTGTTAAAAACCCTATTGCTATTCGTTCATCTAGTCTTTTAGAAGACTCCCACTACCAGCCTTTTGCAGGAATTTATTCCACATATATGGTTCCCAATATTCAGAATGACGAACGTCTAATGATTGAGATGTTAAGCAATGCCATAAAAAGCGTATATGCATCAGCTTTTTTTAAAGCCAGTAAAGCATATATGACTGCAACATCCAATCTTATTGATGAGGAAAAAATGGCTATTGTGCTTCAGGAAGTATGTGGAAAACAATATGGCGACCGTTTCTACCCTGCATTTTCTGGAGTTGGCCGATCTATAGATTTTTATCCAATTGCACCTGAAAAACCTGAAGACGGTGTTGCAAATATAGCATTGGGGCTGGGTAAATATATTGTAGATGGAGGAAATACTTTAAGATTCTCTCCTAAATATCCAAAGAAAATACTTCAGACTTCAACTACAGACCTCACACTACGTGAATCACAAAAATATTTCTATGCTTTGGATTTAAGATATGGTAGTTTTAAAACCAATGTTGATGATGGGGCAAACCTCTTGAAGTTACCAATAAAAGAAGCTGAAAAAGATGATTCTATTCGTCTTATTGCTTCCTCATACGATTTTCAAAACAATATAATTCGCGATGGCTATAGCTACCCAGGAAAAAAGATAATTACATTTAATAATATCCTTAAGAATAACGCCTTCCCTCTGGCTGAAATATTGGATATGGTTATGAAAATAGGGCAAAAAGAAATGGGTAAACCCATTGAAATTGAATTTGCTGTTGAACTAAACAAATCCAAAACAAAGCCTAAAACATTTAACTTATTACAGATTCGTCCAATTGTAGATAATGATCAGAGCATTGAGGCAAATTGCACAATGATGCCTGAAAGTAAAAGTATTATTAAATCGAATTCGGCTCTGGGCAATGGATTAATTCAAGATTTATATGATTTTGTTTACGTAAAACCAGAAACTTTTAATGCTGCGAAAAACATTGAAGTTGTTGAACGAATCGCCAAACTAAACGATAAATTTATTAAAGAAAACAAGAATTATGTTCTTGTTGGTCCTGGTCGCTGGGGATCAAGTGATCCATGGTTAGGAATACCTGTTAAATGGCCTCAAATATCTGCGGCAAGACTCATTGTAGAATCCGGATTGGAAAATTATCGTATAGACCCAAGTCAAGGGACTCACTTCTTCCAAAATCTAACCTCGTTTAGGGTAGGCTATTTTACTATAAACCCATTTATTGATGATGGTTTCTACGACATTGACTTTCTTAACAAACAAGAAAGTATTTATGAAGACGAATTTATTCGACATATTCGCTTCGACAAACCTATTGTCGTAGAAATTGATGGTAAAAATAATGAAGGTATAGTGCTTAAACCAGGTACAAAATTACCTAAGAAAAGATAAACTTATTAAAACCATAAAGGCTGTTAATTATACTAATAGCCTTTATGGTTTAACAATATAAGTAAAAATCAATGATCAAAGAATCCGTCTAGGTTTAAATCAGGAATTCCATTCTTCCGAACAAAAGGCATCTCTACAAGAGGTGTTCCGGGGAACCATTTATCCAGATAATAACGGAATACATCTTTTGAATCTTCCAATACGAATTGATTTTCTATTGGATAATGATTGTACATAACTCCTGCCAACGGAATTTTTCTACTCTTTAATGCTTCTAAGCTCAATAAGGTATGATTAATACTTCCTACTTTTGAAGTAGTAACTAATATCACAGGATATTTTCTTTCTTCAAGATAATCAAGAATAGTATAATCAAGAGTTAAAGGCACTTGCAGACCGCCAGCTCCTTCCAAAAGCAAATACTCAAATTTATTTTTAAGTTTTTCAACCCAGGTATCAATTCGCTTAATATCTATTTCTTTGTTTTCGAGTTTAGCAGCTAGATGAGGAGAGGAAGGAAACTTAAATAGGTAAGGGCAGGTCATTTTTTTTCGGTCCACTTCATGATGAGAAATTCCCATCAATTCTCGGTGCTTTACCACATCATCAGGAAAATCTTTACAACCCGTCTGAATCATTTTCATGGTCATAACATCTTCACCTTTTTTCAAAAGGTACCTACCTACAAGGCCTGTAGCATAGGTCTTTCCTGAATCTGTATCAATACCGCTAATGAAATAGATTCCTTTTTTCATATTTTTTCCTTTCTTACAACATTTTTATTTATCATACTCCTTTAAGGATAAATCCAACATAGTTAAGAAACCTTAAAAAAGGGTCTTTTATTTCTTCTTTAAGCTTTCTTATGAATTAAAAATCAAAAAAATCAATATTCCTTCTTTCTACCCCAGAAATACAAAGGATGGTAACTTAATGTTATTTTTTTCTCCTCTTCTAAAATTTCTGAAAGCCCGTTTTTTATCTTTAAATATTTGCTTCGATTAAAACCCGATGATTTAAATGCATTTACTCCACTTAACTTTAAATGAGTAAAAACATCTTCTACTGAATTAAAATAAACATCCTCTTTTTTCTCCACAAAATATATATCATCAAAGAAAGGATCCAACTTACTCTTTATATCTTCTGGATTAAAATAGTTTAGCACATTTCCACTAAGTTGACTAAATTGATAAATATTTTGACTCCCAAATGTTGAAAAAGCTAAAATTCCTCCTGGATTTAATGAGCTACTTATTTTCTGGAACAATGCATCCAAATTATTTACCCATTGAAAAGTGGAAGAAGAAATTATCATATCTACTTCAGATGGAAAATCTATAACTTCAATATCACCAGGATGAAAAGACCATGCTTTATCATTCATGATTTGTGATAATCTAAACTCTAAGTCAGAGCAAAGATCATTTAAGAAAAATTGCTCTGCCTTGTATGCTTGTATTAGTTCCCTTGTTAACAAACCTGACCCGCATCCCAATTCAAACACCTTTCCAAAAGAACGCTCGGGAAACAAGCTTACCGTTTTTTGCATTAAATCTTTGGCTATGCTTTTTTGCGCTAAAGCATATCGATCATAAGTTTCCCATCTTTTTTGAAAACTACTGCAAATAATTTTCTTATTTATTTCTACCGTAGCCAACATGTTTAAATCCCTATTTTATATATAAGTTCTTTCCATGATTTAATTCCTACAAAAGGATAGTGCCCTACATCTTCCATTTTCTCTATAGAAATTTGCATATAGTCTTCCCAAAAATTAAGCTGAGATGTTGCAGGAATAATTAAATCATTATCTCCTACAAAAACTTTTGTCCAATTATGAAATAAGCAGTCACAACGATTAGATAAATCTCCTAAAAACCTCAACTCCTTTATCAAGGACTCAATAGAATTGCTATTATACTGAATATCTTCGGCTTTAAACTTTTTTAACCCTCCAAAAGTTCGATAAAGAAATTTCAGATAATTCCTTTCGTCTAAATATTCTATTGTCTTTTGAAAAACCAATTTCGGAATACCATACTCATCATGCACTGGCAATAAACTCCCATTGAATATTATCTTAGCACAAAACTCCAGATTTGAATTACTCAAATACTTTTCGGCCATTACTGCACCAAAAGACCAAGCGATTAACACTCGTTTGGAATATGACTCACATAGAGAATCAATATTCTGATCCAGATCTTTGTCGTATGCATATAAAAAGCAAATATCATATTCCAAATCTGTATCCCAACATTCAAAAAATGAAGGATTAATTCCCCATCCAGAAAAAAATATAATTACGGATTTATTATTATCCTTTTTCTGCCAAGATACTCTCATAATTTGCCCCCACTTCTTTTATCAAATTAATCAAATCAGAAAATCTACTTCTACAAATTCCTGAGTTCAAGGAAAATCGTAAGCGTGAACTTCCTTTTGGAACAGTTGGTGGACGAATGGGTAATATATAAAAACCTGCTCTTTGAAGATATAATGATAACTGAACAGATAATGCATTATCCTTACAAATTAATGGGACAATATGACTCGATCCCAATGTAGTATATTCAGTATCAGAAATGGTTTTTCGCAACTTATCCGACATCCACATAAGATTCTGCCTTTGCTTGTCAAAAGATTTCATTTTTTGAAGAATAAAATGAGTCCACAATACTTGAACTGGAGACAATGCTGTAGAAAAAATCAAAGATCTGGCTTTATTAATCAATATATTCCTAATTATAGAAGATGACACCATAAATGCTCCATATGATGCAAATGCTTTTCCAAATGTACCTACTAAAATATCTACCTCTTCTATAATTCTTTCTTCCCATGACCATCCACGTCCGCAAGAACCATAAACCCCTACCGAATGAGCCTCATCTATATATAAGAATAGATTGAAATCTTTTTTCAACCTCAACAATTCTTCCGAACAAGCAGTATCTCCGTCCATACTAAATACAGATTCTGTTACCAGATAAACTCTTCGATAGCTTGATCTGCAATTTTGCAAAATCTTTCGAGCGTGATTATAATCTAAATGACGGAAACGTTTTGAATCTGCTGCGCTTAATTTTATTCCATCAATTATACTGGCATGAACCAGTTTATCTGATAAAATCAAATCTCCTTTTTCTGCTAAAACAGGTAATACAGATGTATTCAGATGATAACCACTACCAAAAACAAGAGATGTCTCTTTATGGAAAAATGCTGCCAACTCTTCTTCCAGTTGATTATATGCAAAATGATTGCCTGTAAGTAATCGTGAAGAAACAGCACTCATTACAAATGTATCAGTTGGAAGATTTGAAAAAAATTCTGCCTGCAAATCTGTTCTTCCCGATAAATTGAGATAATCATTCGATGATAAATTTATAAGATCTTCTGATTCTACCTTTCTTTTATCCACAGTAGACAAACTTCTGTATTGATCTTTCTCCTTTAAGCGGAAAATATGTTCTTCATAGCCTTTCATCGTTCCAAATATTGTTGCACAACATTTTTAATTCCAGAGATTAAAAAGTCCAGCTCTTTATCTGAAATAATAAAAGGAGGCATTGTATAAACTAATTTTCCAAAAGGACGTAGCCACACACCTGATTCAACAAATAAAGATTGAATATAAGCCATGTCTACAGCTTCTTTCATTTCTACAACTCCTATTGCTCCCAAAACACGAACATCTGCAACGCCATCCAATTGTAAAAGAGGTTTTAATCCCCTTTGTAATTGTTCTTCTATATTTTCAACTTTCTTCTTCCAACCATATGACAAAAGCAAATCTATTGATGCACAAGCTATACTGCAGGCTAAGGGATTGGCCATAAAGGTTGGTCCATGCATAAAAACACCTGGATTTCCACAAGAAATAACATTGGCTATATTCTTTGTTGTAATTGTAGTTGCAAAGCTCATATAGCCCCCTGTAATAGCTTTACCCAAACACATTATATCAGGTACAACATCTGTATGCTCACAAGCAAATAGTTTTCCTGTTCTACCAAATCCAGTTGCAATTTCATCAAAAATCAGTAATACATTATACTTATCACAAAGTAGACGAACTTTATTTAGATATTCTGAATTATAAAATCGCATACCCCCAGCTCCCTGTACAATAGGTTCCAATATAAATGCTGCAATCTCATCTTCATAGTCTTCAAAAATAGATTGAATGGAGTTTAAGTCATTGCAATCAAATTCGTCATAGAATCCACTTTTAGGATTATCTGCAAAAAACTGAACGGGCAAACTTCCTTTAAATATTTGATGCATTCCTGTTATTGGATCACAAACAGACATGGCATTCCAAGTATCACCATGATAACCAGATCTAATACTAACAAATTTCTGTTTTTGAGGTTTCCCTTTTGAATGCCAATATTGCTTAGCCATTTTCATAGCCACCTCTACAGAAACAGATCCAGAATCGCAATAAAATATATGTTGTAAAGGTTCAGGAGTAATTGATAATAATCTACGTCCCAATTCTATTGCAGGCTTATGGGTAAAGCCACCAAACATAATATGAGAAACCTTCTGACTTTGATCGATTAAAGCTTTATTTAATACTGCATGATTATATCCATGAACAGCAGCCCACCACGACGACATACCATCAATCAATTCTTCTCCGGATTCAAGTTGTATTTTAACTCCATCAGCGGATTTAACCTGATAAACAGGCAAAGGATTGATAGTTGATGTATATGGGTGCCAGATATGATCACGATCAAAAGCCAAATCTTTGTCGATAATTTTTTCTACAAGTTCCATAAGACTAGTTTTTAAGATAGTTTGAAACCTGCTTTCTGAAAATCACAAACATCTTCACTAACGTTTGTACCTACAGTAGTAAGCAAATCGCCAACCAATGCTGCACTAACACCTGCTTTTAGAAGTCTTTCCTGAAGATGTTTTATTTTATTTCGTCCCCCTGCAAATCGAATATTCGCCTGTGGATTAATAAACCTAAAAATGGCAAATGTGTCCATAATTTCCTCATCACTCAACGAAGGGGTTTTCTCTAAAGGAGTACCCTGTATAGGATTTAAAATGTTTAAAGGTATAGACTTAACCTTTAATTCTCTTAAGGCAAAAGCCATTTCTACTCTTTGAGCCATAGATTCGCCCATTCCAATAATTCCGCCTGAACACACTTTAAGGCCAATCTCTTGAGCCCACTTTAAGGTCTGTATCTTTTGTTCGATGGTATGACTTGTACATAGATTTGGGAAAAAGGACGGAGCCGTTTCTAAATTACAGTGATAATGTTTTACTCCTGAATCTTTTAGCTTTTGCAAATCTTCTCTACTCATTAACCCCATAGAAGCACATAAACCAATAGATAATTCACCTTCTATTTTCTTATAAATATTACATACCCTCTCTAAGTTCTTTTGACTTAAGCGTTTTCCACTTGTTACCAAAGAAAACTTATGCACTCCATATTCGGCATTTTTACGCGCTTGCGAAAGAGCCTGTTCCTCAGCGATAAGGTCATATTCCTCTGAATGTGTATTATAAGAAGCGGACTGAGCGCACCATTTACAGTTTTCAGAACATTTGCCCGACTTTGCATTAGAAATAGTACATAAATCTATCTTTTCACCTAAAAATTTACTTCTGATTTCGTTTGCAGCCCAATAAAATTCTTCTTTTTCTTCTATACTTAATAATTTGTTTGCTTCATCAAAGTCAATACAATCCCCATTAAAGACTTTTTGAAGCATAGCTTCCAGCCATTTATTTTCTAACATAATCATAATCTTTTTGCCCTTTATGGATACAGATTCCAAAAGGCAGTTCATATTCAGTAAAAAAAGAGTATTAGATTTCCATAAATCTTTATAAGTCAAGTCCGATATTTACACCAAGCTTAAACCATCTTCCTGCTTGAGTTACATTACCAATGTCTACATAATCGGTATTAAGAACATTACTTGCTTCCGAATAAAATGTAAAATTCCTATATTGATAATATAGTCTCATATCCACCAGAAAAAAGGGTTCAAATTCCTTTTGACCTGCATATTTCCCCTGATCAAAGTCGTAATACAAATAAGATCCATTACGATCCTGATAAGTTATACTGCTTGAAAAGCCAAGCCTTTTAAGCAAGCGGAAATCAGCTGTCAAATTGAATTTATGCTTTAGATAATCAAGGACATACCTAGAAATGTATATATCACTCTCTTTTTTGACATCTAAATATGAATACGAAAAGTTTATACTTCGAATAAAAAAGTTATTAGAATATATAGAGTGGAAATTTATTCTGGAACTTAATTCAATACCAAAAGTATTTACTCCAGTAAAATTTTGTGGCATCCATTTTTCTTCCTCCGAAGTTTTTACCCAATCGATAATATTATTACCCCATCGGTGAAAAACAACCAAAGAAGATTGGATTCCCTTCTGTTTATATTTAACTCCTCCTTCAAGACTAATTGCTTCTTCAGGAAGAAGATTAGGATTGCCCAAGTTATTCGGACCAACATAAAACAGATCGGTAAAAGTAGGAAGGCGCAAAGATCTGTTTATTGATGCTACAAGACGAAAGTTTTTATTTACGGAATAAGCAATATCAATTCCTGGATAAAAACCAATACCCTGAATATCTTGGTTCAAATTAAGCATAGCACCAGCACTAACAGAAAGATACTCTGAAAACCATGCATGTTCAAGATAAGTGCTTAAATTATTCCTTCGATATTTGTGATTATAATAAACATCGGAATATCCTCGAACAGGGATACTGTCTGAAGTGATTTCACCCAGCTTATTGCTTCGGATTTGCTCTGATCTAAAATCTACTCCAATAGACGAACGCCCCCAACCCCATAAATAGGAAGAGTTTGCGTTTAATCCGTAAACATCTGTTCTATGAAAATTCGGCGCTTTATACCATGATGGAGGGTTATCCTGGAAAAGTTCAAACCTGTCGAAATGGCGACGATAATATGCCTGTGGAATAAATTTAAAATTCCCAGTATTTACTTTTGCCTTAAGGCTAGAGAAAATAGTTTTTGTTGCCTCATACTGATCTGGGTATTTAGGTGTATAAAAACTATTGGCACCAAAATTCTTCTCAGTATAACCCAATTGAGCTTCCAATTTGACTTTATCATAATATAACTGTCCCTGATAAAAAGCATTGGATATATCAAATTGAGTATTATGGGTATAACCATCAGAAGATCTATGCCCTATGGAAATAAAAGAAGAATAATTTTTTCTGGAAACAGAAGAGGTAAGGTTAGCTTTCTTATAGTTAAAGTCTCCTCCGAGTAAATTTAGTTTAAGGTAGTTCTTTTTCGAGGCTCCAGTAATAATATTAATTGCACCACTAAAGGCATTTGGACCAAAAACTCTTGAACCTGGACCTTCAAGAATTTCTATACGTTCGATACTCGATAAATCTACGGGTAAATCCAGATTATGATGTCCTGTTTGAGGATCATTAATATTTACACCGTTTAACAACACTAAAGTTTGATCGAAAGTACCTCCTCGTATACCTACATCGGATTGAACATCATCACTTCCTCTTTGCCTGACATCCAAACTCAGAGCATATCGAAGTAATTCATTTACCGATTGAACAGGTAGGTTTTGAATTTCGTTTTTATCAATCACTTCGACCACGCGAGCAATCTTTGAATAGACTACCGGTGATCTTTGGGCCGAAACCACAACTTCATCAAGATTTCTTTGACGATCAAGGAAGGTTGTATCATTTTGCGCATCTAACTCAAAGGGTACTGACACTGATGCAATACCAACGCTTAAAGCACATATCTTAACTTCCTTGCCCAAAACCTTAAACAAAGCGAATGGTTTTCGACTCCACCGTTTAAAGTAGAACATAGCAGATTCTATCTTACTTGCTCTTGTTTCGGAACATTCCATTTTTATAATATTTAAGTCAATGCAAAGTTAAGCAAATGAATTAAATATGGAGTAATTATTTAACTGTAGAATTATCTACAGTATCCGAAACGCCGTTAACATCAAGGGAATTTAAATTCTGAGGGACATACTTTCTTGCAATAAAAGCAACCATCTTTACATAATCATGTCCTTTCTCAGAATAATTCATTAATCCCTGAGCAAGTTTTGACGCTGATAAATCTTGATTATGAAGCCGTTCAGATGCACGTAAATTACGAAAATGCTTATATGCTCTATTGGTATTTAAAATATATACATAGTCTTCTACTCCTTCATAAAGACTACCATATGACTTTACTAAAAAGCTTCCTTTTTTTACATTTTTAGGTTGTATTCCGCAACCCTCGCCATAGCAATGTATTCCAAAATAATTATTACCTTCTTTGGCAAATCTGGATGTACCCCATCCCGATTCTATTGCTGCTTGCGCCAGAACCATATCAATAGGAACAATGTCTACCCGTTTTTTCAAATCCTGGCAGAAGGTGATTAAACTGGCATCTTGTTCGTGATGCGCCACCTCTTGTATTTTATATTTTTGAGCAATTCGATTTAGGAAAACCACATTCTCATAAGAAATATTTTTCCCATCTTTAAGATTATTTTCAATATTCTGAATATGATTCCTATCTTTCAAAATATCTTTATTTACCTTTGCTATTTCTTTGTATATTTTCTTGAAAAATATTTTTTGATCAACATTCAATGAAGAATTTTGCGCAAAAACAGAAATTGAGAAAAGTAAAATAATCTGAATCAAAAAGATTCGCTTCCAATTCATAAAATAAAAATTTGGTGAACAAATAAGGCTATTAGAACCCTTCAAAACCAGGTAATAATACCTAAAAAACAGAGAGGTTTTTTATAAACAAATAACATAACCCATTGTTACATAAGTAGATAAAAAAACTATCACTAAGACACTCTCTAGTTATATCCAATCAATAACACCTTCTTGAAATTTTTATTATCCATTTCACCAAATTACTTACAGCCTTAATAATCAATATTTCCCCAAAAAAAGAGTTTCTAATATCTCGCCAGAGAAGAAACAAATCATTTACTATTTCAAACTTCAACTAAAATATCTACAAGCTATTCAAATGACAGAAAACAAAAATACTACAGAGCTATCTGCATTAATAAGTTTGCTAGACGAGCCGGATAAAAACATGTTAAACCAAATCAAAGAAAAAATATATTCTTATGGTGAAGAAGCTATACCCATACTCGAACAAGCATGGAGTACAGCTATAAATCCTGCGATTCAAAATCGTATGGAAAAAATAATTCATCAAATACAAAAAGAAAAACTTTGTAATGCAATAGATACTTGGGCCCGTTTAGAAAAACATGACCTTTTAAAGGGATTTATTTTGGTTAGCCAATTTGAATATCCTGAGCTTAATGCAGAAAAAATCAGTCGTACACTTGGAGAAATTATCCAAGAAGTATGGCTAGAACTTAACAATAGCCTTACTCCTCTTGAAAAGATTAAAGTTATCAATCATATCATATACGACATACAACATTTCCAAGCCAATAAAAATAATATTATTGCTGTTGACAATTGCTGTTTAAATAAAGTTCTTGAAACACGAAAAGGGAATGCCTTGTCTCTTGGAATTTTGTATATAATAATAAGTCAAGCGCTTAAAATACCCGTATATGGAATTGATTTACCCAGACACTTTGTTCTTTCTTATGTAGATGAGAAAAAGGAAGATGCCCCCATAAATATGCTAAGTAAAAAAGATATACTCTTTTATATAAATCCTTTTTACAAAGGAGTCGTTTTTTCTGAAAAAGAAATCTCATTATTTATTCAACAACTGAAAATCAAACCTGAAGATCGCTTTTATCTTCCTACAAATAACATTTCTATTATTTCCAGATTGTTAAATGAATTAAGATATACATACTCTAAAGCCAAAAGAAATCAAAGAGCTAAAGAACTTGATAAGATTATTAGTATTGTCCAAAAATATCATTAAATAATTGTCTCATAAATAATAAAGCACCTAACAGGCTAACTATTCAGTTTGCTTGTCAGGTGCTTTTCAGAAAAGAATTACCCAAATAATTCCTCTATTATTATTCTAGAAACGCTGATTCATTGTAATTGCGGCATCAGTAGCTCTAGAAAGTTGCATATAATCTACATACAAAATATTAGGAACTTTCCCAGAACTATTTGGCATAATAGCCTGCATTTCATGATACAATCTTCCATTTGCAGGTTTTGAATATTTCGCAACATCAGTAACAGGTGTTAAAGTCCATGATAATAGAAATAAATCTGAACAACCACCATCCTTGGCTACTCCAGTAAAGTTATAATACTTATTCAATTGGTCACTTCGCATTTTATCATAATCCTTTGTATTTGAATATGAATCATACAAAGTGAATTGAGCATCCTTTGGTGAAGCACCATAATTGTCGCAATAATCAATAATTCCTTCATCTCGATTATTCTTCGCATAACCTCCATCCATAAGAATCAACACCTTACCACCATCTCCAATAACATCTTCTAAAGGAGTATCTGCAATTCGTTGATCTGCATTTTTTGGTATATATAAATATGAACCCAAATGATCTTTAATTTTTTGTACCAACTCATTATATTTTTGTGAATCGATATCTTTAAAATGCGAGAATTTTAATAAAATCAATTCATGATGCCCTTCATCCATATATTTTCTAATATCAGAGAAGATTTCATCAAGAGAAGGTCCTCCTACAGGTCCATGATAAACATGTAAATTACCATCAGGACGAAGATCAAAATACCTGGATCCTGCATACAATTGCTGATAAAAATTTTTATCTTGGGTTTGAGCTAAACTTCCAGGATACATTCCTGCATCATGAGATCCAGGGATAGTAATTTGACATAAGGTTTTTTTACCAATGAATGCCATATTATTATACATCCAATTTGCTCTATCTGTTATCAAGCTGGAGCTTGACCAAATTCCAAATGTAGTTGAAGCAGTATGCACTTGAACAGCAACATTATCATTGATACTTACTGAAGGGTCTTTACCATTGTCAAAATATTCAGCATTTCTATACCAGTGAATCTGATTGCCTTGAATCTCACCTACCCGACTCCAAAGATTATCTTTAGCACCTTCAGAACGGTGTACTTCAACCAAATAACCATTATTTAATAAATCTACGTTTGGTGCACTACCAGAATCATAATCAGTAGAAGGACCCCATTGAATATCTTTATTGGCAACATTAATAGTTCCTACACGATACCAAATACGACCTGAAGTGGGAGCCTGATGAACCTCAACAACCTGATTATTATCATTAATGGTTACTGAAGGATTATCGCCTCCGCCATCATATTTATGACTACCTCCCCAGGAAATTGTACGATTCTGTGGATCAACAATACCTACATGATAAAACAATCCAAAATTTGATTGAGATTTATGTACTTCAACAACAACATTATTGTTATTGACAGCAACATCAGGTTTACTACCATTATCATATTTACTACTAGCATTCCAACTTAAATCGTCGCTATTATGCTCTCCAACTCGGTAGAAAATTCCAGAAGTAAATGGACTTTGTGTTTCATGAACCTCTACAATAACATTATTGTCATTCATATCAACACTTGGATTAATCCCTGAATCATACTTGTGAGGAATTTGCCAGTGAATTTCATTATTCACATAACTTCCCACACGATACCAAACATCGAGTAGTGTATGAGACTTATGCACTTCTACAAGGCGTCCCTGTTTGTTTATCGCTACACTAACATGATCTCCTGTATCATAATTAGTAGACAATCCAAATTGTACATCTTTATATGAACTCTGAACTCCGGTATTTTTTAGTGTCTGTTCAGTGTTAACTTGTTGATAAGCGTTGGGCTCTTTTAAAAAATCCTTCTTACAACCCGAAAATAGTACAAGAACAATTAGTAAAGAAAAAACAGCCCCCGCTCTGGCTACACCCCAGCCATAGCTAATACGTTTTTTCATAGCAGTTTCTAGTTTTCTATAGTTTTCTTCTTTTAAGCTTCAGTATTAAAACGACTTTGCGATAAGCATTATTTCCTACGTAAAGTCACTTAGTTCTTATTTAAGAATAACTTAACAGATAAATACACGCAATTACATATAGGGCAATAGTTTACACTCAAAAACAAGAAACCCTAAGAATGATTATAAATAAGTATTCTTAGGGTTTCAAACAAAATAAATACCTCTAAAAGGCAAATTATATATCTTTCAAATAATTTTGAATATTCTTTTCTACTCTATTCAAAACATCAGACACATCAGCTCTAACAAATTTTTCGCCAGTAATATGCTCATAAAGCTCAATATATCTATCAGATACACTTTCTACAAACTCATCAGTCATTTCAGGAATTGCTTCTCCTTCTTTACCCATAAATCCTTTATCCATCAACCATTCACGAACAAATTCTTTTGAAAGTTGTTTTTGATCTTCTCCTTTGGCAAAACGCTCAGCATAACCTTCTTTATAAAAGTATCGAGAAGAATCTGGTGTATGAATTTCATCAATCAGGTAAATTTTATCACCAACTTTCCCAAATTCATATTTAGTATCAACCAAAATCAAGCCTTTTTCAGCAGCCATTTGCTGTCCACGTTCGAATAAACGAATTGTGTAGTCTTCTAATTTTTGATAATCTTCTGCAGAAACAAGACCCTGAGCAATAATTTCTTCTTTTGAAATATTTTCATCATGTCCTACTTCAGCTTTTGTTGTAGGAGTAACAATAGGTTTTTCAAAAGCTTGATGTTCTTTCATTCCATCAGGAATAGCAACACCACAAATTTCACGATTCCCTTTTTTATACTCTCTCCAAGAGCTTCCAGTAAGGTAACCACGAATAATCATTTCTACAGGGAAAGGATTACAATATTTCCCAACAGTCACCATTGGATCAGGACAAGCCATTTTCCAATTTGGAACAATATCGGCAGTTGCATCTAAAAACTTCTCAGCAATCTGATTTAATACTTGTCCTTTAAATGGAATAGGACGAGGAAGAACTACATCAAATGCAGAAATTCGATCGGAAGCAATCATTACAAGAAGTTCATCATCAATATTATAAACATCACGAACTTTACCTTTGTAAACACTCTTTTGATTAGGAAAGGAAAAATCCGTTCCTTGAATAGCATTTTTCATTCCAGAATAATTTTTTGGGGTTTATCTAAATAAATAGTTTTTAATCTTCAAATCGACTGTAAGCATCGATAATTTTCCCTACTAAAGAATGGCGTACAATATCTCTTGCTTGCAATCTGACAAAACCAACACCTTTTATCTTAGAAAGTTTTTTTTCAGCATGTAATAAGCCTGAAACCTGATTTCTTGGGAGATCTATTTGAGTAATATCTCCTGTCAATATAAATTTGGCATTGGGGCCCATACGCGTAAGGAACATTTTTATTTGTCCATCAGTACAATTTTGAGCCTCATCAAGAATAGCAAAAGCATTATCAAGTGTACGACCACGCATAAAAGCCAAAGGAGCTATTTCAATAGTACCATCTTCCAGATAAGTCAACAACTTCTGAGTAGGTAACATATCTCGGAGGGCATCATATAAAGGCTGAAGATAAGGGTCTAGTTTCTCTTTCATATCTCCGGGAAGAAAACCTAAATTCTCTCCTGCTTCCACAGCTGGGCGGGTTAAAACTATTCGACGAACAGTTTTATTCTTTAATGCCTGTACTGCTAAGGCTACAGCAGTATAGGTTTTTCCGGAACCTGCTGGACCAATAGCAAAGATTAAATCATTTTCTTTGGCTTTTTCAACAAAAACTTTTTGATTAGGTGTTCTTGCTCGAATTAATTTACCATTTCTTCCATGCAAGATTAAATCATTTCCATTGACAGCGTCTTGCACAAGACAGGGAACATCATCCATCATGATTTGAGTAATATCATGATCTGTGATCCTTCCAAATTTCTCCAAATTAACAAGCAATAGTTTAAATCGCTCCTCAAATTTCGTTAATAATTCGGGATCACCAACAATTTTTATATCATTCCCACGAGCTACAACCTTAATTGTAGGGAAAAGTTTACGGATCAGTTCAAGATTAGAATCGTTGATGCCATAAAGATCCAATAAACTGACACCTTCGATATTAATGATTCTTTCGCTCATAAAATTTGTTAGGGATAAAAAACCTATAACAGGGCGCAAAATTATCAAAAAAAAACTTCAGTTTACCCATAATATTGCTAATTTTGGCATCCAATCATTCAAATAAATACTAAATTTAATTATTGAAAAAATTATTTCCGTTCTTGGTCTGATCGAATATTATAAAACAAAACGAAATAATTGGATATTTTATACGTGGTTTCATGTATTGACATTAGTAAAACTTCTCAAAGAAAAAAAAATTAGACTTTCGAAATAAAAACTCTTTATGGCAATTATTACACTTACAAGCGACTGGGGATGGAAAGATCATTATGTGGCGGCCATAAAAGGAGCTATCTTAACAAAGGCTCCTAATTCTACAATTATTGATATTAGCCATAGCATTTCAGCTTTCGACACAGAAGAAGCCGCTTTTGTTTTACGTAATTGTTATCGTAATTTTCCAAATGGAACAATACATATTATTGGAATAAATTCAGAAAATTCAGAAAAGACTCCTCATCTGGTAGTTTTTTGTGATAACCAATATTTTATTGGAGCAGATAATGGAATCTTTTCAATGATCTTGGAAAGAGAACCTGATCAAATTATTTCATTAAAAACATTTTACGATTCTGATAAAATCAAATACACAACTTTCCCTTCAAGAGATCGATTTGCAAAAGTAGCAGCACATATTGCATTAGGAAACCCTATAGATACTTTAGGAATTAAACATTCTTCAATAGTAAAGAAACAATTTATTCAACCCATTATTACAGAATGTAGCATTAGAGGAGAAGTCATTTATATTGACAATTATGAAAATTTGATAACTAACATCTCTTTAAAATTATTTGAAAAGATAAGACGCGACAGACAGCCTATAATTTCATATCTTAAAAATGAGATAAAAAAAATATCAAACTCATACTCTGAAAATATTCCAGGTGAAATTATGGCAATATTTTCTTCACATGGATATCTAGAAATTGCTATAAAAAATGGAAATGCAAGAGGTCTTTTAGGTGGAAATATAAATACAAAAGTAATTATTGATTTTTTTTAAATTCACAAGCAATACTCCTTAACCCCATATTTACAGTTATATAAACGTAGCATCCGCGCAGAACAGACTTAACAAAAGTAAAATTTGTTCGCCCCATGTGGTTAGGTCTACATTAAATTAAAAATGTCCTTCTTTTGTAATGTTTAAATCTAAACACAATCCTTTCAATAGGAATAATCTACAAACAAAAAGGACTTTTTATGATTTGCTACCATCGATTTACAAACAATTACTTATCTTTTGAAACCGGGGATATTCTTTGTGGAAATTATAAATTTCAAGAATTAGGATTAATTCTATCCTTTAAAAAGGACCAAAACAATAATTACTATGCGCAAATAAATTCGGACAAGAGCGATAAAGATTTAAAGAATAAAGAAAGGTGCATAGAAGATCTTCAATTTGATATGAGTCAAGACAAATGGATAAATGGCACTTTCTTGAATCCTATAAATAAGAAAACATACAACTGTGAACTTATACCAGAGACCCCTACAAATATTAGAATAATCTTAAGAAATAAGTTATATAAAAATGAGCAACAAATAATGAGCATTCTCAAATTAGAAAACTAAGGGTGCCTAAATTCCAAAAAAAGAGTACCGTAATAAAAAGTACGGTACCCTCTTCCTTATAAAAAAACCATCAAACCACCCATCTTGGATATTAACGATACTTATTGTTTATTTTTTACAAAAGGATTGTATTTTTGTGAAAATTATGACTACTATCATTTCTATTGGACTGGCACAAGCTTTATTTTCAAGCTTAGTATTGATTACCGAAAAAAACAAAAAAATTGCCGATAAAATATTAATTTGTTGGTTATTGCTAATGGCCTTGAACTTTGGTTTTATCTTATATCGCCTTTGTTTTCAAAATGACTTTTTAATCGATGTAGTCACTATTCTTGCTCATGGCCCTCTATGCTATCTATATGCAGAGGCCTTAATGAAAGGCTCAACTAAATTTAAGAGAAAGAAATTACTACATTTAGTTCCTTTTGTTATATTTTTAATAGCATTCTCAATTCTCGAACTTATCAAAGGAGTGGGTTGGTTTCACTCATTTTTAAAAACAGATCAAAAGCAGTTTCCTCTCCTTTGGTTCTCATTTACCAGTTGTATTTTTCTTGTTTTTATAATCTACTTCTGGAAATTATTCTTCCTTGTGAAAAAGCATCGTAGAAAGATTCGAAATCATTTTTCTTATGAATCTGAGCAAATAAACTTACATTGGATTTTAGGTATTGCGACATTTATGTTTTTAGGATACTCAACTCTTTTCCTTGGAGAGGTAATTTACAAAATTTCAGGGAATTACATTTACCCTCTATTTATATTTCATATTTCACTAACATGCATTGCCTATGGAGTTAGTTACTTTGGCATAAAACAACCTTCTATATTTGGCCCTACAAAAAACAAAAAACATATAATCCCTATCTTACCAGAAAAGGCTTCTGTATTATATGAAGAAGAAAAAACTATAATTATAGAAACTCCAAAATATGCTAAAAGTGGATTAACCACACAGAATGCAGCAAAATTAAAAGAAAGAGTTTTAGATTATATGCACCAGGAAAAACCTTTTCTTAAGGGAGACCTTACAATTCAAGATATTGCCAACCATATGAATACTCCAAGACATTATTTAACACAAGTAATCAATGAACAACTAAATAAAAACTTTTATTCCTTTATAAATGATTTTAGAATTGAGGAATTCAAATTACAAATAACAAAACCTGAAAATAATAATTTAACAATTCTAGCAATCGCTTTCAACTGTGGTTTTAATTCAAAATCAACATTTAACAATTACTTTAAACAAAGTACAGGAATGACACCTACACAATTTAAAAAACAACAAAAAGAACTGTCTTTACATAATTAGTTATAATAGTTATATTAACTAAAAAACATCCTCCTAATAATAAGAAGGACATTCTACTTCTCTATATTATATTTTTTCATTTTCAAATACAATGTATTGCGGCTAATATTTAAGGCCTTTGCAACCTTCGACACATTCCCTTTCAGCACTTTAATAGCTTTGGTAATTGCATCTTTTTCAAGATCCTCAAGAGGTTTAATAACATAATTATTTTGTGCATTAGCCAAATGAGGATAATCAGACTCTGGAGTATCTACAAATCTAGCTTTTGTTTCACTATCTATTTCTATAGTTCCATCTAAGTTTACTACTTTTTCAATAAAATTTTCAAGCTCTCGAATATTCCCAGGCCAATCATACTTCAATAAAATTTCGTGAATCTCTGAACTAAGCTCTGGAATGGGTTTTTTCAGTTTATGCGCTTTCAGTTTTAAAAAGTATCTTGCTAGAATAGGAACATCTGTAGCTCTTTCTTTTAAAGAAGGTAATTTCAATGGAATAACACTTAAACGATAAAACAAGTCTAAGCGAAACTTCCCTTTTTTCACTTCCTCTTCTAGGTTTCTATGAGTAGCAGCAATAATTCTAACATTAACACTTGTTGGTTTTTCTCCTCCCACTCTGGTTACCATACCATCTTGAATAGCCCGTAGTAGTTTCACTTGCATATCCATTGGCATATCTCCAATTTCATCTAAAAACAAAGTTCCATTATCTGCCAACTCAAATTTACCTGGATGCCCCCCTTTTCTTGCTCCTGTAAATGCACCATCTTCATATCCGAACAATTCACTTTCAATTAAACTTGGTGATATTGCACCACAATTTATGGCTACAAACCCCTGATTACGACGATCTGATGCATTATGGATTGCTTGTGCAAACACCTCCTTTCCTGTTCCACTTGGACCATTAATCAAAACAGTAGAAGGACTATTTGCGACTTTCTTTGCCTTTTCAATAACATTTAATAGTGCAGGACTAGATCCAATTAAATGATCAAATGTAAACCAAGCTCTTCCCACCGAAAATTTATTCAGTAGTGATAAGACTTTTGCATAAGGTCTAAAAGAAAAGAGTATTCCATGATGTTCTCCTTCTTTTGTTCGGATAGGATAAGCACTAAATAAAAATTTGTCTTGAACATCATCTAAATTAAACGAGAACTCTTCATCCTGAAAAGTATTATTATTTAATATAACTTCCCTTACTTTATGGAAATCGCTAAATAATTCATGAATACTTTTATCAATCAAATAGCTTCTTCGAATATTTAATGTTCGACATGCAGTATCATTCACCCAATGAATATGGTCATTCAAATCAATAGCAAATAATCCAAAAGATAAATTATTCATCATTGACCAAGCAAACTGGTTAGATTCAAAAAGTTGTTTCGTTATATGCCTGTTTTCATAACGATTTTCAATAGCCCGTGCTGCGGCAACAACCATTCCAAGACTGTGAGGATGTATATCTACAGCAAAACCAGCCAGTTCTAGAGTTCCAATTACATTTCCATGAAAATCATGTATAGGAGCAGCAGAGCAGGTCATTGGTCTACTCATAATGCCATCTAATGCTGCAGCCTTATGCTGAATAGGCTTATTTTCAAAAATTGCTAAACTAACAGCATTTTCACCTATATAATTTTCTGTTAAAAATTCTCCTTCAGCAAACCTTGTTTGACTATGGGCCCTTAAACGATCACCCTCACCAAGTACTTTAAGGATCTTTCCCTTTTCATTAGTAAGAACGAGATAAACATCTTTGCCATCAATAGATTCATATAAAGAATTCATAAATGAAACTGAAGATTTTATTAATTCTACATCTTGTGTCTTTCTCCTCTTTAATTCCTCCAAATCAGGAAAAGATTTTTCATAATTATTCAATTGCTTATCCACCACACTAATTTTTAATTCCCAAACACAAATTTAAGATCTTGAATGCAAGACAAACACAACTCCAAAGAAAATATTTTCAAAAAAACAGGAAAAATATCACCTTGAATATAAACTTTGATAATCAAACGTCACATTTTAGGACATTGTATAATTTTAGGACATACAAAAAATCAATTTTGTCATTAATTAGGACAGTATTTAAGTCTCATTTTAAGGGCTCAAAAGGCATTATCAACCAAACCCTTACTACACAAGGATTTATACTTTTTGGCACGCTATTTGAAAAGCTCATATTCGTAAGGCAATAAGTGGTGAGAAATTTGAATAATATACTTGCGAAGAACCCATAAATTAAGAAGAGCAATATTAATTATTCGTTCAACACACTATTCTCCACTACAAATAGATTTGGGGAGCCATTAAACAGTTAGACGTTCTTATATAGACTAGCACTGAAATAGGAATTAAAATTCGACACCAAATTATTATTAGGGATAGCAAAAAATTGGTGCTTTGAATTTTGAAGAACCCATTGAAAAGACGAAGGTGTGCATCCGAGAGGAGTCATTACCCGATACTATTTCAGGTTTAATGGTTCTCCATTTTTTTAAAAAACGAAGAATAAAAAAACATATATAATTAATCAAACGAAGAACTTTTTAATTAATCTTACGATCAGTAAGTTGATTTTTTATTTGCCAATATCCTCTTTACCGTAATTGGTCCTGAAATGCAGGATCAATTCGGTAATAGCGGTAACATAAATTGAAAATATTTAGAGATGAGCCAAGTTCGACAAATACCTGAAGGAACATTGAAAAGACTGAACAAATACTTAAGTATTTTGAGGGCTTTTAACAAGAGAAACCGTGAATATATCACAAATGCTCATCTTTCCTCTTTTGTAGATCAAAGTATTCAAACCATAAGAAAAGACTTAGATCATGTAGATTCATGGACAAGTAATTCTGAAATCCACAATATTGAATACCTTATTAAGATAACTGAAGCTTATTTAGGATTTACAAATACAGAAGAAGCTTTTTTAATAATTGAAAATAATCTTCATACAGAAGATATTATATCCATTATTAAAGAAAAGATAAAAATAAAAATTATAGCAGTTTTTTCTGAAAACAAAAAAGATTCAGAAAATTATAAAAAGGATAATATCAAAATTCTAGACCTCTCAAAACTAGAAGAATTATCTGATCGGATGCACATAAAAACCGCTGTTGTGGTTGCAAAACCAAACAACGCTCAAAGTATGGTTAACTGCTTAAGTGACTATGGCTTTTTGAAGATTTATAATTGTTCAAAAGCCCAACTGATTTCTTCCGACTGCATTAAAATGTTAGAATGTAATCAATACTTTGAAAATATATTGTTGTAAGAATTAAAATATAGGTAACAAGTATATAACATTGGGGATAGTTATGGAAGCTCTGTCGTATTTGGGGAAGACAGGCTTCCTTACTTTTTTTCCAAGCAGCAAGGCGGAAATATGGAAAACAAAACTCAAATTGTCATTTGCTTAGGAAGCAGCTGTTTTTCAAGAGGAAATGCAAAAAACCTGGAAATAATAAAAGATTATTTGGAAAAAAACAATCTTAACGACAAGGTTGATTTCAGAGGAAAACTCTGCTCAGGGAATTGCAATAAAGGTCCTGTCATAATTGTAAATGACAAAACATACGAAAATGTAGAAGAAAACTGCATACCTCTAATTCTTGATGAATATTTTTAAATATATAAATGTCTGCTCAAGCTATATATACAGAAAAAAACAATTGCCAGGATTGTTACAAATGTATCCGAAGATGTCCTGTTAAAGCAATTAAAGTCACCAATCATAGTGCTTCTGTAATTGGTGATTTATGTATTTATTGTGGTGAATGCATAAAACATTGCCCAGTAAATGCAAAAAGAGTTCGTGATGACATTCCAAAAGTCATGCATTTACTAGATTCTAAAGAAAAAATATATGCCTCTATAGCACCATCATTTCTAGCAGAATTTAGCGATTATGGAAGAGATAAATTAATAAAAGCTCTTATAAGTCTGGGCTTTGAAGGAGTTTCTGAAACTGCAATTGGAGCTGAATTGATTACATCTGGTGTTCATTCATATTTAGAAGAACAAGAAAAAGGTGTCTTTATATCTTCCTGTTGTCCCACTGTAGTTGAATTGATTAAAAAATATTATCCCGATCATCAAAATAACATCCTACCTTTTCTCTCTCCAATGCTTGCCCATGGTAAATTTTTGAAGGAAATCTATGGCCAAAATGCAAAGGTAATTTTCATTGGTCCATGTATATCAAAGAAACAAGAAATTTTATGGGAAAAAGGCTATGTTGATGTAGCCATTTCATTCAGAGACCTAAGAAACATGCTTGATGACGCAGGGATTTTACCTGAATACCTAGATAATACTCAAGAAAATATGGTTCCTTATAAAGCCAGAAGAGGAAGTTATTACCCTGTAGATGGTGGAATGATAAAAGGAATTAAGAATGAAGAAGATAATGACAAAAAAAACACTATTTACATGTCGTTTTCTGGCGTGGATACCATTCAAAAAATTCTGGATAAATTAGATGTAAATCAAGATAAAAAAATATTCCTTGAGTTAATGGCTTGTGAAGGAGGTTGTATTAACGGTCCTGAAACTACCCATAAGGTATCACTAGCTGAAAAAAAATTGGAAATCGTTATAAATTCAGACGATAGACTTCCCATACAAACACTAAGTAAAAACCCATTAGATATAGAATCAAACTACTATCAAACTCCTATTTGTTTAGATAAAAATTTATACTCAGAAACAGAAATCAAACAAACCTTGAATCTAATTGGGAAAGTTTCGGAAAAAGATGAACTCAATTGTGGTGGTTGTGGATATGATAGTTGTAGAGATTTTGCGATTGCTGTACTTGAAGAAAAAGCAGAGCGAAGCATGTGCGTAAGTCATATGAGACAAATCGCACAAAATAAGGCTACAGCCCTAATTAGAAAAATGCCTAGTGGTGTAGTTATTGTAGATGAAGAGTTAAAAGTTGTAGACTCAAATATTAGATTCGCTGAAATATTAGGAGGAGATTTACCAGAAATATTTAAAGAAAAACCAGGATTAACAGGTGCAGACTTAAAAAAGCTTATAAGCTTCCATAAATTCTTTGCTGGACTTATTCAAAGTGGAGAAAATCAGATAGAAAGAGATGTGCGTGAGGGCAATCAATATTTTAATGTTTCGTTATTTACCATCCAGCCACATAGATATGTGGGTGCTATTATACGAAACATGCTTGAACCCGAAGTAAAAAAAGACATCGTTGTTCAACGCACACAAGAAGTTATTAGAAAAAACATGGAGGTAGTTCAGCAAATTGCATACCTAATGGGCGAAAATGCAAGTTTTACTGAAACTATGCTAAACTCAATACTGGATTCGCATAATTCTGATAAATAAAGTAAAGAAAATGATGAATGAAGTCTTTCTGGAGATTGGAGTAAAACAAAACAACAAACATGGGAATTTAAGCTGTGGAGACACTTTCTTATCAAAGAAGGTAAAAGAAGAAAACCGCTTGGTTGCCGTATTATCTGATGGTTTGGGCAGTGGCGTTAAGGCTAATGTGTTGTCTACAATGACTGCATCAATGGCTATTAACTTTATTTTGAAAGACCAACCTATTGAACGAACTGCTCGGTCAATAATGGAAACTTTGCCAGTAGATAGTATCCGAAATATTAGTTATTCAACCTTTAGTATTGTAGACATCTCGTATGATAGAGAAACTAGAATTATTGAATATGATAACCCTTCATTTATAATTGTAAGAAAAGAAAGAATATTTCTTCCTCCTTCAAAGAAAACTGTAATTGCATATGGAGGAATGGAAAGAACTCTACTTTCATCTACCTTTCAAGCACAAAAAGGAGACAGAATAATAATTCTATCTGATGGAGTAACTCAGTCTGGAATGGGAAATAAAAACCTTCCTTTTGGATGGGGAGCTGCCGATTTAAAGGCATTTATCTTAGAGAAAATTCAGAAAAAACCAGGGATCTCAGCTAGTTTATTAGCGAAAAGCATTGTAAATCAATCTCGTCTAAATGATATTTTAGAACCAAGAGACGACACTTCTTGTGCAGTTATCTATTTTAGAAACCCAAGAAAACTATTACTATGCACAGGTCCTCCATATAACGAAGAGAAAGACAAACATTTGGGCGAAATCGTAAGAAATTATCCTGGGAAAAAAATTATAAGTGGAGGAACTACAGCACAGATTTTAGCTCGAGAGCTAAACACCGAAATTCATGTAGGATTACAAATGGATAAATCCGGATTGCCTCCAATCTCGTTTATGGATGGTGTAGATTTGGTAACTGAAGGAATTCTTACATTAAGTAAAATAGGAGAATTATTAAAAGGCCCTCCAGACCAGGAATATGACAGAGATAGCCCTGCAGGACAAATTTTCCAGCTATTAATGCAGAACGATATTATTGATGTGGTTGTAGGAACAAAGATAAACAATGCCCATCAAGACCCAAACTTACCTGTAGAATTGGAGATCAGAAGAAATCTGATGAAAAAAATAGTGTTCTTCCTTGAAGAACACCATATGAAAGAAGTAAATATAGAATTCATCTAGGCTTTAACCCCTAAATGAATTCTCCTTACTATTTATCTTTAAGACATACTAAGCCCTCACCTGCAAGACCATCCATATGGACAGAAAATGGGGTTTTAAAACGATATCTTTTTACATATTTCCCTTCGCTAACAAGCTCTTGATTTCTAATCAAATCAACATTAAATATATGTTCAACTCTACTATCAGTTAGGTTAAAATATCCTATACGCATAGCTGTAACATTATGAAAGAAGTGAGATCCCATTGATGCTTGCCCTCCTAAACCTGGATAGGAATACTCGGCTATAATTTTTGCATTGCTAATCATTGGCCAATTTACAGGAATCCCCAATAATCGATCACGAGTTCCCCACCTTCCTGGGCCGATCAAAATATAATTCTTTTTCTCTTTGACCATTTCTTTGTTAAAGGACTCTATTTCAGCTGCAATTTCAAGAGTTTCATGAATCTCATAATTTTCTTGTGGAATAAAAAGAACTTCTTCCAAATCATCAATCATACCATTACCCATAATATGATCGGAATACATAAGAACATTTTTCTTTTCCATTTCTTCAATCTGCACCCGCTCACTGCCCTTTTCTCCTATCAATGGTTTCATTTGCAATAGGTAGAATGTAGTCTTATATTTTGAATCCATATTTAGATCAATAGCAT
>JBGRQE010000008.1:0-86162 GCA_041725955.1 Bacteroidales bacterium
TCCTAGGTTTTAGATGAAAACCTCCTAGGTTTTAGATGAAAACCTCCTAGGTTTTAGATGAAAACCTCCTAGGTTTTAGATGAAAACCTCCTAGGTTTTGAATGAAAACCTCCTAGCTTATACTACAATCATTACCTATGTAGTGCGACTATTTAAAGCATATAATCAGAGAGAAACGCTTAATCGCTATGGCTTTTGTTCGGGCTTATGTACACTTGATTAAATCATTATTTGACAAGTTTATAATTAAGGAGTTTAATAACTAATAAAATATAATTGTCGTGTACTAAATAATTTATCTCAATAAATAGATTGAACTTTCGTTATCTCGAAAAAAGAAAATAAAATGATTGAATTCGGAAACTACAATTACTCAGAAGAAGATATTCAAAACAGAATTAAAACTATTCTGGAATCAGATTTAGAAAAAGCTAACCGCAAAGACCTCCTTAAAAAGGCACTGGGATTCATAGATTTAACAACTTTAGAAGGAGAAGATCATGATGAAAAAGTGATTAACCTTTGCAAGAAAGGTATGGCTTATAAAAATACAGAAAAAGAGATTCCTTCTGTAGCTGCAATTTGTGTTTATCCAACCTTTGCCAAATTGGTAAAAGAAACAACCAAAAATTCTGACTTAAAAACAGCTTGTGTCGCTGGAGCTTTTCCTGCAGGACAATCTCCAATTGAGATTAAAGTAGCAGAAGTGGAATATACCGTTAATCAAGGTGCCGATGAAATTGACATGGTTATATCTCGCGGAAAATTCCTTGAAGGTAAATACAACGAAGTAGGTCAGGAAATTGCAGCTATAAAAAAAGCTTGTAATAATGCCCATCTTAAGGTTATCTTAGAAACAGGGGAACTAAAAACCGTAGAAAACATTAGAAAAGCTTCAGAAATTGCAATTAACAATGGTGGCGATTTTATAAAAACATCTACAGGTAAAATGAATCCAGCAGCAACTCTAGTTGCATCTGTAGTAATGATGGACACCATCAAAGAATATTATGATAAAACAGGTGAAATGATTGGATTTAAACCTGCTGGAGGGATTGCCGATGCAGACCAAGCGGTAGAATACTTGGTTGTATTAAACCATATACTTGGCAATAAATGGCTTGATAAAAATTACTTTAGAATTGGAGCTAGCCGACTAGCCGACAAGATATTTAATGCTATAAATTAATATCTACTAGGATAGAGAAAAAAAGCTAAGTGAGGTACACTTATGAATAAAAAGAAATAAGAAAAAGGAGCTATGTTTTTGACACAGCTCCTTTTTCTTATTATTTTAGATATAATGACAGTATATCTTAACCAACTAAAAGGATAAAAACAGCGAACCAAATACAGCAAACTTATTTGCTTTAGGATTCTCTAGATGAGAAAGTCGCCATACTGCATCTACTCTAAATACTTTGAAAATATTTTCAATTCCTACCCCTGCTTCAAAATAGGGTTTTTCCAGAGTTGAAGTACCTATAGGTAGTTGATTAAATGCCAAATTTTCTTTACTTAAAGTTCCCCATATTCCTTTAAAAGTAACTACTTCTCTCCACTTTAACTTTCGCATTAGAGGAATTCTATTTAAGAAAAATCCATCAAAATGATGCACATACATTAAACCTACATATTTATCTGTGACAAATTCAAAGAAATTCATAAGGTTAAATGTAAACGGATCATAAATAAACGATTGATTACCTGGAGGAAGTGCCAATAAAGGATAAGGGAGTTTTCCAAAAACTTGGCCTCCTTGAATTATATATCTTGACCAACCATAGTTTAGAAAGTTAAACCATTGGCGAACTCCCAATTGTATTTTATGAAATTCATATTTACTGCCAAATATATTTGGAAAACTATAGTAATATGAAAAACTTAATATTGGATATTGAGTACCCAAACTAATTCGCTCAAAGGTGCGTTCCACAAATTTCTCTCTGTAGGCAAATCTTGTTTCTATTCCCAATTGAGCTGAAGATAAATTATGAAGCATACGCTCTACTCCATTATCTTCATTAACAACAACTTTTGTACCTCCTTTTGGAGTTAAATTTTGCCATTTAAAATGGAATTTATTCGACAGGCCTGTAAACCACTCATGCTCATAATAACCAGAATACTCATTATCAAACATTAATTTATCAGAAGGACTTCTTCTAAAAATAGAACCTAAAATATTATCTTCAGAAAATGCATTAACGCTAGTACCCAATTGCTCCAGATCATATTTATGACTCAGAAATAGAGATCTTCTGGGGTTTTTATTAAACAAATACAAGCCCGACAAATAATACTTATACGTCTTATCTTTAACTCCATATGCGCCATATGCAGTTATTCTGTATTTTTTAGATAACGTTTTATTCGTCCTTCCTCCTAAACGAAATCGAACTCCTTCAACAGGATTAAATGAAATTGCCTTATGATATGGCCCCAACTGAAATTTACCAAGTTTTAGATATCCATTAGTAACTAAATATATAACATCGAGATAGGTTTGAAAAATAGGTACATTCTTAATAGAATCTACCATAGCATAAATACCTTTCTCTTTTTTGGTCAATTTTTCATGCCTTGCTTTTTCCCAAAACTCATTATTTTGAACAAAAGCATCTTCCTTTTCAATAACTTCTACAGGATGGTTATAAAATTCATCATCATGGGGTACATTAAATTTAAATCCTCCAAAAGTCGTTGTTCGATGCCCATAAAACCCAAGAACATTTTTAGTTCCCTCAATAACATTCAAATCTGCAATCATATAATCACGTGTCAACATCCAATATTTATTATCAATAAAGGAGTATGTTTGCTTAATATCGACACTGTTTACGAAATTTATATTTGCATCCAAAGCAACTTTCATTTCAACCTCTTTTACAGCATAAGTCGTATCTGCAATCCACAAATTTCCTGTAAAAGTTAGTTCTTGCTTTCGCTTTGGTTTAAACATTAACTTATAGCACCATTTCTCATCTCTATAAGCGCTATCTACAAGGTAGTATTTATAATACATTAAACCTGTACTAGCAATTGGGCTTACAAAATTTTTATCAAAAATATTAATGTAGTTAGAGTATATGTCTGTATCTTGATACAGAAACTTAAGCAACTCAGTAACACTACGATTTTCGAATCCTGAGATTTTATTTCCTTCCAAGATTCTAATATTACCACTAGGATTATTTCTGTGGTAAACCTTTGTGAAAGACTCATTTAAAAATACAGGCAAATATGTTTTACCATTTACTACAGAAGTATCAACATATTGAAGAATAAATTCAAAGGGTTTAAATAATTTCTTCTTTTTAAATCGTTTCTGAAATTTTTCAGTTAGGTTATTTGCATCAAACTGTATTTTATTATACTCCTCATATTCAAGATAATCAACGTTTCTATTTGTATTCTTTTTCTTATTCTTTATTATTTTCTTTAACAGGATTTCAGCAGGATTCTCGCCAGGCAAAATAACTACTTCAGGAAGATTTAAATTTAACGACTCCAATTGTATATTAAATTCCTGAAAACGGTTATTTTTGACTGCAATGGATTTCTTTTCATAACCTATAATAGAAACCAAAAGGCTATCAGATTTAATTTTGGTTTCAATAACAAAATCGCCATTAAAATCGGTGGTAGTACCTACAGAAGTATTTTTAAGCAGTAAATTAACAAAGGGCAAAGGTTCTTTAGTCTCTCGATCCGTTATTTTACCAATAATTTTAGTTTCCTGAGCCTTGCCTGTAGCATGAAACATACAAAAGACAAGGATCAGAAAAAAAGTTCTATAAAAGAATCTTAAATTCATTACATTGCATACTTACACTACAAATCATTTTTTTGTTCTAATTCCTCCCAGTACTCAAGAGCTTTCCTGGTATGAGGAATTACGATGGTACCACCAACCAAATTAGCGATACCAAATACTTCAATAATTTCTTCTTTACTGATTCCAAGTTCAAAACATTTTTGCAAATGATAAAACACACAATCATCACATTTCAAAACCATTGATGTTGCAAGCCCTAACATTTCCTTCACTTTAACAGATAAAGATCCTTCCTGATAAGCAATTGTATCTACTCCCATAATACGTTTCAAAACCTTATTATTGGGAGCAGACAACATTTTATCATTCATTCGCTCTCTATATTCATTAAATTCTTTTACCTTACTCATATTTACGAATTTAGTTAAAAAAAACCAAATACCTTAGAGTATGCCCTCTTTTAAAATATCATGAAGGTGAATTATCCCAGCATATTTTCCATCTTTTAAAACAGGCATCTGAGTTATGCTATTTTTCCGCATTAATTGCAAAGCATCTATAACCAAAGTATCTTCATCAACACTTTTAGGATTCACAGTCATAATTTCTTCAGCAGTAAGGTGGGCAACAGATTTTTCAGATTCCATCATTCGTCTTAAATCTCCATCTGTAATAAAACCTTTTAATTCTCTATTTTCCAATACTGCTGTTGCTCCAAGTCTTTTTGAGGAGATTTCGATAATAACAGTTCTTATGTTATCTTTCATTGCAACCTCAGGAACTTCATTTCGGGCATAAATATCAGAAACCTTAAGATACATTTTCTTCCCTAATGCTCCTCCCGGATGAAATTTCGCAAAATCTTGGGCTGTAAATCCTCTTGATTGTAAAAGAGCCATAGCCAAAGCATCACCCATAACTAACTGAACAGTAGTGGATGTAGTTGGAGCTAAATTATTAGGACATGCCTCTTTATCAACGGTAACATCTAAAATATAGTCTGACTGAATTGCTAAATATGAAGAAGAATTTCCCACCATAGCAACCAACATATTTTCACGCATCTTAATCAATGGAATCAAAACCTTTATTTCTGGGGTTTCTCCACTCTTTGATATACATAAAACAATATCCTCATCACGAATAATTCCTAAATCACCATGAATTGCATCAGCAGCGTGCATAAAAATAGAAGGTGTTCCTGTGGAATTCAATGTAGCAACAATTTTCTGACCAATATTTGCACTTTTTCCTATTCCCGTAACAATAACACGTCCCTTTGAAATAAGAATTTTCTCAACAACATGAATAAAGTCATTATTTATAGAATTCTTAACATTTGCAACTGCCTCAGCCTCTTGACAAATGGTCTTAAGAGCTACTTCTTTAATATTTTTTTTTTCTTCCAAAACTTTTTATATTATTGATACTACAGAAATACTTCTTTGAAATCGATATAAAACTTTAAATATAAATCGATTTTAAATTTTTTATTATTAAACAAAACTTGCCCGTAAATTAAATAATTTTACACAACTTTGCGTTAGATTTCGGGTTTCAACAACAGGACAAATATATTTAATTTTTAAGCGAATCATAAAATGGTAATGAACGAAGGACGCTCTCTTCACTCAATGTTGAAGGAGATTTTCGGATTTGAGAGTTTTAAAGGAAACCAGGAAGCGATTATCGAGAGCGTACTGGCAGGGAAAGACACGTTTGTTATTATGCCTACTGGGGGAGGTAAATCGATGTGCTATCAACTTCCCGCTTTAATTAGCGAAGGTACTGCGATAATCATTTCCCCACTAATTGCGCTAATGAAGAATCAAGTCGATGCAATTAGAAATTATTATACCGACAAAGGGGTTGCTCATGTAATGAATTCTTCCTTATCAAAAGCTGAACTACTACAAGTTAAATCGGATTTGAAATCAGGAAAAACAAAATTACTTTACGTTGCTCCGGAGTCTCTCACCAAGGATGAAAATGTAGAATTCCTTCAAAGTATAAAAATATCTTTTTGCGCAATTGACGAAGCACACTGTATTTCAGAATGGGGGCATGACTTCCGTCCTGAATATCGTCGTTTGCGTTCAATAATTAACACTATTGGAGACAATATTCCATTAATTGCACTTACAGCAACTGCTACCCTAAAAGTACAGCAAGATATTCTAAAAAACCTCGACATTGTCGATGCAATAGTTTTTAAATCGTCCTTTGATAGAGATAATCTTTATTATGAAGTTCGACCTAAAACAAAGAATGTAATTAAAGACATTATTAAATACATAAAAGGAAATCAAGGAAAATCAGGAATCATATATTGTCTTTCTAGAAAAAAAGTAGAAGAATTAGCCGAAACACTTGTTGTTAACGGAATAAAAGCTTTACCCTACCATGCAGGTCTGGATAGTGCTAGCCGTAGAAAAAATCAAGATATGTTCTTGATGGAAGATGTAGATGTAATTGTTGCAACAATTGCTTTTGGAATGGGTATTGACAAACCAGACATACGATTTGTTATTCATCACGATATTCCAAAGAGTATTGAAGCCTATTACCAAGAAACAGGAAGAGCTGGCCGTGATGGTGGTGAAGGAAATTGTGTGGCTTTCTACAATTATGAAGATATTCAAAAATTAGAAAAGTTCATGAAGGGAAAGCCTGTTGCAGAACAGGAAATCGCAAAAGAACTTCTTTTAGAAACAGTTGCTTTTGCAGAATCATCTCTTTGTAGACATAAATTATTGTTACACTATTTTGGAGAAGACTACCCGAAAGATAATTGTGGTTGTTGCGATAATTGTAGAAATCCGAAAAAACAAGAGGAAGCTCAAGATAAAATAGTTCTTCTTCTTAACACAATTATTTCAATAAAACAGCTTTTCAAAGGCAAGCACGTTGTAAATTTTCTTATCGGCAAATCATCAGCAGATATTAAATCTGCAAGACACGATCAACTAGAAACCTTTGGAATAGGGAAAGAAAAAGAAGAAAAATTTTGGAATGCATGTATTCGCCAGGCCTTGGTAAAACATCTTCTGGTAAAAGACATTGACAACTATGGCTTATTAAAGATTACGGATCAAGCAAGAAAATTTCTTGAAAAACCATACTCTATAATGATCGCCAAGGATCATGATTACGAAAGTGATGATGATGATAATATTATTACAGCTGGAGGAAGTGGAAAACCAGGTTCAGCGGATTCTACTTTATTTCATCTTCTAAAAGATCTTAGAAAACAGATTTCAAAGAAAGAAGATTTGCCTCCTTTTGTTGTTTTTCAAGATCCATCTTTGGAAGACATGTCTATCCAATACCCTGTTAGTATGGAAGAACTTCAAAATATTACAGGAGTTGGTACTGGTAAGGCAATGAAATATGGCAAGCCTTTTGTTGAACTGATTAAGAACTATGTCGAAGAAAACGAAATCATTCGCCCTATGGACATGGTAGTTAAATCGGTTGTAAACAAGTCTGGTCTTAAGGTTTATATTATTCAAAGTATAGATAGAAAACGTCCTTTAGAAGATGTAGCCCATACTAAGAACTTAACTTTAAGCGAGCTTCTAACCGAAATGGAGAGAATTGTTGCTTCCGGAACAAAACTTAATATCGATTACTACATTAATGAAACTGTTGATGAATATCACCAAGAAGATATTTACGAATACTTTCATGAAGCAGAAACCGATAGTATTCAGGAAGCCCTTGATGAATTAGGAGAAGACGAATATTCAGAAGAAGAGATACGCCTAATTAGAATAAAATTCATGTCTGACTTGGCAAATTAAAGATCTATTTCTCTAAAGTTCAATAATTAAACAAAAAATTAATTGAATGAAAAAAAACATTCTGATAATAATCCTTTTGTTAACAACTATCCTATCTTGTAATTTTTCTAGTCAAAAACTTCCTGATGGAATTTTAAACCAGAAAAGATTTACAAAAATGTTAACAGACATGCAAATTGCACAAGCCTCTATTTCTTTTCAAAGAAATCAGGGGAATCAGGATTATAAAAAATACTCCGAACCTTATTATCGGTCTGTTTTTGAAAAATACAACTTAGATGAAGAATCTTTTAAAAAGAATATGACTTTCTATGAAAAAGACCCAAAAAATCTTCTAAAAATATATCAGAATGTACAACTGAATTTGGATAGTATTCAAGAATCATTGAAAGATACTACAATGACAATATTGAAACCTGAAAACATACAGTTAACAAAATAAGAAGTCATAAATAGAATAAGCTGTTCAATAAAAAATTGAACAGCTTATTTTATAATACCTTCCAGCACATAATGCCGTTTTATATTTATTCTGAGTTGAATATTAAAAGAACTCAAAACACTATAGTGTTTTCTTAGCAAGAATTAATTTACATTAATTAATTCTTTGAAAAAATAGCACTATATTTTTTAGACTCTTCAGATATTACAATATTAAAAGAAAAGTCTATATTTCCATCACTTTCAATTGTCCCAGATCCCGATTGCAACAACCATCCATCACCAAATGTTTGTTCAAGTAAAGTAGCTGTATTGCTCACTACTAAAGCTTTAACCTTATCATTTGAATTTGCAAAATTCTGCAATAAAATCTGACTTGAATTATTCGGATCTTTGGTAATAATAACTTGATAATTTAATCTCGAAGCAGGAACTTCCAATACAGACCATTCTCCAACAAATCTATCTCTCGGATCATTTGGTCGCTCAGCATCTTCTGTTTCTGAACTACAAGAAAAAACCATTAATATCAACATTAAGAAAGCTAATTTTTTTGTAAAAAGATTTTGAATTTTCATTTGGTATTTATTTACTCATTTCTATGGTAAAAATAACAATCTTTTTCTCTACTGAATACAAATTTCATCAGCAAAAATCCATGCAGGTTTACCGCGTCCAGAATGCCAACTAGGACATGAATCAATAGGTTTTGCTGTTACACGTACATATCTTGCACGAATCTTTTTCTTAGATGAAGAAAAATCTTTGATAATACCTTCTTCTTTCAAAGACACATCAGATTTCAGGGAGGCATATTTGCGCCACTTTTTTCCATTATCTGAAACTTCATAAATAACCTCTTTAGGCATCCAAATCCAAGCACCTGTAGCTTGCAAGAAACCAGTTGAAATGGAATTGATATACTTTCTTTTACCCATATCTATCTCCACAACCATATCTGTATCCCAATAACCTTGCCAATCTCCTGTAGTAAAATTATTATTACCTTTTATCCCATCAATCAAAGCCTCATTTCCTCCTGCTGTATATTGTTTTCCATAAGGATTAATAATATTAATCTCCCAATTTGCTGGCATGGCATAAAAAGTTGCTTGAGCACATTTTGACAACATTCCATTCTTCATAGCAATAGCTTTAATGGTTGTTGTTTTTTTGACAACAATTGGCTTTTTTACAGAAAACTTTTGTGATTTCTCATTTGGCGTTGTACCATCTAGAGTATAATAAACTATAGCCTCTAAATCATTATGAGTTAATTTCACATCCAATTTATTCTTGAATGATCTAGAAACAGCATCAATATTAGGAATACTAATAATAGGATACTCGTCAATAGAAGTTACAGGATAATCTCCATCTTTAGATCCCCATTTTTTATTTGGCTCTGAACCCATTTCAAATTCTAAAACACCTCCTTTTGGAATTTCTAAAACAGAAATATAGGTTTTATTGTAAGGTTCTCCATTTAAGTATGCCTTTTGGATATAACAATTCTCTCGACTTATATTTTTGCACCTTAATTCAAATTCATTGCCATTATCCAGAGTCAACACTACTTTATCAAACAAAGGAGAACCAATAGCTAAAACCGTATCTCCTGGAGTCACAGAATATAATCCCATAGAACTAAACACATACCATGCAGACATTTGCCCACAATCTTCATTTCCACTGTATCCATCTACATTACAAGAATACATTTCATTACAAATCTGGTGTACCAATTTCTGTGTTTTCCATGGCTTTCCTATATAATCATACAAATATGCCATATGATGTGAAGGTTCATTTCCATGTGCATACTGTCCAATAAGACCACTAATATCAGGTTGATGACGACCACTCAAAACTGTTTTAGCTCCGAACATTGCATCCAATTTTTTTTCGAAACCATCTTTTCCTCCATATAGCTCTATTAACCCAGAAATATCTTGGGGAGCAAAAAAAGTATACTGCCATGAATTGGCCTCTGTGAGCATAAAAGTAACTTCATTAGGATCAAATGGTTTTACAAATCCTCCATTACGTTTTCCTCTCATAAAACCAGTCTTCTTATCGAAGATATTTTTATAGTTTTGAGCTCTTTCCATAAAATACTTATAGTCGGCATTCTTACCCAATTTCTTCGCAAATTGCGCAATACACCAATCGTCATAAGCATATTCTAAAGTTTTTGATACTGAAGCACCTGATTTATCACCAGGCACATAGCCAAATTCGTCTAGATATTCAATGCCAAGTTCTTTCTTTTTAGCAGAGTGCTTCATTGCCTCATAAGCCTTTTCTAAATCAAAGCCTCTAATTCCCTTTACATAAGCATCATATATAACAGGAACTGAATGATAACCAATCATACATCCTGTTTCATTTCCTGCCAATTCCCATACTGGTAATTTATCACCCAATGAATAAATATTCAACATGGTATTTATCATATCCTGAGTTGCTTGAGGTTCAAGATAACTCATCAATGGATGTTGAGCTCTAAAAGTATCCCATAATGAAAATACAGTATATTGATTTCTATCCTTATCTTGATGAACATTACCATCATGTCCGTAAAAACGACCATCAAAATCATTGAATATATTTGGACTTAAATACATATGATATAAAGCAGTATAAAAAACTGTTTTCAGACTATCATTTTCACTTGACACCTGTATTTTTGATAACCTTTTGTTCCATTCGTTTTTAGCTTTAATACGAATTTCTTCAAAATTCCAATTCGGATTTTCTTGCTTTAAGTTTTTATAAGCCCCATCAATACTAACTGCCGAAATACCAACCTTAACTAAAATTCTTTCTTGATCATATGTATTGAAAGTAAAACTCGCTTTTAAATTTTTGCCTCTAGCTTCTTTTTCCTTTTTTAGTTTTTGTCCATCAGAATAAATTGAAGATGATTCAAAAGGTCTAGAAAAAACAGCATAAAAATAAACAGGATGATCTTTTGCCCATGCACCTGTTCGACGCATACCTGCAATCTCAGAATCATTTACAATAATCAACTCAGAGTCGTGAATATCTTCTGTACGAATAGCTTCTTTTAGATCTAATATTATTCGAGATTCTTTCGACTCAGGAAAAGTATAAGCATGAAGACCTGTTCGTAATGTAGTTGTCAATTCGGCCTTAACGTTATAATCAGTGAGCTTAACACTATAGTAACCAGGTTCAGCAATTTCACTCTCTTTGTCAAATAAAGATCTATAACCCGTCTTCGTATTCTCTTTTTCGCCAGGATTGATTTGAACATTTCCTACTAATGGCATAAATCTAATATCACCATAGTCTCCACAACCTGTACCACTTAAATGGGTGTGACTAAATCCAAGAATACTATTATCTGAACAATGATAACCCGAACAACCATCCCAATCATCGATACGAGTATCTGGACTTAACTGTACCATACCAAACGGAAGACTCGCACCAGGAAAAGTATGACCATGCCCTCCTGTCCCTATCTTAGGATTAACATAATCTGCTGGAGTCTTTCTCTCCTTAGAACAGGAAAGTGAGAGCACCAAGCAAGAAAAAAATAAAAACTTGTAAAACTTCTGCATATTTACTTTTTTTCGCAATTAAAACTGATAAACTAAATGGAAAGAAACTTTCAATATATAACAAACCCTTTGATTAAAAACTGCTGCAAAAGCACTACTAAACAAGTAATGCTTTTGCAACAGCCTTGAGCAATAATCAAAATATTATATTGTGAAATTAGTATTAATTATCATTTAAATGTAAATCTTCTTCTGTTTTAGGTTTGTATCCATATAATCCAAAGAAACTTATATACAAATAAGATACAATTGGAACGAAAACAAAAAATGTAATCCCTAAATTATCGGAAATCACCCCAGATAGTAATGGTAATATTGCTCCTCCAACAATCATCATCACAAGCAATGATGACCCTTGCGCAGTATGTTTTCCTAATTTGGCAATGGCTAAAGTGAAAATATTTGACCACATTATTGAATTAAATAATCCAATACCAATTAAACACCACATAGCCACTGTTCCTCCAACTATCAATCCAATAACCAATAGTAAAACATTCACTATAGCAAAAATATAAAGGGTTCTATTTGCAATTGATTTGCCAAAGAAAAATGCAATTAGATTAACAACTAATAAAATCAAGAAAGGGATCGCTTCATAAAAACCATAGGAAGAACCAACGATAACAAAACCTATTACAGGAAATAAAACCATCAGACCATATTTCAATATCTTATTTTTCATCGAACTTAAAGATACTGCACCAATAAATCGTCCAATCATTTGACCACCCCAAAACATAGCTAAGTAATGAGGTCCATTTTCTTGTGTAATTCCTGCAATAGATGGTTGTTCTAGATAATTAATCATCAAACTACCAATACTTACCTCTGCTCCTACATAGAAAAATATACCTAACATCCCAAACCTTAATTGAGGAAAATCAAATGCACGACCTTTTTGATCAACACTATTTGAAGATGACATTTTGGGCATATGCGCAAAAAATAGCATTACAGCCAGAAGTAAAAAAACTAATGCAAAAACAACATATGAAATTTTCAAAGGTCCAATATCTATATGCTTTTCACTATTATTTAATGCATCATAAAATGCCCATCCGCCAATTATAGGACCTAAAGTCGTACCTAAAGAGTTGAACCCTTGAGCAAGGTTCAATCTTGATGAAGAAGATTTTTCTGGACCAAGAACTGCTACATAAGGATTACCCGAAATTTGTAATAAAGAGAATCCCAAACCAATAACGAAAATAGCAATTAAAAAAGCTGAATATGAAATTAATTGTGCTGCAGGAAAGAATAGAGCTGCTCCTATAGCAGAAACTACCAAACCTGTAATTAATCCATTCTTATATCCAATTTTCAATATCGGATCTCCATAAAATCTTGAAATAAAAAAATAGATTAAAGAGCCAACAAAATAAGCTCCAAAGAAAACCAATTGAACTAAAGTAGCTAGTGAGTAATTCAGTCCAAATATTGTTTTAAAATGAGGAATCAACAGATCATTCAGAACCGTAATAAATCCCCACATAAAAAAAACAACTATCAACCAGACAAAAGCTATTGTATAATTATTTTTCCCTGTAGATACTGATACATTTGACATTTTGATTTATTTTATTATTGATTATTCAACACTAAAGTTTTATCTCTACGAATACAGGTAAATGATCACTGGGATAGACTCCGTAAAAATTATCTGAAAGAACAGCGTATTTTAACACTTCTATGCCTATATTTACTAGTATATGATCTATAACATTACCTTTTTCTGGAGTAAAATTTTTACCAATAAAAGTATAATCGGGTCCCCAAGCAATTTCTTGACTAGCCTGTCTACTATCTTTTAATAATGCATCTTTATTCTGAATTAATTCTTTCATCTCTGCACTATTTAAAACCGCATTAAAATCACCTAGTATTAGTAGTTTTTTATTTCCAGCAATCTTCTGAATCTTTTTCAAAAGCAATTTTGCACTATTGATTCTAGCCTCCTCACTTACATTATCCCAATGTGTATTAAATACAAAAAACTCTTCTTTACTCTTTAAATCTTCTAGCTCAACATAAGTAACTATTCGTGGAAGAGAGGTATTCCACGATTTAGATCCAGGTTTATCTGGTGTAGATGACAACCAAAAAGTTCCTTTTCCTTGAAGACGAAATCGATCCATTCTAAAAAAAATTGCCGCAAATTCACCTTTACTTCCACCATCATCACGACCCACACCAAAAGACTCATAATCGAAAAGCATTTCACGTAAATCATCCATTTGATTACTTAAAGCCTCTTGTACACCTATGATATCAGGTTTATAATATCTAATTTGATCAACTAGAATAGGACTTCTATTTTTCCAAGCCCAGTTTCCTGTAGAACTATTATCATACCCAATATTATAAGTCATAACTTTCATTAACTCCTGTCCAAATGTAATTTCAGAAACAAGAAATAAGAGAAAAACCCATAGTAATTTCAAACATTTATTATATCCTCTCATCATATTGTTTTTTTTATTTCAGGAAGTGATTTGACAATTATTTCTTTTTCTAGAGATATTGGAATAGAATCCATTTTTATAAATATTCTTTTCGGGTGATTGGGTTCCAATGAAAAATAATTTTCAGAAAAATGAGCTTCTAAGGATTTAGTCGACAGAACTATAAATGGGGTATAATTAGCATTTTCAAGAACAAGGTCAACACCATTGTCTTTTACTGTAAAGCTAAGCTTTATTTTAGGAAAAGGCGATGAAAATTCTAATTTATTGGGTTTTAGAAGTATATTTTTTTCTTCTGTCAAAAGCTTATTTTCTTTAAACAATTCACATTTTATATACATTTGAGCTAAGTTCCCAAAAGAAGTAAGTTCACTTTTTTGTATCTGCCAAATTGCTTTTGAGAAATTAGGTTTAGCAATACAATTTCCGCCCCATTCTTTCACCAATTTCCCATCAAAAGAACAAAGTGCTACCCTATAATCTAAAGTATCGCCTTTTAGTTTATCATTGATTAAATAGTATGAATATTTATCATTAAATTTTTCTAAAGAAAGAAATATAGGCGAAAAAATTTCTTTCACTCTATATTGCAAGGGTTTCCACCGCCCATAATAATCAATGGAAGACCATGAAATTACAGGCCAACAATCATTCAATTGCCAGTATAAACTTCCCATACAATAAGGCATTTTTCTTCTATGAGACTCTAAAGCCTGAGAAATTCCATATGCCTGAAGAATTTGACTCATATAAATATAATCATCGAAATTTGCGGGAACCCAAAAATCTCTCTCCATATACTTATGGATTAATTCGCAACCTCTAGGATGTTTTTGATGACTTTTTAAAGATTTAGAGCCTACAAATCTATCATTTGATGGAACTACACTTTCTATAGTTTTGCAATCAGGGTAAGCTTGAAAACCATATTCAGTCATAAATCGCCCAACTTTTTTCTGATATACCTCAAATGGTTCTTCTCCCCACCAAACACCCCAATAATGAGCATCTCCCCTTTTTCTACTTTCTTCATGTCCCCATCCAATAGATGGAGAGCTAGGCCAATATGGACGTCCTGTACCATCAAAGAAATTTAAATTAACAGGAATAATCTGATTAAATATCCGCTTATAATTATCCCATGCTAAAGTAGAATCTACTGAAGAATAAGGTATACTCTTTTGCCATCCCCAATTATGCCAACCTTCGTCTATCTCATTATTACCACACCATAGGACAATAGAAGCATATTTATTCAATTTTATGATTTGTTCTCGGATTTCCTTATTTACTTCTTCCAAAAACTTATTATCATTAGGGTACATATTACAGGCAAACATAAAATCTTGCCATATCATAATACCTAAGCTATCACACAACCCATAGAAGTTATCATTTTCATAAATACCTCCCCCCCAAACACGCAACATATTCATATTGCTTTTGGCTACATCAGTCAATATTCTGCGATGATCTGATTTTTTCACACGCGAAGGAAATTGATCCATAGGAACGTAATTTGCTCCTTTAGCAAAGAAAGGTTTATTATTTACGGCCAAAGTAAAACTTTTCCCAACAGAATCTTCATTTTGAATTAGATCAACTCTTCTAACCCCAAGCCTTTGCTTGGAATTATATATCTCAGTACCCTCCACTTTACATATAATATCAAAATCATATAAATAAGATTCTCCCATATCATGAGGCCACCATAATTTGGGTTTATTCAATGTTAAATACACCACCTCGTATTTACTTCCCTTACCTATAAATATTTTTTTCTGAAACCATATACTATCCTTAACTTTAATCTGTAGATCAAGAGGTAACGTATCACTAGAAAATAGTTTTGTTGAAAAAATTATTTTCGCTGTACTACAATCCTCAGATACACAAACCTTACTGTAGACATTCTTTATATAACATTTGTCGTATGCTATTAATTTAATTGGCTTATTAATACCTACTCCAGGCAGATTTGGTGCCCAGTCCCAGCCAAACTGGTAGGGTGCTTTTCTTGAATGTCCTCTTTTATCGGGTAGTTTATAATCAGCCTTTGCAACTTTAGAGTCATTTATAAAATTTGCGGGAGTAAATATTACTTTAAGAATATTTTTCTCTTGTAATAAATTTTTACATGGACAATGATACTCTCTATACATATTTTGAGAAGACAATATCAAAGAGTCATTTAAATAAACTTCTGCATAAGTATCAAGTCCATCAAAATCAATATCAATATTAGATTTATTCAAAAAAACTTTGTCAAGTTCAAATTCAGTTTTATAAACCCATTTCTTTTGAGTAACCCACTGAACAGAATCTTCATTTGATCCATAAAAAGGATCTCCAATAATCTTATTTTTTACCAGATCTAAAAAGACATTTCCAGGTACTTCTGCAGGAAAAAATTCCTTTTTAGACAATTCAGAAAAGCACCAATTCCCAGCACTTAAATCAAGAACTTCAACTCTCTGTTTATTACTGGTCTTACATGCGCTTATAAAAAAAACTGAGAATACTAAAAGAATAATTTTATTAATCATAGTATAGAATCATGGAATAAATCACCTCTCTATTTTATCGAGGATATTTTTCATCTTTTCAACATTTTCCTTCTTAGTCTCCAAAATAGAAAACTCTAACTCAGGATCATTACCTCCCATAGCAATATTCTTATTTTGAAACATCATATTACTCTTTCGATATCCTTTTCCTGAAAAATGAATCTCACTTATCCTTGCTTTCTTTATAACCTCTTCAACATTAGTTTGGTTAACGCCACCGCCCACCATAACTTTTATGTCATCACCCACTATCTCTCGCATTCTAGACAAATTTTCTACTCGTGTCTTTAAATCCATAGACAAGCCACAGGTCAAAACTCTATCTACCGTTTTATACAATTTCAATTCATTCAGAAGAGAATATGGATCCTTCGACATATCTATAGCACGATGAAATGTAATACTCATATCTTCTCCAGCAGCACTTACTACTCTATGAAAATTATCTTTATCCAGATTCCCAGATTCATCTAACATCCCAACAACAATACCATCAATCTGCAATTCACGACAACATTGAATATCAAGAAGAATTTGCCTCATTTCAACAGGATCGTACAAAAAATCACCACCTCGAGGGCGTATTAAAACGTGAATTGGAATATTCACCAAATCTCTTATTATTCTAATTGATGATAATGAAGGAGTAGTTCCTCCTTCAAGTAAATTATCACATAATTCTATTCTATTTGCCCCACCCCTATATGCAGCTACTGCAGAATTTAATGAATTACAACAAACTTCTAATGTTAAACTTTCTTTCACTTTAATTAATTTGATTTTTGATTTTCACATTCCCAAAGATAAAAAATAAGAATAAGAAATAAATCTACACATGTTTTATTGACATGATTAAGTATTTAGGATTAATATTTAATTTTGATCGCAAAATAAATTAACGATAAAATGTCAATAAATCGAAAGGTCGCATTCATAACAGGGGCTTCTTCTGGAATAGGAAAAGCAATTGCAATGCATTTTTTAAAGCTGAATTATAAAGTATACGGTACAAGTAGAAAAAAAACAGAACAAAAAGAGGACAACATATTCTTTTTACAAATGGATGTTAATGACGATATCTCCGTACAAAAAGCATGTCAGGAGTTTACATCCAAAGAAAACAATCTCGACCTTTTGATTAATTGTGCGGGTTTAGGAATAAATGGTTCTGTAGAAGAAATGCCTATAAATGAAGTTAAAAGCGTTTTTGAGACTAACTTTTTTGGTCCTTTAAGAGTTTGTCAGCAATTAATTCCTCTAATGAGAAAACAAAAAAAAGGACATATAATTAATGTAAGTTCTATTGCCGGAGAGGCAGGTCTACCATTCAGAGGGTTTTATTCAGCCAGTAAATTTGCTCTTGAAGGGATGACAGAATCTTTAAGAATGGAACTACGTGCTTATAACATAAAGGTGTGTCTACTTCAGCCAGGCGATTTCAATACAAATATAGCTAACGCCCGAAAAGGTACTGGAATCCCCAAAAACTCACCCTATCAAAAATTTCTCGAGCAAATGGAGCAACAAATTGAAGAGGGAATGAATAAATCTCCAAAACCTGATTGTGTTGGTCCTTTCGTAGAAAATATTATTAAAAAGAAGAATCCAAAATTAAGATATAGAGTAGGCGCCAAACTTGAAACTATTACACCTATTTTAAAATGTATTTTGCCCTATAAAATATACGAGGCTCTCATATTAAAATTTTACAATATGAAATAAATAAAAGCGACTCTTAAGCTTACGCTTTATAGAGTCGCTTTTATCTTAACATATATGTAATCAGATAATTACTTTATTATAATTTTACAACATTCAGTCTTTGAATTATGTCTTTTCTTCAAAATATAAACCCCTTTTTCTAAAGAAGAAAGATCCATATAGTAACTATTAGAATTTGCTTTACCAGTATAAACAACAGTACCTTTTAAGGTAACAATCTGAATAACTGCTCCTTCATTAGATTGAACATAAATTCCACCCTCAGTAGGATTAGGATGCGCAAAGCTTTTTTCAATATTATTCTCTTCCAAAGACACTTCAAATTCAATTGCTGATTCATAAATCAAAGGTAAACTAGCAAAATGCTCTTTCCCTTCTTCATTACTTCCTTTCAAGCGAACCTGAATTGCTTTTGCAGCATAGTCTTTTTTTTCTAATAGAATTGGATTTGCACTAACATCACTCCAATTGGTTCCTGCATTAACAGTATATTCATATTTTGCTAAATCTGTATAATCAGGATTAATATCAAAAGAGATAGTTAATTTTTCTTTTGATAATTTGAAGTTTTCTGGAGATTTTGGACGATCATCTGTTTTCAATTCAAAGACAGGAGAAACTGCACCATTATTCGTAGATTGAAATTTAAAATAATAAGTCTTTGAAGGTTCTATTGACAAGACCTTGTTTTTACCTTTAATAATCTCTTCAAAATCTTTAGAAGTACTCATTGCAAAATCACGACTTACTTTTTCTAGAGTAGTTTCTTTCTCATAATTTACAGAAAAAGAGAAATCATTATTTTCAAATGCACCTAAATCAACAATACCATTAGTTCTGCGTAATCCTAAAAAGTCAAAACGAGAAGTCATTACGCTATTATCACCTTTATCAATAATAACACTTGTTGACTCTACATTCCAATTTGCATCAAGAAGTTCCTGAAATTTATCTTTATTTTCGTTTATTGCTCTTCCTATAAACTTAACAGGTTTAATAAACTTAACAAAGTTCCCATCTCCTGCACCAGAATTAGCAGAGCTAAGATTTATATTATTTTCTCCTGCACCATCTCCTGTATAACCACCCTGAATTGCACAATGATGAATATTCATTCCTGTACCATAAACCTGAACGGCTTTTTTATCATCACCATAAATTACAAGATTTGCTAAATCACCTTTACCAGAATGATATACTTGAGTTCCCCCTAACTTAGAATAGTTATTTGCTACAGTAACATTATAAATTTTGGTATCTTCTCTACTACTAATACCTCCACCAAAAAGTTTAGTTTCATTATTATAAACTACTGAGTTTTTAAGCCCTGCACCTTTAGTCAAATAAACACCACCACCAGACTGTGCATTGTTATTTGCAGAAATACAATACTCAGCATTTGCTTTACCATTAATATATAAACCTCCACCACTATTTACTGAAGTATTGGAATAAACTTTACAATATTTAAAGGTAGCTTTTTCTGCTGTACTCATAAATGCTAAACCACCACCATTTTGTTTGGCTATGTTTTCGGTAAATGTACAGTTAAAAACAAAAGCATTACCTGTAGTTAACAAGCCTCCACCAATTTTGGAAGACTCATTCTTTGTGAAAGTAGAATTCTTTAAGTTTCCATGTTTGATATTCGCACCACCACCAAAGCTACTGGCTTTATTTTCTTCAAAAAGACAATTATCTATGCTAATATTTCCTAATGCATAAAGTCCACCTCCAGATGATATAGAAGTATTCTTTTTAAATTCAGAGCCTTTTACATCAGCGTTTACAGAGACATATACTCCACCACCAGATTTTTCGGAAATATTCTCAATAAATTTACAATTTTCAATCTTTCCATATTGAAGTATTGAAATTGCACCACCATTATTTTTCGAAGAATTCTTTTTAAAAGTACACCCTTTAAATACACCACCCACATCAGTAGAATAGACTGCTCCACCATATTCTGGCGCTTGATTTTCTGAGAATATACAATTTTCAAATAATGCAGGAACATCAACAAAAACAGCACCACCATTATTTACACATTCATTCTTTTTAAAATGAGAATTACTAAAGCAAATCTTACTCCAATTAATAATTGCTAAACATCCGCCTTTATTATCTTCATAATTATCACCTGTCTTTTTAGAATACTCAAAAATACAGTAATCAAAAGTACTTTTTTCTGTCTCTTTAGGAATACTAAATAAATTATAGCACACTAACCCATTCCAGCCTTCCTCCTGATTTTCAGCAGTAAAACGAATGGAATCATTTTCAGCTCCTAATGCTTGTACATATCCTATTTCATCTATCTGAAAACGATAATGTCCTTTAAAATTAACTTTTGTACCTGCTTCAATTTTAAGTAAACCTGTCTTAACTATAACATCACCGGTAATATTTACCACTCCTGACCAAGTCTTTCCTCCTTGCTCTCCCTGAGCATCTATCTCTGTTTGAGCAAAAAGGAAATTTCCTAAAGTCAAGAAGAAAAATAAAATGTAAATTTTTTTCATCTTCTATTAATTAATATAAAAAGTTTAGCAAAAGAAAGAGAAAACTTTCTTATTGCCAAATATTAATTAATAGCATATTTTCTTACTTTATGCCCTTAAGCATACTTTTTATTTCATTTAATTTCATCAAAGCCTCAACTGGTGTAAGGGTATCTATATTTGTATTCAATATATCTTCCTTAATTTGATGAAGTAATGGATCATCCAATTGTATAAAACTCAATTGATAATCTTGCTCATTAGAAGATATACTTTCCTTTGCACCATTTTTAGTAGAAGTGCCACTATCTTGATTTTGCAAATGAGAATTCTCCAAAAACTGTAATATATCATTTGCTCTGGAAATTACTTCTGAAGGCATCCCAGCCATGCGAGCAACATGAATACCAAAACTATGTTCACTTCCTCCTGGCCTAAGTTTTCGTAAAAAAATGACTTTATTACCTATTTCCTTAACAGAAACATGATAGTTCTTTATACGACTAAACTGTTTTGTCATATCATTCAACTCATGATAATGAGTTGCAAAAAGCACTTTTGGCCTGCATTTCTTTAACTTATGCAGATATTCTGTAATCGACCATGCAATAGAAATACCATCATAGGTACTTGTTCCACGACCAATTTCATCCAATAATATTAGACTTCGGTCACTTACATTATTTAAAATACTCGCAGTTTCATTCATCTCTACCATAAAAGTAGATTCTCCAGAAGAAATATTATCTGATGCACCAACGCGAGTAAAAACCTTATCAACAAGTCCGATCGTAGCACTCTTTGCAGGAACATAGCAACCCATCTGAGCCATAAGGACAATTAAAGCTGTTTGCCTTAAAAGAGCGGATTTTCCAGACATATTTGGTCCTGTAAGCATAATAATCTGCTGCTCATCTTTATCCAAAAAAACATCATTAGCTATATACTCTTCACAGACAGGCAATTGTTTTTCAATAACAGGATGTCTTCCTTCTTTAATATCTATTTCACATCCATCATGGATAACAGGTTTACTATAATTACTTTCCGATGATAATTTGGCGAAAGAGTTCAAAACATCTAATCGAGCCAACAAACTCCCATTCATCAGAATAGGTTGAACATAATCTGAAACTGCAATTACTAAATTTGAAAACAATTGTTGTTCAAGAGAAAGAATTTTTTCTTCTGCACCCAATATTTTTTGTTCATACTCTTTTAGTTCTTCGGTAATATATCTTTCCGAATTTGTTAAAGTTTGTTTTCTATGCCACTCTTTAGGAACTTTATCTTTGTGAGTATTGGTGACTTCCAGATAATAACCAAAAACATTATTGTAGCCTATTTTCAAACTTGATATGCCAGTACGTTCATTCTCCCTCTTTTGAATTTGGCATAGATAATCTTTGCCATTAAAAGCAAGTCTTCGCAGTTCATCCAATTCCTTATTTACACCATCAGCAATAACATTTCCTTTATTGACAAGTGCAGGTGGATCATCATTTAATTCTAAACGAATTTTTTCACGAATAGAATCACAAATATTTAGTTGTTCGCAGATTTTTTTTAAACTTACATTCCCATATTTCAATCCTAATAGCTTAACCTTTTCAACGATATCTAGGCCTCTAAGCAATTGCAGTAATTCTCTGGGATTTATTCTTGAAACAGATACCTTTGCTACTAATCTTTCTAAATCACCACACGATTTAAGGTTCGTTTCAATATTTTCGGATAAAGAAGAATCATCAATTAAATTATCAACAATATTCAAACGTTCATTAATTCTATAATTCTCCTTAAGAGGCATTGCTATCCATCTTTTTAACAGTCGCCCTCCCATAGGAGAAGATGTTCTATCCATAATCTCCAAAAGGGAAGTTGCTCCATCATTTGCAGATCCTAACAACTCAAGATTTCTAATTGTAAAACGATCTAACCAAACATAACGCTCTTCTTCAATACGTCGAATCTTAGAGATGTGAGAGACTTTATCATGATGTGTTTCTGCTAAATAATGCAAAGCAGCTCCTGCTGCAATTATGGCATATTGTAGATTATTTATACCAAATCCCTTCAATGAATTGGTATTAAAATGTCTCAATAAAGTTTCATTAGCAAAATCCTGTGTAAAAACCCAATCTTCCAAACAAGCTATATAAAGTTTATCACCAAAACGCGAAACAAAATCATGCTTCTGATTGCGCTGAACAACAATTTCGCTAGGAGATAAACTTTGCAACAATTTCTCTATATATTCCATTGAACCTTCAGCAACAAAGAACTCTCCTGTTGAAATATCCAGAAAAGAAATTCCTGCATTTTTCCTATCATAATGTAATGCAGCAAGAAAGTTATTTGCTTTCTGTTCTAGCACTTTATCATTAAAAGAAACTCCAGGAGTTACCAATTCTGTCACACCGCGCTTTACAATCTTTTTAGTAAGCTTTGGATCTTCCAACTGATCACAAATAGCTACTCTATGACCAGCTCGAACTAGCTTAGGCAAATAAGTATCTAAAGAATGGTGAGGAAATCCTGCCAATTCAACATAAGCAGCAGATCCATTTGCTCGCTTAGTTAATACAATTCCTAAAACCTTACTGGTTTTTATTGCATCCTCGCCAAAAGTTTCATAAAAATCTCCTACACGAAACAAGAGCAATGCATCTGGATACTTTGCTTTTATCGTGTTGTATTGCTTCATCAGAGGCGTCTCTGCCACTTTACTTGTTTTTGCCAATTGTAAATGGATTTAAATATTACGAAGAATTAAGATAAAATCTGGAACAAAAATAGAAAAGAAAATAAACTATAATACTCCAAACAATTGGTGTAAAAAATAAAAACATATATTTGCCTAATTCAGAATAATTGTACAATTGATTTTTTTTTAAAATGGGAGTATTTCAGGAAAAGCAATTAAGTCGACTTACTATTAAATGGTTAATATTTATAATTTCAAGTATTGTATTTTTTATTATTTCAAAGCCAAATATACCAAAATACACTGGAGATTCTCTGGATTATATAGCTATGACAGAAAGTTGGAAGAATCATTTAAGTCCAGAAATTCAAATTGAAGATGTTATTTCAACCAATAAAATCCAAGTCAAATATTTTAATGGCAGAGATATATTACCAGAAAATCCGGAATATTGGAAAATGGAAAACTTCATGGACCATTATTGGGTATATTATGGAACAGGAAATGGTAAAGCACATAATCAACATTTTTGGTTTTACTCACTGATCATAACCCCTTTTTATATATGCTTATCATATTTTAATTTATGTCCACTTTTAGCTTTTTCTTTTACAACATTTTTCCTGCTTTTAGGATTCATATATTTTATACTTTTTAAAAGTAAATTTAATACTATTAATGCTGTTTTTGTTATTTGCATTTTATTTTTCTCATCCTACCTATGGTATTCAAGAACAATTCATACTGAGGCCTATACTATGATATTAGTAACATGGTCTATGATACTTTACTTTGAAAAAAAACATTATTCTTCATTGTTTTTAGCAAGTATAGCTGCTATACAAAACCCTCCCTTAATTATTTTAGCAGGTTTTATTTATGGAGAAAAATTAATACGCGAAAAATTCAAATTATCTTCAATAATCAAACTGTCTGTTTGTTCTGCAATTGGTTTTATAACGTACGCTTTCTATCTTATTGAGTTCCATATGCCAAGTATTATATCAGATCAAGGTATATTTATTGAAAACTTTAACTTCCGTCGGTTTTTGGGTGTGTTTTTTGATCTAGACCAAGGAATGATATACTCAATACCTATAATACTCCCTTTATTTATCCTTGTTTATTGCATTGAATTATTTAAAGCCATAAAACTAAAACAATTAAAATTTCATTTTTTTATTCCGCTAGTTATCTCCATTATATGCCTAGGTTTTATGGGGATGTTTAATTGGAATCACGGAATGTTAATAATTAGCCGATATACAGTATGGTTATCAGCAATTATTTTCATCTATTTTATTTTCCTTACACTAAATAAAAAATACTTTAAATATTTAATGATTCCGATACTCGCCTCTCAAATATTTATTGCTTTTTATTTTGGCGGAACTTATCCTGAAGGCTGGGGTGTTGAACGGAAACCATTATCCGATTATATGTTGAAAAAACACCCCAAATATTACAATCCAGATTGGCAAATTTTTCAAGCAAGATCTATTATGAAATGGGACAAACAACCTTTCGTTCCTTTACTAGATGATGATGGAGTTCCATATAAAATAGGCTTTACCAAAGGAAATGAAGATAAAGCTGCGGAATATGGATATTCAAAAGAACAAATTGAAAAATTTAAAAGAGAAACAAAGTTTTATGCAAACTATGGCTATATAAATGAAACTCCTGCGTTTCCTGAAATTGCAAAAAACAGGCTATTGAAAACAACAATAAAATTTAACATAGACCAGTCAAATGGAGAGCATACGCCTTCCAATTATATGGAATACATTGCCAATAATAGAAATAGCGTTTCTACAGAAAAAGCTTTTGTGGGAAAGAAATCATTTAAAATTAGTCAACACTCGAGGTACTTTTATATTTTTGATCTTCCTATAAAGAAGGAAGGAATTGTTGTGTTTTCAGCATGGATTAATGAAACAAATGATAAAACTAGCTTAGTTGTAAATAATAACAATTTATGGAATAGCAACAACTCGTCATTAAAAGAAAAAGATGAATGGCATAAAAAAGAGCTGCGGCTAAAGGTAAATCCAAATATGGAATTATTAAAATTTTCATTTGACACACCACAAGATGAAGATATTTTTATCGATAATATTGAAATCGACTACATAAAAAACAATCAACAAGCGTCCATTATAAATAACTAATACTAATTTGTTGTGGAAATCAAAATAATTGTTTTTTTATGTTTTCAGTAAATATAGTTTTGAAATTATGATTTTTAGTTCAGGGGTTTTTCTATTTATTTTCTTACCAATAATTTTGGTTGGAAATTTTTTACTAAAAAAAGAATTTAAGAATATTTTTCTTCTTATAGGAAGTTTAATTTTTTTTGCTTGGGGAGGAGTTAGCTATTCAGCAATTTTAATTTTATCGTTATTAATCAATTATTTTTCTGGGCTAGCGATTAACTACTTTAAAGGAACAAAAAAGAAAACATCCCTTATTATTGCAATAATTTTAAATATAGGAGTACTTGGCACATTCAAATACGCAGATTTTATTGTAGAAAACATAAATCATCTATCTAACTTATTTAAGTTTACTGAAATAAAAGCTCCTGGAATTATTTTACCTATTGGAATTTCTTTTTATACATTCCAAGCAATGTCTTATATTATAGACGTGTATAGAGAGGAAGTTGGAGTACAAAAGAATTTCTTCAAATTAGCATTATACATATCATTCTTCCCACAACTAATTGCCGGACCAATAGTAAGATATAAAGACATTGAAAAACAAATCAATGAACGAAAAGACAATATAATCAACCTGACATTAGGTATACAACGCTTTGTTTTAGGATTAGTAAAAAAAGTTATAATAGCAGATCAATTTGCTTTAGTAGCAGATACTGTATTTAATATATCAGATAGTAACTTGGGCTTTATAACTGCTTGGATTGGCATCGCAGCTTATACTATTCAAATCTATTTTGACTTTTCCGGATATTCCGACATGGCTATTGGGTTAGGGAAAATGTTTGGATTTCAATTCCCAGAAAATTTCAATTTTCCATATATCGCCAAATCAATTCGTGAATTTTGGCAAAGATGGCATATCACACTCTCTTCATGGTTTAGAAACTATCTATATTTTTCTTTGGGAGGAAACAAAAAAAGCCAGTCACGCACCATCATTAATTTACTTATTGTTTTCTTTGCCACATCTATCTGGCATGGTGCAAATTGGAATTTTGTAATTTGGGGGATGACACATGGTTTCTTTATGATGCTTGAACGCCTTGGATTAGCCAAAATACTAAACAAACTATGGACTCCTATTCAGCATATCTATACTTTATTTATTGTAATGACTGCTTGGATTTTTTTCAGATCACCTGATTTTTCACATGGTTATCAATTTCTACTTAGTTTATTTAACTTTCAAAATTCAGAAATTTCATATGAAGTAAAATCTTTAGTATTTACTAATTTATTTTTAACAACTTCGATAATTGCATTAATAAGTTGCACACCTTTTTGGTTAATCCTAAAAAGAAATATAAACAACTTAACATTACATTTAAATCATAAAATTCGAAATTTACTAGGTTTAAGCTATCAAATTGGAGAAAGCTTGACTATTTGCTCTGGATTATATATTTCAAGCATAATAATTATCTCCGATTCATACTCTCCATTTATCTATTTTCAATTTTAAAAACATAGATGATGAAAAAAATAAAATATATACTAATACCAACAGGTTTTATTCTCTTTTTGATTTTCCCAAAAATCAATGTTATCACCCATTGGGTTAAACCTTTGAACTTAGAAGAGAACAGGATAATGTCTGAAAAACCAGATTTTAACATTACAAATCTGGATCCATTTCCTATGGCATATGAAAAATACTATAATGATAATTTTTGTTTAAAATCAAACTTCGTAGGAAGATATAACTACTTCAAATTCAGACTAAACAAAAAATCACCAAACCCAAAATCTGTTCTTGTTGGTAAAAAAGATTTCTTCTTTTATAATGATCAATCAATCAAAATAGTAAGTGGGATTTTCCAATATTCTAAAGAACAACTTGACGCTTTTAAGAAAGAAATTCAAAGTAGAACAGAATTACTAAAGAAAGAAAACTGCAAATATTATCTTGCAATTATCCCAACAAAAGGAGTAATTTATAATGAATACCTCCCTGATGATATTCAAGTAGTAAAAAAAAATATAAGATCTACTGAAATATTAATTAAATACTTAAGAGACAATGGCTGCGACAATGTAATTTATTTGCAATCCGCACTTGAAGAAGCAAAGAAAAAACACAGAATATTTCATAAACATGACAATCATTGGAATAATAATGGTGCCTTTGCTGCAACAACTGCTATTCAAAAAAGAATTCAAAAAGACTTTCCTAATGTAAGAATATACGACCTCAAAGATTATACAATTAGAAGCGAAAAGGTTAATCAAGGGGGTGATTTAGCAAATATAATTGGTCTAAGTCCTTTCTTAACAGAAACCAAATTTAAATACATCCCAAACAACGATTTACCTCAAGTTTTCAATGGAAACAAAAAGAATTATCCAATCCCCGAAGGTTTTGCTTATGGATGGGGATATGAGGTTCAAAAAAGAACAGAAAATGACTCTTTACCAAAATTAATGGTAGTAAACAATTCGTTTGGCCCATACACAAATGAATTTCTTTCACGAAGTTTTTCCAAATCTGTATATATCTGGGATAAATGGGAGTTTAAACTTAATGATGATATAAGAAGAGTGGAAAAGCCAGATGTTTTTCTAACATTAATTACCGACTTTTCTTTAGATGCATTATTGAAAAAATAACACAAAAGAAAAGGCATTACTAGTATTCACAAAATCAATCAGATAAAAAAAAGAGAAAAAAAATCATATTTTTTCTTGCATAAAAAAGAAAAAACTTTCTATATTTGCACTCGCAAACGACAAGCGAAAGTAGCTCAGCTGGTAGAGCATAACCTTGCCAAGGTTAGGGTCGCGAGTTCGAATCTCGTCTTTCGCTCAAAAGGCTAAAACGCCTTTTCGCAACCAAAACGCCCAGGTGGTGGAATTGGTAGACACGTTGGACTTAAAATCCAATGGCCATCGCGGCCGTGCGGGTTCAAGTCCCGCCCTGGGTACAAAAGCAGATTTCATTCGAAATCTGCTTTTTTTTTATCCCCTATTTAAAATGGATCACCCACTAATGGAATCAAGGATCAAGTCGATAACTTGGGATCAATCCGAAAATCTGGTGGATGAATATTTTTTTACGGGATCGTCCGTATAATCATACGGCCCTACTATCTAACCCATAAATCTATGCGACAATGTTTATTGTCGAGGAATAATAATTGGGTTTGTTTTTTGGCAAATAAATATTTGCCTGTATGATATGAATCGTATTGTCGTAGGGCTGTATGATTATACAGCCGGTTAATTTTAAATTATCGGCAGATTTCCAAACCCTACGATCTCAAGATAATCCAATATCCCTGCTGGTGAAAATAATTCTAGTAAAGCTAAACTCATATCGTTTTATAGTGCAAAATTGTAAACTCTAAAAATTAGATCTCACTTTTACTGGTGATTCGGAATCAAGAACAGTAATGATTGCAACAGTCTCTAGTAAGCTAGCACTTTAACTCAAGTAAGCTTTCGTTAAATACCTAGGAGGTTTTCATAAAATACCTAGGAGGTTTTTATTAAATACCTAGGAGGTTTTCATCAAATATCTAGGAGGTTTTCATCGAATATCTAGGAGGTTTTCATCAAATATCTAGGAGGTTTTTATCCAAACTAAAGCAATAGCGATTGTGTTTTGACGTCATATCACAACAATAGATAGTCGAAGAAACCTAAAAAAGCCTTTGGTCTCTAGGTGCATTCATTAGACATATATACCAAAATAGAGGTGCATTTAAAAAATGCTTCACCGAATTTCTTATAAAATCAAAATTCCCTTACCTTAGCATCCATTCCAGAATCAACCTCAATCAAAAAGATAATCAATCCATCGTGTAAAAAGTCAAATTATGAAGCATGTTCAATTAATTGCGAATATTGTTCTTATTGCCATTGGTTTAATATTTGGAGTTGTTTTTTTCCGCCCAGGATTTTACGACTTAAGTCTTATTATGTTTTCAATTGCTCTTGCAAGTATTTTATACCAACTTTTAGGTGGCATAAAAGAATCAAACTCATTCAATTTAGGAGCTATTAAATTTGGAGGATCAGCGGCTATTCTTATTGGATTTATGTATTTCCTTGATCAAGTTATCTATCCAAGCCAAGAAGAACAAAATTCACAAAAACATGTACAAGAAATTTTCTCTAAAATGAATTGGATACCAATAAATATCAATTCAGGAAAAATTCATGAGTTTCACTTTCCAGATATTCAATTCGCCAAAGTTTTTCCTAAGAAAGAAGTTCTAACACTCTTAGAAAGAAATAAAATTCCTTTTAATCCCAAAATCATTGAATCACCAAACATAAATCCACAATCAGATCTCACATTTAAAAATGCACTTAACGGTAAAGTTTTAAAAGCAGATGAATGGTTCGCGATCCATAAAGAAACAAAAACTCCATTTTGTTTGGAAGCAATATATAATAAAACAAAAACCATCCCCGATCCAGAAAAGAATAAAATTTATACGAAAAATGGATTTTACAAGGATACCTACATCCCTGTTGAAAAGTTAAGAGAAGACACCTTAGTTAGTATAAAACTAACATCAGAAAAACATTATGCTGAACCCTCAGAAACCAACACTCCTTTCCGAATCTCTCATGACATAGTATGTGCACGCTTTTCTGTGCTATATGACAACAAACCTCTGGTAACAGAAAGAAAGCTAAAAAAAGGCTTCTCTTGTCTAAAAATGATTGATACAATCTCGGCATACCTCCTCACATTAGAACAATGTAGAGCCGAGGACTGCACGAATAAAGAAGGAAAAGAAATCAAAGCCTTTTCTAAATGGGTTATTCAGAAAGTATCTTTTGATGGTAAGCATATAGATTAGTTAACCTAAACAATTTATCAAATCGTCTATGAAAAAGTTTTTTTTACTTGTATTGATTTCCTTCATTTCTTTAGAGAATAACATTTTTTCTCAGAATAAACTACTGGGTCTTGATAGTTTAAGAATTACTAAATTCAAAAACAATGCTTTTGAACCTCATAAAACATGCTCATATAAAAGAGATTATAAAGGCAGATTAACAGAAAGTATTGAACAATTTTTTCATCCAGGAGTTGGCTACGAAAGAATGATCCTTCAATATACTTATGATAATGATGATCGAATTATTGAGGAAAATAAAATCGTGTATTTCCAATACCCTTACTATTACAATAATGAAAATACAAAATACAAATATTCTGAAAGCGGAGTATTGCTCGAAGAAATACGAATTTTGTCAGGTATCAAAAATGACATCTCCGAAGAAAAAGAAAAGCACACCCATTTGTATAATCAATTTGGTAAGTTATTATTTTACGAATCCAGAATTAAAAACATTACCAAAAATAAAGAAGAATATGAATATTTTCAAGATACAATTTTGTTAAGATCATGGCTTTACAACACTGATTTCGAAACAAAAAAATTAAAACTGTACCAAAAAACAGAAACCCTTATTGAGAACAATCTTGCTGTAAAAAGAATTTGGAAAAGCAACCCCTACCCAAAAACAGAAGAATTAAAGCTTTCAAAGGAAAAAGAAATGACTTATAAGAACGATCAATTAAGCTACTGCCTTACCAAAAGTTACGATCCCTCTGACAATTCAAAAATCATACGTAAAACAGAAACCAATTATGAAAATGGTAATAAAGTAAAAGAGATTTCTTACGAACTAAAAAAAAATATACTTTCTCCGAAACAAAAAACAATTAATACATTTTATAAAAACAGCTCTTTACTGAAAGAGTGTTCTTTATATTACTATTCAAATAATGAATGGGAAAAATATTTCTACCGTGGAATTGAATACAACAAAAAAGGATATGAAACAAAAATAACAGAAACTACTATAGATAATGAAAAATCAACTACCTCAATTTATTGTAACTATTTTGATGAGAAAGACAGGTTAATTCGAAAAGACAAAAAGTATTTAAACTCTGATTCATTTTCTTTTTTTAAAGAATGGAAATATACCTCATTTGACTTATTGAAAGAAGTTATAGAAAGATATCCTGGAAAAAAACAAAAAGAAGATGTATTGTATACTTATGATCCAGAACATCGATTACTAAAATATGAAAAAACAGTTATTGATGATCAAGGCCTCTCTTCAAAAGAAGAATTCATCTATACCTTTGACAATGAAGGCAACATAGTGAAAGTATTTAAAGATTATATTGGTTTTAGTAATTTATTGTATGACAATTTTGAGGTTTATCAAGATATAAAAACCACTGATCTACCAAAAAACACTTTCCCAAAAGTAGGTTTTGCAGACTCAAAAATGTTAGTAAAAGGCTTTATAAAAACTGAACCTTCTTCCCAAAAAAAGTTAAAATATCAATATTTTTATTCCAGACCTACCTCGGTTTCAGAAATCAGCAACACCTTTAAAGGAAGAATATATCCCAATCCAAGCCATGGTGTTTTATATATTGAATTGAAAGAACCTTCATCAAATGCGATTGTTGAAATTTTTGATATGAAAGGACAAAGAATATATTTTCAACACTTCAATTCTAAAGATGTAATTGATACTTCAAAATTCGAAATAGGTACATATATATGTCTCGTTTATGGTAATGGAAGTACGTATTCCAGGAAAATATTAATATCAGGTTCAAAATAGAATCTTCAAAAGAACAATTACTGATAAGCAGTAAGTAAATAGATCTTTATATTGATTCAGTGAAAGAAAAAGCGAGAGCTAAAAACAACTCTCGCTTTTCCCATTTCTATGTATTATCATTTCATTTTCACAAACAGCATCTTTCTATTTAATTTAAAGAAAGTAGAAATGGTTCTGTACTGAATAAATACAAATGGTATTAAGATCAGAAAATAAGCTATAGAGAACTGATCAATAATCTCATTCCTAAGGATTCCAAAATGAATAAAGAACATACCAAAGACAAAGAATGCCACCCCTGGGCAAATCAATGAAAACGAAGCTGCACTTTGCTTTTTCCCTCCTACAAATTCATCAAAATACTTATTCTGCTTCATCACAAAATATCCTACAATACCATTGATAATTTGAAGACCTAGAATAAATGATCCCAACACCAACAATGTTGGATTAGACACCTTATCATTAAAATGATGATCTAACGACATCAATAGTCGAATAATGGTTATTCCTGCCAAAGTAAGAAATGGAATAATAATCCATAAACTAGGACTTCCCTCCTGCGAAATTCCTTTTTCAATTATACTTCGGAATCCCAATGTAAATTTTACTAAGCTTAATATTCCTGCAAGGCTCAAAAACAGTACAGACATTCCTAATCCTATAGCATTTACTACTAAATGATGACTCATAGCAGCAGGGGCTGCAAAACCAACAGCAATCATAGAAAAGGCAAAAATACTCAACAGATTACTTAAGTTATTGGTATTTACAAAATTCTGATCTCCTTCAATAATTACACGAATCATATATCTTCCAAAGATCTTCAATGCATAAATTCCCACCAAAGTGAAAAGAGTTAATGAAACAGGAAAAAGATATTCTACATAATCCCATAACCCAGGAATAAATACCACGGCCGAAACGATCAGAACATTAATACTCATTGCCAAAGTAAGAGGTACTGCCATCAGACTAATTGCCTGAGGTGAATTCAATACGTTTTTATAATTCAAAGTTTGTCGAAACACTTTAAATTCGCTTAAATTCCACGCCAACAATCTTAAATGAGTAACTCCAAACACAATGACTCCTGCCATTGCAGCATAAATCAAAAACTGAATCCAAATCGGACTCTGGCTAGCAGTAGTCATAATATGATTAAATGTTGCCATAGGAACACCTTTATGAGGAACCATAAATTGCAGATACATAAAAAAGCTAATGGCTAATCCTCCTGAGCCTAATGCTGAGAGAAAATATAATGGGCTAAAGTTTTCTTTTAAGTTTCTTTTCATGATATTTTGCGTTATGTGTTATGCTATTATACTCCACTATATATAAATACACATTACCCATAGTGGAGCACTTTTATTTAATTCTTTATTAATTGTGGTTTAAAGTGAATTTGAATATATCCGAAGAAAGGCAGTCCTTCGGTTTGTCCTTGCACACCTTTAAGAACTTCAAGAGTATTTTCGGCCAGCATATAGCTCATTCCTAAATCGAGTCGTAAGTCTGGGCGGGGCTTGTAAGTAAGTACAAGATCAGTTTCCTGTCCTAAGCTCCGATTCACCTTTTGTATTGTGGGTACATTATTTACTTCCTGACCATAAACATATGGCTTATCTAATTGGAAGTAATGAATTGCCAGAAATGCACTTAACTTTGATTTTGGAAATAGATGAGCTGTTAGATAATAATCGAATATCCCTGCATAAGAGGTTTGCTGAACAGGCTTTGCGAAATAATCCATAAAACCTAAATACTTATGACCCGGACCGAAAACATTATCAAAACTATTATCGTTGGTAGCAAATTTACCGTCAGAAATATTTGACCCACTTCTATGATCTAAGTTTAATTTCAACTTCAAACTATTATCCCACTGGTAGCCTACAGAACCTGCAACAAGATATGCACTCAAATCTTTTCCAAGGGGCGATTTTCCTGTTTGATAATAAAAGGCTCCATTCATCAAAAAGCCATTCAAATTCAACCATAAATCAGGTCCAAAGGTATTTCGAAGATAAATTGTTGAAGGCGTATCTTTTTTCTGACTACCATCACTTAGATATAACATAGACACCTTTAGCTTTTTGTCAAAAAAATCTTTATGCCCCCACAAATAGCCAAAGTATTTGGGTTGATTTACTTGATACTGCTTCAAAAAAGGCTCTTTGATATCGGCATTTGAGTTATTATTAGCTCCCATAGCAAAATCTACACTCCACCCCTTTTGCCTATATCGTAAAAGAGCAAGATCGAGTGTTTGTCCAAAATCTTGCCATTCGGCAGTAGTAAATATTCTTTTATCATCATAGGCTACCACCTGACGACCAATTTTAAAATCCCAGTTTGGAGCAAAATCATACTTCATCCAGGCTTCAAATAAGTCTAATGTATTGGTATTAGTACGGAATTTTGACTGCCCCCAAACTCGAGCATCCTGAAAGCTAAGTTTAAGAGTAAATTCATCTTTTTTATATTTACCAATTAGGCGGGTTCTTTGGTGTACAAGAAAATATCCATTTGTATTTTTTGTAGGAAGTGTTTTGTATCCATTGCGATACTCACCACGAGCACGTAATTCGGCATCTAAACTGAACTGAGCCTTTATTGAAGAAAGGCCTATTATTGAGAATATAGCGATGAGTAAAATTTGTTTTTTCATGGAATAATGTTTTTGAAAGAATTACTGATTCAAAATTAAGTGAGGTAAGCGCTATTTCAGCGGTCTGAACAATGGCATCTGTCAGTATGTTTTCTGTTAAATGACAACAAAAAAGTTGATATTTGTCACCTTTAAAAAGACAGACAGTTTATGGAAAAAGAAACTACAGAAAGCTTTTGCTGTGAGCATAGCCCAGAGCATTATCCTGTATTCAAAACCCTTAATAAGGATGAGTTTGAGAAACTAGAATCTCATGCCCGAATTATTACGTTTAACAAAGGAGAAAACCTCTTTAAACAAGGAATGCCCGCTTCTGTGGTTATGTATATACGGTCGGGGATAGTCAAAATTACAAAGGAAGGAACACAAGGAGTTGTTAATCTAAATTTACTCAATTCTTGTAATTTCCTGGCTTTATCTGTGTTATCATTAAAAAAAGAATTTCCATATAGTGCCTATGCGTTAACGAAAGTAGAAGTGGTTGCTTACGACATTGCTTTCTTCTCACAAACCATGATGCTTAATGCTGCTTTTGCAAGTGGTTTATTTCATGTTATGGCTCAAAATCAGATGATGCTAAGTGAACGCTTCTATAGTTTATGCTCTAAACAAATGCATGGCAGAATGGCAGATATATTAATCTGCATTGCTAAGCGCATTTACAAGAAACCCAGTTTTGAGCTTCAGTTATCTCGGCAAGATTTAGGCGATTTAACAGGAATGGCCAAAGAAAGTGCCATACGTATATTGAAAGATATGGAACGAGACGGACTTATTAGAATAAAGGCAAAAAACATTCAGATTATCGATTTTGAAGGCTTATCGCAATTGAGCCGGATTGGCTAGAAATAGCAAAAGAGTAAAATATTTGTTTAGTTTTGCGTGCTTGAATCGGTTTTATTCGTGATGAATAAAACCACTAGATATGGCGAAGAATATGAATAAACTGATAAAACAAATTCCTAACTTAATTACTTCTGGAAACCTATTATGTGGTAGTTTTTCGGTAGTAGCTTCATTTAGTGGTCGATTAGACATTGCTGCATTGCTAATTATTCTTGGAGCAGTTTTCGACTTCTTTGATGGAATGGTTGCGCGTTTGCTTAAGGCTAGCGGTCCTATTGGTCTTCAGCTAGACTCATTGGCCGATATGGTTTCTTTTGGCTTGGCTCCTGCAGTTATTATCTTTGAAATGCTGCAAAACTCTAGTCCTTCAACAACTATTCAGATTGCCGGAATTCCATTGATTGCCTATTTCGCCTTTATTCATGTACCCTTTGCGGCATATCGTTTGGCAAAGTTTAATGTCGACACAAGACAACATACTTCATTTATAGGGCTTCCTACTCCTGCAAGTGCATTGGTATTATTATCATTCCCATTGATTGTGAAATATGAAGCACTGCGATTTCCTCATTTAGTACTAACATTTACCAACACCTGGTTTTTGCTTATAACTACCTTTATCTTAAGCTTGCTGATGGTATCTGAACTACCATTGTTTTCTCTGAAATTCAAAAAGGGTGATAAGGACAATATAGTGAGGATAATATTTTTAATCGTAGCGGTTGTATTGCTAGGCTTCTTCCATTTTTTGGCAATACCTGTAATTATTCTGATTTATATTATCGTTAGTCTGTTTAGGTATAAGAAAGAAAAGTAGTGTTTCGGGTTTGGTGTTTCGTGATTCGGGTTTCGTGATTCGTGATTCGGGTCGTTAATCCTAGAAGACTAAAGAATATATAATATAGCCCTGTATTAATAAATGGGGTATATTGAAATCACATAAAAGACAATCAAATAAAGATAAAACTCGAAATCCGAAACACGAATCACCCAACCCAAATCATAACTATATCTTTCGGGGCTTTACCTTACCGAAAATAGAACGTAATCTGAGCGACATTACTCCAAAGAAAGCTTCTTTGAATATTCCCCCACTCATTTTTGAAGTTCCTTCTGTTCGGTCGGTAAAGATAATATCTACTTCTTTCAGGTTAAATCCAAGCTTAATTGAGGTAAACTTCATTTCTATTTGAAATGCATATCCCATAAACTTGATTTTATCTAAATCGATAGTTTCCAGCACCTTTCTTGTATAACACACAAAACCTGCAGTGGTATCACGAACAGAGATTCCGGTAATCATACGAACATAAGCAGAAGCATAGTAAGACATCAATACACGTCCCATTGGCCAATTTACAACGTTCACTCCATTTATATATCGGGAGCCTACGGCCAAATCGGCGCCATCTTCAGCACAAGCTTTATGCAAACGAATTAAATCGTCTGGATTATGCGAGAAATCGGCATCCATCTCAGTAACATAATTATAATTACGCTCTAACGCCCATTTAAATCCATGGATATATGCTGTACCAAGACCCAGCTTACCTTTTCTTTCTTCAATAAACAAACGGCCCTCAAATTCTTTCATCAAACGTTTTACAATTTGAGCAGTTCCATCGGGCGAATTGTCCTCAACAATCAGTATATGAAAGTCGAGTTCCAAAGAGAATACCTTACGAATAATCTTCTCGATATTTTCTTTCTCATTGTATGTAGGAATTATAACTAATCTATCTGACACTTTCACTCGGTTTTAATTTAGTGTACGCGAAAGTAATACTTAAGCAATTAATCAACAAATTTTATCTGCTTTTAGTATAATCAAAAGACAATAGTGTAAGGAGTTTATTTATTTAACATCCACTTTTCGCTCTCGATTCTAAATAAGAGTTCACATCTAAAATTTAGTCTAAAACCATAATAATCATTAATTATTCTGGTTAATTTTGAACTGATTTTTAGTCATACATGAATCAACAATAGTCGGCAAATACTATTTTGGGGCAATTATAATGATCGCAAGTTTCTGAATAACAAGCTTTGAAAGTTGAATTACATTTCAACCTTCATAAGTTGGCCTTCGAAACACAACATCATTTAAATCATTTAGCTTAAGGGGTTTCTATAATGAAAAAGGGAAATTATTTTATAAATTTATGTATCGTAGTTCTTTGTATGCTGGCAGTTGTTGCATATAAAGGAAAGTTTTTAGGAAAAGAAAATTCTGAATGGTTTTCAGATAAAAACCAAGAAGAATACTTAAAACCTTCAGACAAATTGCTTCGCGATGCGGGATATACCAACTACTACAATATCGAGGAAGAAGATGAAGGAATATGGATTCTCGACTCTAAGGAAAAAGGGAAACAGACACGAATTGTTTCTACTAAATTATTTTCGCCAGATAATTATGGATTTGCAGGCCCAATATATTCACTCATCTACCTTAACCATAATAATACAATTGAAAAAGTACAAATACAGTCTCATTCCGAAACTCCAAGCTTTATTCATCGTATCAAAAGACGTGGCATCTTAACTCAATGGGAAAACGTTAGCCTAAACAATTACAATCAGTTTCAAGCCGATGTTGTTTCTGGAGCAACTCTAAGCTCGAATGCAATTAACTCCTCGGTACACGAAAGTTTAATGGGACTCGAAAAAAAGCATCATGCTTTTTGGAATCATATACAATGGAATAACAAAATACTTCTTGCCTTGGCAGTGCTTCTTCTTGGAGTTGTAAACACTTTTGTTAAATCGAAGAAAAAGATAATGCGGACAATTCAGTTATCGCTAAACACTATCGTACTCGGATTGTATTGCGGACAATTCATTTCTTTGGGGCTGTTATTTGGCTGGCTTCAAAATGGAATGAATCCTTTACTTACCTTATCCTTAAGCTTTATGGTAGCACTGGCGGTAATTATGCCTTTATTGGGAAAGCGACAGTTTTACTGCTCTTGGATATGTCCATTCGGATCGGCACAAGAACTATTGGGTAAGATTAGTAAAAAGAAATGGTCGTTAAATTCAATTCCAGCCCAAATCTTAAAGCATTCACGAAAAAGCGTTTCACTAATACTGCTTATAGCTTTCTGGATGGGAGTTTCGTTCGAAATATTACAATACGAACCTTTTGCTGCATTTATATTTCAGAGTGCAAGCATAGGAGTAATTGTTTTGGCAATTATCAATTTGATTCTTGCAGTAAAGATTAACAGACCTTGGTGTCGATTTGCTTGCCCCACAGGACAAGTGTTAAGTTGGATTGAGAAGATAAAATAACATAACTTACAAATTACTACTATGAAATCATCGCAAATATCCAATATTGTTCTTGCTTTGGCTGTTTTGGTTTTAGCTGTGCAACTGGGAATGCGCAAGCTAAACAACAAACCTCAAGAAGTAAAAATCGTAAAGGAAAAAGAAATGACTAACAACACTCTCGATATTATTCACAAGAGAAAAAGCGTTCGCAACTTTAGCAATCAGAAGGTGAGTAAAGAACAACTCGAAACCATTATAAAAGCCGGAATGGCTGCTCCCACAGCAGTAAATATGCAACCATGGGCATTTATTGCAATCGACGACAGAGCTATGCTCGACAAACTTTCGGAAGGCTTGCCTTATGCCAAAATGCTAAGTACGGCTCAAGCTGCTATTGTTGTATGCGGCGATTTGAACAAGGCTTACGAACCACGTCCAGAATATTGGATTCAGGATTGCTCTGCGGCAACCGAAAACATATTGCTCGCTACCGAGGCTTTGGGCTTAGGTGCTGTTTGGACTGCCGTTTATCCGGAAGAAGACAGAATGGCTTTTGTGAAAAAAGAATTGAACCTTCCTGATCATATTATCGCACTTAATGTTATTCCATTGGGACACCCTACAGGAAAAGATCATCCAAAAGACAAGTGGAAGCCTGAAAATCTTCACTGGGGGAAATGGTAGAGTCGACATAAGGAAATAGAGAAATGATCGTACCCATTGCTTTACATTGACAATACAACGACTATCTTCGGGGCATGCTACTGTGTAGCACGGCGAATGCTACACAGTGGCATGGTGAATGCTACACAGTAGCATAAGCCTGCCCACACAGTAGCATTCGGTATGCCACACAGTGGCATGGGCAAAGGATAGTAGTCGTATTGTCAAAACGTAGTAGTCGAATGGTTATATTACCACTACAAGCCCAGCAAACTTTAATCTTTACTCCAACCCTATAAGTGCAAAACACAGCCTTAAATAAATATTGTTTATTTAAATTTTATCCTTGCTTATATATATATTTGCTAATCGTATTTTTTAACCTATAGGCCGCTCCGATAGCTGTCTTCTAAAATGTTTTAATTATGAAAAAGTTTTTCTTGTTTCTTGTCATAATAGCGACAATAGGAACGAGCCATTTTGTTTTTGGCTGTAAAAAAGAAAACAAGAATGAGGATACTGTTTTTTCTAATAGAAAAAATAGCAACAAATCAGCAGTCTTAATTTCTGATATGTTTAATCATTATAATATAAAGATGAAAATAACAGATCAGAAAGGAGTGGTTAGAGACTTTTTTACTAACAAACAAGGATACATATTCTCTACCCACTATTTTCCAACAGGAGTTGTTAGTAATGTAGAAACAGTGCTTCCTAGTATGAAAAACATTAATGATGTGCTTGATATAAAAGGGAAAAAGTATATTAAGAACGGGGATAAGTTGTTATATTTTGACCCAAAATTATCTCAAGAGCCTTTTGAAATAGGGTTTGAATCTTCTGATAGTGGCGAATTAATACTTCGTGCTTTAAATTTTGGAGGAGGGGAATGTTCTATGACCATATCTTCAAAAAAAGGAAATAGCTATCAAGAATTTATAAGCCTATTTAATGATATTGAAGACGGCGAAGATGTATGCAAAAAAGATGATGATGATGATTCTAATTGGAAGGACTTAACAAAAATCACAGTAGAAACTCTTGGCGATTGGTTTTTAAGAAGAGCACGTAAAATCGATGGAGATAATTTCATTAAAAGATGCTTTGAAAGTGGAGGAAAACCATACGTTAATTATCAAGATTGTATCTTTGATTGTAGATAATCAAACCATTATAAAAAAAAAGACATGGGAAAATCAAAACTTTCCCATGTCTTTTTTACAATGCATTATTTGCATATAAGAAAATAAATAAAGTTGTATTCTTTATATTTGCTTAAGCAAACAACTCGTTAGAAACGAGCATCATTCATAGCAACTTCATTAACATTGCGAATTAGCAATTGGTAATCTTTGTTATACTTAATAAGAATACCAACAACACTACCACTTTTATTTGGAATCAAATTGTTCTTATATTTAGCAAAGCTACTGGTTCTTACCACTAGTTTTGTACCATCTTTAGCCACAAGATTTCTGTTGGTTCCATAACCATCTGCACTGTCATAGTATGCTTTCCCAACTTCGGCATCAACAAACTGAACTTCATTGATTTTAACTAAAGATCCAACCTCAACATCAGTAAGACCAGCCAAAGTAACAACTTTTGCAGTTAAAGGACTTCCTCCAGAAACTTTTTTGATTGTAGCAGCAATATCACCTTCGGCAATACCACCTAATTTAGTTTTACCAGTTTTGCTATCAACAAAAGGAACACCTAATTTAATTTCGCCATACTTATCTAAAGAAAGATCTTTAACCTTAATCTGAATCTTTGTTCCTACAGGATAATCAAGGTTCAACTTCTTCTTGTTGATCTTAACACAAACACCACCAGTTGCATCTTCAACGTAGATAGCTTTGTATAGGTTTCCGTTAGAATCATCAGCAGTAACAACACCTTCGATAGTTTTATCTTCGGTAATTTTGAATATACCACTACCTGCATACATTGCCTTTAAAGCAGAAATAGTTAAATCGGCACCAGGAGTTGGGTTTCCTCCACCACCGCTATTCACAGTAAAGCGAGGGCTATTCATTGATACTTCATTAATATCACGAATAAGCATTTGGTAAGTAGTATTAAACTTATAGAAGATACCAGTAATAGTACCACTACCATTAGGAGTATTCTGAGCTTTAAAATCAGCAAAAGAACTGGTTCTTACAATTAACTTATTTCCATTTTTATCAGTAAGAGTACGGTTGGTATTTTGTCCACCAGTAACATAAGTCTGGTTGGCATCCCCATCAATAAACTGAACATTAGAAAGAGTAACTAAAGAACCCACCATATTATCATTCAAGTTATCTAAAGAAAGAGCTTGTGGGCTTAATGCTGAACCACCAGGTATTACAGAAATATGAATATTGATATCACCTTCGGCAATACCACCCAATCTTTTCTGACCAGTTTTGCTATCAGTAAAAGGCACTCCCAACTTATACTCACCATACTTATCTACATATAAACTCTGAAGGTTTACACGTAGTTTGGTTCCTACAGGATAATCAGAATCTAATCCTTTCTTATTGATATTTAACAGAATTCCGCCTGTATTATCCTGAACATAAATCTTCTTATAAAGGTTACCGTTCATGTCTGTAGCAGTAACAGTAGCTTCAATAATCTTTTCTTCAGTAATTTCGGTCATTGAAGAACCACCATACAAAGCCTTAATATCAGCAATAGTAGCATTTGCAGTTCCTATATCCTTACCTTTAAAACGGTCGTTATCCATTTTGATCAATTTACTATCAGAAATAGCCAATTGAAGAATAGTACCATAACTACTTAAGATACCAACAACAGAACCACTTCCCTGAGGAACTTTATTTCCTGCAAAGTTTGCATAACCACTAGTACGAACAATAATACCAGAGTTTGAAGGATCTAGAAGATTGATATTCTGATCTTCTTTAGCAATAGCATTAGCCCAAGTTTTATTTAAATCAGCTTCAGCAACTTGTACTTTATTGAATTTCACAAGCAAACCAACATGCTTAGAAATATCAACCTTACTAATTTCATTAAAATCAACAGGTTTAACCTCAACACCTACTGCTTGCTTAAATACATTTTTATCTAATTCAAGAGTCTCAATGCTGTAACCGTATTTTTCAGAATCACTAATAACAGTAAGACCTTTTAGTGCAATACGAACAGAATCGCCAGCAGAAAGAGCAATACCGCTACCATATTTCATGGTCAATGCAATACCACTTCCTGCAGATTGAATATATGCTTTTTTATAAAAGTTACCTTCAGTTTCAGATGTAGAAATAACCCCATACATAGACTTATCCTCAGTAAAGGTATACATCTTCTTGTCTGGAGTTTGATCGGTTGCAGTACCTTTTGAATCTACAAGATCTTTTACTCCTTGAACAGTTAACACACTACCTTCAGGAACATTTGGAAGTTGAGGAAGGTCAAAATCTTTTTTTACGCAAGTCTGTATACCCAATGCAATTGCAAGCATACAGATAAAACTTAAATATATTTTCTTATTCATTGTTGTATTATTTTTGAATCCCTAATTAAAAGCTGAAAGTCAAACTCACATAATAGCTACGTCCATACAAATAGAAATACTTGCTTGGGAAGCGATCAATATTTGATTTATCATAACGAAGTTGCTCAAAACCTCCAATAGCAAAATCCTTTACATCAAAAAGATTGTTTACATTGGCATTTAATCGGATATAATAATCATTTATCTTCCACGATTTACCAACAAACATATCAACAGTAAAGCCAGGATCTAACTCCTCGCGATCTGTAATCTTTTGCCAAAATGCAGGATTATCTTGCTGAGTATATCCGCTAAGAGCAGCAGCAGAACGACGATCAGGATTAAAATCGGTATAAATATCCCAGAACAGATTTGCATTTGCTCCTGCATACCAATAACGAGGTGAAGAATATTTTACTCCAATGCTTGCTGCGCTTTGAGGAAAACCACCTACTTTTTGTCCTTTTAGATATGAGTTATAGTGAAGTTGTCCTTTTTCATCAGTAAAAGAACCATAATCACTCTCAATAGGAGTACCATTATCATTGGCAACCAAAACATCGGTTTTAGAATCAAATCTATAATCTCCTAAAGAAAGAACTCCAGTAACACTTACGGTTGGAATAACCTGAGCTTCCATACCCAATTCCACACCCATATTAACCTTATCAACACCAGTCATTATATAATTTGTATAAGAACTCACGTCCTCATTATAAAAACTACGTTGCCATGTTTGATCCATAAACTTTGTATAATATACACTAGCTCTGGATTTAAAATATGGAGTGCGGATTATATAATTGAAATCTCCAGATAGAATTTTCTCTGAATCTAAATTTTGAACTACATCATTACGAGTTCTTGGAGATATAAATGCCGATCTAAACACAGGAGCTTTACTCATATACAAAGCATTTACAGTTAGTAGATGACGACCACTTAACTTATAAACCACCCCTGCTTTGGTTCCGAAGTCGACAAAGTTTTCCTTATCAGAATCTCCCAATGAGTTATTTGGATGTTTACCATTTTGCATATGACCGGTTCTCCACATAGAAGTATAGGTAGCATTTGCACCCAAATAAAAATCGAATTTACTATATGTAAAGTCTGCCTGACCAAAAACATCAAACTGATTTACATTAGCAGTATAATCATAACCAAATTTGTCGCCTTCTCTAACTACATGATTTGGTTTACGAATATCTGAATAAGATTGTGATGCATCTTGGAAATCTCTTTCTGCAAATTTATCAACATCCATAAAGAAATCACCACCCAATAAATCATCAACTAACTTATATCTTCTTTCCTTGTATAAGGATCCGTTTACACCAAAAGTAAGCTTAACATGGTCGTTAATTGCTGAATTCAAGAAAGAAGAGAAACTCCAACGGTTTCTTTCAGCTACTCTATTTTCAACTATATAATTTGAACGATTGCCATAGATTGTATTTCCCTCAATACCTTCGGCATTCTCCAATTTATACATATTACCACGGTTGATATTAATCATTGCATCCCAATCAAGCTGACGTCCTTCTTTGGTCGACCACAAACCAAGAGCTTTCTGATATTCATCCATTTTGTTTGAATTCGAGAAATAGCTTGGTAACTTTTTATAGTAATCAGGACGAGGATCTACATATCCATGCCAGTTAAGAGCAGTTGAGTTGTAGTGTCCAAAAGAATATGCAAGAGAGGTTGTCAATTTTGTATTCTCAGAAAACTTCAAATAGTCACTAAGAATAATCATTGGTTGATTGGCATCAGATACCCTAGCATTTCTTTTCTCACCATTTTGATAACCCCAATTTGGATTATAATAATTGGTGCCAGCCAAATCATAAGCTTCTTGAGTAGATACTCCAGATTTTCCACGTTTACTTGGCGAACCGAAGCTAATCAAAGAAACACTATGATTATCACTAAACTTCTTTTCGATACCTAAGAAGTAAGAATATGCATCATAAAAAGTTCCTTCAACATAACCTTCATTAGCCCATCTTCTTGAACCAGAAACAGTAAATGCCCAACCATTCTTTGTAAGTCCTGAAGAATAGGTACCCATAAGACGGCTACGATAACTACCATTTAACTGAGAATAGGTAAAACGAAATCCCGGACGCATTGAACTTGGTCGTGCATCAAGATTTACAGTTTGACCAATTCCACCAAAATTAAATTGGTTGCTACTAATACCATTACTTTCTACTTTATTTCGGGTAACATCATTTAAACCACCCCAAACACTCCAGTAAGGACGTCCAGAAATTGGATCATTTGCAATGATATTATTAAAAAGAACAGTATTATACTCAGAATCATACCCTCTTAAACGAAAACGAGTTCTCCCAAAATTATATCCCGCAGTATTTACAACTACATCTCTGGAAGCACTTAGTAAACCACTAATATCTCCAGATTGAGAATCTTCATTATCCAGCTCCGCATCATTAATATCAATTACCGGAAAATTGGGATCTTTATCACGAATACTTTTCCCCCTTAAAGAAGTTGTGTCCGTTTGAGCCCTTAATCCAATAAATAATGCTGAGAAAACCAACAACAGTAAGTACTTTTTCCTCATAACATTTTACTCTATAACTAATTTTAAATTAACCCTAATCTTTCAAAATCGGCCGCAAATTTAACCGAATAAAACTTTATTCAAAATGATAATCCGTAAAATTTTAATCTATTTTGACCGTTGATAAAATGCTGTGTACTAGCAACGAAATCAAAATACTAAGATTGTTCAAAAATGAAAAAAAGAGTACTAGGGGTATTAAATGTGCTTTTGATAATGGGGATAATAGCCTGTAGCACAGGCTTAAAAGCACAAGGAAAGAAAGAATATCAGGTTGGTGTAGTGGGATTCTATAATCTTGAAAATCTGTTTGATACAATCCACGATAAAGGAAAACGAGATCACGAATATCTTCCTGATGGAAGAAACAGGTGGAATACAGAAAAATATACCAAAAAACTAAAAAACATGTCGAAAGTTATCGCAAGACTTGCTACTGATGTAAGTCCTGATGGCTGCGCCGTGCTTGGTGTTTCAGAAATAGAAAACAAAAGAGTTCTGGAAGATTTAGTTGCAACTCCAGAAATTCAGAAAAGAAATTATCAGATTGTTCAAGTTGAAGGTCCTGATGCCAGAGGTATTGATGTTGCTCTTCTATATAATCCTAAATATTTTACTGTAGAAAATGTAGTATCATACCCTTGCCGCATTCCAGAAAAAAACGACTTTAGAACTCGTGACCAGTTATTGGTTTCTGGAAAATTCGGTGGAGAAGACATGCATTTTATTGTTCTTCACTGGCCTTCAAGACGTGGTGGAGAGAAAAGAAGCCGCCCTTTAAGAAATAGTGCTGCTGATGTTACCCGACACATTGTTGATTCACTTTACAATGCTGACAATAATGCAAAAGTAATTGTTATGGGTGACTTAAATGACGATCCTATAAATCAAAGTTGTGTAGATCATCTAAAAGCAAAGGCTAATCCTAAAAAACTTAAAGATGGTGAGATGTATAACACCATATATAAGTATTTCAAAAAAGGAATTGGAACTTTAGCATATCGTGACAACTGGAATAACTTCGATCAGATTATTATTTCACAAGGACTATTGGGAAAAGATTACAGTTCTTTTAAATTCTATAAGAGTGTAATTTTCAACAAAAACTTCTTAAAGAATCAAGAAGGAAGATATAAAGGTTATCCAAAAAGAACTATGGTTGGAGGATCATGGCAAGGAGGATATAGTGATCATTTCCCTGTTTATACAGTATTGATCAAAGAAAAAAACTAAGATAATGGTTATGTAAATTAATGCGGCTGCTAATTATTCCGTTCACATTGCAGCCGCAATTTACTTTTATATTATTTCTTCCAGAGTTTTTAATGCCTTACTAACTCCTTTTATATTCTTAAAGCTTAAGCTTAATTTTCCATCTTTTTCTCGCATTGTACATTTCTTGGAATTCATTTGTACGTATTGCAAAAGATCGGTAAACTCCTTGCTCTCATAAAAAGTATTTTTCTGATCGTTTATAAACCAAACTACCATTTTTTCGAACTTGAGCACAATCTTTTCTACTCCCATTTTCTTAGCTTTCCATCTTAATCTTATGGTTTGAATAAGCTCACTGGTTTCTTTGGGTATAGGACCAAATCGATCTTCAAGACTTTTGGTAAATTCCTGAAGCTTATCTTCTTCTTGAATATGATCAAGCTCTTTATATAAATTCAATCGTTCGGCGATATTATCTAAATAAAAATCAGGAATCATTAAAGCCAAATCTGTTTCTATCTGACATTCGTACACAAAAGCCTTTTTCTCTTTTTTCTCTTCTGCAAAGGTATCTTTAAACTCATCTTCTTTCAGCTCCTGAATGGCTTCATCCAAGATTTTATGATACATTTCAAACCCGATATCAGAAATAAATCCGCTTTGCTCACCTCCAAGAATATCACCAGCTCCACGAATATCTAAATCTCTCATGGCCACATTGAATCCTCCACCTAATTCACTAAATTCCTCTATAGCTTTTAATCGCTTTCTTGCATCCTGAGTTAAACTTATCATTGGAGGAGAAAGAAGATAACAGAATGCTTTTTTATTTGAACGTCCTACACGACCACGCATTTGATGCAATTCACTCAATCCAAAATGTTGAGCCTCATTAATTATAATTGTATTTGCATTAGAAATATCCAAGCCCGACTCAATAATCTTTGTAGCAAGAAGCACATCGTACTCTCCTTCAATAAAGCCCAACATAACTTTTTCAAGCTTAGTTCCATCAAGTTTACCATGCGCAATTCCTACACGAACACCAGGTACAAACTTCTTTATCATAGCTTCAATATCTAGAATATTGCCAACTCGATTGTGTACAAAGAAAACCTGACCTCCTCTAGAAACCTCATATGAAATTGCATCTCTTATAATTTCAGGACTAAACGACCTTAATTGAGTTTCTACTGGATATCTATTGGGTGGAGGAGTATTGATAATACTCAAATCTCTGGCTCCCATAAGCGAGAACTGCAAAGTTCGTGGAATTGGAGTAGCTGTTAATGTTAAGGTATCTACATTTACTTTTATTGATTTTAATTTTTCTTTAACCGCAACACCAAACTTCTGCTCTTCATCAATTACCAATAGCCCCAAATCATTAAACTTAATATCTTTCCCTACAAGCCTGTGAGTACCTATAATAATATCAAGTTTTCCTTCTTCTAGTTTCTTTAAGGTTTCTTTTTGCTTTTTGGCAGATTTAAAGCGGTTTATATAGTCAATATCTACAGGAAATTCTATCAAACGCTCACGGAAAGTTTTATAGTGCTGCAAAGCAAGTATGGTTGTAGGAACAAGAATAGCAACTTGTTTTCCATCAGTTACAGCTTTAAAAGCAGCTCGAATGGCAATTTCAGTTTTTCCAAACCCTACATCACCACAAACCAAACGATCCATAGGAAATGCTTGTTCCATATCCTTTTTAGTATCCACTGTAGCCTTATACTGGTCAGGAGTATCTTCATATATAAAAGAGGCTTCTAATTCTGTTTGCAAATATGAATCGTTGCTATACTGAAATCCTTTAGCTGCTTTACGTTTGGCATACAAATGAATCAATTCTCGAGCAATATCTTTAACCTTGGATTTTGTCTTTTGCTTTAACTTATTCCAAGCCTGAGAACCCAATTTATTCAGTTTCGGTTCAGTTCCTTCTTTACCTGTATATTTTGAAATGCGATGTAAAGAATGAATAGAGACATAAAGAATATCGCTGTTTTTATAGGTCAAGCGAATTACCTCTTGCAGTTTACCATTATTCTCAATCCTACTTAAGCCTTCAAACCTACCTACACCATGATCAATATGAGTTACATAATCGCCAGGCTGTAAATCGTATAATTCCTTTAAACTAAGCTTTTCTTTACTCTTAAACCTATTCCTTAAATGAAACCGCTGATATCGTTCAAAAATCTGATGATCGGTAAAGCATAAGAGTTTTAGGTCGTCATCTACAAATCCTTCATGCAAAGGACAATTTAAACCTTCAAGAAATTCCCCATCTAAAGAAGACGTAATTCCCATATCAAGAGCAATTTGTTTTACTCTTTCAATCTGATTTAAATTATCGGAAGAAAGTAAAATCTGGAAATCCTTTTCCTTATATGAAGAAAGTTCTTTAAATAGAAGTTCAAAATTCTTATTAAAGCTTGGCTGAATACTAGTATGGAAAGAAATATGCTCAGCATTGTTAAATTGAGACTGAGTACCAAATTCTATAATTGGATATGAAGTTAATTCTTTTGCCCATTCACTTCCAGAACAAAAAAGCTCTTGAGGTTTCAAATGGTCTAGAGCAGAATCTATATTTTGAAATATCTTTTCTGCCTTATCAAATTCTTTCTGAATAATGTCGGCACAAAAAGCAATATCTTCAATCCAAACATGCACATTTGAAGGTAAATATTCAAGTATATTTTGCCTTCGTTCTTGAATAACTCTCTGATGTAAATTGGGAACAATATGAATACTTGACAATTTCTCTATAGACAACTGCTTTTCTGGATCAAAGGTTCGAATACTCTCTACCTCATCACCAAAGAATTCAATCCGAAAAGGAAGATCGTTACTAAAACTAAAGACATCAATAATTCCTCCACGAATTGCAAACTGACCCGGTTCAACCACGAAATCAACTCTTTCAAAACTATATTCCAAGAGTACATCCGAAATAAAATCTAAATTGACAGATTCATTCACCTTAAGTTTAAGGGTATTCTTATTCAAAAAAGATTTGGTAATTACTTTCTCCGACAAAGCTTCAGGATGAGTAACTACAACTGTCATTTTTGTTGAATTTTGAACCCTACTCAATACTTCTGTTCTCAACAAAACATTAGCATTATCTATCTTTTCAATTTCGTATGGACGTTGATAAGATGTAGGATAGAAAAGAATTTTCTTTTTAGAATAATCAGCATCTCTTTCCTGAAATATATTCTCTAGATCATTACAAAAGTATGCAGCCTGCTCCTTTTCAGGAATCACAACCAAATGAATACCTTTTTGCTTGACCAAGCTAGCAGATATGACAGCTGCTCTAGCAGATCCTTTTAAGTTCTCTGCGAAAATCCGTTTTGATTTTTTATCCAAAAGTTCAGATAATTCTTGAACCTTTGGATGCTTCTTATATATGTCTAAAAAAAATTCAGTTTTCAAATCCGTACACTTTTTTGATCTGCAAATTTAAATAAATAAATATGGAGAATTTAGACTATGTATAATCCAGAAAACATTATCCTATTTTTACCTTTTCCTTTTTATGTACATAAAACCTATACCATACCCCATCTTCATATAATAATACTTCTTCCTGCTCTATATTTCCAAAAGGAACATCAATACCAAAAGCAGCTCCATCATAAAACGACTCAATATGAGCTTGTGTAGTATGCCCAAACACAAGATAATTCGAATTATAAACCTTTAGTATTTTTTTAAAATCACTTGTATTTACAATAGATTTCCCAACCCATGGCATTATATAACCTCTGTACCATAACGGACCATAAGAACCTGTCAAAAGCTCCTCCTTACTATTTCGTCTTACAATAAGAGAATCATCTAATATTCGACGTATCTGAATATTAATATCTTCAAGATAAGGAAAAGCCTCACTAACCTCAGCACTTAAGCCTGCATGAACAAACAAAACATCTCCGATTCTAATTACAGAATTGCGCGATCTAAGCCAACTACCCAGTATAAAATCGCTATTATATAGATCAGAATAATCGATATTATGCTTTTCACACAAATATACATAGTGAGGATGTAAAAAACGATGATCCTTATTTAAATTCATCCATTCATGATTCCCCAATAAGAAATGGACCTTTCCTCCAGCCCGCTCAGACTCTTGATTAAGCTGATATATTTTCCATAGTAAAGAGGTTACCTGATTACCTCTATCAAAAACATCACCTATAATAACAACATGTCCATTACCAAAAATCCAACTTCCTTGCTTATTGATTACGTTTGCGGCAAGTAAAGCACGGATCAACCGATTATAATCGCCATGCAAGTCACCAATTGCCACAATTTTTTCTACAGCAGAAAAAACGCTGGCAGGTGCAGAGTGGAATAGCTTAGCATTGAATTTAGGAATGTACTTTTCGTGATTTATTTCGACTTCAACTTCAACATTTTCATCAATTGATATTTTGTCTGAGTCGACAGAAAGTAAAGCTTTGTTAAAATCATAATTGAAGTATAATACTTCTAGGCATTTTTCATACTTCAAAACACGTATATGCGGACCATCGACAAAATTATGGGAGGGTTGATTACTTTCAACATCATATTTAAGTAACATAAAAAGAAGATTAAGATTGACATCGCGCTCCTAAATACAGAGAAGCTTTTTTAGTCTATTGTATTTATAACGACAATTGATAAAACATCATATTTGACGACCATCAAAAACATAAGCAAAAGAATATAAATCAAACAAATAACAACAATCATAAGGCAGAAAAACTAAGCTCTCCATAGATTTTACAGTAAAGAATAAGAGAATATAAAAAAGAGTTATTCCTATTTGGGTTATTTATCTAATTTTGTAGTTCTTTTGTAAAGAAATTTGGAAATTCAGATGGAGAAAAACAAAAAATCGGATCTTGAATTAATTAATGTTAGGAGAATAATAGGAGAAAAAAGTACAACACTTTTAAAAGTTCTTCCTAATTTTTTAATAGAATATCTAAGGCGTATTCTTCATGAAGAAGCAATAAATGACTTCTTGATTCGTACTGAAGGGAGACATGGTTTGCCATTCATTGATGATATAATGAATGAGTTTGCTGGAGAAACGGAAATTATAGGACTAGAAAACATAAGTAAATCCGATAGAATTTTGGTTGCTTCAAACCATCCTCTTGGGGGATTGGATGGTATTGCTCTTATTCAGGCTATTGGAAAAGCCAGAAAGGATATTCTATTTCCTGTAAATGATATTTTATTACATGTTGCAGGACTTAGAGAATTTTTCATTCCAGTAAACAAACATGGAAGTAATGCAGAAAACATCAAAATCTTCAATAAATCCTTTGAATCGGATAATGCTCTTTTGTTTTTCCCTGCTGGATTAGTTTCCCGTAAGAACAAAAAAACAATTGCAGATCTTGAATGGAAAAAAACATTTATCACTAAATGCAAAAGATATGAAAGGAATATTATCCCAACACATATCTCTGGTGAGAACAGCTTGTTCTTTTACCGTTTAGCTAGAATTAGAAAAAAATTGGGGATAAAGGCAAATATTGAAATGCTTTACCTTGTAGATGAATTCTACAAGCAAGGAAACAAAAAGTTAAAGATTACATTTGGAAAGCCAATACCTTATGAATCTTTAGACAAAAAATATACTGATAAACAATGGGCGGCAAAAATTCGGCAGCACATTTATCAATTAAACCTTAATCCCAATCAACTTTTTTCAGAATAACAGGTTTATAAGAAAATTGGAATCTCAAAAATAATAAGTAAATGGAAACCATAATTCCAGCTGTCGAAAAAGAATTGCTAGAAGCAGAACTTACACAAGAAAAATTTGTAAGGAAGACCAATAACGGAAATAACGAAATTTATATATTTTCTCATAAAGACAGCCCTAATTTGATGAAGGAATTGGGTAGATTAAGAGAAATTACTTTCCGTGATGCTGGTGGAGGAACGGGAAAAGAATGTGATTTGGACGAATACGACTTGAACGAGCCTGCATTTAAACAACTAATCGTTTGGAATCCAACCGAAAAAGATATTATCGGAGGCTACCGTTTTATCCGTTGTGAAAAATTAATCGTAAATAACGATTACTCAAAGGCGCATACGCCTACCTCAAGATTATTTCACCTCTCGGATAAATTTAAGCAAGAATATTTTCCCCAAACTGTTGAGTTGGGAAGATCTTTTGTCCAACCCAATTATCAACCCACATATAATATTAGAAAAGGAATGTATGCCTTAGATAATATATGGGATGGACTTGGTGCAATTGTTAAGGACAATCCTGATATAAAATATCTCTTTGGTAAAGTTACTATGTATCCACATTACGATCGCTTAGCCAGAGATCTTGTACTTCACTTCCTTAACAAACATTTTCCTGATCCAGATAAATTGGTATACCCAAGAAAGCCTTTACAACTGAGTACTCAGAAAAAAGTCCTAGACAATATATTCTGTGGTTGCAATTATGATGAAGACTACAAAATTCTAATGCAAAAGGTAAGAAGACTAAATGAAAACATTCCTCCATTAGTGAATGCTTATATGAATCTATCTTCAACCATGAGAACTTTTGGCACAGCTGTAAACGATCATTTTGGAAATGTAGAAGAAACTGGAATAATCGTAACCATAGCAGACATATACGATTTTAAAATTGATCGACACGTTGGTTCCTACATAAAAGGTTAATCAATAATAAAAAAAGGAATTTGATGAAAATACATAGCGCTGAGTTTCTAATTAGCAACACAAAAGCAAATTTATGCCCAGCTCCTTCTAAAGCAGAATATGCTTTTATAGGAAGATCGAATGTTGGAAAATCCTCATTGATAAATGCCTTATGCAATAAGAAAGGATTAGCAAAAACCTCCTCCACTCCTGGCAAAACACAACTAATCAACCACTTTATTATTGATAATCAATGGTATTTAGTTGATTTACCAGGATATGGTTATGCCAAGGTTTCAAAAACACAAAGAGCTAAATTTCAGAAAATGATTCAAGGGTACTTAATGAATCGTGAAAATCTGATGTGTACTTTTGTTCTTATCGACAGCAGGCTTGAACCTCAAAAAGCTGATCTTGAGTTTATAGACTATATGGGAATGAACGGGCTTCCTTTTGCTATTGCATTTACAAAATCAGATAAGCTAAAGCAAAAAATCTTGCATGACAATATTCAGCACTATAAAGATGTCTTAAGTGAAAACTGGGAAGAATTACCTCCAATTTTTGTCACTAGTTCAGAAAAAAATAGAGGAATTAGTGATATTGGAGATTACATTGAAGAAATGAACACAATGTATAATTCGCTTTAAAAGACACACAAGTACTCATAAAAAACGAAAACCACTCAATGTGAGTGGTTTTCGTTTTTTTTATATAAAATAAATTTCCAAAACTTATGTTTTTTCTTTTATTGCCGTGCAATTTTACTCAAATGTAAACTAAGTGAAAACAAAATGGTTTTTAGTGGCATTTTATTTATTTTCTATTTTCTCCCCATTTTCTTATTGGTCTATCAAATCGCTAGGCAAAAACAGAAAAATTGGATTATATTAATAGCCAGTATTTTATTTTATAGCTGGGGAGCTCCAAAATTTGTATTTGTAATTCTAGCATCGACAATTCTCGACTTCTTTATTGTACGTAAGATATGGGAAAGTGAAGGAGTAAAGAAGAAACTATTCCTTAGTGCTTCTTTAGCTATGAACTTAGGACTTTTGGCCTATTTCAAATATGCAAACTTCTTTATTGACAATGTAAATGCTTTTTTATCAAATTTTGGTGGACAAGATATTATTTGGACAAAGATAGCTCTTCCCATAGGGATTTCTTTCTATACTTTCCAAACACTAACTTATGCTGTCGATGTTTATAGAGGTCAACATGCTCCTTTAAAGAAAGTAAATGACTACCTTTTATACATTATGTCATTTCCTCAAATGATTGCAGGACCTATTGTAAGATACAATACTATTGCAACTCAAATAACAAATCGTGAAGACACTTATAACAATAAACTAATTGGTTTCTACAGATTTTCAATTGGTTTGGCAAAGAAAATATTAATTGCTAATGTAATGGGTGCCCAAGCCGACTTAATAATGAATGGCGATATTGCTGGGATTGGTTCAAATATGGCTTGGTTAGCAACCATAGCATATACCTTACAGATTTATTTTGATTTTGCAGGATATTCAGATATGGCAATAGGTCTTGGAAGAATGATGGGATTCACTTTTCCTGAAAACTTCAACTCCCCTTACATATCAAAAAGTATAACAGAATTCTGGAGAAGATGGCATATAACCTTAGGTGGTTTTATGCGTGATTACTTATACATTCCATTAGGTGGCAGCAGGGTTACTCCTAGTCGAGTATTCTTTAACTTATGGTTTATCTTTCTTGTGTCGGGATTATGGCATGGGGCTTCTTGGAATTTTGTGTTATGGGGTGCATTTCATGGTTTCTTTCTAATTCTTGACAGAGCTTTCTTACTTAAAGTAATGGAAAAAGCAGGGAAGATTCCAAGTATTATATTAACCTTCTTTATTGTAATGGTAGGCTGGGTTATTTTTAGACTTGAAGACTTTGAGAAAATGAAAATATTTTTAGCAGAAATGTTTTCTGGTCATGCAAGCTTAAGTCTACCTAAAACCACTCCTGAATTTTATCCTATTTTGATAATAGCTATAATATTCTCATTTATTGGACTTAGTAAAGTTGGAAAAAAACTGGAAGACTTTTTCTTTTTTAGAAAAGAATATTCTCCAAGTCAAAACATTTTGCTTAGTGTTTTTTCAGTAGTTTTAGTTGCTATATGCGCTGGGGCAATAACAACAACAGGCTTTAATCCTTTTATTTACTTTAGATTCTAGGTAATTATGAAAGAGAAATCCAAGAAGATTCAAAAAGGACTATATATATTTATATTAGTTATTCTTTTTATACCACTAACTCAACATATTACACATTTTTTAAACGAGAAAAGCCTAGGAGGATATATAACTAAAGTAGATTGCCCAAATCTATCTATGGAAAAATGGCTCAGTAACGAATTTCAAGATAATTTTTCTAATTATACCAATTCGAACTTTGGCTTTAGAAATTCATTTGTAAGATTGAGCAATCAAATATCATATTCTTTATTTTCAAAGTTACGCGCTAACTCAGTTGTTATAGGAAAAAAAGAATATTTATATGAAGAAAACTACATTAAAGAATACTTGGGGCAAAACTTTATTGGCGAGAAAAAAATTCAAGATAAAGTCTGGAAGCTTAAAAAGATTCAAGACACCTTAGCTTCTAAGGGAATATTCTTATTCAATGTTATCGCTCCAGGAAAAGGAAGTTATTATCCAGAATATATTCCTGAAAAATATCATCCTGATAAGAAATCAGAAACCAATTACCAAGCCTACATAAAAGAATTTAAATCTGAAAAAATAAATTATGTAGACTTTAATCAATGGTTTAAAAACATGAAAGATACCACTTCAAATATTCTTTATCCAAAATGTGGAATCCATTGGAGTTATTATGGTGAATTTTTGGCTGCAGATTCTATTATTCACTATATAGAAAAAAAGCAACATGTTAACTTAACCCATTTAAAGGTAACTGAAATCGAAAAAAGCAGTCCTAAACACAGAGATAGTGATATTGCTAAAGGGTTAAATCTAATGTTTGAGTTAGACAATCAGAAACTGACTTACCCCAAGTTTACTTTTACTCAAGATAATGTTACCCAAAAATATAAACTTCTTGCAGTTGCTGATAGTTTTTTCTGGGGAATGTTTAACTGGGGATTTTCAAACAGAATTTTTGACAATAGTCAATTCTGGTATTACAATAATAGTATATACCCTGATAGTTTTGAGAAACCTATTTCAGTAAAAGATGTTGATATAATTCAAGAAGTAGAAAAAAACAAATTTATTATGCTGATGAGTACTGATGGTAATTTGTATAAATATGCCTTTGGATTTATCGATATGCTATACGATGCATATTATCCATCTTCAGAAAACAAGAAATAGTACAAAAAAAGTATAAATAAGCAAAAGGGGTTGTCCAAAAAAACATATGGACAACCCCCTTTTATTTTTTAAAAGAGTAAATATTATTCAAAGACAATCATTAAGTCATTTTTAGCAACTCTTTGTCCTGCCTCTACTCTTATCTCTTTAATCACACCGCTAATTGGAGCAGTAATTGTATTATTCATCTTCATAGCTTGAAGTATCAATAGCTTGTCACCTACTTCAACCTTATCACCTTCTTTAACAAAAAATTCGATTACCGTTCCTGGAATATATGCAGGAATTTCTTTCTCATCCTTTGCTTTATAAGGTTTTCTATTGATATGCATTTTTGTATACTCTGTATTGTAATAAATGCCACCAACAGACAAAGTACCAGTACCATAATCTAGCGCTTTGCTTTTATCTGAAAGATTTTTTGATTCAGCCATAATTTTTCAATTATTAGAATGGAGGAATTCCGTGTTTCTTGAATGGAACTTCCTCTGATTTCTCTACAGAAATATCCAATGCATGAATAATCATTCGACGAGTTTCTTTTGGCTCGATAACTGCATCTACATAACCATAAGCCGCTGCCACATAAGGATTGGCAAATTTATTTTTGTACTCCTCGATTTTCTCTTGACGAATTGACTCAGGATCTTCTGCATTCATAATTTCTTTACGGAAAATGATGTTTGCAGCACCTTCAGGTCCCATTACTGCAATTTCAGCAGTTGGCCAAGCAAAAACAAAATCAGCACGTAAGTGATGTGAACACATTGCAATGTAACCACCACCATATGCTTTACGAAGAATCAAAGTGATTTTTGGAACAGTAGCTTCACTATAAGCATACAACACTTTAGCACCATGGCGAATTACACCCGCATGCTCTTGATCTACCCCTGGAAGATATCCTGGAAGATCAACAAAAGTTACTAAAGGAATATTAAAGGCATCGCAATAGCGGATAAAACGTGCAGCTTTATTCGAACTATCAACATCCAATACTCCAGCTAGATAACGAGGTTGATTGGCTACAAATCCGACAGTATCACCATTCATTCTACCAAAACCAATAGCAATATTGGAAGCAAATAATTCTTGTATTTCAAAGAATTCAGAGTCATCACAAACTGCACGAATAACATCACGAACGTCATAAGGCTGCGAAGGATCTGATGGTAATATACTGTCTACTTTATATTCTTTAGTTTTCGGTGTTTTCTTTGTAAATTTTTCAGCTTTATGAGTATTATTCCAAGGAATGAAACCCATAAGTTTTTTTATCTGATCAAAACACTCTTGTTCACTTTCTGCATAAAAATGAGCATTACCAGTGGTCTCTGCATGAACACGAGCACCACCTAGCTCTTCCATAGAGATTTCTTCTCCAAGAACAGTTTTAATTACCTCTGGACCTGTAATAAACATTTTTGAAATTTTGTCTACTACAAACACAAAATCTGTCAAAGCAGGCGAATAAACTGCTCCACCAGCACAAGGCCCAAGGATAACACTAATCTGAGGGATTACTCCTGAAGCTTTAGTGTTTCTATAAAAGATCTCTCCATATCCAGCAAGAGAATTAACTCCTTCTTGAATACGAGCACCACCAGAATCATTAATTCCAATCAAAGGAACTTTAAGCTTCATGGCATGGTCCATAATTTTACAGATCTTTTTTGCATGCATCCAACCGAGACTACCACCTGCAACAGTAAAGTCTTGTGCATAAATACAAATTGGATGACCTTCGATCATACCTGTACCTGTGACAACACCATCACCAGGGAGGTATTTTTTGTCCATATTGAAGTCTTTTGCTGCGTGCTCAACGAAAAGGTCGTACTCATGAAAGCTTTTGGGATCCAAAAGGGCAATAATTCTCTCACGAGCGGTGAGTTTACCAATAGCCTTTTGTTTTTCAATGGCTTTCGTTCCCCCTCCGCTGAGGGCATTGCGCATTCTTTTTTTTAGGTCGGATGTTTTTTGCTTAATACCCATATTAACACAATTTTTGTTTTACCTTAAGATTTTGATATGGCTATAACTTAGTTAAAATTCTGTGAACCTTATTATTAGTTACAGCCAAAACTAATCTCAAGCTTGCAAAATTAGTTCTTTTTTGCAAATCTGCAAGAAATGAACATACTGTAAGAGGGAAGTAGGTTTTATTTAGAAAGACTGTTAAAATTTTTTACTTAAATTGATAACGTGTTAAACTGAATATATTTTTCATGCCAACATAAAAAAAAGCGGTCGTTAATAACTGAAAAACAGAAAACAACCGCTAGGATAAGAAAATAAAAATGGCAAAATGAGTCACGAAAAGAAATCTTTTTTCGTTTAAAAAATCCACCTAAGTCATGCTATTTGCATATTTTTTAATACATTTTTTATTGCATGTTTGGACTTAAAACCAATTAATTTTTGAACAACCTCCCCGTTTTGGAAAATCAAAATTGAAGGAATATTATCGATATCATATTGATGGAGTAAATTCTTACTTTTATCAACATCAAACTTACAAACTTTAATTCTATCCTTCTCTTTTTCTGCTATTTCATTAAGAATTACACCTTGAAATTTACAAGGCTTACACCATTTTGCCCAAAATTCTACCAAAACAGTTCCACTACTCGTTTCTTCAGAGAAATTACTATCATCCAAAATGGTAATATTTGGATTCGTTTCAACATCATACTTTTTAAATGTTTGTGCTCTTTTGGCAAGGTAAATAATGACCAAAATAAAAAGGACAACTATTACATAGGTTATTATTGTACCAATCATAATACTTAGTTTAGGGTTTATTGTTATGATTAATATCAAGCCACAACAGATCTTTGCGTAGAAAAGATAATTTAGATAATACTTTAGTTTATTGTGGTAAATTGAGTTGGCTCAATACACTAAAGATAAAAAAAAAATCAAAACAAACAAAATTTCAAATCCAACCTAAAGCTAGTAACATATTTATACTTTAACTAAAAGTAATCAAAAGATTATAACAAAGAATACATTTTTGAACAAAATAATGCATTAACAATAACAGTTTGTATTACTCTAACATTATTTTTTCCCTAAGAATACAAAACTCCTTTTATAGTGCCTTATAGGTAATAAAAGATCACACCAGAAAAATTCTGATTTATTAAAAAAAAGAATTTTATTTCTTAGACGAGAAAACTAAAATCTAAACTAAACATTATGAAAAGTAAGAATTTAACAGAAAAACTATCTTTAAAAAAAGAAAATGTATCTTCATTAGGCAAACATACGCAAGGTAAAGGTACAGGTACTGAATGCTGGACAGCTGCAAGTATTGGGGGACTTGGCGTAACATGTTTATTCACAATGATCCACACATGTACATGTGGAGCTTCTGGCTACAGTATGTGTTGCTAAGAAATACGAATAAGATAAAAAAGCGAGCTTATGCAAGCTCGCTTTTTTATTTTCTATATATTCTATTCTTTATCTCAAGAAAAATTTAAGAATAAATAAAATTGCAATAAAATACATAATAGGAGATAGCTGCTTTGACTTTCCTGTCAAAATCTTTAAGAAGACATAAGACAACATTCCAAATACAATACCATTAGCAATGCTATAAGTTAATGGCATCAATATAATTGTAAAAAACGCTGGAATAGCTTCTGTGAAATCCTTAAAATCGACCTTGGTAATTGGTGTCATCATAAACAAACCAACCATAATCAATGCAGATGCTGTAGCAGCACTAGGAATCATAACAAAAACAGGAGCAAAGAATAAAGCAATAAAAAACATGCCTGCAGCAGAAAGAGCTGTCATTCCAGTTCTTCCTCCTTCGGCAACTCCTGAAGCAGATTCAACATAGGTGGTAACTGTACTTGTTCCCATTATGGCACCAAAGGTAGTTCCAATTGCATCTGCAAACAGAGCATGTTTTACCCTTGGAATTTTCCCATCCTTATCTAATAAATTAGCCTTTGAAGAAACTCCAACTAAAGTACCTACTGTATCAAACATATCTACAAATAGAAAAGTAAAAAGTACAATAAGCATTTTAAAACTGAAGATTTCAGACCATTCAAATTGAAAGAAGATAGGTTTAAGAGATGGAGGAGCGCTGATAAGACTACCATCTGCAGGGAGATGTGTAACATTTAAAGGGATCCCAACAATGGTTGCTGTAATAATACCGATAAGTAATGCTCCCTTTACATTTAATGCCAATAATACTCCTGTAAGAATCAATCCGATTAATGCAACGATTGCTGCTGGTTGAGTAACATCACCCAGCGACACTAAGGTAGCTGGATTATCAACAACAATTCCTGCCTTGGAAAATCCAATAAAAGCAATAAACAAACCAATCCCAACCGAAACAGCATGTTTAATATTTGTTGGAATACAGTTTACAATTAACTCTCGAATATTAAACGCCGTTAACACTATAAAGATTAATCCTTCAAGAAAAACAGCAGTAAGTGCAAATTGCCAACTATGTCCTAATCCAAGAACTACAGTATAGGCAAAGAAAGCATTTAGCCCCATGCCAGGTGCAAGTGCAAATGGTAACTTAGCCACAAATGCCATTACTAAAGTTCCAACGATGGCCGACAATACAGTAGCGGTAAATACAGCTCCAGCATCCATTCCTGTTTTACTAAGAATATCAGGGTTGACAGCCAAAATATAGGCCATTGTCATAAAGGTGGTTATCCCTGCTATAATCTCTGTCTTAACAGTTGTTTTATGCTTACTTAAGCCGAAGAATTTATTTAGCATGATTCTTTGGGTTTATAATTATAAATTCCACTTAAAAGCTACTGTTGGCATGGCCTTAAACTGATCGTCGAAAATAAAGAAATTGCGACTTATTTCAACCTCTCCTCCAATTGCCAATGATTTATTTAAATTAAACCACAATTGTGGTTCTGTAAGAAACGTAAATTGTTTTCCATCATGTTTAGCCTCTTGAGAAAATAACACCTTATCCTGAGTCCAGATATCTAAGAATCCAGAAAAGGTTATTATTCCATGATAGAAAGTCTTTGACCAAGATGTGGTAAACTGAAAGTCAGCCCCCTCAACAGCATCTTGTTGCTTACGATAACTAATAGATATTGGTAGAACGAAATTTCCTATTCGAACAGGATACGTGAAACCAAATAAATATGTATTTGATATCTCAATAATATTATTCCTTTTCACCATTATTCCCCCATTATACTCTGTATGGAGTTGTAATTTTTTAACAAAAGGAATATTCCAATTTCTACTTATTTCTGTATATGCAGTTCCTATATTTCCATTTGATCTACTAAAATCTAAATCTACAAATAGAAATGTATTTCCTAACTTATCAACCTTAAAAGTTTCAAACGTTGTAGTAAAATAATTCCGATCAACAGTTCGATCTCCATCTTTGGCTTTACCAAAATCATAATGCAATTGCAAATTCTGCGAAAATGCATTAAGACCTATGAACAAAAATAAAAGAGTAAAAAATTGTTTCATGGCTTATTAATCAAATAACTGATTTTGTTTTGCTTATAAAAATTGTTGTTGTTTGTGGCTGCAAAACAAAATCAAAAGAAGGAGAATTACAAATTCTATAAACAAACTCTCTTTTTATAAAATGTTATTATTAACATTACTTTATATTGATTAACATATCTTTAATTGATACTAAAGAAAGTTATTAACACTAAAAAAAAATATTTTTTTGTTTTTCATACCTAAAAAGGTGATATTCTAGCTGCTAGAAAAAAATTATAAGCAACCAAAGTAAGTAAAGACAAATTTATTCTATAAAGAAGTCAATATAAAAATAGACGCTTTCTATAGCAACGTATTTCACTATAATAATAACCGAAACAAAAGACAAAATAATATCTTCGTTTTAACAGTTTGATATACAGCTGACAAAATAAATCATTTTATTTTTTTAACTGCCTACTGCACTCTATGACGTTTGTGTGTATTAGGCAAAGTATTTTTGTTGAGTTCAAACTCAACAAAATTAACCCTAAAACTAAAAACTATGAAAACTAAGGAAATAAACGGAAAGCTAAACTTAAAAAAAGAAAACGTTTCTACATTAGGTAATAAAGTTCAAGGTAAAGGTACGGGAAGCAATTGCTGGACTGCAGCAAGTATAGGAGGACTTGGCGTGACATGCCTATTTACACTTATTAAAACTTGTACTTGCGATACCTCAAGTTATAATTACTGCGATTAAAAAATATAAATTAACAAAAAAAGCTACTTCAGATTTGAAGTAGCTTTTTTTGTTAACATCTTAAAAAAAAGACCATCCAATTAAGGATAGTCTTTATATCTAGTTGCGGAGGCCAGATTCGAACTGACGACCTTTGGGTTATGAGCCCAACGAGCTACCACTGCTCCACCCCGCGGTGTAATCAAATAAAGAACGATTTTCTCCGTTCTGAATTGCGAGTGCAAAGATATATTTTGTTTCTTTGCAATCCAAGATTTTTTAACTTTTTTTTACAACCTTTTGGAAATTATGAGTCATAAAGCTGGTTTTGTGAATATTATAGGTAAGCCTAATGTAGGCAAATCAACCCTAATGAATGCTTTGGTAGGCGAAAGACTATCAATTATCACTTCTAAAGCCCAAACTACGCGTCATCGTATAATGGGAATCGTGAATAGTGAAGACTTTCAGATTGTATACTCTGACACCCCTGGTATTGTTAAGCCAAGCTACAAGCTTCATAATTCAATGATGCAATTTGTAAAAACCGCTTTATTAGATGCTGATATAATTCTACTAATTATCGATATCAAGGATAAGGATACTGATTTTAATTACCTTGAAAAAGTAAAAAAATCAAAATTACCAGTCATTATTGTTATAAATAAAATTGACTTATCGAGCCAAGAAGAAGTAAAAGAGTGCATTGAGGTTTGGAAAGAACAAATTCCTGAAGCAAGCATTATCCCAGCATCTGCACTTGAGAAATTCAACTTAGATTCTTTATTTGATAAATTGGTAGAATTACTCCCTGAAAACCCACCTTATTTTCCTAAAGAAGAAATGACCGATAAACCAATGAGATTTTTTGTATCTGAGATTATCAGAGAAAAAATCTTATTGAATTACAAAAAAGAAATTCCATATTCTGTAGAGATAGAAGTAGAGTCATATAAAGAAACCGCTGATATTATTCATATCTCAGTAATTATATATGTTGCACGTGATTCACAAAAAGGAATTATTATTGGACACCAAGGAAAAGCGATTAAAAAGATAGGAATAGAGTCAAGAAAAGATATCGAAGAATTTGTTGGTAAAAAAGTTTTCCTAGAAACTCGCGTTAAAGTATTGAAAGATTGGAGAGATAACGACAACCAACTAAAAAGATTTGGATATCAATTTTAATCGACTAACTTTTGTCGGAGATTAAAAGATACGGAAAAAAGAAGAAATAAAATATATAATGGGAAATATTGTAGCAATAGTAGGTCGTCCAAATGTTGGAAAATCTACTTTTTTTAATCGTCTTACTCAATCTAGAGATGCCATTGTTGAAGAAACTAGTGGAGTAACTCGCGATCGTCATTATGGAAATACCGAATGGAATGGTATTTATTTTTCAGTAATCGATACTGGAGGATATGTACTTGACTCTGAGGATGTTTTTGAAGAAGAAATTTGTCGCCAGGTAGAACTTGCTATCGAAGAAGCAGATAAAATAATTTTCCTTGTTGATGCTATGGAAGGCTTAACAGATATGGACAAAGATGTTGCTGCTCTTCTTCGTAAGTGCAAAAAAACTGTTTTCCTTGTTGCCAACAAAATTGACACTCCTATAAAAATAGCTGAAGCAGCAGAGTTTTACTCTTTAGGTCTAGGAAATGTACATGCTATTTCTGCCGTAAATGGCAGTGGAACTGGCGAACTTCTTGATGAATTGGTTGATGATATGGAAAATGAACCAGAAGAAGAAGAACACGACATTCCTAGAATCGCATTTGTTGGACGTCCAAATGTAGGAAAATCATCCTTAATTAATGCATTACTCGGAAAAGAGAGAAACATCGTTACTGATGTTGCTGGAACAACAAGAGACACTATATACACTCGATTCAATGCATTTAACTTCGATCTTGAACTTGTAGATACTGCAGGTCTTCGAAAAAAGGGAAAAGTTTACGAGAACATTGAGTTCTATTCTACACTACGGTCTGTAAGAGCTATTGAAAAAGCAGATGTTTGTATTCTAATGATTGACGCTGATCATGGGATTGAATCTCAGGATCTAAACATCATACATTTGATTCAAAAACATAATAAAGGTCTTGTAATTGCTTGCAACAAATGGGATCTTGTTGAAAAAGAAACCAATACTCACTTAAAATTTGAAGAACAAATAAGAAAGAGAATTGCTCCTTTCCACGATGTTCCAATAATTTTTACAAGTGTATTGAATAAGCAAAGAATTCATAAAACACTAGAAAAAGCTGTAGAGGTATATAATAACAGGACAAGAAAAATTTCCACATCTCAACTTAATGAGCATCTTTTGGAAATTATTCAACAAACACCTCCTCCAACAGCAACAAGAGGTCGCTTTATTAAAATCAAGTACATTACACAGTTAAAAACATATTACCCTTCATTCGTTTTTTTCTGCAACAGACCTCAAGATTTAAAAGATTCGTACAAACGATTCCTTGAAAAACATATCCGTAATTTATGGAATTTTGAAGGTATTCCAATTACTATGTATTTTAGAGAAAAATAATATTTAGATCAGATTTATACCTGTCAGGTTCTCTAGAGGAGAACCTGACAGGTATTATAATAAACTCGTATGGAAAGTATTCGTATTGACAAATGGTTGTGGGCAGTTCGTTTATTTAAAACCAGAAGCCAAGCATCTGAAGCTTGCAAAGGAGGAAAAGTCAAAATAAACAATCAAAACACCAAACCATCAAAAGAGATTAAAGAAGGAGATGTTATTGATGTGCAACAAGGAATTGTTCACAAAAAAGTTGAAGTTGTAAAAATCATAAAAAACCGTGTAGGTGCCCCTCTGGCAGTTGAGTGCTATAAGGATAAAACTCCTAAAAGTGAAACCGACAAACTACAGGTATTAAAACGAATGAATAGCGAATTCAGACCCAAAGGCTTTGGTCGTCCAACCAAAAAGAATCGACGAGAAATTGAACGATTAAAAAACGTTGAAGATGATTAAAAAAAAGAGGATTTCCTTTTGAAAATCCTCTTCTCAATAAAATAAAAATACACTCTATATCTAATACGTTATTTCTTTCTTAAAACTTCCATCTTTATTATAAAACTTCCAAGTACCTATACGCGCATCATTTTTGTATTGACCTTGGTATAATAAAGTTCCATCTTCATTCCAGTGAGAAGCACGGCCATTTTGGCGCCCATTTTTATATTCACCTTCTGTCCATTGAATTCCATCTTGATACCACGACTGCCATAAGCCATCACGTAAACCATTCTTATACTTCCCCTTTAGCATTACAGCACCATTCTCGTAATAACCAATCTCTTCTTTTTCAATTTGCTTACCATCTTCGTCAGAAAAATATTTGACTTTTTTTGGCTGTCCATTCGGATATCTTTCGATAACTTTTTCGCTAAAGCTTTTCAAAACTTTCTCGTTTTGTCCCGAATTTGTACATGCAGCAAAACCAATCAGAAAAAACAAAATGAATAAAACACTTCTCATCATCAATGAATATTATTTTAATTAGCGATTAAACAACAATCTTTCTCCCATTTTTTCTTCAAAGAACTTACCGTCTTTATAAACAAGATTTCCGTTTACAAAGGTTGCATAAATACTATGATTAAATGTAACTCCATCAAATAAAGACCATTTACATTTAGACAACATATTTTCTCTATCAACTTTAAATGGTGTCTCTGGCTTGATCAATACTATATCGCCTTGATATCCTTGCTTAATATAACCTCTATTATCAATCTTAAAAGCTTTTGCAGGGGCATGACACATTTTTTCTACAAGCTTCTCATAAGTCCATTTGCCTTTTTTCACATACTCAAGCATCAACATCAATGAATGCTGAACCAATGGTCCTCCAGAAGGAGCCTTAAAATAGGTATTATCTTTTTCTTCTGCAGTATGGGGGGAATGATCTGTAGCAATATAATCAATTCGATCATCTAAAAGTGCATCCCATAATTGCTCACGGTCTTTCTCTGTTTTAACGGCAGGATTATACTTTAACTTACTTCCATGAATTTCATAATCCTTATCATTAAAATTAAGATGATGCACACATACTTCTACAGTAATATTTTTATCTTCAACATTTCCACTTTCAAAGAGTTCAGTTTCTTTTCCTGTAGTTAAATGCAATACATGCAATCGGGTATTATGTTTCTTTGCCAATTCAATAGCTAATGACGAACCCATATAACAAGCTTCTGCACTTCTTATAATTGGGTGCTGAGAAAAAGGAACATCTTCGCCATATTTCTCACGAGCTGCTTTCATATTTGCCTGTACGGTATTCTCGTCTTCACAATGCACAGCCACAAGTGTTGGAGCTTGTGAAAATATTTGTTCCAAGGTTTCTTTTTTATCTACAAGCATATTTCCTGTAGAAGAACCCATAAACACCTTTATACCACAAACATTTTTGGGGTTAGTTTTTTTTACTTCTTCAATATTATCATTAGAAGTACCCATATAAAAAGAAAAATTTGCCAACGACTTTTTTGCAGCAATTTTATATTTATATTCTAACAACTCCTGAGTTAAAGCTGGAGGATTGGTATTGGGCATTTCCATAAAAGAAGTGGTTCCTCCTGCAACAGCAGCTCTACTCTCGGTATAGATATCTGCTTTTTGAGTAAGCCCAGGATCACGAAAATGAACCTGATCATCAATCACACCGGGAATAACTAACATTCCCTGAGCATTTATAATCTCGTCTATATCACCTTTTTCCTGACGAAATTTTCTTTCAGATCTGCAAACATTTTCTAAAACATGTTCAATTTTACCATCATTTAAGATAAGGTCGGCAAAATACGATTCGCCATCATTTACGACTTTTCCACCTTCTATATAGATACGCTTACTCATGATTTCATTTTTTTATGGCATAAAGGTAAATAAAAAAGAAATTCCAAATAAAGGTAAAAAAGATCATATTTAAGTAAAACCCTATATTCCAAAAACATAAAAAGGTCTCCGACAAAGCAGAGACCTTCTAATATTAGATTTATATAAAATCCTTATTATATTTTTTTAATATTTCTAATACGATGAAATATTATTTAACATAGCTTCTTTATTTTCTTCATGGGCTGCACCTACAACAAATCCTTCCAAAGACTTTATCCAATCGCCATACATAACATTAGGCAATACAATAAAACTTCTACCAAATTCAGCCTTTAAACTATCAACTAAATTATATCTGTGTTCACTTTTCAAACCTTCAAACTTATCGGAAAAGTCGGGAAGAACATCACCACAATACATAATTATATTATAATCTTTTGCCACTTCCTGTCGACGAGATTCTTTATTCGAAACACCTTCACGTGGAAAAACATGATCTGCATTTGCAAAAGGAAAACCTTCCTTCTTCAAATTCTGAACAGTAACATCTTCAAGATGTGATTTACGATTGGTTATATAAAAAGTTTTAACTCCTTTTTCTTTAGCTAGATTAAAAAAATCAACTGCTCCAGAAATAGCTTTCGCACTGCCTTGCAAACACCAATCATCCCACAATTCCGAAGTATATTCTTCATTAAGTTCAATTAATTTCGCTTCAAAAGGACTATTGTCCAATACAGTTTCATCTACATCAGTAACAATAGCTAAAGGTTTCCCATTTTCCGGAGCTGTGCGAATAAGCTCATCTAAAGAATTTGCAGCAGAATTATATGCCTGTATTGTTAAAGCCGACATTTCGGCAGCCTTCTGATGAAACAAAGTTGGCATTAATAATTTCTCATTATACACTTTCTGATTCTTGGAATCCCCTTCCTCTTTCAAACAATCTTTATGCAAATACACTAGCACAAAACCAATAAATGCAACTATCAACCCCTTAAGCAATAGATTTCGTTTCATAACAATATAATTACCATATTAATCCTAACTGTCTAATTAACCTTTTTTAAGAAAAAAAATTGCATAAAAAACAATCATCCTTAACACTCACTTCAATATAATTAAACACTAGGTAAACCTTGTTTTAGACCCAACAACATTTTCAATTCATTTTAGTAATTAATTTTCTGTTATATACTTAAGCTTTTGAATATAGTAATGAAACTATTACATTTGTCCACGAAGATAATTGTGATATAAAATTCAAAAAATAAATTTATGAAACCAATCAAGGTAAGCTTTATTTTATTGGCACTCGCAGCACTAATAAGCACTTCTTGCGTCAAAGATGATGATACTAATATTATACAACTCGATCATGCAATAAAAGAAATAAGTTACGACAAGCAAAGAGTAGCTACTTTCGCATACGACAATCAAGAAAGATTGAAAGAGTTTTACCTTGATGGAAAAAAACTTCAAGAAGCATTTGGAAGAAGCTTGTTCCAAAACGCAAGATCTTTTAAAGTATATTACGCAAATAACGATAAAATTGCCAATGTCAAAGCAATTCAAAGCTTAGAAGGTAACAGCACCTCCGATTCTTTGTTTTTTGAATATAAAAATGAGCTTGTTAATGTTTTTATTTACAAGAAAAACACGCAAGGAAAATATGAGAAAAAACAAAGATTAGAACTTAAAAAAGATATTAGCAACACCATAATTTCTACTATTACTTTTGAAATTAATGGAGATAAGGAATCTGCTATATATACAGAAAACTACTCTTATGTTGGAGGAAATTTATTGAGATACGAAAGTATTCCTGCTGATAATAATAAAGTAATCTATGAATACAGTTATCTTCAAATAAAAAATGCATTCAAAGATTTTAATATCCTTTCCAATATTTTTAGAATGCCTGAACTTTCTTCTATTCTTAATATCGGACAAGTTGGAATAACAGATACAAAAGAAAATAAGAAAAGCACTTATAATTTTGAATATACAGATGATTCTGGCAAATATCCTCTAACCGCTAAAATCAAGAATAGTGACGACGAGAAATACGAAAAAGAGATCGTTTATACTTACTATTAAAAGTAAAAAGCGTAGTGCGTTTAATCAACACACTACGCTTTTTTTAAAATTACCAACAACAGTTAATCTTGATTAAATCCTTCTACCAAAGAAGAACAAACATCTTTTACTGTTTCAATTTCTTTTGATTTCCAAACATTAGCACCTGCAAAAGCATAACCACGATCAAAATTACCTTTCAACGCAGAAGTTAATGATGCAATAATACAATAAGGAGCTTTTTCTATATCACAAGTGCGAATACAATTCACAGGGCATCCCTTTGGTCGACGCATACCTTTTTCTACATCTCGGATAAAGCTACTTTCAATTGCTCTACCTGGCATACCAACAGGACTATTAATAATTCTTACATCTTCTTTTTTTGCCTCCAAATAGGCTTGCTTAAAAGCATCTGAAGCATCGCATTCTATGGTAGTTACAAAGCGAGTTCCTAACTGTACAGCATCGGCACCACATTTCATTATTTTTGCAACATCATCAGAATTATAAATTCCACCTGCAGCTATAATTGGAATCTTACAATTATTCTCTTTTTCAAAGGCATCGACAAATTCGCGTAATTCTAACACAAGATTTTCTAAAGCGAAATGCTTATCTTCAATTTGGTTTATCTTAAATCCGAGATGACCTCCTGCTTTTGGACCTTCAAGCACTATGGCATCAGGAACACAATTATAATTTGCTTTCCATTTTTTACAAATCAAAGAAGCAGCCCTTGCTGAAGATACAATAGGTACTAATTTGGTTTTACAATTTTCGGTTCTAAATTCAGGAAGATTTAATGGCATTCCAGCGCCAGAGAAGATAATATCTACACCCTCTTTAATAGATGTTTTTACAAGATCTACGTAATTAGAAAGAGCTACCATTACGTTTACCCCTAAAACGCCTTTAGTTTTTGCTCTTGCCTTTCGAATTTCTTCACGTAATCCAAACAAACAATTTTCTAAATAATCTTTGGAATGACCTTTATACAGCAATCCGATTCCTGCTGGAGAAATTACCCCTACTCCTCCTTCATTGGCCACTGCTGAAGCTAAACTTGAAAGAGAAACTCCAACTCCCATACCTCCTTGTACTAGCGGCAGATTAATTTTTAATCCACCAATGTTTAGTGCTTTCATTGGTCTTAAAATTTACTTGCTTTTGTTTTCTAACTGTGCAAGATTAAGCTCGTCATATTTAAGAACCAAAGCATTTGTGTCGACTGGCAAATTATGGGCTTATTTACTGGCATTTGGGACAAATTGCATAATTTAAGGGATGAAATGACCCCTTTAAAATTTGCGGTTTTCAAAAAATTTCTTAAACCAAGGAACATGATTTCTGGCAATAGGGACAAAAGAATCCATCTTTCCTACCATAAGAGAAAATGCCTGTCCTTGCTTATGCAAATGTTCTACATGATCTAAATTTACCAGCCATGATCGATGACACTTTTTAATTTGGTTATATTTACCCAAAGCTCTTGCCACCGAAGTTAGTGTAATTCGAAGTAATTTTTTTTTTAACTCAAATCCATCCAAATAATAAAACTCAACATAATTGCTTGCAGATTTTACTGCCAATAAAGACTGAATATTTCCCTCAAAAAAGTCTTTTTGATTTTCTGCCAGTACGCGAAAAAAGAATCGTTTTTCTTCTTTCTCTTTGCTTTTTTTCTCTTTTTCCTCCTGAAACCAAGTCAATCCATCTCCTAAAGCCCTACTTACTTTATTTCTCAGAAATATGTTATAATTAATAAAGTTTAGAAGAATTATTGGCAAGAGAGCCAAAGCTCCTGTTCTCCCTAAAGATAAATGAGGAAAACCTATAACATTACTAATTGCGGAAGCAGCAATAAAAATTCCTGCTAACTCCACAGCAATCCACAAATTATAGGCAATTTCTTTTTTAATTGTCCACTGTTTTTCCTTAAAAAAAGTAGAGAATAATTCAGGAAGTATAATACTATGAAAAGAAAGGATTAAAGCACTTAATAGCCCAAGAATCAAAACAAAATACCCATAAAAAGAGGCCTTCAGAAAATTTATTCCAAAAGGCTGAAAGTACAAGACTATTAATATAAACCCCACAGTGACTAAGCCAATGGTTTTTACATTATGCTTGAAATTATTATTAAATGGATAATGCTGATTTAAATTCTCAAACATGGATACTTTCCCCTTCTTTGTCGTCTTAATTTTGCTTAAGAGGTAAATATAGAAACGTTTATGAGAATAAAAAATTTTATTGACGATTAAGACTCTTTTTTGATAAAAATTAAATTTTGCACACTTATTCTTTATTTACTTGCAAATCCTCAACATACAGTTTATCAATATTTAGTATACTCTTATCTTTAACACATGCTTTTAACCGCGTTGCTTTGCCTTTTAAAGTCAAAATAGATTTTCCGTTAAGTCTGGTTTCAATTACTGAACAATCAACCTTTGCATCATATCACACTTAATTAAACAGAGCCATCAAACGATTATCAATTACCAACTGAATTTCTCCAAAACAAAAATTTACTTCCATTTGATGTTCATAAATTAACAGCTTTACTATTTAAAAAGAAATAAGAAAACAAAAGTTAGCTTACTCCCGTTCAAAGAGATATAAAAGCTAACTTATTTCTATCTCTTAAGACATGAAATTTTATTTAATTGCAATCATTTCAGGCCTAGCAAGCTTGATTTCATTAGTTGTTGCGCAATACTTTAAAGCAGAGTATATGTTTTTTTCACCAATATCTGTAATGGTATTGATGATATTTTTCTCTGAATCATTGTATATAAAAGGCATAGAAAGAATATTAGGATCTATAGTGTCTTTTATAATTATGTTTTTCATATTTAAGCTTTTCTCCCATAGCCCAGTTATCGTACTTATTAGCTGTGCCCTTATTTTATTTTATACCCTATACTTATTTTATAAAGACATTTTCTCTTATGGAATTTTCTTTATAGCCTTTATTACCTCTATAATGGGCTGCGTATACTTTATTCATAATGAAGAAGCTGCCATTGCCATAGGATACTATTGGAATATGAATGTAATTATCGGGGTAATTTCTTCTTTAGCCGTTTATGAATTATTCAGACTTATACATCCCCAACCCGAAAAGCACTTAACAAAAAGAAAAGATCAGCTTCAAATTCCAAAATACGACTTAAATACATTTAAAAAGTTTGAGCTTTACTTTTTCTTAAAGGCCATATTTATGGTTCTTTCTATTAGTCTTGTTTTGTATATAAACTATTTACTTTCATGGAAAGATTTAAGTCTGCAAGCATTGATTGCCATATTTGTGGTTATGCTTCAAAGATTACATAGAGTTAGCATACAAAAAGCTTTGCACAGAATGAGAGGAGTATTTTTGGGTGCTATTACGGCATTTGCTGTTTTTGAAACCTATAGAATATTTAATATTACGCCATTAAACGTAGTAAACTATATTGTAGTTAGTGTTATTCTTGGAATTTATATCTTTTATGGCACTAAATACAGAAAGAAAGAATATATATTTATGCAGGCCTCCATATTACTTTGTCTTATTCTATTACCTGAACATTACTCACACGATTTCAACACCTATTTTGCACGAGAAAGAGGCTTTGGTTCACTAGAAGGTGCTTTTATTGGGCTTATACTTAACTTATTATTTAAGATAATAATTAACGTTCTTAGAGTAAATCCTCCAGACGATATAAAACAAGGACTTCCTAAATAATTGCGAAAAAGAATACAGATTAAAATTCAATTTAACATATTTATTTTTCGTTATACAAATGCTGATAGCCAAAAAGTAATATTTCAGAATTACTTTATCAGGAACAGTAATCCCGAATTAAATAAAAATAAAGTGTTATGAAATCAAAAGATGTTAAGCAAGGTTTTGGTAATAACGATGCTTTAAAGCTTAACAAAAAAACAGTCAATAAACTTACCAATTCGAAAATCACAGATATTAAGTTAGTTCAACTGAATAAATCTGAATTTACATATTATCCCAGTTGTCCTCCTTGTTATCAAAACGTATAAATATAAAAAAGGTGGCTTTTAGGCCACCTTTTCTATTATATATTAAAGAATCAACTATTCTTTGCTATAATCTAAATTTGCTCTGCGGGTATAAGAACTATATCTCCACTTAGCATCATCTTCAGCAATCTTATCAAGCTTATCAGCTTCTTCAGGGAATGCTTTCTTCAATGCAGTGTAACGAACCTCACCTTGCAAGAAGCTTTGGAATTTAGTCCAATCTGGTTCTTTAGAATCTAAAGTGAATGGATTTTTTCCTTCTTCTTCCAATTCAGGATTGAAACGATACAAATGCCAGTAACCTGCTTCAACAGCCATTTTTTGCTCTAGCTGTGCTTTACCCATACCTTTTCTCAAACCGTGGTTGATACAAGGAGCATAAGCCATAACAATTGAAGGTCCTGGATAAGCTTCCGCTTCTTTTATTGCTTTGAAAAACTGAGATTGGCTAGCACCCATTGCTACTTGAGCAACATAAACATAACCATAAGTCATAGCGATAGCACCCAAATCTTTCTTACGTACTTTCTTTCCAGAAGTAGCGAATTTAGCAACAGCACCTACAGGAGTAGATTTAGAAGCTTGTCCACCGGTATTTGAGTAAACCTCGGTATCTAAAACAAGGATATTTACATCCTCACCAGAAGCGATAACGTGATCTAAACCACCAAATCCGATATCATAAGCCCAACCATCACCACCGATGATCCACTGAGATTTCTTAACCATGAAGTCTTTCATCTCAAGGATTTCTTTAGCTACAGGAGCATCAGAAGCTTTACAAAGCTCAAGAACTTTCTCAGAAGCAACTTTTGAAGGTTCAGCAAGCTCTCTGTTTTCCATCCACTCGGTAAAAGCAGCTTTCATTTCGTCAGAGATACCATTCTCCATAGCTTCGTTCATCTTTCTTTGAACACGATCACGAAGTTTCTGGATACCAGTAGCCATACCTAAACCATACTCAGCATTATCTTCGAACAAAGAGTTTGCCCAAGCAGGACCTTGACCCTTAGCATTCTTACAATAAGGAGTAGAAGGAGCAGAACCACCATAGATAGAAGAACAACCAGTAGCATTAGCAATCATCATACGATCGCCGAACAACTGAGTAACTGCTTTGATATATGGAGTTTCTCCACAACCAGCACAAGCTCCAGAGAACTCGAACAATGGTTGAGCAAACTGAGAGTTTTTAACGCTCTTATACTTGTCAACAAGTTCCTCTTTATAAGTAACCTTGTTTGCAAAATAATCCCAACGTTCAACTTCAGCTTGTTGATTATCCAAATTATCCATAACCAATGCTTTTTCCTTAGCAGGACAAACATCAACACAGTTACCACAACCAGTACAATCCAATACAGAAACCTGCATACGGAAATCGTAACCTTTAGTAGCACCTCTGGTAGCTAATGTATCAGTTCCTTCAGGAGCATTCGCTTTTTCTTCTTCGGTCATCAAGTATGGGCGGATAGCAGCGTGAGGACAAACAAACGCACACTGATTACATTGAATACAGTTATCAGCAATCCACTCAGGAACGTGAACAGCAATACCACGCTTTTCGAAAGCAGTAGAACCTGCAGGAAGAGTACCATCTTCACGTCCTTTGAATACGCTTACAGGAAGATCATCACCTTTCAAATAGTTAACAGGACCAGCGATTTCTTTAACAAAATCAGGAGCTCCTTCGAAAGAGATATTCAATCCAGCAGCATTTATGTTAGCCCATTCAGCAGGAACTTCAACCTTTTCACACTCACCACCACGCTCAACAGCAGCATAGTTCATGTTTACGATTTCTTCACCTTTATTACCGAACGACTTAACAATAAATTTCTTCATTTCTTCAACTGCTAAGTCGTAAGGAATTACCTCAGCAATTTTAAAGAAGGTAGACTGCATAATAGTATTGGTACGGTTACCCAAACCAATTTCTTCAGCAATCTTAGTAGCATTAATGATATAGAACTTAATATCATTTTCTGCCATATATTTTTTCATGTGGTCTGGAAGACGTTTCTTAGTTTCTTCAGCATCCCAGATACTGTTTAACAAGAAAGTACCGCCTCTTTTCAAACCTTTTAGCATATCATACTTATCAATATAAGCAGGAACGTGACAAGCAACAAAGTCAGGAGTACCTACTAAATAAGTAGAACGAATTGGGTTATCACCAAAACGTAAGTGAGAAGTAGTAATACCACCAGACTTTTTAGAGTCGTATGCAAAGTAAGCCTGAGCATATTTGTCGGTAGAACCACCAATAATCTTAATAGAGTTTTTATTAGCTCCAACAGTACCATCAGAACCAATTCCGTAGAATTTAGCTTCGAAAGCACCATCTTTTACAACGCTAATTTCTTCTCCAACAGGAAGAGACTTGAAAGTAACATCATCAACGATACCAACAGTAAATTGATTCTTTGGCTCGTTAGAAGCCATGTTCTCGTATACAGAAACAATTTGTGCTGGAGTAGTATCTTTAGAACTCAAACCATAACGACCACCAATGATCATAGGAGCATTTTCTTTACCATAGAAAACATCTCTTACATCTAAGTACAATGGATCACCATTAGCACCTGGCTCTTTAGTACGGTCAAGAACAGTAATGCGCTTTACACTTTCTGGCATTACATTCAAAAGATATTTTGCAGAGAATGGACGATACAAGTGAACATTGATCAAACCGATTTTTTCACCTTGAGCCATCTTATAATCGATTACTTCTTTGATGGTTTCAGTAACAGAACCTATTGCAATAACAATATTTTCTGCATCTGGAGCACCATAGTAAGTAAATGGATGATATTCACGACCAGTAATTTTACTTATTTCCTGCATGTAATCTTCTACCATATCTGGAATAGCATCATAGAAACTGTTAGAAGCTTCACGTGCTTGGAAATAAATATCAGGATTCTGAGCAGTACCACGAGTAACAGGGTGCTCAGGATTCAACGCATTTTTGCGATAAGCATCTAGTGCTTCCCAATCTACTAAATCTTTAACATCTTCGTTCTCTAAATATTCTACTTTCTGAATCTCGTGAGAAGTACGGAATCCATCAAAGAAATGCATGAATGGAATTCTAGACTTAATAGATGCAAGGTGAGCTATAGATCCAATGTCCATAATTTCCTGAACTGAACCAGAAGCTAACATAGCAAAACCAGCCTGGCGACAAGACATAACATCGCTATGATCACCAAAAATGGAAAGAGCCTGTGCTGCTAAAGAACGAGCACTCACGTGGAACACTCCAGGTAGCAATTCACCAGAAATCTTATACATATTAGGGATCATCAACAACAGACCCTGAGAAGCAGTGTAGGTAGAGGTAAGGGCACCAGCTTGTAAAGAACCATGAACAGCGCCAGCAGCACCAGCCTCAGACTGCATTTCGGTTACCTGAACAGTTTCTCCGAAAATGTTTTTTCTACCGTGAGCAGACCATTCGTCAACATATTCTGCCATAGTTGAACTTGGAGTGATCGGGTAAATGGCGGCAACTTCACTAAACATATAAGACACGTGAGCTGCGGCATAGTTTCCATCACAAGTGATGAATTTCTTTTGTTTCATAATAATATACTCTTTTTTAAAACCCTTAATGATCTAAAAGTAATTAATAATACTCTCGAAAAATCCGTTGGCGAATTTAAAAAAATTGCCTATGCCATTAACTAAGTGACAGTCAATTTCGTTTAGTTATCAGATATTTAAAATGAATTTAGATTAAGAAGCAAGTCTTTTTAACCTTAATTTCTTATTTTTACTGAAAATAAAAACTCTATAGCTTCATTATTTGTGTTTACTATCCACACTAAAAATCTATCCATATGAATCTAAAGACAAGTTATATGGGGATAGCCTTAAAAAACCCCATAATCGTAGGTGCAAGTAACTTAAGCACCGACACAAAAGTACTAGAAAGCATACAGCAAGCAGGAGCTGCAGCCATTGTTTATAAGTCATTATTTGAAGAACAAATTCAGTTGGAAAATCTTCAAACTTATGAGGAAATGAGCGAATATGATGATCGAAATGCAGAAATGACCAGCATATTCCCCGATGAGAAAATGTATGAAAAAGGCCCCGAAAGTTTTTTATATGATTTTCATAAAGCCAGAAAAATTCTTAAGATTCCTCTTATCGCCAGCTTAAACTGTATCTATGACGATACATGGTACGATTATGCCAAACAACTGGAAAAAGCTGGTGCCGATGGTCTGGAATTAAACTTTTATGCTACTCCAAAAGACCCGGAAATTGATGGAAATGCGATTATCAAAGAACAAATCGACACCTTGGCAGGAGTAATAAAAGCTGTTAACATTCCTGTTTCTGTAAAATTGAGTCCTTTCTATACCAATCCTCTATTTGTTATAAGAGAATTGGAAAAAGCTGGTGCAAAATCGGTTACTATTTTTAATCGACTATATCAACCAGATATCAATGTAGAAAATGAAGAACTGGAATTAAAATATCAATCTTCAGCCAGCTCCGAACATTGCCTACCTCTTAGGTATGCAGGTTTGCTATTTAGTAATACTGAAATGAGTATAATCTGTAACTCTGGAATTCATACCGGCGAAGATATGATTGGAATGCTTTTGGCCGGAGCTGATGCCGTTCAAATAGTAAGTGCAATCTATCAAAATGGGCCTCACTATATTTCTAAAATGATTAGTGAATTGGAAGGATGGATGATTGCAAGAAGTTACTCATCATTAAAAGACTTTAAAGGAAAACTTTCAAAAGCAAAAATTAAGGACGATCCATTTGCATATAGCAGATCACAATATGTGGATGCAATTATGAATCTTAAACGTTTCTTTAAGGATCGTCAGGTTTAATTGAGCTTTTTCAATAGGAAAAATGGAGCTGCCCTAGAAGAACAGCTCCATTTTTTTATTTCATTATTTTTCGCTTAACAGTCTTCTCTCCTTTTCTCAATTCTAACATATAAATTCCTTCTGGCCAATTTGAAGTATCTATTTCCTTTTTATTCTCTGTAGTAACAGAACTATAAATTTCATTCCCTAAAACATTGCAAACAGAAATCATTACTTCTTCAATGTTCTTTCCTAAATCAATAATCAATTGATTCTTTACAGGATTGGGGTAAATATTTAGATTAGGAAGTGTCGCTTCTGAAAGCCCTACATTGTCAATAATTACATTGCATTCATCGGAAATAATAGTACCACAACGCCCTTCAATTTCACAACTATATTTCCCTTCACAAGATTTACTAAATTTAAAAATGGATAACTCAGTCCCATATTTACCATAATGACTTATTCCCTGAACTTCAACTCCATCTTTCATCCATTTTATATCTTTAACAACTCCCTCAAAAGCAATCTTAAGAGTTACACTTTTTCCTTTTTCCACTTTGATTTGCGGATCCAATTGCTTAGTAATCTTTTCTTTTCCAAAGAAACTGACTTTAGCCGTATTTGTCTCAATGCTACCACAACTTCCTTTTATGCGACAATAATAATTCCCTTCATTTTCTTTAATAGTATTAACTTTTAAAGTAGAACTTTTTTCATTTTCAATCAAAACACCATTCTTAAACCAATCAAAAGATTCTACAAATTCAGCTTTAACATGAAGCAGAACAGGTTCCTGCCCTATGCATTTTTCTGTATCTCCTATAGGACTTTCTATTAATTTCATTCCTTCCTTTATTTGCACCTTGCATTTTGAAGATGAAACCACATTTCCCATTTCACTATAAATCTTGCAATAGTATATTCCACTATTTTCATCAGAAATATCAGTGCTATAGTAGTTTTCCTCACCACAAGCAACAATCTTCTCATCTCTATACCATTCATAGTGATGTATTTTTCCGTCAGCAACAACTTCTAAAACAAAATCTTGATTTTCTTGCTTACACAATTTCATCTCTGGTTCTAAATCTTTGGTTATATTCACAGAACCAATGTTATAAGAATAAATAATTCCATCATCAGCTCCATGGGACGAAATAGAAGGAACTCCGACTAAAAGAAATGAATTATTTGGAATAATATTCTTCTTTATAGTTATTTTAAAATAATCCACTGTAAATTTTTCTCTTAGAGTTTTATCATCACGCAATTCATATACAGTTGTATTCTTTATTCCATCATAATCTCGCCATTCGTTATACCTACTTACATAAAATTTATCTTCTACAACATTAACATATGAGAATGTAGCATCAAATACTGGAATTTTGATTTTTCCTAGCAACTTATCAGTCCAATCGTTACTATGATATTCCTTAGAAAAGTCATAAACACAAATTTCACTAAAATTTTTATAGTTTTCAGTTGATCGACTTGAGAAAATTAAATAGGATTCATTTGCATCAAAAAAACGACCTAAAAGTTCTGTTTCTGCAGAAAATTCAGAATCTGGATAATTTGTTTCATCAAATTCACCATCACTATTTTCATAATAAATTAATATTTCAGACGGATCATAATAATCAGCATCTTTAACTGGACATCCAACAATTAAAGCCTTAGATGTAAAAAGAATTTTTTCTCCGAAATAATAAATCTTATCTTTTTTATAAGATCCTTTTTGATAAAATGAAATATAAGAAGAACAAGTATTCCAGCCATTTTGTGGTCTTTCCAACACAATAACCTTTCCTTGATTAGTTCCAAGAGCTATGCGATTTTGATATACTGCAACACTCTTGCCTAATTGAATATTCTTATCATCATACTTTTTTTTAAATTTAATCATCGATGGGGTAATAAAAGCAGTCTCGTGCATATCTCTCCAACCATTTTCAGGTTTTTCAAAAACAAATACGCCTCCTTTAAAATTATCATAAGCTGGATATCCGAAAACTATAGTATTTCCATCAAAAGCCAAAGTATTCTTCCCTGAATAATCCTTAAATTCCTGACCAACAGTTTTATGATTAAAATTTAGTTTTGCTAACACTAGAGCTCCATAAGAAGTTAATCTATAAATCGTTAAGAATCCTGTGGTAGGAAATCCTGCATTTGTTCTTGAAAAAGTAACTAAAATATCATCCTTAACAGCATATATTGATCCCAAAGCAGCTCTTCCTGAAGAGATAAATATTTTACTATTCTGCAAAACTCTTTTTACAAATATCCCCTCATTCCATAAATTTCCTTTTCGATTAAAAACAGAAATTTCACCTGAATTTATTCCATAGTTATTCAAATTAGGATCTCCAACCAAAATGGCTTCATCTTCAATCTTAACTCTTTTTTGTAAATTTCCTTTAGAATATTCTCCTGAAACTAAAAATTTAGGTTTATCCAAATCCCATTTCCCGACTATTTTTTCACAAACACCTAAAGTCCAACCTTTTTCAATATCATTATTTATAAAGGCAATATATTTATCTGAAATAGCAACACTCCCTTTTGTGTCAACTTTAGTTTCAATAAACTTTAATTCTTGATTCATTGATGACCACTTAGAATTATCACTTTTGAAGAAATGATAACCTTTAGAAGAAGCAACTGCAATTAAATTTCCATATAAATCAACACTATTTCCAAAATTGGAAGTTTCATTTTGTGGAATAAGACGTGCATCTTCAACAAGGGTTTTAGCAGACCAACCATTTACAGGACGATTATACACAAGTACTGTACCTTTTTTATTATCAGTAGAAGATTCACTACTACTTACAACAACAGCATTTCTTCTTGCTACAATTGCATCAGGAACGATATAACTATCAAAAAAACTATCTTTGAATTGAGTTGTAGCACTCATGTCACTCCACTTACTGCCTGATTTGATATAAACATTTACATAGCTTTCTTTCTTTTCAGAGATATTTTTACACCCCACTACAATCATTTCATTCGTTACTGACAAACTATATTTTTTCTTACTTCTTTTTGATTGCTCATTTTTAGTAGTCAATTGAAATGATTGTCCATCATTAGTCCATTCTTGCCCTTTTTTATAAAATCCCAATATCGAGTTGTCATCTAAAGCCAAAACAATTAAATCCTTGTAAATCACAACATCACCTATATTTTGATTTTTAGGTATATCAATCACCAGTTTGTTCAGATAAACATATGTGTTATTCATCTTCTTAAATAACTCAACACCAGTATACCTACCGTTTTCTCTAACCAATACAGCAAGATAGTCTTCATAAGTAGAAAAAACTTGTCCAAAAAACGCATTATTATTATTCACTGCTTTTTCTGAATAAATCTTATAAGATGCACCAGAAAACGGAGCCTCTTTTATATCATCCTGCCCAAAGCTAAGGCTCCAAGTCAAAGAAAAAAACATTAATAAAATAATTGTATAAATACGACTCATAATTATTGATTGATTTTAGTTGTTAGATATAATATGTACACCTTTATGAACTCTTAAAGGTAATGCAAAGCTATAAAATAATCCTCAACTTATACTAATCCTATTCCAATAGGAATGTTCAATGTAATTGTTTATATTTTGGTTCTTTAAAAAAAACAACTAATCATCTTGAGTAGGAATAATTTATCGATTATTATATGGGCGCAATAATTTGAGGACTGTAGATTAAAAAGATAAAGTTTTTTCAGATAAATGGTCATATATACAAAAAAAGCTGCCTTTTAATTGCTCAGGCAGCTCTTTCATTTTGAGTATTTAAGAGTATAATTCACATTGATAACCAACGCCAATCAAAGAAATAATATTAAATTTTTTATGCTGTTATTTTTCCTCTTTCTTACGATCAAATAAAAGCTCTTGTCCTCTTTGTTTTAGAAGTAAACCTGTAATCTTTCCTGATTTTGTGGTAATAAATTCAACTTTTATTCCAAATCCCTCATTTGTAAAATTCAACTTATTCTTTGCTTTTAAATAAAAAGGTGATTGTCCTATAATTTGACCATATAATTCATTATTCTTATGATATACTTTTAATTCAAGAAAGGTCTTATTTGAGAAATAATTGCCTATGCATTTTTGCAAATCACTATCATTCAATTGCACTCCTCTAAAATTTGGAATCGTAAATTCCTTTTTATAATAATCACTTAATACACCAACAATTAGATTATTTATTGGATACCTGCTTGCATTTAAACAACAAACTATTGTCATATCCTGATCAGAAAAATAATATGCATTCGTAAGGAAACCATTAATATCACCATTATGCCCTACTGCTGAATATTCATAAAAAGGAACTGTCATGCAACCACGACCCAGTACATTTTTGAAAGTCATCATCTCTGCACGACTTTTATCATTTAGTAACTGATCTGAGGAAAATAAAGCATGAATAAAAGTAGCTAAATCAGATGGCTGTGAAACAATAGCACCTGCTCCTCCTATCAAATCAAGATCGACAGGCAGTGCATCTTCCCAACAATCTGTATACATATAAGGATGAGCGGAACTAGTAATATACTCAAAATCTTCACCTAAGAAAATATGATTTAAAGCTAAAGGTTCAAATATTCTTTTCTCTAAGCTTTTTTGCAAAGAACGTCTATCTAATTTCTCAACAATTAAACCCAATAAGAAATAATTGGTATTGGAATAAGCAACTCTACTTTTAGGTTCAAAACCAGTTTTCATATCGTACAAACGCTTCATCAATTTTCGACGACTACGATTTTCTTTAGCCCAATTGGAAAAGTTCTTTATTTGGGTATAATTCTTCAATCCGGATTGATGCGACAACATATCTACAATCTGAATCTTTTTAGAATTGGGAATACGGGGAAAAAATTTAGATAAATAAGTATCCAAAGACAAACGATCTTCTTCTATAAGTTGAAAAATCATTGTTGCTATAAAGGATTTGGTAACAGAACCAATTCGGAAATAAGTTTGATTGGTATTTGGTTTATCGGTATCAGAATAAATCGCTGATTTCCCAAAAGATCGCTGATATACAATACTATCTCCTTGCATAATCAGCACTTGCCCATGAGTCAGATCATTAGAAACAAGCGAATCAATAAGCTGATCCGCTTTAGTTAATTCTATATTTTGTTGTCCAAATACAAAAACAGGAAGCAAAAAAAAGAAATTAAGAAAATACTTTTTCATAGTGTATGGTGTAAGGTATAAATTAAATTTTCACAATACACTAAGATAAAAAATTTAAAGCCTACTCTTATTTTTCTTTTTTAGGACGCTGTTCCAAAGCGGGAATCGTAATTTCACTAATTTTATAAGAAATCTTTTGTCCATTACGACGAATATTTACAGATTTCTTATTAAATGGAATTTCAATAATAGAATATTTCCCCTTGCTTTGAACTCTGTATTGAACCAGTTTTTCTTTAGCAATTTCCTTTTTCATAAACACAAAGAACATTTCTTCATTGCCATTTTCAGTAAGAATATTAAACCGTTTAGGGTCAAGCGTTACTACTCCCTCAAGCTTTTCTGAAGAATCTTTCACATATTTCTTATTGTCAGCATTAAAATTGTAGATCGTCTTTTTAGTTATCTTGGCTCTAAATGATTCTGGAACTTTCTGCGCTTGCACAGCAAAACCAACCAATAGAAATCCTAACACCAATGCAATTTTAATCTTTCTCATAATCTCTTATTTTTTCAGATACAAATATAAAATCTAAACGATAGATTTTAAGGCATAATCTAAGCATTTACTTCTTTATTTTCATAAATGCCATAAATTCGCAGCTAAAGGAAAAAACGTTATTCAAATCAACAACATGCAATTAAAAACGGGAAAAAAATTAACTTTTCTAGTTCTAATACTACTCGTATTGGCAAAAATAACTTATTGCCAAAATACAAATAAAGGTTATTTAATTACTATTGACTCCACCAAGCAATTTATTCAGTATAATATACCTTTAAGCAAAGGTGAAGTTATTGACAAATTGGAAAAGAAAAAACTATCGGCAAACTATGCATATGAAGCCAAAAATCTAAAAGCTGGTATGCTATTAATTACGGCGGCCAGTGGATACTTATTTATTATCCCATTTGGTCAATGGGCTTTTAATAAAGAAATAAACTGGGGATGGAGTCTATTGGGAATTGGATTATTTTCAATTAATATTCCATTAAACAGGCTCGTAAATAAAAAATTAAAGCAAGGAATAAAAGCTTATAATAAGCAGAGTGAATTTGAAGAAAAACGCAGATCTAAATATCGACTTTCTTTAAAAACTAGCGGGAATGGAATCGGACTTGCTTTAAATTTTTAAAAAAAGGGTTTACTTTGATAAAATCAAAGCAAACCCTCTTTAAATTTCACTCTCAAATTAACAATGACAGTGAGATTCTTTTGAACAGAAGTTTCCTGTAATACAGTCAACGATAACAATTGATTCTACACTACCTTTCATCTGACGGTCGCGTGCAACTTTTAAATCAACAACATTCTCTTTGTTTAATCCTAGTGCGTTTACTTTTACTCTAGTTTTCATTGCTTAAAATATTTAAAATTTATATTAATGTCAGCATTTGTTAACTCGTGGAACCCCAACTATATGTCCTCGAAATCAACATGAAGAGAACGAGAATAAAAAAAACAATATTCTATAAGTACCTGAAAATGAAGCACTAGAAAAACATAAAAAACATTTAAACTTATTGATATAATTAGATTTCAAAAGACATTAAAAAAAAATATAGTCAGACAAAAAATTCTGTTTTTTATGTTTTTCTCGTGTTTCATTTTCAGTTTAGATCTG
>JBGRQE010000009.1:0-84173 GCA_041725955.1 Bacteroidales bacterium
GGGATTCGAACCCCCGGAGGCTCGCACCTCAACGGTTTTCAAGACCGCCGCATTCGACCACTCTGCCATTTCTCCGTGGGCAAAGATACAAAAAAAGTGTTTCGTGCAAATTTTTTTATAAAAAAAATGATTTTTTTTTGCAGTGATCTTTCTATTGACTTGAATAGCTTTTTGTTATAGATTTGTCGTTTCAGTAAAAAATAGAGTTTAAAGCATCTTTTGGGGTAAAAAACAATAATATCAACTAATTTTTTGGAGTAATGCGGAAGTTTTCTCTTTTAATCTGTCTTTTTTTGGCATTATTTAATGTCAAAGCACAAAAAGTAAGTGCTCTTTTTAATTATGCTTTATTTAAGGATAAAAATGATAAAACATATATTGAAACTTATCTTTCTGTCAATGGTTCTACCATCCGATTTGAAAAAAATGCTAAAGGAAAGTATCAAGGAGAAGTTGGTTTTACTTTGATGTTTAAGAATCCAAATAGTGATGATATAAAAGCTTTTCAAAAATTATCTGTAAAATCACCAGAAATAAATAATCTTTCTGAGCAAGAAATGCAGTTTGTTACAACCGAAAGGCAGTATTTATCACCTGGAGAGTATGATATGGAGATACTAATTCGTGATTTGCATAATGCAAATTCTCAAATAGTCAAAGCAAACCATAAATTTATTGTACCTGCATTTAAAGATCAGGTTTGTTTTTCTGGAATTCAAACTGTAGAGGGATTTCTTCCTGTGAAAGAAGAAAGCAAAATGAATAAAAGAGGTAAGTATATGCCTCCCAGACTAAGTATGTTCTACAGCGATAAAGATAGCTTAATGAACATTTACTGCGAATTATATAATACAAAGAAGTTGTTGGGGAAGAATCAGGATTTGATTTTACGAGGCTACTTTTCTAGTGCTTCTGGTCAGACTCTCTCAAATTCTGGAGGATTTAGTGAAAAGATAAAATCTGATGATATATTAATTATTGCTAAGCGACTATCTTTAGAAAAGCTGGGTACAGGAACTTATTATTTGAATTTAGAGATTAGGGATAGAGAAAATAAGTTGTTAGCAACTCAAACCAGAAGGTTTAAGCATTTTCGTTCGATAAAAAAAGATGATTTGATTCTTAGTGACTTAAGTCAAGAAAAAAATCTTTTAGATAAAATTACTAAAGCTCAGATTTTGGAGTATGTAAAATGTTTATCTCCATTAGTTGATAAGCATCAGTTGCATTATGTGCAAAAGGAAAGTCAGAATAAGCCAAAGAAAGAGTTGTTTAACTATTTCTGTGCCTTTTGGGAGAACAAAGCACCTGAAAATCCAAGTTTAGCGTGGCAGCAATATTATGAAAAGGTTTTGATTGCAGATAAATTATTTGGAATGCAAAACTTAAGAGGATATGAAACTAGTAGAGGGCAGATTTATTTGAAATATGGAAAACCTTCTCAAAGAATGACAAGCCATGGTGATTTTATGGCTAAGCCTTATGAGATTTGGAATTATGAGGTGTCGAATAGAGGGTATCAGGCAAAATTTATTTTCTTATCTGAAAATTCATTGTCTCAATATCAATTAATCCATTCTAATGTTCCTGGAGAAATTAGAGATCCTGAATGGCCAGTACGTATTTATTCAAAGATTAAAGATATTTCAAAAACTGTTGATCAGTATGGAAATATTGCAGATGAAATGTTGAGAGCTGCACGACTTGGTGACCCTAATTTCACAAAATATAAGGCCTTAACTTACTATAATAATCCAAGATAAGATTTTAATTACAAATAAAATTGGGCCGTCTCTTTTGAGATGGCTTTTTTTATGTCTTAGGGCGGATGCTAATTTCTTATAATATTTCTCAGATTGTTCAAGCTTTTTGGATGTATGGCAAATAGTAAGTCAATTCCCTTTTGATCCTATCCAATAACCTTTTTTATTTGATAAATAGCCAGACAAATAAAATAACAGCGATAGATAATGCTATTAGTGCTAGGAAAATAATTATGGCTATAATGATGATTTTTAAGGTTAGTTTAGCTAGTGGTATAATGATAAATTCGAGAATGATGTTCCATAACCAATTTAAAACGTTGTATAGTGTTTCCTCAAAATTATTTCTTTGGCTACTACTTTGGGTCTGCTTGTATTGCCATTGCTTTTGGTATTGATGGCTTTGGTATGATTGATAACTGTTTTCTTCCGTTTGATGGTGCTTTTTTTCTTCAGCTTTTTCCTGTTCTCTTCTTTCCCTATCTTCTCTTTCTTTTTTGTCTCTTTTTTGTCTTTCAGCTCTATGTATGTAATCATAATCATATGTTTTTCTAGTCTCAGTATCCGACAAAATCGTATAAGCATGGATGATCTCTTTCATTATTTTTTCAGCATTAGCGTCGTCCTGATTATGATCGGGATGATATTTAATGGCAAGTCTGCGGTATGCTTTCTTGATTTCTGATAAAGAAGCTGTTTGGCTTATTTCCAATATGCTATAGAAATTGCGCATGGACTGATAGGTATATGGTGGGTGATAGGAGAGGGAATATAAAGATACAAGAATTATCACCTAGATCATGTAAAATAAGACCAATAATATGTTATGGCGTTTAGAATTTTAGTTGAAAGGATGAGATTTTGATAATAGCCAATCCAAAGAACACCTAACAGCGCCATATATAATCAAATGCTAGGATAAAATCATCGCAGGAGTCAATAATTAAGTTTGTAGCATGGTTCCCGCAATATGAAAGTGAGTGATTAGTCAAATACTGAGTGGTTCTTACTATCTGCAATCGGCAAGGAGTGTCACAATACCAAAGACTAATGGATATTGTAGTAGATATGGATATAAAAAGCTTCTTCGACGAAGTTAATCATGATCGGTTAATGAGTCGCCTAAGCTAAAAGATGGAAAATAAACTACTCCTACGCTTAATTCAACGTTATTTGTAAAGCAGAATAATGCGAAGAGTCTTGATGTCGATTCGCAAGAAAGGAGCGTCTCAAGGTATCCTTTATCTCCGTTATTATCGAATATTGTAATAGCCAAATTGGAGAAATGAGGCCATTGTTTTGTAAGATATACTTAGGATAATAGTTTATTAAAGGAAAAAGCAATTCAATACCTATTTTAAAAGTATTTTTTGTAGAAAAGATTAAATTTGCAATCACTTATTAATGATTATTTATGAAGCCAAAGTATTTATTATTTAGTTTTTTTGCGAAATTATTAGCATATGCTCCATTTTGGTTTTTACATGGATTTTCAGATTTTCTTTATCTGATTGTTTATAAAACATTGGGGTATAGAAAAAAAGTTGTAAGAGAAAATCTGAAAAATAGTTTTCCAGAGAAAACAGATGGAGAATTATATACAATTGAAAAGAAATATTATCATCATTTGTGTGATATTATTGTTGAGAATTTGAAGGTTCCGGGTATGTCTGAAAAGACTTTACGTAGACGTGTAAAAACCATTAATCCTGAAGTTCTACGAAATCTGTATGATAAAGGAAAGTCTGTGTTTCTGGTAATAGGGCATATTGGTAATTGGGAGTGGACAGGTTCTTTAATTGGCCTGGATTATAGCTTTCAGGGATGTGCGATTATTAAACCTTTAAATGACCAATGGTTTCATCATTTTATGCATGAAAAAATTCGAAGACATTTTTATCCATTACAACTAATACCATTTAAACAAACATATCGTACTCTTTTGGGGCAGAAAGATCAACAACTAATTACTGTTATTGCATCAGATCAAACTCCTACCGAGAGTGAAATTAATTATTGGACAACTTTTTTGCACCAAGAGACAGGCTTCTTTCTGGGAATAGAAAAAATGTCGAAAGGCCTAGATTATGCCGTTGTATATATGGATACTAAAAAGAGAGGTAGAAGTAGATATGATATTCAATTTGAGCTGATTACTGACAATGCTAAAGAGACTGATGCTTACGAAATTACCGATAAATATGTTGAATGTTTGGAGGATAGTATTTGTAATCAACCAGAAAATTGGTTATGGTCTCACAGACGGTGGAAATATAAAAGGAAATAAAAAATAAGGAAGAAATTGGCGAAAGTAGCTGTTGTTATATTAAACTATAATGGAGAGAAATTCTTACGAAAATTCTTGTCTGGAGTTGTTGAATTCTCTTCAGGTGTAGGAGAAGTTGTTGTTGCTGACAATGCATCAACAGATACAAGTATATCGTATTTAAAAGAAAATTTCCCATCTGTTCGCATTGTCGTAAATGATGATAATGGAGGATATGCAAAAGGGTATAATGATGCTCTAAAGAAAATTGATGCTGATTATTTTGTTCTACTGAATTCAGATATTGAAATTAAGGATCGTTGGCTGGAACCTCTGATAGAGCTAATGGATAATAATCCTGACGTAGGAGCTTGTCAACCTAAATTACTGTCGTGGCACGAACCAGATAAGTTTGAATATGCAGGTGGAGCAGGAGGATTTATAGATCGTTATGGTTATCCTTTTTGTAGAGGACGAATTTTTATGAAATTGGAAGAAGATAATGGTCAGTATGATCAGAAGGGAGCTTCTGAAATATTTTGGGCTACAGGTGCTTGTTTGATGGTTCGTTCAGAAGCTTTTTATGAGGCTGGTGGATTTGATGATGATTTCTTCGCTCATATGGAAGAAATAGATCTTTGTTGGCGAATGAAACATTTGGGGTATAAAATAATGTATGTTCCCAATTCTAGAGTTTTTCATATAGGAGGAGGAACTTTGCCTAAAATTTCAGCACGGAAAACTTACCTGAATTTTAGAAATAATTCTATAGTTCTAATCAAAAATCTTCCGAGATGGAAATTGGTTAAGTTAATTTTTATTAGATTATTTTTAGATGGTATTGCTGGTTTAAAGTTTATGATGGAGGGTAATTTTTCTCATACCTTAGCTGTAATCAGAGCACATTATTATTTATATGCACACATTGGGAATTTATATAAAAAGAGAAAACGAGTAAAAAGATCACAGAAAGGTGTTTCCTGTATTTATCAAGGGAATATAGTTTTTGATCATTTTCTAAGAAAAAAGAACCGATTTATTCAGTTGAATGAAGATTTGTTTACGAAATAAAAAAGTTAAAGCTTCTTAATTTCTTCTAGCGCATTTATTGCCAGAGAATAGGATTTCATTCCAAAACCAGAGATAATTCCTTTTACAACAGGCGATATTGTAGATTTATGCCTGAAATCTTCGCGTGCAAAAATATTACTTAGGTGAACTTCAATAACTGGGCAGTGAATAGCTCTTATGGCATCTGCAATAGCAATCGAGGTGTGGGAATATGCTCCGGCGTTTAGAATAATGCCGTCGTAGATAAAGCCTGTATTATGAATGGTGTTAATTAATTCGCCTTCAATATTACTTTGGAAATAGTCAATTTCGTGTGAGTTAAATTCCTTTTTTATTTTTTTTAAATATTCCTCAAAGCTTTCATTCCCATAAATGCTAGTTTCTCTTTTTCCTAGTAGGTTAAGGTTAGGACCATTGATTATTATTATTTTCATGTTTTCTCTTTTTAGTAAAACGAAATTTTCGAATTTCTTTTATGAAGAATTAAAGTGTTATTCTTTTTAATAGACTAAATACTCGATCAATATCTTGATCTTTTACAATAAGTGTAAATTCGTGACTTGTCGAGATAACCTCGTGAATATTAATCCCTTCCCAAGCAATCTTTTTTAGAATAAAATAGTAAAAACCTGTTATAGTTGTGTTTTCTCTGGGAAGTTTTAATGTAATACTTGATAGCTTTTCGTTGTGTGCAATAAGCTTTTCATCCTTAAATATTTCATTTACAAATGGTGCGATTTGCTTACTGATGATGAATGTTGTTTCAAAAACTCCCTGAGAAAAGGTGTGGAAAACATCTTTTTGACTCTTTATCTGATGCAGTAACTTGCTTTGAAGTTCTACTAGTGATGATGTGTTAGAGTAGGTAAATACGATTAAATTACTGCGTACAATTATATCACCAAAGCTTTCTACTGCTTTTAAAGCTTTTAAATCAGAATGCATTATAAAACCAGGAGCCATTCTTTTGATCGCCATTACTATAGCGCCTACTTGAATACTTTTTTTTAATTCGCTTTCAATTTCTGGTTTTATTTGTCTTGCAAGGGAACTTATATTTATTATTCCTTCATTTAATGCATCTTCCAGAAAAGGCTTTGCTTTTACTATTTTTTCTACTACTTCGGGAATCGTGATCATTATTTAATGATATTGTTAGAAAAACAACTTTTAACAAACCTTTTGTTATTAAATGTTAAAATAGGAAAAAAATAGAAATATTGTGTTTTATATTTTTTTCTTTTGTTTTTATATTTTTTTTAAATAATCATATTTTTTTTGCTTTTTCTTTCCATGCCTTAGTGTAAAATAGTCGAAAATTACAATAAAAGGCCGTAATGTCTTTTTAATAAGGTTTTTGGACTGATTTTATTTTCTGTAGAGGTGAGAAATAATAGTTTTATTATTTGTTTTCTTCTTTGTAAGGAAGTTTTCTTGTTTTCGAATATTCTATTCAGATAGTTTAAAAAAAAGCTAAAAAGTGTTGATAATGTAGCTTTTATATTTTTTAAAAAAAGAATTAAATAATTTGTTGTGTAAAATAATTTGTTTACTTTTGGACTTTAAAACTGAAAAAGTCGAAAATTAGCTATGCCTCAAAAAGACAAAGTAAGAGATTTAATTATAGAGAGTGCAAGAGAATTGTTCGGTAGATATGGTTTCAAAAAAACAACCATGGACGATATCGCTCAGCATGCCCGTAAGGGTAAGAGTTCTTTGTATTATTATTTTAAAAGTAAAGAAGAAGTGTTTGAAGCGGTTGTCGAGGAAGAGGTTGTTTTATTAACAAAAGTTTTAAAGAGAAAAATTAATCCTGCTGATCCTGCTGAAAAACAGTTGAAGGATTATGTGATTACTCGAATGAAGACCATCCAGAAGCTTACAAATATGTATGCAATTCTCAGAAATGATCACATGGTTGATTATGATTTTATATATCACCTGCGTGAAAAATACCATAAAGAGGAAATTCGTGCTGTAGAGATAATAATGAGAAAAGGTATTCGTAGAGGTAGGTTTAGGAATATAGAAAGTCATTTTGGTGCGGTAGCATTTGTTACTGCTATGAAGGGTTTAGAACGACCTTTATTCGAACATAAATCGACAAGAAGTTTACAAGCAAGAGCCGAAAGCTTAATGAACATTATGTTTTTTGGTCTTGTACATGAAAATATTAAAGAAAAACCGACTATTTAATTTAATAAGTCGGCTTTCAGGCGTAAATCATTATTCGCAAATGTGAAAATGATTTGTTTGTAATAATTTTGACAGAATTTGTGCAAGCTTGGGTGTTTTTTCTATGGTAATTGGAGTGAAGAACGATACCAAGAAGAAAAAACATCCCTCACAGCTTGCAAAAATAACATTTATTCAGGATTTTTTTCTGAACTACGCTTGGAATAAAGAATCTTTTTTAGGTAGGTTGTTTTTTTGCGTGAGGGATTTAACTGTTTAGTCTTTCCAAATTATTGGAAATAAGCAGTTTTTATTCCCTTAGACTTAGATTTAGCTGTTTTGGCATATTTCTATTTTCTTTGATCCCTTGTTCTAGCATACGAGGGATTTTTTTATGATTATATGTTTTTTGTCAACTTCAAGAGAAAGATAATTTATTTTAGAGTGAAAGACGCTCATAGAGAGCGCCTTTTTGTGTTTACCAGCCTTTTGCCAAAACATCTATTATATGCATAACCTTGATGGGTAGCTGGTGTTTTTTTATATATCCTTCTTGATGCATTAAGCAAGACAAATCGGTTGAAACAATATATTCAGCTCCTGTATCTAATGCATTATTAACTTTTTGCTCAGCCATTGCTGTTGAAATAGGTTCGTTTTTCACAGCAAATGTTCCTCCAAAGCCACAACATGTTTTACTATCTTTCATTTCAATTAATTCAAGACCTTTTACATTTGAAAGTAGTTGTCGTGGTTCATTATTAAGTTTGTATTCTCTTATAGAAGCACAGCTATCGTGATAAGTAATTTTATGGTTGAACTCTGCACCTATATCTGTCTTTTTTAAAACATTCACAAGGAAATCTGTAAATTCATAAATATTGCCTTTGAGTTGTTTGTATTCATTATGATAGGCTGTATTGTAAAATAGTTCAGGGTAGTAATTCCGAATAAATCCTATGCAGGAAGCAGAAGGTCCTACAATAGGTCTGTTTTCTGAAAAGGTTTTTATAAAATTTGCTCCAATGTTTTTTGCCTCTTCCCAAAATCCACTATTAAAAGCCATTTGCCCACAACATGTTTGTTTGGGATTATAGTTTACTTTACATCCAAGTTTTTCTAGAATTTTAATCATATTAAAACCTGTTTCTGGATAAACTTGATCAATAAAACAAGGAATAAAAATGTCGATTTCCATTATTTATTATCTTTCACGTAAATGTTATTATCGTCTTTTTTATTTGAATCGTTTACAAAGGTAAGCTTGAAACCGGCTTTTTCAAGGTCTTTCCAGAAGTTTGGGTATGATTTTGATACAACTTGAGGTTGATTTATACAAATCTTATTATATATCAATGCTAATGGGGCTAAACACATTGCCATCCTATGGTCATTGTAGGTATCAAACTCAATATTACTATTGTCACTTTCTTTAAACTGTAAGTGATAACATCCTTTTTCGGATTCAATTAAGGATACTCCAATTTTTGCTAATTCGTTTTCAAGAGCTTTTATTCTGTCAGTTTCTTTATAGTGCAAGCTTTGAAGACCAGTAAAACAATTGTTTGTTTTTAAAGCGGCACTTGTGCAAATAACTGTTTGTCCTAAATCAGGAGTGTTTATGAAATCAATGTCCATGGATGAATCAATATCTTTTTGATTGTATTTTAATTCAAGACCTTGATCAGAAAAATTAGAATCTATACCGAAAAGATTAAATATTTCAGTTATCTTCTTATCACCTTGAAAACTATTTTCTTTTAAACCTAAAAGTGAAATATTTGATTCCTTGTTTATTGCTGCAATTTCAAACCAATAAGAAGCAGAAGACCAATCACCACCAATGGATAGTTTGTTGGGTCTAATCATTTGACATGGAACATATATACTGTTGTCTTGTTCTTTAACAGTAATACCAAAGTGCTTTAAAAGTTCAATTGTCATTTTTATGTAAGGCGTAGAAACTTTTTTTCCCTTTAAAAATAGCTTTAAGCCTTCAGGAAGCTTTGCTCCTATAAGTAAAAGTGCAGAAATGAATTGTGAACTAATGCTTGGATCAATTTCAATAGCGCCTCCATTAAGAGGTTTTCCTGTAATCTTTATAGGTAAAAAACCATTTTGATTTATATATTCAATTTTTGCACCTATTGTTTTTAATGCTTCAACAAGAGGTTTCATTGGCCTTTCTCGCATAGACTCATCACCTGTAAGTAACCATTTGCCAGGTGTTATAGCTAAATAAGGTGTAAGAAAACGTGCAGCTGTTCCTGCATTTTTTATATCTATAATTAAAGGAATTTTTGAGTCTGTGTATAGGTCAATGTTATTCAGGTGTTTTTCAATAATCTTTGTGTCGTCAGAGTCAGATAAGTTATCTAGTACAATGTTGCCTAAACATAAATGTTTAATAATAAGAGCTCTGTTACTTTCGCTTTTACTGCCCGTTATATTAATTTTAATATTTATGTTTTTTTGCGGCTTTTCTATAATTAGCTTACAATTGTCCATAACTGTAATTTTAACAAGATTTTTAGCAAAAAATAAAGATGTAGATGATAGCTTTCTTTCTTTTGAAAGCAAGAAAGAAAGCTATTTGTTTTACAAAGACTGATATATCTCTAATGCTTTTTTTATGGTGGATGTATCAACGGGATGGTCGATAATGGTTTCACCAAAATCTTTTATTAAGGAAAAGTTTAGATTACCATGACTGTTTTTTTTGTCATGTTTTAGTAGGTCAATGATTTGAGAATGTTCTTTGTCTGTAAATTTGATTGAAGGGAAAATCTGAAGTATTTTTTTATTTATTACTTTAAAGTCAATTTTATGTATTTCTAATAGTTCGGAAATTATATTTGCAATAACCATTCCATGAGAAATGGCTTCTCCATGAGAAATAGAGTTATTGTTTTTCAACTTTACACTTTCTATCGCATGACCTACAGTATGTCCGTAATTAAGGGATTTCCGTAATCCTTTTTCTGAAAAATCATTATCAACGATTTCAAGTTTGACTTGCATGATTTCAGTAATTAAATCAGGGTAGTCAAATATTTTTTCAGCAGGAGTTTGTATAAGCTTAGTCCATAAAGCATTACTATTTAAAATGCTGTGTTTTATGGCTTCACCATATCCTGATAGTAAATCCTTTGTTTTTAGAGTTTTTAAATATTTAGGAAAAATGAAAGTAGCATCAGCATTTACAAAACTTCCAATCTGGTTTTTTAGATTATCCAGATTGATACCTGTTTTACCACCTACAGATGCATCAATTTGACCTAAAAGACTTGTAGGGACATTTATAAAAGAAATTCCTCTTTTAAATGTTGAAGCAATAAATCCTCCGAGATCAGAAATTATACCTCCTCCAAGGTTTATTAATAAGCTTTTTCTGTCTGCTTCAAGTTCGGTAAGTGTATACCAAAGCTGAGCAGCCGTTTCTAATGTTTTACTATTTTCTCCACTTTCAATTTCAATAACTTCAGCATTTCCTAATACTGGACAACTACAAATTAGTATTGGTAAGCAATGAGTATGTGTGTGTTCATCAACGAGGATGAAGACTTTCGAAAAAGAGCCATTGGAAATAAATTTTGAGAGACTAATGTAGTTTTCTTCTCCGATATATATATTATATTTTTCTAATAACTTATTGTTTACTTGCATGATGAAATTATTGATAGGCCGCCATTAATAAATCAATGTCTTGATATGGCAAATTATAGTGATCTCCGATAAATTTGTTTGTGTTTATCCCAGATAAAATATAAACCCCTTTACTGAGCCAGTAATTGTGTCTTAAAGAAGGAAGCACACCTCCGTTTTGGTGGATTTTTTTCAGTATTGGACCGAAAATATTACTGAAAGCTTTGGATGCAGTATGAGGAACTCCAGATGCAATGTTTGGAACACAATAATGAGTTATTCCATGTTTTACGAATACTGGATTCAATATATTGGTGCGTTTTGATGTTTCAAAGAAACCTCCCTGGTCAATACTTACATCTATGATTATCGATTTCTTCCTCATTTTTTTTATAAGCGATTCGTGGATAATACATGGAGAAGTACCTGCAGCAACATATTTTGCAGAAATAACAACATCTGCTTGTAAGATAGCTTTTTCGAGGGTGCTTTTTTCCATTACGGAAGTAAATATATGAGACCCAAGTTTTTCTTGAATTCTCCTTAAATGTGTAATTGATTTATCAAATACTTTTACCATAGCACCTAGTCCGGCAGCTGTTCTTGCGGCATATTCACCTACGGTTCCTGCTCCGATTATTACGATTTCAGATGGTGAAATTCCAGGAAATCCTCCAAGTAAAATACCTTTCCCGTACTCTGGATGAGCTAAATATTCAGCAGCAATAAATATGGTTGTATTGCCAATAATTTCACTCATTGTTCTTACAAGAGGGAATGCATTTCTGTTTTCTTGAATATATTCAAATGCCAGAGCTGTGATTTTTTTCTTTATGAGTTTTTCAAAGTATACCCGTTTCTGAATAGGTAGATTAAGGGAACTGATTAGACATTTCCCTTTTGGAATTAACTCAAGCTCTTCCTCTGTTGGAGGTGCAATTTTTAGAATTATATCCGATTGAAAAACCTCTTCATTAGATCGAATAATATTTGCCCCATAATTACTGTACTGTTGATCGCTAAATCCTGCAGTTTTTCCTGCTCCTTCTTCAACTTTTACTTGTATTCCATTATTGACCAATACTCCTGTTGCTTCAGGAGTTAAGGCGATTCTGTTTTCATAGGGAGATTGTTCTCTTGGAATTCCCAAACTATGATTGCTTTTTGATTTTCGCTTTTCAAGAGTTTCTTCTTGAGGGATTAATTCACCTAAGTATTTTGATCTTAAATTTTCAGGAATACTTTCGCTCATGATTTTAGAAGTTATTTCACTGGTGATTTATTTGATAACTTATCTTTCTGTTATGATTTTCTTTGTTTTCAGTAATATAAATGTTTACGATATTTTCTGGTAAAAGTTGCTCGATTAATTCAGGCCATTCAAGAAAGCAATAGCTATCTGAGTATAGGTAATCTTCATATCCAATATCATAAACTTCTTCAAGTTTTTTTATTCGATAGAAATCAAAATGAAATATAGATTCTCCTTCAGTAGTGTGATATTCGTTTACTAACGAAAAAGTTGGGCTATTTACAGTATCTGTAACATCTAATTCCTTACACAGAGCTTTTATAAAAGTAGTTTTTCCAACGCCCATTTCACCGAAAAAAGCAAAGACCCTTTGGTCAGGGACTTTGCTTAAAATTATCTTTGCAGCCTTATCTAAATCTTCTAGATTTTGGATAATAATATCTTGTTTCATAATTATTATTTGCTTCTTAAAGTTATTATTGGAATCAAAATTTCTTCCATTGAAATACCTCCATGCTGGAAAGTATTTTTATAATAGTTTGCGTAGTAATTATAATTATTTGGGTATGCAAAGAAATCATTTTTTTTACAAAAAACATAAGCTGTGCTTACATTTGCTCGAGGCATAAATATATGGTCGGGGTTTTTTACTTCAAAAACTTCTTTTTTATTATAATTTAGACTTTTACCGAATTTATATCTGAGGTTTGTATTTGTATTTCTATCTCCTAAGATTTTGACTGGATTTTGAACCCTTACACTACCATGATCTGTAGTGATGATTAAATTTACATCTTTTTGAGCTATGTACTTGATTATATCAAATAAGCTTGAGTGTTCAAACCATGATAACATTAGAGAACGGTATGCAGGTTCATCGTCAGCAAGCTCTCTGATAATCTCCATCTCGGTTCGTGCATGACTTAAAAGATCAACAAAATTGTAAACGATTACATTCAGTTTTGAATTCAGAAGATTGGGTAAGTTGTCTACAAGTCTTCTTCCTGCATTTAAGTTTAATACCTTATTGTAGGTGTAGCGAATGTCTTTTCCAAATCTCTTAAGCTGTTCGCCCAGTAGTTCTTCTTCATATTGGTTTTTCGTACCTTCTTCACTTTCAGAAATCCAATATTTTGGATATTTTTTTTGAATCTCCAAAGGCATCAATCCAGAAAATAATGCATTTCTTGCGTACTGAGTTGTTGTGGGAAGAATAGAAAAATAAATATTATCATCACTAACTCTAAAGTACTCTTCAATTTTGGGTTGAATAGCTTTCCATTGATCATATCTAAGATTATCAATCAATAGCACGAAAGTAGAGCGGTCGGATTCTTCAACTACAGGTAGTATTTTTTCTCTTAATAGAGTATGCGATAAAATAGGGCGGTCTTCTTCATGACCATTAATCCAATCAATATAATTTCTTTCGTAATATTTTGCAAAAACAGTATTGGCCTCTTCTTTTTGCATTTTCAGAATTTCTGTAACTCCATCGTCATTAGACTGCTCAAGTTCCAGTTCCCAGTGGGTGATTTTTTTATAAACATCAATCCATTCAGAGTGGTGTAAGTTATTGGTTAATTCCATGCCAATATTACGGAATTCTCTTTGGTAGTTGTGAGTGGTTTTTTCACTTACCAGCTTTTTATTTTCGAGATTCTTTTTTAGCGAAAGAAGAATTTGGTTTGGGTTAACAGGTTTAATTAGATAATCATTGATTTTGCCTCCTATTGCATCTTCCATAATTTGCTCCTCTTCACTTTTTGTAATCATTACAACAGGAAGATTAGGATACAATTTCTTTATTTGTTCTAATGTTTCTAAGCCCGTGATTCCTGGCATATTTTCATCCAGGAAAATTATGTCAAAATGTTCAGTTTTTACTAAATCTAAAGCTTCATCCCCATTATTTGCAGTTGAAAGATCATAGCCTTTTTTCTCAAGAAACAGAATGTGGGGTTTCAACAAATCAATTTCGTCGTCTGCCCATAATATTTTAATTTTTTCCATAAGATTACAAAGATTACTTTGGTTGGAAACAAAAAATTATTAACTAACTTAGTTTATTACATGTTAAGCCATTAGATGTGAAAAACACAATCTAATTTGGTTATTACATAAAAGAGTAAAAATGGAGCATAAATGGATTTAGAAAAAAATTTTTCAGTTAATAATGTCTAAGAATTAAAATTTTTGATTTTAATCTTTCTGCGTAAAAGTAATACCAAAATTTTAGCCTGTCAAGGAATTTTTATAATGTTTAACTTTGTATATGTTCAATGTATTGTTATATGGCTCTTCATTTTCATATTAAAAGCTAATGTTTTATGGATTATTAAAATTATTTATTTTAACCAAGCTGAAGAAATGAATCTATCTGTAAGCAAATAGAATCCTTTATACTAATTACTAACGAAATATAAATTAAATGATTACTGGTTATAGTAAGCGCAAGATATTAAATGATCCAATTTATGGGTTTATAAAATTTCCGTTTGAGATAATATATCAAATAATGGATCATCCATGGTTTCAGCGTTTACGAAGAATTAAACAAACTGGCCTTACATCTTTGGTTTATCCCGGAGCAAATCATTCAAGATTTCAACATTCATTGGGAGCAATGCATTTAATGCAAGAAGCTATTAAGGTTTTACGTATTAAAGGACATTCTATTAATAAGGAAGAGGAACGAGGAGCTTTGATCGCTATCATGTTGCATGATATTGGCCATGGACCATTTTCTCATAGTCTTGAGAACTCAATAGTTGATAAGCTTTCTCATGAAGATCTATCCGAAATTTTTATGCAGTTTTTTAATGAAATATTTAGAAATGAACTTGATTTAGCTTTAGAGATATTTAAAGATAAGTACAGTAAGAAATTTTTACATCAATTGGTAAGTAGCCAATTAGATGTTGATCGTTTGGACTATCTGAAAAGAGATAGTTTTTATACAGGAGTTGTAGAGGGAACTGTTAATGCAGATAGAATTATTTCTATGCTCGAGTTAGCAGAAGGTGAATTAGCTGTGGAGAGTAAAGGGATTTATAGCGTAGAACAATTTATAATAGCTAGAAGATTAATGTACTGGCAGGTATATCTGCACAAAGCTGTTATTGCTTCAGAGTATTTGTTGGTTAGTATTCTGAAAAGAGCAAAGTTTTTGGTTGAAACAGGTGTTAAGGTATGGAGTACTCCATCATTGTCTTTTTTCTTGACAAACCAATTAGAGAAAAAGGATTTTAATGAACAGAAAGTTTTGCAAAGATTTAGTGAATTGGATGATTATGATGTTTTGGCTTCAATAAAAGTTTGGGCTTCTCATAAAGATAAAGTTTTGTCTTATTTGGCAAAAAGTATTATTAACAGAAGTTTAGGAGCCATAGAATTGCGAGATGAGAGTTTTAGTGAAGAAGATATTGATAAATATAGGAAGAAAACTATGCAGATATTAGGATTTACTCGTGATGAGGTTGATTATGTCGTAATCAACGATTTTACATTTAATTTGGCTTATAATCCGAATCTTGGAAGAATCAATATTTTAAACAAAAAAGGAATAACCAAAGATATTTCATTGGCTTCAGATCAGTTAAATATCTCTGTATTATCAAATCCTGTAACTAAGAGTTTTCTAATTTATCCAAAAGAAATTAGATAAATTTAAATTCATGACTTTATATATCATTCAAATAAAAGGATGCGTTCTTTAAGCAGAATAATTTTCAAATCGGTTTTTATAAAAAGTTTGGTAAACATTTTGTTTGTCTTTATTTAAGCAGGTTTGGATAAATAATTTTCTGAATTATATTTGTTCTTTTGTTTTTGAACTTAGAAGTATAAATATATAGCATGCTATTTATAAGTGTTTTTTAAAAAAAATAATAAATTGCAGCTTTTTGAAAGATATTAAATTCATGAATTTTACCGCACTACAAATTGCAGAAGTACTTAATGGTTCTGTGGACGGGAATTCTGATGTTGAGGTATGGAAACTTGCCAAGATAGAAGAAGGAGAACCTGGAGGACTTAGTTTTTTGTCTAATCCAAAATACGAAACACATATTTATAGCACCAATGCTTCTGTTGTTATCGTAAATAAAGATTTTAAACCTTCTTCAGAAGTAAAAGCCACTTTGATAAGAGTAGATGATGCATATGCTTCATTTACAAAGCTATTAACTATTTATAGTGAATATCAGCTAAGCTCAAAAGAAGGAATCTGCGAAAATGCATTTATTGAAGATTCAGCTGAAATAGCTAGTGAAGTTTATGTTGGAGAACTTGCCTACATAGGTAAGAATGTAAAAATTGCTAAAGGAGTAAAAATCTATCCTCAAGTTTATATTGGAGATGGAGCTGAAATTGGTGAGAATACTGTGCTTTATGCAGGAGTAAAAATTTATCACCATTGTATAGTTGGAAATGATTGTATCCTGCATTCAGGATCTGTAATTGGTGCAGATGGCTTTGGTTTCTCTCCTAATTCTGACGGTACCTACAATAAAATTCCTCAAATTGGAAATGTAATTATTGAGGACAATGTTGAAATTGGAGCTAATTCAACTGTCGACCGTGCCACAATGGGATCTACTGTTATTCGTAAAGGAGCAAAAATTGATAATCTCATTCAGATTGCTCACAATTGCGAAATTGGAGAAAATACGGTTATGGCTGCTCAAGCAGGAGTTAGTGGATCTACAAAAATAGGGAAAAATGTTACTGTTGCTGGTCAGGCAGGTATTGTTGGACACTTGAAAATTGCAGATAGAGTTATCATTGCAGCCCAATCTGGAGTTACTACAAATATTAATAAAGAAGGTCATGTTGTATTAGGTTCTCCTGCTATGGATATTAATCGTTACAAGAAGTCTTTTGTACATTTTAGGAATCTTGAAAAATTGGTAAATAAAGTAAATGAATTGGAAAGAAAAATCGAAGAATTGAGTAAAAATTAACTCTTAAATAGCATAAAAGTTAAAAAGAATTTAAAATTCTTACCTTTGTCTCGATTTGAATTGAAGAATTACCTGATTAAAAATGGTTATGTCTGTAAAGCAGAATACAATAAAAAAGTCCATTAGTATCTCGGGCCTTGGCTTACATACAGGACAGTCTGGAGTTATGACTTTTCATCCAGCACCCGAGGGACATGGTATTAAATTCCGTAGAGTTGACCTTGATAGACAGCCTGTTATTGATGCAGATGTTGAAAACGTGGTCGATACATCTAGAGGGACAACATTAAGTCAAAATAATGCACAAGTTCATACTATAGAACATGTCTTAGCAGCTTTTACTGGTTTAGGGATCGACAATGTTTTGGTTGATCTTAATATGCCAGAAATTCCTATTAAAGATGGAAGCTCACGTTATTTCGTAGAGGCTATTTTGGAATCAGGGATCCAAGAACAACAAGAAGATAGAGAGTATATCGAGATTGATGAGCCTTTTGAATATAAAGATGAAAAAAGCGGTGTGTCAATTCGTGTTGAACCTTGCGATCATTATGAGGTAGAAGTAAATATTGATTTTAATACTGATGTGCTCGGAAAACAACAGGCAAGTTTAAATAATCTTAACGACTTTTCGAAAGATATTGCTAATTGTAGAACCTTTGTTTTTTTCCATGAATTAGAGTTTTTACTTCAAAACAACTTGATTCGTGGAGGAGATTTAAGCAATGCAATCGTTTTTGTTAATCGAAAAGTAGATCAGTCTGAGCTAGACAGACTTTCTGGATTATTCAATAAGCCTAAGGTTACTGTCCAGTCTACCGGACTATTAAATAATTTGGAATTGCATTTTCCAAATGAGCCTGCACGTCATAAACTATTGGATGTTATTGGAGATTTAACATTGATAGGAAAGCCTTTAAAGGGAAAGATTTTTGCTTTAAAGCCTGGACATTATGCCAATACTGCTTTTGGTAAATTATTAAAACAACGCCTTAAAAAGAATTAAAAATTATGACCAAGAAACCTCCATTTGATCTTAATGCTGAACCATTGTATGATGTCAATCAGATTCAGAATATTTTACCCCATAGACCTCCTTTTTTGTTTGTGGATAAAATTTTGGAAATGAGTGATACTCACGTTGTAGGGGTAAAAAATGTTACTATGACTGAGAATTTCTTCGTAGGACATTTTCCTGGTGAACCTGTTTTTCCTGGAGTGTTGCAGGTAGAAGCTATGGCTCAAGTTGGTGGAACTTTAGTTCTAAGTACTGTTCCCGATCCAGAAAATTATTTGACTTTCTTTTTGAAGATTGATGATGTGAAATTCAGAAATAAAGTTGTTCCTGGTGATACCATTGTTTTTTGTCTTGAATTAATTGCGCCTATTCGTCGTGGATTATGTCATATGAAAGGATATGCGTATGTGGGTGATAAGGTAGTTATGGAAGGAACAATGATGGCCCAGATAATGAGAAAAGATAAACAGTAAAAAGAAATCATAATGAACCAACCCTTAGCATACGTTCATCCTCAGGCAAAAATTGCTAATAACGTTGTAATTGAGCCTTTTGTGAATATCGAAAAGAATGTGGTTATTGAAGAGGGAACCTGGATTGGATCGAATGTGACAATCATGGAAGGAGCTAGGATCGGTAAAAATTGTCGAATTTTTCCTGGTGCAGTAATTTCCGCTATCCCTCAAGATTTAAAATATGATGGTGAAGATACTCTAGTTAAAATTGGGGATAATACCATTATTCGTGAATTTGTAACCCTTAACAGAGGTACAAAAGCAAATTATGAGACTGTTGTAGGTAAAAATTGCCTGATAATGGCTTATGTTCATGTTGCCCATGATTGTATTATTGGAAATAATGTTATTCTGGGTAATGCAGTGAACTTGGCTGGACATATAAATGTTGATGATTGGGCTATTTTAAGTGGAATGTCTGCTGTTCACCAATTTGTAAATATCGGTGCACATTCAATGACATCTGGAGGAAGTCTTGTTAGAAAAGATGTGCCTCCATTTACAAAAGCAGGACGTGAACCTATTTCTTTTGTAGGGATTAATTCAATTGGTTTGAGAAGAAGAGGTTTTTCTAATACTCAAATCGATCATATCCAAAGTATTTTTAGAATACTTTATTTAAAAGGATATAATGTTAGCCAAGCTGTAAATTATATCGAGGCTAATGTTCCTGCAACTTCAGAAAGGGACGAAATACTCGCTTTTATTAGTAAATCCAAAAGGGGGATTATGAGAGGATTTACTAGAGCAAAAGATAGAGATTAATATTGTTGATAATATAAGAGTGAATTTTGGTGTAAGCAGTAAACAATAAAAAATTGATTTGCTGCTTATTCTTTGTAAAATAAAAAATTAAGATACTTAGGTGTTATGGCTAATACTTCAGATTTCAAAAACGGACTTTGTATAGAATTCAATAATGAATTGTGGACTATTACAGAATTTCAGCATGTTAAGCCAGGTAAAGGTGCTGCATTTGTTCGTACTAAACTTAAAAATCTAAAAACAGGTAAAGTTCTTCCAAATACTTTTCCTGCAGGAGTGAAAATTACTATTGCGCGTGTTGAGCGTCGTGAACATCAATTTCTATATAGTGATGGAGATGATTTCCACTTTATGAATACTGAAGATTTTGAACAAACTTTTATTAACAAAGAAATGGTTCCTGCACCAGATTTGTTGAAAGAAGGTCAAAATGTTGATATAATATTTCATGCAGATACCGAAACTCCATTAACCTGCGAAAGATCGGCTTATGTTATTCTTCAGGTTACTTATACCGAGCCAGGAGAAAAAGGAAATACTGCTACCAATACATTGAAAGATGCTACTGTAGAAACTGGTGGTGTTGTACGAGTTCCTTTGTTTATCAATATTGGAGATAAAATTAAGGTTGATACTCGTTCTTATGAATATTCTGAAAGAGTGAAGTAAAACTATTAACTCTGATTCTATGAAGCTAGAAAGAGCATATACTATTAAAGAACTATCTGAATTAATTCAAGCTGAATATATAGGTGACCCTGAATTTAAGGTGAGCGGTTTGAATGAAATTCATATGGTCGAAAATGGTGATCTTACTTTTGTCGATCATCCTAAATATTATGATAAAGCTTTAAATTCTAATGCTACAACAATCTTGATAAACAAGAAAGTTGATTGTCCTGAAGGAAAAGCATTAATCTATTCTGAAGCTCCTTTTGATGATTATGTTTCTCTTGTAAAGAAATTTCGTCCATTTGAACCTTGTTCCGATAATATTAGCATAAAAGCAAAAATTGGAAAAGGAACAATTGTTCAACCTGGAGTTTTTATAGGGAATAATGTTACTATTGGTGAAAACTGTATAATCCATAGTAATGTAAGTATTTACGATCATACTCAAATTGGTGATAATGTAATTATTCATGCCAATAGTGTTTTGGGAGCAGATGCTTTTTATTTTCAAAAAAGACCTGAAGGGTATACGAAATTTGAATCTTGTGGTCGGGTAATTATCAAAGATAATGTTGAAATAGGTGGCCTTTGTACTATTGATAAAGGTGTTTCTGGGGATACAATTATAGGTAAAGGAACCAAACTTGATAATCATTGTCAGATTGGTCATGATACCGAAATTGGTAAGGATTGCTTAATTGGTTCTCATGCGGCTATTGCTGGTGTTACCAAACTTGAGGATGAAGTTTTGCTTTGGGGACGTGTTGCTGTAAATAAAGATTTAGTAATAGGAAAAGGAGCTGTAATTTTGGCAACTTCTGCTGTTGATAAGAGTCTTGAAGGTGGAAAAACCTATTTTGGTATTCCTGCAGAAGATGTTCGTAAAAAGTGGAGAGAAATGGCTTCTTTAAGAAAATTACCAGAATTGGTGAAAAATATGAACTAATAACTTTTGACTTTATAGTTGAGAGAAAAATATATAGTTAAGGTTGTTCGTGTATCGGACAACCTTTTGCTTTTTATAAACACTGAGTATACACTAATAATTATATTCGCTTGGCAGATTTCAAATTATGGTGTTTAAAAAATTGCAAAGAATAGTTCTGTGTATTTGAAAATGAACATAGTATTCTAGCAAATAAAAAAGAATTAAAGATTGCTTTTATTTTGTTTTTCTATCTCGTCTTTCTCCAGGTAATCCAATTGATTTCTTTATTCCAGACAAATTTGATTTCCATATGAAGTTTATAAAGTTTTTATGCACATTTCTATAATATTCAAAATGTCCAATTTTAAGATGACCATTTTTTCGTGGATTTTCTTTTCGAATGAAAATATTAGCAATATCGCTGACTAGTGTTCTATTTCTAAAATTATATTTTTTATTTTCTATTGCGATATTCAATTTGTTATATTCAAATTTTACGGTTCCTTTAAGAATATTATTTTCACTATAGCCTGTTGATTGGAGTTTCTCACAATATCCTGAACGAAATTTAATTCCAATACTTTTTTGTGTTATAGAATTTAAGGTTTGTAAATCAAAATTGACTAAACTAGCTTTAAAGTGAATATCTTTGGGTTTAGAATAATTAGATTTTACATTCAATTGAAGTTTCCCCTTATTTAATAAATATCCCATAAAATTGATATTTAAATTTTGCTTCTCTTTTTCTTTTGAGTTATACCTATTAGATATATTATCAATTTTTACATTGCAGTTAGAAAAGTATATTTTGAAAGCTTCTTCTTCTTCTTTAGGTATTTCCAGATAGGAATAATGCATTTTTGAAGCATTAATCTGGTTTATTCTGAATTGGAATTTGATTTTATCTAGATATTCCAAAGGCATAGGGATGATTTTTGAAGTATCTAAGCGATAGTTTTTGTCTTTCAAATTGCTCATCACTAAACTTGTAAGTTTAATTTCAGGAATAAATAAGTCTAAGTCCTTTTCTTTATTATTTAATTTATAGGAGTCGATGTTTACTTTTTCTATAGAGAGTTTTGTGTAGCTTTTTTGTGTAGTGAACTTTGAGAAGAATTCTTTTGAAGATATATCAGGTATTATTTTCAGTTTTCTGATTTCAAGTCTTTTAAGAGAATCATTTAGTTTTAGATTTTTGAATGAATAATGATAATATGATTTTTCTGATTTAAAGAAAAAGTCATTTAAGTTTATTTGAAAATCTGTAAAATCAAAAGGGAAATTTTTGTCTTCTATTTCAATAAGCTTCATGTTTTTTACATGAAATTTATCAATACTTACCTTTAAATTTAGCTCGTCTTTTTTTATAAGTTGAATATTTGAATCTGTTAGTTCAAAACGCTTGATTTTAAGTTTCTTTATGTGTTTCTTTAGTTTAAGCGCGTCTTTTTTTTGAGTATTTAATTCAACAAATATATTGGAATCATTAATTTTTATTTTTGATTTATTTAAAGGATTGTCAGCTAATAATGAAAAAATAGAGAATAATTGAATTTCTAATTCATCAATCGATAGATCTAATTTAAGGGGAATAGTTTTATTTTTATTTTCCGATTCTTTAATCGATATGTTATTGAAGATTAGAGTAGTAGAAAAGAGTTTTATATAACTCTTTTCTACATTTATAATATGGTTTGGAATCTCTAATTTTGATTTGAGTTGTTTGTTTACAATGTTTGTCCAATTCTTTTTTAAAAGTAAAAGGCCAATGATTATTAAAATAATAAGGATACTTAAAAGAGAAGAAATTAACTTTGCTTTTTTTAATCTTGACCATTTAGACATAACTCTTATTCATTTAAATAAATTAAAATTTCTTTCATACTTTGAGGTTGACTTATGATTCTTTTTTTCCGGTCAAGAAGGAAAAATTTGGGAGTACCCGATACTGCATATTCTTCAACTATTTTTGACTCCCATGCTTTTGCTAAGACAATGTTTTTCCACGGATAGTTAAATCGTTTTATATTTTCTTCTACTTCTTCTTTACTATCAGAAATGGCTAATCCAATTATTTGAATTTCTTTTTTAGAATAGAGATCAAAAATTTCTTTTCTGATTTCTGGTAAATATCTTTCACAAGAAGAGCAATTGGGTTCCCAGAAAATTAATAAAGTATACTTTGCCTTTATTTTATTTAAATCAAATGGGTTGCCTGTAATATCTTTTGTTATTATCGAGGGGGCTGTATTACCCATTGAGAGATTTTTGAGAATTTCTGTTTTTTTGTATACCTCAGGATTTAAATTTGTAGGTGAGTTGAAGTTTTCTGCAATATATTGAACTAGTAAATCCAAGTTGTTGTCTTCAAATCCCTTAATTAAGTAACTATATACAAAAGCATAAACTTGTGGATTTGAAGATGCCCTTTCTAAAAGATCTTTGATTGCAGGAATAAAATCCATTTTTATTTTGTGCGGATCATTTTCATTTGATTGAAAAATTGCTAAATAACTAATGATTTTATTACTAAAAAGGCTTGAATTGAGCAATGAAGGTTGATTAAATTGAATTGAATCGAGAAAATGTAACTTAAGTTGTTTCTTTTGTTCCGAGTAATCTTGTTTTCTGTTAATTGCAGTTGGTCTGTCACTTCTTATATAAGTAGATATCCATGTTTTAGGATATTCTTCAAGGATTCTATCAATTTCCATATTAAGATTATTATATATACCATAATATTCCATCTTAGTTTCATTGTAGAACCTGTTGTTTTGAGGATAATATTCTAAAATAGGTTTTAAAAACTGAGTTTTAAAATTTGCATCTCGAAGTGCGTTTATATATCTGTAAAGTGCAGTATTTAGTGGAGAGTCAATAAAGTGTATTCTTAGACTAGGATCGAAGTATTTTGTTGAAAATTTTATATTCTCTTTGCCAATAAATATATCCAGATGTTTTCCTTGCCCAAAGGCAATTTTGTATAAACCTATAGGTGTTTTATTGGGTAGTAAAATATTGAAATTACCTTTTTGATCTGTTTTTGTTGAATCGATTATTGCTTTGAAATCACCATAATAAGAAGCCAAAAATATTTGAGAGTTGTCATAGCCATCTATTTTACCTTCCAAAGATATTTGACCAAATGATTTTATTATTATAGACAAGAAGAGGAGAATGAAAAGGTATTTGATTTTACTCATGAGATATGATTGTTATTAATGTAGTTATTTAAGATAATAAAATAAAATTGAATCAAATAATTTTTGCTAAATATTATTTATTTCTTGGTTTAATAATTATAGGAGTTAAGTGATAAAGTGATTTATGTATTTTTAGGCTTTAAGTCAAAGATCTGCGTAATTTAATAAATTATGACTAAGTACATGGCAATAATTTTCACAACATTTTAAACGTCTTGTTAAGCCTGTCTCTGGACAGAGCCGCCAACAGAGCTAGAATAGAGCTTGTTTTCTTACCTTAAATCACTACCATCCCTACCTTTATTCACTCTAAACCTCCTAGGTATTTAATGAAAACCTCCTAGATATTTAATGAAAACCTCCTAGATATTTAATGAAAACCTCCTAGGTATTTAATGAAAACCTCCTAGGTATTTAGTAAAAATCTCCTAGGTATTTAATGAAAACCTCCTAGGTTATAGAAGAATCATTACCTGTCTTGGTCAAAAAACAAATGGCCTATGTATATTAAAGCTACCTATATATAGTGCGATTATTTAGGGCATATAGACAGAGTTAGGCTTAATCGCTATAGCTTTTGTTCGGGCTTATATACACTTGATTGAATCATTAAAAAATTATGTGAAAAAAAAATATAGGCTAAAAAGCCTTATAAGGCATATTTATTTATTGTTAAACTAAATTAAAAGTTTAGATTTGTTGTAGCGTTTGGAAAGAGGACAATAAAAAAATGTTTTGAAAAAGTCGAATATCAATATATTTTTTACTGCATAGATATGTGTTGATTGTATTTGTGGAGCTGTGATTAAAGTGTGGATAAATAAAAAATATTTCCAGATTCATTTTTTCTTTTTTGATTATTTTCCTGTGTGTATGATTAAATAGGCTAGTAAGATTTTCTGACTTATAATTTTGAGTTATAAGATTGAAAAATTAATTTTTACTTGTGGGAGAGTATTAGGCCTCAGTGAAATGTATGGGTTTAATTTCTATTGAGAAAAGAATAAATATGAAAAAGTCAATTGTATTTTTATTCTCTTTTTGGCTGATGGTTACTGTTGTTTTTGGGCAAAAAGAAATAAGAGATTATGATTATTTACCAACAGAGGAATCTTCAAACAGGCTTTCTGTACATACCACCTATATTAAGTTTGACGAGGATAGATTGGTTGAAACTTCTATGAATAGTGTTTTTGGTGGTATTGATAATCTCTATTTTGATAAAATTAATGTAGCTTCTGTTTTTTCTACTCAATCAGCGATAATATTTCCCATTGTAAATAATGAAAATCAATTTGCAGTTTTCTATATAGATTTGTGTTTGCCCGGTTTTTTTGATTTGGGTAATCTTACCTTTTATGAATTAACAATTTTTGATAATTGGGAACAAAAGTTATTTACTTCTTTTTGTCCCGAAAATGACTTGAATGGATCTTTTAATAAGAAACCAATCATACTTGGTACATACATATAGATATGTAAGGTGAAAATTGAAAATTCAGGTATTCTAAAAGGAAAAGTGGATGTTTTCAAGGTAACAATTACCTTGATAAAATAAGATCTTTCTTCATGTTTTCTATTTTGACTTTGTGGATCTTTTGGTGGTTCTTCTGATTCGCAAAGTCTTTTTTATTTTTTTAAATACGTTCTTTTATAACCACCTACATAATAGAATAAATAGTTCGTCAATTGAACTTAAAATAAACCTAAGCTTAATGTATTTTTTTAAAAAAATCTATGACCTTTTTTTTGGTCAAAGAGAAGTTTTGGAAACAACAAAATCGAGTGTAAATCAATACTTAGAAGTAGTTAAAGAAAAAAAGAGATTAGTTCTAAACTCAAAAAATGTTAATTATTCTTTTGGAGGACTTCATTTTGCATTTAAAGAGTTGTTTGGAAAAATTGAAATTCCAAGTTCAAGACCATTAAGAGTATTAATTCTTGGTTATGGAGCAGGAAGTGTTGCAGAAATATTGAATGATAAAATTTCTGATCAGATGATAATTGATGGAGTTGAAATTGATTCGGAGATTTTACGTCTGGCAGAAAAATATTTTAATTTAAATTCAACTTCTAATCTGACACTGTATTGTGAAGATGCATACGATTTTGTAATGAATAATAAAAAGTCAAAATATGATTTGATAGTTGTTGATCTGTATAAAGATTTTGAAGTCCCCATGAAATTTAAAGAAGAAATATTTTTGCATAAGTTGATAATGAATTTGACAGATAGAGGTTTGATGATTTACAATAAATTGCTTTTTTCTCAAAAGGATAAAGTGGAATGCAGTAAAATAATCGATGTATTAGAAAAGTTTAATTCGTCAGAATTACGAATAATAAAGATAGGAGGAGCTATCAAGCATAATTTTATATGCTTTCTGAGATAGTATAATTTTCTATTTTTATTGGATTACGAAATGTTTTAGTTTTGGCTTTTTATATATGATTTGATATTAATTGAAAGGAAAGGGAAGAGATGGAAGTTGATTTTGTATTAAAAAGAGAAGATTATCTGACAAACATATTATTTGCGGCATCGGAATCAAATGGATTAAAAAAACGCAAATGGTCTGCCCGAATTATGTTGGGAGTAGTTTTTGCTTTTTTTGCATATCAAGGATATTCAGAGAATAAAATATCATTGTTAATTAGTTTTGTAATTATAGGTCTGTTTTCTGTTGTGTATTTCTCTAGATTGCAATCCTATTTTTTTAAGCGTAATTATTTAAAGGTAATTGATAAACAGCTTAATGAGAAGTTGGAGGTTAAAACATATGTAGATCTTTCCGTAGATAAAATCTTAATTAAAGATGAATTTGCAAAAGCAGAAATAGATTGGAGTAAAATTAAAAAAGGCGTTGATATAGGTAACTATATAATTTTGATTATTGGAGATTTTCAATCTGTTATTTTTCCTTCGAATATGAGTGAATTTGCTGAGTTTAAAATTGAAATCAGAGATATTCTAAAAAGTAAAGATATATTTTGGGAAGAGAAAAAAAATTGGAAGTGGAAGTAGATTTCCAATAATACGAAATGAAAAGACAAATGTGCTAAAAACTCCAATGTTGAAAACACTTATTTTTCTTAATGTAGGTTTGTGTTTTTCTATTTATTTTAAGGATTTATGTTTTTTTTGTTCATTCTTATAGGCATATTCAAATATTTTCACCAAATTGTCATTGGAATTAATTATTCCTGTAATAAGGTGGTTTACCAACTATCCTACTTTTTATTAGCTATGATATTTTTTAAATCACTTCAATTGCAATAACTTAATTTTTAACTTTAAAATTAAAGCTTTATGAATGAACAATATCCAGATATTTCTATCAAAGTTGTTGACATGATGGAAGGTGTTGAAGGAAAGGTGAAAATTCGTGTTTCTACTGATGAACGACCAATTGAAGCAGATGTACCTCAAGGTCTTAAAGAGCTATTAGTAGAAGGAGATGACGTTGTTACTGAAATAAAATGTCCTCCATATATAACTGGAAGACGTTTGGTTCCTGAAAGGTAGGCTTATCAAGGCAAACATTATTTAATCAATAGCTATCTGTTTTTCAAAAGATTTTTTAATTTTAAGAATTCATCTTAAAATTTAGCATATAAGTTAAAATTATATGTCTTTTTTTGAAAAGTGGGTAGCTTTTGGTGTATATAATAGTAGGGATAATAGCTTAATTTTTTTGGGATGCAATTGCACAAACTATTTTTTGTAATTATTTTTTTTTTCTTTTGTTTCTTTTCTCCCTTAAATGGGGTTTCGCAAACTCTTTCCAGTCAAGATAAATTACAAAATAAGAGATTACTAAAGGAAATCAAAAAGCTGTATAATAGTGAATCTAATGAGTATTCGAAACAAGATTTAGATAAGTATATTAAACAGTTACATTTACCGGAAGGTGATATTTCATGGGTCGAGCAGCAGATACTTACCTATTTAGCTTCTTTGTTTTATTTTAAAAAGATATATATAGAAGCTGATTATTATTGTGAGTATGCGATAAAGCGTTTAGGATTTGATAAAACAACCTATTTCGAGGATAAGGACAAATTTGATAAATTATTGCTGCTATATTTCAGATCTGCAGATGTTAAGATAGAATTAAATTTCAGAGATGAAGCAGAAAATTTATTTCGGAAGATTATTGATTTAGGAATCAAAACTAATTCCAAGAATCTGCGTATTGCGGATGCATATTATAACTTAGCTATTGGGGCAGACAAAAAAGGGCATTTTTATGAATGTTTGGACTTTTTGAACAAAGGGAGTGAACTATATAAGTATAATAAAGATTTTGAGTCATTTCCTCACTTACAGATTTTTTCTGCTTGGTTATATTTTAAAAAAGGAGAATTTGAATTAGCTAAAAATAGAGCCAAAAATGTGATTGAATTTTTGGAAAGAAACAATTTGTATAATAAAAAAGAAGTAAAAGTATCTGCATATTGGATTTGTTTTCTATCATTCAGTCAATTGAAAAATACTAAAGGGTTTGAAGAAATAAGATCGCAGTATTTAGAAGATTTTGAGAAACATGCCAACGATTCAAAGAATAAGGTTTTAATTGAATTAATAGATGCTTTATTTTTTATGCATGATAAGGAATATTTTTCAGCACTAGAAATTTTAAATAAATTCGAAGAAAGATTAACCAAAGAGTCTGGCTTTAGTGATTATGTCAAAATTATTTTACTAAAATTAGATTGTTTTATTGCTCAAAATAATTGTGTTGAAGCAAATAGTTTATTAGCTAAGGCATTAGCTGTTTGTGAAAGAGAGAAATTTAATTTTATGCATATTCTTCTATTGGAGAAAAAAATGCAAGTTTTATATATGGAAAAGAGCCATTCCTTATTACACGAAACACATAATAAAATTGTTAAATGTATACATCATACAATTGGTCAAGAGCTTGGTTTTGAGATGGAAATCTATCAAGTTAATGAAGAAAATAAAATGCTTCAAAATGAAAATGGAGTTCTGAAAAATACGATAAAAGATTCTGAAAAGACCAATTCTTATTTAGCTCATACTCTTATGCTTTTTTTCTTTGTCATCTTAGTTTTGGCTTATGCAGGAATGATGTTTTATCGAAACATAAAGAAAATTCGTTTTGATCAAACTTGGGAGAATATTCAAGTTATGGTTTTAGTAGAACGTTTTCGTGTTTTATTAGCAGAAAAACAGAATAGCGATAAAAACTTGGAAAGAGTTGTTCAATTGAAAAAAGAATTGATAGATGAAATTAGAGATAAATTGATTTCTTTCGCTAGTATTAATCATGAGTTAAAGAGTCCTTTAAATGAAATACTTTCTTGTGTCGATGTTTTGAGAATTAATCAAAATAGAGATCTTGATACAGATCTGTTGGATAAAATTAAGTTTGAGGGAAAAAGAATGAATGATATTATCCATAATGGACTTAATTACTTTTGTTTTGAACTAGGGCGTGAAGAGTTAAAAATGAAAGATATTAGTATTGAAAGAGTTCTGGTATCAATTAAAAGATCTTTTCATAATAGAAGTTATAAGAAAGATTTGGACTTAAAGTTTGATGTAGATTCTAGTGTGCCTGAATTTATAAAATTTGACGAAAACTTATTTGGACAAATAATTAGAAATCTTGTTGATAATGCTATAAAATACACGGATAATGGTTTTGTGAAATTATGTGTTAGTGCTTCTAAATCAAGTAAAGGTAATGGGTTTGTTCATCTTAAAATTGTTATAAAGGATACAGGAATAGGTATGGATAAGGAAACCATAAGCACTCTTTTTGTACCCTATAAAACTAAGTTTAAAGATAGTGGAAAGTATGAAAGCACAGGTTTAGGAATGGCAATAACCAAAAAGATGCTTGCATTGTTGGGAGGTAGCATAAACGTAAAGAGTGAGTTGGGAAAGGGAACTGAAATTACACTTTCTTTTGATACTGTAGAATTGAGTAGTAATGTAGATTCTATTAAATATTCTGAAAGCGAAGATTGCAAAAATTATAGATTTAAGCCTGCTAGTGTATTTATTGCTATTCGTTCTGTTGCAAAAAGTACAATGTTTGAAAAATTTCTATCTGATAAGGGGTTAGATGTTACCATCCAAAATAATAGTACAACGATTATTGGTTTCTTGGAGAATAGCAATTTTGATTTGGTAATGATTGATCTCGGTTTTAAATCAATAAGCGGGAGTGATATCTGTACTATTCTAAGAAAAATTAAAGGATATGAAAAGATACCTATTTTAGGTTTTGCTAGCCCAGAAAAGGAAGATGTTTATATTGAAGACACTAAAAATTTTGATTATATTTTTCCTCTAGATTTTTTGGTTTCAGATACTGATATTGAATTAAAGAAATATTTGCCTTTTGAAATTATTGAAAATAAAGTATTAGAAGAATTACCTTCAATAGAATCTGAGAATTATAACAAGAAAGAAATTGTTAATTGGATTTCGCAATATGCAGATATTCTTGAAAAACAGTATTTCGCCAATGAAAATGGCTTGGTAATTCCAAAGACAGAAAAGTTTATTGCTTCTGTAAGTGCTTCAATCAAAGAGGTTAGTATTCCTATATTAAAGGATTTTATAGATGAGATGATTGTGCTTTTGGATAACTTTGATACAATAGAGTTGATGAAAGTTTATAAGAAATTTCCTTTAATTCTGGAAAAAATAAAATCTGGAGGCATAAAATGAGGAAAGGTATATTGATAATACTGCTTTTCTTTTCATTTGGAACGCTGTTTTCTGCTAAACCAAGCTTGGATAGTTTGTTTTGTAGGTTAAATAAAAGTAAGAATGATAAAGAGAAACTAATTGTATTAGTGAATATTTTTACTGAAATGAAAAAGGATGGAATAGAAAAGAGAGATAAATATTCTAAATCTTTTTTACGAGATCAAATTCAAGAAAGTTTAACAGATCAGGATAATGCTAAAACAATTGGTGCTTTATTGGAAAAAAAAGCATTTAATTATAGGGTAAATGGTCAATATGATTTAGCCTTTGAATTTTATGATTTAGCTAAAGAAATTTATATTAAAAATAATTTAGAAAAAGATTTGGGGCGAATTTACAATTCTATAGGCACTATTTTTCGTAGAATGGATATTTTCCCCAAAGCATTGAAATACCATCTAAAGGCTTATAATATTGCTGACAAAACTAAAGACTCTACTGTTTTGGCATATTCTTGTAATGGCTTGGGAAATGTGTATTTTATGATAAAAGATTATAAAAATGCAGAAGATTATTTCTTGAAAGCTCTCAAAATTCAAGAATTACGAACAGATTTAAGAGGAATCGCCATCAATTGCAATAATATCGCAAATGTTTATTTAGAAAAGAAAGATTTTTGTTCTGCTAGAGACTATATGAAGAAATCTTTGCTTGCGAATAGAAAAAAACATGATACTATAGGATTAGCTATTTGTTTCCGTGGTTTAGCAAAAATTTTTATGGCAGATACTGCTCTTTCAAAAAGGAAACTTGATTCTGCTTTTTGTTTTTATAAAAAAGCATTGACTTTTCATAAGAAAAAAAATGATCATAGAGGGATTGCAAGTGTGTTTGTTGGTTTGTCCAAATTATATTTAAATAAAAATAATCTGGACACATATAAAGCTGAATTTTATCTAGATTCTGCATCTATAATATCACTAAAATACCGCATTTTAACTCGTTTGGAAAAGATAAATATACTTCGATGTGAGATAGCAAAGATCCGGGGAGAATATAATAAGGCAATAGATTTTTTTGAGAAATCAATTTTATATAGAGATAGCATAACTCTTTTTCCTGCAAATTTAGGAGTGTACGATTTAATTATTTCAATTGAAAATAAAGAAAGACAAAGTGTTATAGATCAATTATTAAAAGAGAAGAGAATTCAGAAAGCCGAAAAGAGATTGTATTTACTATTGAATATAGTTTCATTCCTGGTAATTTTCTTTATTGTTTTCTTACTACTTAAAAAGCGTAAAATGTTACGCATTGTTAACAATCAAAAAATTGATCTGGTAAAGACTACTGAGAGATTAAAAAGAAGTCAACAAGATTTAGAAGATACCAAAATTCTTTTTGAGCGAGCCAGAAAGGTAAAAACACAGTTTATTTCAGGGGTATCTCATGAAGTGAGAACTCCTTTGAATAGTATAATTGGATTTTCGAGATTAATTCGAGATTCATTACCAGAAGAAGATAGGGAAAATAAAATTTATTTAAATTCTATTGAAGAGAGCGGCAATATTCTATTAAGATTAATTGTAAATCTATTAGGATTAGTAGATTTGGAAAAAGAAGTTAATGCTGGGATTAGTGAATCTTTTGAAGTGTTGGATGTTGTTCAACAAATTGAGTCTGATGTGAGTTTTATTTTAAGAGAAAAGCAGATTCAGTTGAAAATTTTATTTGATTCAAATTTTCCTGATATATTGGTTATGAATAAGGGGTTTTTTCTACAAATATTATATAATTTGATTATTCTGATTGTAGGAAAGTCGGCAAAAAAAATGCAAACTGTGTATCTTGAAATTAAAGGAACTTACTCTGTAAATACTGAATTTACCCCTGAGATACAATTCATTTATAATGAGGAATGTCCTGTGTTTTACGAAGAAGAAAATTTTGATACAAAAATAAATGTAAAGAAATTTGATGGATTAAATGCCCTTCTTTTAAAGCGTTTGGGAGAGGTTTTAAAAACTCGGTTTTATATAAAAACTATTGGTGATAGTAAAAGATTAGTTCAGCTTGTTTTTCCTAAATGTAAAACTCAAATTTTAAATAAAGATCGAGATAGAACTTCTTGTAAAGAAATAAAATTAAAAGAGAAAATTCGTTTATTATTAATTGGATCATGCGAAAATGATGAATTAAAAAGAGTTTTTATTTCTTTAGGGTTTCTTGTTGTTCAAACCAAAATTGATGATTCTATTTTTCGAAAAGTAGAAAGATTTAATCCTGAGGCTATATTAATAGAAGAAGATGTAAATCTTAATTATTCAGAAAAATTTCATAGAGATATTTATTTGTATTGTAAAGAACACTCTATTTTATTTACCTTGTTTACAATTAATGATCACTTCTCGGGGATGTCTATTATTTCTGCTTTTCCTTTTGACTTAGTTTTAAGAGATAAATTTGATAGCAAATTATTATTTTGGCATTTGCAAAAAAGTCAAAAGACAAGAAATTTTGAAAAAGCAAGTCGTATTTCTGGAATAGAAAGAAAAGGAATTTCTTTTGGTGATGATTCCCTTAAATTTAAGTTTTCTGATAAATTGAAAAACTGTTTGATAGAATTACAAAATTCAAATTCTTTTCAAAATTATCTAGAAATTTGTTCCGAATTAAAATTAGAATCACAGCGTTTAAATGATTCAGAATTAATAGAATTGAGTGAAAATTTAGAGGTTAGTTGTAATACCTTTGATGTCGTGGGAATGAAAGAATCTGTGGATGAATTAATGAATTATATGTAAATTCTTAAATTTCTCTTTTTCGTAACATTTGAAATCTTTTTTTATTTTTGAAAAAAATTGATCCAATGTTTACTGAATGATATTCGGAAAAATTAAGAAATATCCCCAAATGAACTTAATTTTTCACAGTTATGTTTAGCTAAAAAAATAGATCATAGAAAAAACAAAATACATGAAATTACTGGAAGGAAAGACTGCGCTTGTTACCGGTGGAGCAAGAGGTATCGGTATGGCTATTGTTGAAAAATATGCTTCAGAGGGAGCTAATGTAGCTTTTTCTGATTTACATATTGGTGAAGAAGCAAAAGAATTTGAAAAGAAGTTGAATGCTATGGGAATAAAAGCCATTGCATATGCTTCTGATGCAAGTTCATTTGAAGATTCTGAAAAGTTAATAGCAAATGTAGTTAAAGACTTTGGACGGATTGATATTCTTGTGAATAATGCAGGTATAACAAAAGATAATCTTCTTCTTAGAATGACTGAGCAGGATTGGGATGCAGTAATTAATGTTAACCTAAAGTCAATATTTAACCTGACTAAAGCTGTTCAAAGAACTATGATTCGCCAGAAAGAAGGTAGTATTATTAATATGAGCTCTGTGGTTGGAATGACAGGAAATGCAGGTCAATCTAATTATTCTGCATCAAAAGCAGGTTTGATTGGATTTACTAAATCTATGGCAAAAGAATTAGGAAGTAGAAACATTCGTGTTAATGCAATTGCTCCTGGTTTTATTGGAACTGCTATGACTGATAAATTACCTGAAGAAGTTCGTGAAGAGTGGATGAAAACTATTCCTTTACGTCGTTCTGGTAAAGCAGAAGATGTTGCTAATGTTTCTGTGTTCTTAGCTTCAGAGATGTCTTCTTATGTTACTGGTCAAGTAATCCCTTGTTGTGGTGGTTTGACAATGTAGTATAGATCACAATATAAACAATTAAAGTCCATTTAAGCTTGTCTTGAATGGACTTGTTTTTTATGAACAAGGAAAAGATATACTTACAGTTGTTTTTTTGTTTTCATGATTAATTTCAAAATTACCATCATGCAAACCAATGATTTTTTGCACTATAAATATAGACAATCCTAAACCTGCTTCATTATTTTTTTTACTAGTATTAAAGGGTTGGTTAATAAAGTTTAAAATATCTTTTTTAAAACCATCTCCTTTATCGCTTATACTAATTATAATTATATTGTTCCTTTTTGTAGAGTTAATTTGAATTGTTGAATTTTCAGGCCCATGATTTATAGCATTATCCAAAATATATTCAATACATAGTTCAATTAAGCTACAATCTATATGTCCTACTAAGTCAATTTCTTTTGAATGATTTATCGTTTGAAATTTATCATTTGCTTTAGGTGTCATTTTTGTAATGACTTTTTCAATCAACAAATTGATATATTCGGTTTGAAATTTCAACTCTTCCCGTGATGCCAATCGAGATGAGATCATATAAGCAAGGTCACTAATTTCTTTAAGTTCTTTATAGGAAGTATTCAGATATGAATGTATCTTTTTTTGAATTGGAGTATCTACAGTTTCAATATTTTCGCAGGTACACAGAATTGTTTGAAGGGGATTACCTAATTTATGTCTAATTATTTTTAAAAAGGCATTTTTGGCTTCTCCCAATTGCTCAGTTTTCTCTTTTTCTTTTCTTAGTTCTCTTGTTCTCTCTATAACTTTGGCTTCCAGTTGCTTGTTTAAGTTGCTAAGTTGCTTTGTTTTATCTGCAAGTTCCAGATGAGTCTGTACTCTGGCAAGGAGTTCTTCTGTACAAAAAGGCTTATTTATATAATCTTGTCCTCCAATATTAAATCCGTGAACAATATCTCCAGGTTCATTTTTCGCTGCAGTAATAAATATTACACAAATATTACATGTAGCTGGATCTTTTTTTATTATTTCACATAATTCAAACCCATCCATCTTGGGCATGCTGATATCAAGAAGGATTAAGTCAAAATGATTGTTTTTAATAAGCTTTAAAGCTTCTAATCCATCGTAAGCAAAGGAAACTCCATAGTTTTTTGTTCTTAATATCTTTCCCAGTCTTTGAATATTGCTAGGTATGTCATCTACAATTAGGATATTGTAATCCTTGTTGTTTCGCACATAGTTTGTTGTTATAAATTCATTATTCGAAATAATTTCTTTTCCTTTTGAACCTGTCATTTCATCTAAATTATTCTTTTGTTCTAATCAAGCAATATAAGGAAAAATATTTTTGATTGTGTGTGGCCATTGTAAAATTAATATAAATCTGTAGTCTTTGTTACAAATCTTTTTTGATATAAAAACGGACTCTGTATTAATGTATGCTTAATAATTAAAAAAATATAAGTAAAGAGGTAAACAATAATAAATACAGCGGGTTAATGTTTATAATTACATATATGCACCTCTATTTAATTTGATTGAAAGAGTAATGCATTATCTACATATCTGAATTTAACTTAACGATTTAGGGTTTTGATAACCTTATGGGTTATTTTTTCTGCATTAAGTTTATTTTCATTTCCCGTCATTTCCAAAGCTTAGAGCATGTTGAGATACTGTTAAAGCTAGTTTACCCAATTTTATGATTTAATTCGAATATCATCTTATGGCATATATTACCTTTCCAAAAAAAGACCTAATTAACCTGGAATTTGCATTGAAGCAAGAAGTATTGCGAGCAAATTGTGCAGGAGGATATTCAAATACAAGTATTGTTAATTGTAATACACGAAAATATCATGGTTTATTTGTTGTTCCACAACCTCAAATTGATCACGAAAATCATGTTCTTCTATCTTGTATTGACGAAACTATTACACAACAAAATGAAGAGTTTAACCTAGGATTGCATATGTACCCAAATGGATATTATCATCCTAAGGGACATAAGTATTTAAAGAGTTTTGAAATGGATCCTGTGCCCAAACATGTATTTAGAGTGGGAGGGGTGCATATAAGCCGCGAAATTTTACTGCTTAGAAATGATGAACGATTACTGATTAAATACGAAATCCTAGATGCTCATTCTCCTGTTTTACTTCGAATTCGTCCTTTCTTGGCTTTTCGAAATGTGCATCGATTAAGTAAAGCAAATGTATATGTGGAAAAAAAATATGAGGAAGTAGAAAATGGTATAGCTTGTAGAATGTATGCAGGTTATTCAAAGCTCTTTATTCAGTGTAATAAGAAAGTTGCATATACTCATGTTCCTGACTGGTATTATAATTTAGAATATATTCAGGAAAGAGACCGTGGTTATGATTTTCAAGAAGACTTGTTTGTTCCTGGATTTTTTGAAGTCGATTTAAAAAAAGGAGAATCCTTTATTGTTTCTGTGGGTTTAAGTGAAAGAAAAACATCTTCTTTTCAATCTATTTTTTCTCGAGAGCTTAAAAATAGAATTCCAAGAAAAGATTTTTATAGCTGTTTGCTTAATGCGGCAAGTCAGTTTATTGTAAAGAAGAATGGTAAAACAGAAGTTATTGCAGGATATCCGTGGTTTGGCCGTTGGGGTAGAGATACGTTTATTTCTTTGCCAGGATTAACTTTGGCTCAAGGTGATTTAAAGACTTGTAAATCAGTTTTAGATACGATGTCTTCTGAGCTAAGTGGTGCTTTGTTTCCCAACATTGGCCATGGAGCAGAAACTGCTTATAACTCTGTTGATGCTCCCTTATGGTATTTCTGGGCTGTTCAGCAATATTATCTCTCTTTGGGTGATGCATCAGTGATTATTAAAGATTATGGAAAGAAGTTAAAGCAGATACTGACAGGTTTTAAGGAAGGTTCTCTGTATGGAATTCGGATGAATGAAGATCATTTAATTGAAGCAGGAGTGCCAGGTAAAGCTTTGACCTGGATGGATGCAATGGTTGAAGGTGAAGCTGTTACTCCTCGAAGAGGTTGTCCTGTGGAAATTAATGCCCTTTGGTATAATGCTGTTTGTTTTATGCTTGACTTAGCAAAAAGACAAGGAGATGATTCTTTTCTGAAAGAGTGGAATAATTATCCAAGATTGATTGCTAAATCGATCTGTGATAAATTTTGGGATAAAGATCTTAATTATGTTGCAGATGTTGTTCAAGAAGATAAGCAAGATATGAGGGTAAGACCTAATATGATTTTCCTTGTTAGTCTTCCTTATAGTCCCATAACCGATGAAATGAAAAAAGGGATATTGGATAAGGTTGAACAAGAGTTATTAACTACCAGAGGTTTACGTACGCTATCCCCACAGCATTCCGATTATAAAGGAATATATAAAGGAGGACAAGAAGAACGCGATTGTGCGTATCATCAAGGAACTGTATGGCCATGGTTATTGGGTCATTTTTGTGAAGCTTACTTAAAACTTCATGGGAAGTCTGGAAAATCAAAAGTCGAGAAATTATATCTCGGTTTTGAGGATGTAATGAAAGAGGCTGGTATTGGTACTGTTTCTGAAATTTATGATGGAGATCCTCCTCATAATGCTAAAGGTGCTATAAGCCAAGCTTGGAGCGTAGCTGAATTGTTGCGAATTAAAAGCTTACTTGATCAGTATTAGAAATTAATTATTGAAAAATCATGTTATGAAAGTCCTTATGTTTGGTTGGGAATTTCCTCCACATATTACAGGAGGTTTGGGAACAGCATGTTTTGGATTAACAAAAGGCTTGTTACAACAAAATGTTGAAGTAACATTTGTTGTTCCTAGAGCCTATGGAGATGAAGATCAGTCGGCTCTGAATTTAGTTAATGCAAGTAATATATATATAGATCTCGAAGATGGTCCCTATAAGGAATATTGGAAAAAGATTCATTATCTTGAAGTTCCTTCAGGGATAATCCCTTATGTTAGTCCTGAGCGATATAAAAAACATACTAAATATTCTACTGAGTGGCGAGATATTCCCAGCAGAGTTTTTTCTAAAAAATATGTTTTTTCAGGAAAATATACTCCTAATATATTAGAAGAAGTTGCACGATATGCTTTGATAGGATCTGCAATTGCTGCTCATGTAGATCATGATGTAATTCATGCTCACGATTGGTTGACTTATCCCGCAGGTATTGCTGCAGCAAAAGTTAGTGGAAAACCATTGGTAGTTCATATGCATGCTACCGAATTTGATCGCTCTGGAGAAAATGTAAATCAGGTAGTATTTGATATGGAGCGTGAAGGTATGATGGCTGCCGATCGAGTAATTGCTGTAAGTAATTTCACACGTAATATTGTTATTGAACGATATGGGATTGATGCAGAAAAGGTGTTTACTGTTCATAATGCTGTAGAACCCTTACATGAAGATCAAAGCTTAATGTCTGTCAAAAGAAACCTACCCGAGAAAATTGTTACTTTCCTAGGTAGAGTAACTTTTCAAAAAGGTCCTGATTATTTTGTAGAAGCAGCCCGAAAGATTTTAGACAAAGATTCTAATGTGCGTTTTGTAATGGCCGGACAAGGAGATATGCTGCCTAAAATTATACGAAGAGTTGCTCAATTAGGTATGGGTGATAAGTTTCATTTTACAGGTTTTTTAAAAGGTACTGAAGTAGAAAAACTTTTCTCTCTTACAGATGTTTTTGTAATGCCCTCTGTTTCAGAGCCGTTTGGTATTGTTCCTCTGGAGGCAATACGATCGAATGTTCCTGTTGTTATATCAAAACAATCTGGAGTGAGTGAAATATTAACTCACGCTCTAAAGGTTGACTTCTGGGATGTAGATGCTTTAGCTGATAATATTTATGGCCTTTGCCATTATAGTGCTCTTTCAAAAATGTTTCAGAAGTATGGAAAAAAAGAGGTGGAAAATTTGAAATGGGAAAATTCTGCCTTTAAGGTTAAGCAAGTTTATGAGTCAGTCATTTAGAAAAAAGAATTATTTATGAAATCCATTTGTTTTTATTTCCAAGTTCACCAACCTTTTCGGCTAAAATCATATCGTTTCTTTGATATTGGCAGTCATGCCAATTATTTTGACGATTATACGAACTCATTTATCTTGAAAAGAGTAGCAGAGAAATGCTACCTTCCTATGAATAAATTATTATTGGAATTGATACAACGATATGGTGATTCCTTTAAGGTGAGCTTTTCCATTTCGGGTATTGCTTTAGATCAATTTGAACTGTATTCAAAAGAAGTTTTGGATTCATTTAAAAAATTGGCAGATACCAAGTGTGTTGAATTTATATGTGAAACTTATTCTCACTCTCTTTCTTCTCTTAAGTCACCAGCAGAATTTCAGTCGCAAGTACTTAAACATAAAAACAGAATTCAATCTTTATTTGGTGTTGAATTAAAGACCTTCAGAAATACAGAGTTGATTTATTCTGATGAAATTGGTGAAATGGTTGCCAATATGGGGTTTAATACGATGTTGTCTGAAGGGGCAAAGCATGTTTTAGGATGGAAAAGTCCAAACTTTCTTTATTGTAATGCAAGGAATCCGAAACTAAAATTACTACTCAAAAATTTCAGATTGAGTGATGATATAGCTTTTCGTTTCGGACAAAGAAACTGGCCGGAATGGCCTTTAACAGCAGAAAAGTTTTCTCACTGGCTTGCAAATACAGATACCGATCAGGAGGTTGTTAATCTGTTTATGGATTATGAAACATTTGGAGAGCATCAATGGGCAGATACAGGAATCTTTGATTTTTTCCGAGCTTTACCTTCTCAGGTATTTAGACATACAAAGTTTGGCTTTCATACTCCTTCAGAAGTATCAAAATTGATACAACCTGTAGGTTCATTGCATGTCCCTTACCCCATATCATGGGCAGATGAGGAAAGAGATTTGACTGCTTGGCTTGGCAATGAACTTCAAAATGAAGCTTTTGATAAATTGTATGAATTGGAAGATAAGGTGAGAGCATGTAATGATCCCGATATTACTTATGATTGGGAAAGATTACAAACTTCCGACCACTTCTACTATATGTGTACAAAGTGGTTTAGTGATGGTGATGTGCATAAATATTTTAACCATTATAGTACTCCTTATGAGGCTTTTATTAACTATATGAATGTTTTGGCAGATTTTACTCTTCGCATTGAAAAGAAGTTAATCGAACAAAGAGAGAATCTTGATAAACCCAAAACCGGTTCAGGCCCTTTAAATAGAGATAACTCTAAGCCACGAAAAGAGAATTGTAAATTTTCTGATTTTGATAAACTACCTGATCATATAATCAAATCGATAATCAAAGTGGTGGATATTGAAAAGATACATCCTGTATTTGATGAAAATCATCAGCATATCGTAAATAAATTTCTTCATAATATGGAAGGAGAAGCAAAAAGAACTTTTCTGGAAAGATTAAATGAAGAAAAAGATCAGGGACAGTATTCTTCAACTGATAAAGAGGAAATAAAAGCCCACTTAATAAACTTAGTAGCTGAACTTTCATAAACTTTGAAAAATTTTCCAAAATGGATTCAAAAAATAAATATCAAAATCCCGATTACATTTTTGAAGTGAGTTGGGAGATATGTAATAAAGTAGGAGGTATATATACAGTTCTTTCTACTAAGGCATTATCGATAAAAGAAAAGTTGGGAAGGAAATATATTCTTATTGGACCAGATGTTTGGAAAGAAACAAGCCAGAATCCCGATTTTGTTGAAGACCATAGTATTATGCAAGGTTGGCGATCTATGGCAGAAGCTGAAGGTTTGTCTGTAAGAATTGGACGATGGAAAATTGTTGGAGAACCTATTGTAATTCTTGTTGATTTTACCACTTATTTTTCACAGAAAGATGAAATTTTCTCCAAATACTGGGAGAAATATAAGTTGGATTCTATATACGGACAGTGGGATTATGTCGAACCTGCTCTATTTGGACATGCAGCAGCAAAGGTTATAGAAAGCTACTATAAGTATAAATTATCGGCTTCTGATAAGTTAATTGCTCATTTTCACGAGTGGATGACAGGTACAGGGGTGTTGTATTTAAATGAACATATTCCTCAAGCCGGAACTGTATTTACTACTCATGCAACTGTTTTGGGAAGATCTATTGCGGGTAATATGTTGCCTTTATACAATAAGATGAATACCTATGATCCTAAAAATGCTGCAACTCAGTTTAATGTAACCTCTAAATTTTCACTTGAATTTTTGTCTGCAAAATTTGCAGATGCATTTACTACAGTAAGTGATATTACCAATAACGAATGTGTTCATTTCCTGCAAAAACCTGTTGATGTTGTTACAGAAAATGGATTTGAAGATGATTTTGTTCCTCACGGTCATGATTTTATCGAGAAAAGAAAAAGTGCTCGTGATGTATTATTGAAGGTTGGGAGAGGATTGTTAAATCAAGATATCTCTTCTGACGCTATACTGGTTATTAATAGTGGTCGCTATGAGTTTTTTAATAAAGGAATTGATGTCTTTATTGAAGCTCTTGGTAAAATGAATAAGCAAGAAGATTTAGAAAAAACTATCATTGCTTATATTACCGTTCCTGCCCATCAAATAGGTGTTGACCAGGAGCTTGTTCGTAGATTATCTCAGATAGACTACTCAAAACCTTTTTCGCAAAAATATCTTACTCATGGGCTTTTTGATGAAAAAAATGATCCATGTATTAAAGCTTTCGCTAAAGCAGGTCTGTTAAATAGACCCGAAGATAAGGTGAAAGTTGTTTTTGTTCCAGCTTATTTAAATGGAGATGATGGCCTATTTAACCAGTCGTACTATGATTTATTAATTGGTTTTGATATTTCGGTATTTCCATCATATTACGAACCTTGGGGATATACTCCACTCGAAAGTGTTGCCTTTAGTATTCCTACAATTACTACTACTCTTGCTGGTTTTGGTTTATGGGTAGAGAATAATTATCCTCAGAAATATAATGCTGTAGAGGTTATTGATCGTAATGATACAAACTCGACTGAAGTAGCTGATAAAATTGCTGACATTCTAGTTAAATTTTCCGGACTCAAGGCGGATCAACTTAAATTAGTTGCCAAAGAAGCCCGTCAGATTAGTGAAAAGGCTTTATGGGATCATATGATTAAGAAATACTGGGAAGCATATGACTTTGCTATTAGAAAGGCATCTTCTCGTTTTGATCAGTATAAGCATAAGCATATTCTTCCTACTCATCTTAGAAATTATAAGAGTTATAAGCTGTCAAAACCTTCGTGGAAAAATATTAGTATTAAGCCAAATATTCCAGATCAGATTAGAGGTCTTTCTCGTTTGGCCAGCAATTTATGGTGGTCCTGGAATTTGGAAGCAGAAAACTTATTTCAGTCTATTGATGAAAATCTATGGTACGAATCCAATCGCAATCCGAAGATATTACTGGAAAGGTTAAATTATGATACATTGATTCGTTTATCTCAAGACTCTGTTTTTGTACAACGACTAAATGTAATCGAGAAGAAGTTTTCTGATTATATGGCCGCTAGGCATAAAGCCACTGGTCCTAAAATCGCATACTTTAGTATGGAATATGGCCTTCATGATAGTATACGTATATATTCTGGAGGCCTAGGTGTTTTGGCAGGAGATTACCTAAAGCAAGCAAGTGATAGTAATAAAAATATGATTGCTGTTGGTCTTGTATATCGTTTTGGATACTTCCGTCAAAGCATAAATCATCGAGGAGAACAGGAAAGTTTATATCCTTCACAGCGATCAGCCAATTTGCCTATTGAACCTGTAAAAGACAAGTATAATGATTGGTTGACCGTTCAGGTTGCTTTACCTGGGCGTTTATTACATGCCAAGGTATGGAAATGTAGTGTAGGTAGAGTATCCCTTTATTTGATGGATACCGACTGTGACGAAAATAATGTAAAAGATAGAGCAATTACGCATAACCTATATGGTGGTGATTGGGAAAATAGGTTTAAACAAGAGCTATTGCTAGGTGTCGGAGGAATTAGACTCTTAAATGCTTTGGGTCATGAGCCTGAAATTTACCACTGTAATGAAGGTCATGCTGCTTTTATTGGAATAGAAAGATTAAGGGAATTGATAGAAGAAAAAGGTAATTCTTTCAATGAAGCTTTAGAGGTTGTTCGATCAACAAATCTTTTTACAACTCATACGCCAGTACCTGCAGGGCATGATTCTTTTGAGGAAACCGTTCTTCGAACATATATTCCTCATTATGCCGAACGACTAAATTTAACATGGGAACAGTTTATGAATCTGGGAAGATTTGTCCCTAATGATAAGAATCAAAAGTTTAGTATGAGTGTTCTTGCTGCTCGTTTATCGCAGGAGGTAAATGGAGTAAGTATGATTCATGGTCGTGTAAGTCGTGAGATGTTCCATTCTTTATATCCAGGATATTATCCTGAGGAAATACATATCGGACATGTAACCAATTCCATTCACCTACCTACATGGCTAGCTCAAGAGTGGTATTATTTATTCCACCAAAAATATGGAGATGATTTCTTCAAAAATCAGGATGATGCAGAGATATGGGATTATGTAAATAATATTCCTGACGAGTCTGTATGGACTGTACGAAGAAGATTGAAGCGTGAGCTGTTTAAGTATATTAAATATAAGCTTCATGCAGATATGACAAAACGACAAGAGAGTCCTAAGTTGATTATTAAGACAATGGAGAGTTTTGATGATCGAACTCTTACCATTGGATTTGCTCGTCGTTTTGCTACTTATAAGCGTGCTTATCTGCTTTTCTCTAATCTTAAACGTTTGGAGCGAATTGTAAATCGAAAGAAACGTCCCGTTCAATTTGTGTTTGCAGGAAAGGCGCATCCAAATGATAAGGCGGGTCAAGATTTGATTCGTAAGATTATTGAAGTTTCAAAGCGACCAGAATTTGTTGGAAAGATCATCTTCCTTGAAGATTACAGTATGGAGATGGCCAAAAAACTGGTTCATGGAGTAGATGTTTGGTTGAATACACCAACATATCCTATGGAAGCATCTGGAACTAGCGGTATGAAGGCTATTATGAATGGTGTTTTGAACTTAAGTGTTTTGGACGGCTGGTGGGCTGAAGGTTATCAGCCTGATGCTGGTTGGGCAATTCGTGAAGCAGAATTAGGTGCTAATCCGAATTTCCAGAATGAATTAGATGCAGAGATATTATATAATCTTATAGAAGACGATTTGATTCCTCATTTCTATTATCGAAATGAAAATGGAATTCCAGAAAATTGGGTTCGATTTATAAAGAAATCAATGAGTGGTATTGCTCCAACATTCACCATGAAGCGTATGCTTGACGAATATTATACCAAATTCTACAGGCCTATGCATAAACGATACCAATCTTTGCATGCGAATGAATTTGAGAAGATGCATGATATTGTGAAGTGGAAGAATTCAATCCGTAAGGTTTGGGACTCACTGGAAGTGTTTGATGTTGAGTTTCCTGAAACCAATGAGGATAACTTGGTTCTTGGAGATAAATTTATAGCAAATGTAATTCTCAAGTCACCTGAAATAGATCCTGAATATCTAAGGGTTGAAGTTATTATAGGTCATGCTGATGGTGTTCGTGTAGACAGAATTTTACGAACATTCGAAATGAATTTGGAAAAACAAGATGGTGATGAATTGACTTATCGTTTTGAGACCATCCTTGACCATGCTGGTGAATATCGTTATGCTGTTCGGATTTATCCATACAGAAATGATCTGCCTCACAGAATGGATTTCCCACTTTTAAAGTGGATTTAAACCGCAATTGGCGTAGAGAAATAGAGGCTGTCCTTTTTGGGCAGCCTCTGTTTTATTTTATTGAGCGAAAGTTTTTTTGTTCCACCCCCACATATGTCTTTCCCCATGGGCGAATTCAATATATATTCTGTTAGGAGAAATATTGAGTTCGTCAGAGAAAAAGCTACATAATGACTTTGAATATTCTTCAGTTTTTGTTTCGTCTAAACTCAGCGATTTTAACTCAAGGTATAAACAAGGCTCTGGGCTTTGAGCAAAGAACATATCTGATGATTCTTCAAAATGAATCATAACATAGGACTGCTCTTTATTTAAGATTTTTGCTATTCTGGCCGAAGCCTTTTCCATTAGCTTTTCCTTGTCCTTAGACTTAATATTGGTTTGTATCTTCAAATAAGGCATGGTAATACTTTATTTATTGATTTTATTATCCTGGATTTTCCAGGGAATTTCTTCTGATTTATAGAAATTTATATTTCTTGCTTTTAGGCGATTATACTGATCTCCAAGGCGTTTTTTATAGCCTTCCCAATTTCGCTTTTCTTTTGGTGTCCAACCAATTTCTGCAATACTAATAATTCTGGGGAAAGCTAAAAAGTCAAGATCTTTTAAATTCTTTATGGTTTCTGTCCATATAGGAGCTTCAATACCTGCGATACTTTGTTCTGGGATTTCTGGACTTATTGTATTTGGATCCCAATCGTAACTGGTTTTTACATCAATATAACCTGCCCAATGTAGTCCAAGTGGAGTTTTGGTGTCATATTTCATATCGAGGTAACAATGCTTCGCATTTGAATATATAATCTGTGCATTTTTCTTGGAAGCAATGTTCGCTATAGAATCACTTTTCCAATATTGGCAAATTGTGTTTTGATCGATATTAGCAGTAGCTACTTCTTCCCATCCAATCATTTTCTTATTATACTTTTTTACGATTGGAGCTATTTTGTCTATGAATGTAATATAATCATCATGAGGAGTCGAGTGCGATTCATCACCTCCTATGTGAATATATGGTCCTGGAGTAATTTCTGATAGTTCACGAATTACATCATCGATGAACTTATATGTAATATCCTTTTTTACACACAAAGAACTAAATCCCACATCAATGCCCGTATAAAGTTTTGTTGCTTTGTTGTCGCAGTTTAATTCTGCATATGAAGCTAGAGCAGCATTGGTATGACCAGGCATATCTATTTCTGGAACAATGGTGATAAAGTGATCTTTGGCATAGTTTACAATATCTTTATACTGTTCCTGAGTAAAGTAACCTCCTTTTCCACCGCCAACTTCAGTACTTCCACCAATTTCTGTAAGCTTTGGCCATGATTTAATTTCAATCCTCCATCCTTGATCGTCTGATAAATGAAGATGTAAGTAATTTATCTTGTATTTCGCTATTTGATCGATATAGGTTTTTACATCTTCAGAAGGCAAGAAATGGCGAGAAACATCAAGCATTGCTCCACGATAGGCATATCTGGGATAATCGTCGATAATTCCGCATGCTACAATAATAGGATCTTGAATTATGGCCGATTGAGATTCGATTTCATCTGGCAATAGTTGCATTAAGGTTTGCATACCATAGAATATTCCGGAAGGATTCTTTGCCAATAGAATAATTCGGTCGTTTTTGATTTCCAGATTATAACCTTCTTCTTCTTTAACCGTAGGAGAGATCCCTATATAAATATTTCCTTCCAATTTGTTAGCGTTCAAATTCTCAAAAGGAATCGGAAACTTAGTTGTTTTGCGAATCTGATTGAAAAAAGGTGTTGCAATTCTTTCCAATTCATTCTGATTGCCATCGAATAGAACTTTACAATCTTTTAAGAGTTCAAATCCAGAATATACTTGTTCGTCTTTGCTTATATTAGCAGGTTCTGGGATAACATTTTCAGGAAGCTTAATATTCGCAGGTAAAGGAATAATAGATTCCTGAGATAAGTTTTTAGGAATAGGCTTTTTACAACTTAATGGTAGTAGAATGCTAAGGAATAACATCCATACTAATGTTTTAATTTGGGTTGTTTTCATGGTTTTTAAAGGCAAATTAAAATTTATTTAATCTCAAAAAGTAATTTCAAAACATAAAAACTTAGAAAGACTTAAGCATTGTGTTATCAGTTTTGAAAAGTAAGTTAAATTCTTTCCTTATAAAAGGAATTAGTTTTCAAATTACTCTAATTAATAAATGATTTTAACGGGCTTTTATTCTATCAATTAGGAAGATTAAAAGACTAAAAGATAAAATAGCTCGTATATTCTGTAACAGAATTTTACGAGAAACAAAATTAATATTTCATATGCATAATTTTAGTTCAGTTCTTTTAACTGTGTCCTTGCTATTATTGGGGTGTTTAGCAAAGGGGCAACAAAAAAAAGTAATTTCTCATCAGGATTATGATCTTTGGAGAACCATCAAGAATGAAAAACTTAGTAATTCGGGCGATTACTTGCTTTATAATGCAGTTCCTTTGGATGGAGATGCAACTCTATATTTATATAAAGCGAAATCTGGAGTACTAGATTCAATATTTAGAGCTGAAAAAGCCAGCTTTTCTTCTTCCGAGCAATATGTTGCCTTACACCTTAAGCCATCTAAAGATTCGGTGAACAGACTCAGAAGAGATCAAGTAAAGAAGGATAACTTGCCAAAAGACACTTTGTTGATTTGGAATTTAAATACCAATGCACAAGTTAAAATACCGAATCTAAAATCATATAAGCTACCCCAAAAAAAGGGTGATTGGCTGGCATTTGAGCAATATAAAAGTAAGGGAGACAAAAAAGATACTATAACTTCAAACAAAAAATTGAAGAAGAGTAAAAGCAAGAAGAAACAACAAACTCAATTGTTTGCTTTTAATCCGATTACCAACGATAGTGTCTCTTTTCAGAATATAAAGGAATATTCATTCTCTGATGAAGGGAATGTTTTGGCTATGTTGTTAGAGAGTAAGGATAGTATAAACAGTAGTCACTTTGTTGTTTTCTATCCACAAAGTAAGAAAGTGGATACTGTGTTTAAATCTAATGCAAAGCTTGAAAAGTTAAGTGTAGATTCAAATGGAAATCAGTTTGCATTTATTTCTAAAGCAGATAGCACTCATCAAAAGAAAAATAACTTATTCTATTTTCATATAAAGAATAATAAGGTTATTTCTTCTACTATTGATTCCATTGCCAAATCAGAATTATGTAAGGAAAATATGTATGTAAGTGATAAATTCGCTCCTTACTTCTCTGAAAATGGAAATCGTTTGTTCTTTGGGACAGTACCTGAATTGCCACAAAAAGAGAAAGACACTCTTTTGCCAGAAGAAAAGGTAAGTGTTGACATTTGGCACTGGAAAGATAAGGATATCCAGCCTCGTCAATTAAAGAATCTAAAGAAAGATAAAGAAAGAACATATACTGCTGTTTATCTTACAAAGGCTAAGAAAACTATACAACTGGCTACTCCTGATATTTCTACACTTCAAAAGGATTTGAAAAAGGAAGATAAGTATATATTGGCCTTTAATGATGACTCCTATCGTTACTTGATGCAATGGGAGGGTAGAGAGTTTAAAGATGTTTATCTGATTGAGCTTGAAAGTGGAAAAAGACAAAAGGTATTGACTAAAATAAGTGAGAAACCTCTACTTAGTCCAAAGCAAAAGTATATTAGTTATTTCTCGCCAGACGATGCTTCTTGGTATGCGTATGATATTGCAAAGAAGAGAAATCTAAATCTTACTGCAGGTATAAAGGACATTTCTTTTGCCAAAGAAGATCATGATATGCCTATTGTAGCTCCTGCATACGGAAGGGCTGGGTGGACAAAGAATGATAAGAGCTTTGTTGTGTTCGACCGATATGATTTGTGGTTGCTAAGTCCAGATAAGAAGCAAAACCCTAAACGATTGACTAAAGGTTATGGGCGCAGTCATTCTTTACAACTTAGATTTGTTCGTACAGATAAAGAGAGTTATGTTATTCCGACTGATAAAATGTTACTTCGCTCATTCAATGAAAAGACTAAAGCTAATGCCTTTTATAATTGTGATGAGCAAGGAAATGTGAATAAACTTATCTCTGGCGATTATCTGTTTGACAACTTGGTAAAAGCTAAGGATTCTGATGTTGTTATTTATACCCGTCAGAGTTTTCAGGAATTTCCTGACCTGTGGATTAGCGATCTAAGTTTTGAGAACCCCATAAAAGTATCGAATGTAAATCCTCAGCAAAAAGATTTCAACTGGGGAACTGTTGAGTTGGTTGAATGGGAATCGTTTGGAGGAATTCCTCTGGAAGGACTTTTTTATAAGCCAGAGAACTTCGATCCGAATAAGAAATATCCGATGTTGGTTTATTTCTATGAAACCTATAGTCAGCGTTTGCATAAACATCATTTCCCAAAGCCATCATACTCTACAATTAACTTTCCTTCATACTTGAGTAATGGATATTTGATTTTTGTTCCAGATATTAAATATACAGAAGGAAACCCTGGTAAAGACGCATATAACTCAATAATTAGTGGTGTTGAGCACTTGGCAAGTACACGTTCTTACATTGATAGAGAACACCTGGGAATTCAAGGACAAAGCTGGGGTGGATATCAAACTGCATATTTGGTTACTCAAACCAATATCTTTGCCGCTGCCGAAGCTGGTGCTCCTGTAAGTAATATGACTAGTGCATATGGTGGAATAAGATGGAAATCGGGATTAAGCAGACAGTTTCAATACGAAAAAACACAGAGTAGAATAGGAGGAACCCTTTGGGAAAAACCAATGCATTATATAAAGAACTCGCCTTTGTTTTTTGCCGATCAAGTGAATACTCCATTGATGATTATGCATAATGATAATGATGGAGCAGTGCCTTGGTATCAAGGTATAGAACTGTTTATGGCTTTAAAACGCTTACAAAAACCTACTTGGCTTATCAATTATAACAATGCGCCACATAACTTACGACGATTGGCCGATCGAAGAGATTTAACGATTCGCTTGCAGCAATTCTTTGATTTTTACCTGAAACATGCACCAGCACCCGAATGGCTGCAAAATGGAATCCCTGCTGTTAGAAAAGGTAAAGACTTTGGTTTTAAGTTGATAAAGGATTCAAAAGAAGAAATAGAGAAATAGGAGTGTTTCCAATAAAAGTGTAATAATATTTATTGAATCATAAACATTAGTATTACTGCACTTTTTGATGATAATAAAAATTATAAATAAGGCTGCTCTTTTTGGGCAGCCTTTTGCAAATCATTACCTTAAGGTATTGTTTCCTGTTGCAGGATTTCTTATATTCGTTTGACTATTAATCAAACTGAAATTTAAGAGCAAAGAAGAGCTTCCTTCCATAAAATAACTCTATTTTGGTTCTTCTATTCTGATGGTCTCAGTTGCTAAAAACATAAACGCATGAACGAATTCAGCAAAGAAACCCTTGAGCAAGCCAAGTCATTTGACCTGATAGGTGAAAAGTATGAAGAAACATTTGGCGATAATCCTTATCAACTTATGGCAATGGCTTGGCTTAATGATCGCATTCAACCGGGAAACACCGTTCTTGATGTTGGATGTGGCGACGGATTACTTACTGCCAAACCAATTATTGAAGCTGGCAATAAGCTTGTTGGCATAGATAATTCGAAAGAGATGTTGCGTCTTGCTAAAAGAAATGTTCCTGAAGGAGATTTCAAACTTATGGATATGCGTAATATTAATTTCGAAAATCAACGCTTTGATTCAGCAACAGCATTTTTCTCTCTTATTCACTTACCCAAAAACGAGATAAAAGACGTTATTTCAAGTATCTTAGATCAAATTGCCTTACGAGGTTTTCTTGTCTTTTCTTTAGTTGAAGGACATTTCGATAATAAGGAAGTCATTTTCTTAGGCCAAAAGATGCGAATATCTACCTATATGATTGAAGAAGTTCGTAAAATTATGTCGCAATTGCCTGTTATCGAACTTAATGTTAAGAAACATATGTTTAGACCCAAATCGGGAGGGTTTAAAGAAAGTCAACTGTATTTCTATTATCAAAAAGTTAAAGGTTAAACCACATTCTTCAATTATTTATGGCATCTTCGGAAAATCTTCTTTTTGGGGATGCTTTTTTATGTACTCAAGTCTCCGTTTAATATCACTTTACCACCATCTTATAAACCATATTTTTATAACTTCACAATTGTAAACTCAAACCAGAGCCATACTTCACAATAGTTTATCGTATTACAAATTTACACATTATGAAAAAGATCTATTTAGTTCTTCTTTTTAGCATACTGGGTTTTTCTGTCAATGCTCAGTTTGGTACTTTGCTAAACGAATTCACCCTTGAAAAGGATAAGCCTACATGCCCTTGGGGCATTGCCGTTAGTGATTCTAAGATTTATGTGGGTGATTTTGACTTCTGGGGTCCCGGACAGTCTATTATTTCTGTTTACGACATGGAAGGTAAATTTATTAAGAACCTTGATATTTCAAGCTGGGCAGCTTGCCCGCAAGCCAATGAAATGGCCGATATGGCATATCATGATGGCATGTTGTATATGATGGGTAATGATGGAACCATAAAAAAGGTAAATGCAAACACTGGCGAGTTGGTTGAAACATCACAAGGCAACTGGTCTAATCACGATCCGAAAGGTATTGCATATGATGCCAACAATGACGTGTTTTATATTGGTGGATGGAATGTAGATCCAGGAATATTAAAGGTGAAATTTGATGGAGAAGAATTGGGAGGCATTGCATTTGATGGTGTTTACTCTCTGGCTTTTCATCCTGGAACTCTAGAATCAGGCACTTTGTTTGTTACCGACGGAAAGAAAATGATTCATGAAGTAAATCCCGAAACTGGCGAAACCATACAAAGCTTCAAGTCGGATGTTAGTATGATGGGTGGTGTCGACATCAACGAATATGGTCATATTTACGTGGTCGATCAAAAGTCGAGGAAAATATTATGTTACGATTCTGGCAATGCCTTCTTCAATCCAAAAGCTCCTATAGGCGTAGAGAATCTGGAAGCAAAAGCAGGTCCTAAAGCTGAATTAAAGGTGGAACTTACATGGAATTTTCCTACCAAAGCCATGAATGGTGACGACTTAACAGGGAAGTTATCGTACAAAGTGCATGTAAACGATAGTTATTATACCGAGATTGAAGAAGGAAAAGATCCGGGTAGCAAAGCTGTCTTTGTAGATGATGCTGCAAAACAGGGATTCAATAAATATACGGTTCATGTAAGCAATGAAAATGGCAGTGGAATTAGCAAAACCATATTTGTATATGCAGGTCTAGACACTCCCGGGCCGGTTAGCAACATAAAGCTTAAGCAAACCGAAAAAGGACAACTTTCGGCATCACTATCTTGGGATGCTCCTACGGAAGGCACTAATGGTGGTTACTTCGATGGTCAAATTAGTTCGTATAAGATTATTCGCTATCCAGATAAAAAAGAATTCACCAAAGGCGATGAGTTGGATCAAAATGTGTTTATAGATATTGTTCCCAAGTCGTTTTATTACCATTATAAGATTATTCCTGTTTCAGAAGCTGGCGAAGGTTCCGCGGCAAGCAGTTATCCAGAAAACATATTCGATAACGATCAGTTGTTCTTCGATGCATTCTTCCCATACGAAAACAGAGTTTGGGATACTAAAGGAGGCGAAAACTGGATGATTTCTGATTTTTCTTGCATGGCAGGAGGAGAGGCTCCCGAAGCAGGCTTCCATTATCAACCCAAGGTTGTGGCTTTTCAGGAATTTATATCTCCATTCATCGAAAAAGCTGTTTATACAGATAAGTTATATATGTCATTCACCTATTCTATGCAGGATGTAAAGGGAGGTTATGAAATATATTTGGCATGTGCTCCGTTAACCACCACGAATCCTGACGACTATGAAAAACTATACACTTTTCCTATAGAAACTACCGAAGAGCCCAAGACCGTAAAGCTTGAAATGAATTTTGATAATGTGCCTAATACCATGGAAAGCGACGGGTTTAGATTGTATTTTGTGTTTAATGGAAATTCAGACGATATTCAATATTTTGCTTTCGACGATATATCCATCCGCACCAAACCCTATACAGCCATTCAGGAAATAGGCAATATAGAAACATCCATCTATCCAAATCCTTGTACGAATGAATTAAACATTCATTTAAATTCAACAGAAATAGTAAACAATCTTCAGATTAACATTAAGGATGCTTTGGGAAGAACATTACTAACAGAAAAATATTCTGAACTGAATCAGAAGCAAAGCAAGTTTGTAATTCCTACAGCACAACTCTCGAAAGGACTATATTTTGTTGAGGTTATTTCCAACAATAGGCGTTTCGTAAAGAAATTACTAAAGTAAAAAACACTGCATAAATCGCCATTGCATGCGTCTTTGCATTTGCGCTTATAACATGCATTCCGGCTTTCTCTATTTACCAAATCATTCCGGCATTTCGTAAATATGGAAAGGGTAAAATAAAGCACCTAGGTGAAGGTGCTTAACTTACGACTACGAATGGTATCACCTACCTAGGTGCAAGGGAGCAACTCTCGACTAGAGTTGCTCCCTTGCATTATGGTGAAAGAGACCCTTGCACCTAGGTGGTTTCTAATTTTCACCATGGTGAATTGTAAATTTCATTATAATGAAAATCGAAAAGCACCATGGTGAATTTTAATTTGCACCATAATGAAATGCAAAAAGCACCGTAATGAAAATCGAAAAGCACCATGGTGAATTTTAAATTGTACCATGGTGCTTTTTATATTTCATTACTATGGATTTAAAATCGAATACTACCACCAACCATCACGTTCAAACCCTGAACAGGATAGTTTTGCCACATATAGTAGTTATGGTTCAATAAATTATTGCCCTGAACAAAAGCACTTATGGTTTCAGTAATATCATATTCAGCACCAATGCCTAAGTCGGTCCAACTATCCAATTCGCCAGTAGGGGCGGTTGGGTTGTCGTAAATAAGGAAAGGCACTTTACCTCTGTTTGCGATGCTAAGGTTTAGCTTAAGTTTTTTTATAGGGCTAGCCATAACCTCTAATCCGAGGGTTGATTTCGGACTTTGATAGGCTTCGTCGAAGTTCTTTGCAGAATAAGAGTTTAGCTGATAATATCCTCTGGCAGTAATTTTGTCGGTAAGATGATAGGCCAAACTTCCTTCAATACGAAAACGATTCACCTTATCATATAAAGGAGTAAGGCTGCTTTCGAAGTATGATGTTTTGTCGATTGCAAAAAGCATAAAGTTGTCGAAACTATCATACGAGAGTTCCAAATTATAATCTACAGACTCTGCAACATTACCCTTTACACCACCATAGAACTTAATTTTATCAGAAGTCCATGTAGATAATGGGTTTGACGAAACATATGGATTCAATAAGGTAATAGATCGAAGACTATTTCTAGTCACCCCCCCCTTCAAACCTGCATACACAACCAGTTGTTTAGGAAGAATTTCAATATCGGCCTTTAGATCAGGATAGAAGTAGAAATCACTTTTGTCGCCACTAACAAACGAAAGGTCTACACCACCATAAAGCTTAAACATATCGTATTGCAATTGAATATAAGGTTTGATACGAATTAAGTTAGAGCCCTTAAGATTGTCGCCACCCACCACTTCACGTTTATAGAAGTAGTTTTCGTTTTCTGCTTTGATACCAATTTTTTCGCCATCGCTAAAGTCGAACAAAAAGAAAAGCTTATTCAAATCCAAAGCAAAGTTTAAGTTGTTTTCCGATGCATCAAAATGATCGCTGGTATGATTGAAAGAAGCCTTTAGCTTATACTTAAAAGCTTCTTCGTCATCAGGAGTATTTGCAAAATCGACATTAGCACCAATGTAATTATATACTTGACGAATGCTGTCTAGCTTTACAATTTCGTTGGATAGAGCTTTTTGAAATACACCAAAATAATGCAGCCCCCTTCTTTGATAATAGGCCTTGGCGTTTAAGGTGTGTTCGTCAAAGTTTTTAGATACTCTTGCCTCGAACAAATTGTTTCCGAATGTGCTTTCAGGAATCTTTTCAATCTCCATATTGGAAGAATAGTGCTTAAAGTGCAAGCCATAAGCAAAGTCTTTCTGATTTCCTCCATTGTGAAATGCATTGATATATGGATTTAAATAATTACCAATTCCTGCTTTTATAAAGTTGTTATAGGTTTGAGTTCTTTTGTCGAAACGTATGTCTAAAGGCTTTACAGCTTGCAGCTCGAAACTGGTATTTAATGGTTTTGCTTCGAGAGTAAAGTGCGACTCGGGAACTTCTACCTTTTTTGCTTCATCCAACTTTGGGTTTACATTGATTTTGTCGGCATCGACAATTGTGGGCTGGTATTCGCCCACAATTGTAACTTGCTCGTTAAATCTTTTCTTCTTCTCTTGATTTTGGGCTTTAGATTGAATCCCGGCAAAAGAGAGACATAATGTTAAGGCAATGCCAAATATATTTTTGTTGTTTAAGTTCATCTTGAAAATGGCTTAATGGTTATTTTACAATTATTGGTTCTTCTTCAGGAGTATTTTCTTTTTTCTCTTGTTGTTGTTTCTCCTTAAGCTTATTGATTTGCTGTAGTTTTTTACGTGCTACAGATTTCAAGTCTTCTTTAGGATAATTGTCGATAATACTTTGAAGAGTTTGCTCGGCCTGGAAAAGATTACCCATTTTGATGTAGACATCAGAGAGAAGGATAAATGATTTTCCAATCCAATAATCGTAAGAAGCATATTTTTCTGCTAAATCGAAAATTGTGTTTTCCGCATCTTTATATTTAGCTTCCTTATAATTTATATAGGCCATATAGTAAAGAGATTCTGGTGCTAAGTCGCCCGAAGTTAGTCCAGAAGTGATCTTAAATTCGCGATAAGCAGCTTTTAAGTTGCCCAATTCATACTCCGATTTGGCTTGAATTAGGTGTGCTTTAACCATTTGCTCTTGATCGATTTTCTCGGTAGTAAGCAATTCTTTCGCCTTTTGAGCTGCTTGCTTATAATTCTTCAGCTTGAAATTACATTCCATTTGACCCTCAATAGCATCTACAATTTGCTTTTTGTTGCCTGCAAGTTCTTGCATTTTCTGGTAATCTTTTAGGGCGACATCATAGTTTTCATTATTGTATTCAACTGGTGCCACTCTTTCCAGAGCCAATAGCGTATATGGGTTATTCGGATAGTTTATAATAAAGCGAAGATTGTCTTTAGCCTCATCAAAGCGATCTGATTTAAGCAAACAATCGGCCAAATAGTAATTTGCTTTCAGAAGGTATGCCCCTTTTTCAAATCTTTTAAGATAGGCCTCCAAAGCAGGTATTGCTTTGTCGCATTTTTGTTGAGCATATAAGTTTTCTGCTGCAGTAAAGCTCAAAGAGTCTTGTTCTGTCGGAGACACTTGAATGTATTCTAGGTTGTCGGTGAACTTCACATAGTCATCCACTTTGTTTTCTTCAACATAGATGTTTCGAAGAGTAGTAAGAGCTTCCTTAGCTTCGCTGGAAGCAGGATAATCGTTTACCACTTTCTTAAGTTGACCGATAGATTCTTTGTTATTACCTCGGTTGTAATAAATAAGACCTGTTTTGAGCAAAGACTTTCGTGCAAAAGGACTCTTAGGTCTGTTTTGTATTAGCATATCATACCATTTCAACGCTTCAGAATTGTTGTTGCGAAGAAGATTGGTGGTTCCTAGGTCGTATAAAGCATCATCATAAAGAGGTGATTTAGGATATTTCCTTACCAATTCTTTTAGGGCGTTGTCTTTTTCTCCCAATTGACTTAAGGCTCCATATGCTTGCGACTTCTGATACCATGCATAATCCTGATCGCCGCTATTGGTGCTTATTGCCTGATTATAGCTGTTGATGGCCTGCTGATATTGCTTGCTTATAAAGTAGCAATCGCCAATACGAAGAAAAGCATCGCTTTCCATGCTCGAATTAACCCTTCCCGGGAAGTTTACAAAGGTGTTATACTGTTGAACTGCCTGAGTGTAATTCTTCCTTTTATAGTATACATATGCAAGATTATAGTGGGCAAGGTTGTACTCATCAAGGTTCTTTGCTTCCGCCATATCTATGAACTGGAGGTAGTACTTTTGTGCTCCCCAGTAATTCTTGTCGCGATAAAAAGCTTCTGCAGTCCAGAATACACTTTCCGAATATATTTTTCGATCTACAGGATACTTACGAGCTTTTGTAAATAATTCCAGAGCTTCTTTATAATTCTTCTGGTTGAATAGTTCAATAGCCCTTGAGTATGCAATTTGCTGATAAGCCTCTTTTAACTTTGGACTGTTGAGGTTTAGTTTTTCGATAGATTCGAGTGCTGCTTTATAATTTTTGGTTGAATAAAACAGATCGATCAATAATGTGTATGCTCTGTCAGAACCTTTAGAATTGGGATGAGTTTGAATGTAGTTCTCCAGCAACGAAATAGATTCGTTGTATGGGTTGTTAGGGAGGTTCTTACTCAGTTCAATGTATTTGAATAAGGATTCTTCAGAGATTTCTTTATCGAAATTCATTTTATAGGCAGAAAGAAATGCATTGGCAGCAAATTTCTTTTGATTGGTTTCCATATATGACTGGGCCAAGTGGTATTGAGCATTCTGACTTAGGCTATCCTCTTCAGTAATCACCTGTTCAAATTGCTTAATTGCACGCTTATAGTTATGAGTTTTGAAATTGGTTACCCCAAGTTGATAGTAATCGTTTCGTGAAAGTTGCTGACGATTGGTGCTCTGATAGATTTCTAGATATTCGGCAGCTTTGTCAAAGTTATCCTCCCGATAATATGCATCACCAATAAGCTTTGCAATCTCTGCTTTTCTGCTCGAGCTGGCATCTTTCAACAAAGAAGGACCAATACTTAAGATTTTGTCGTATTCGCCTTTCTTGTAATAAATCTGTATTATATAGAAAGGAACAGCTCTTTTATAAGTACGATCTTTACGCAATTTCTCGAATACAGGCAGAGCTTCATCATAGTTTCCCTCAAGATAGTTGATATGAGCTTTGTAGTAGTTTGCTGCATGCGCATATTTTGAATCGCTATTATCATCAATCTGATCAAAATAAGTCTTGGCCTTATCTGTATCTTCTTTCTTTACATAAATGAAACCCATTCTAAAGTTAAATTCCTCACGTTCTTTAGATGTAAGATCATTGGGATTAACTCTTTTGAATGCGTTGAGTGCATCATCGTATTTCCTGCTTTTAAATTCTAACTTTCCAAGTTGATAATAAATCAGCGGAGTTTGGCTATATGAAGGATAGGTGTGTATAAACTCTTCGATCCTTTCCTTAACATTAGGCTGATGAAGTTCAATTGCACATAGAATAAGATAATATTCAGAAGTGGTTTTGATAAGACCACTGTCTTCTTGTAGTGAACTTACTAAGTCTTGAAAAAGGTCTTTGGAAGCACTAAAGTCCTTTTTTTGATATAATTCGATTGCGGTGTTGAATTTTTGCTCAGGATTTCTAAATGTAGCTGTTTCTTGAGCAAGTGCAGCTAATAATGGAAAATACATTAAGAAACAAAAGAGCAATGACTTGGCTATTTTTTTCATAGAACCAGTTTAAAAATAATGCTTGATTTAATAAACCTTAAAATTGACAATTTTCGTTGACCTATCAAATAATGTCAGTTAACTTTATGTGTCGTGAAAACAGTATTCAATCTGTATTTTTTTCAAATTTACAGTTTTTCTTCAATGCTTGCTTTTCAATTGCATTTTCTTCAGAAAATTGTAAGATTGTAATTAAAGTGTCGTAGAATGACAAACGAAAGCTAAGGGTGATTATTTAACTGTTTGAGCCGGAATTATCATAAAAAAACTTAAAACCAATTCGGTTTGTAGTATTGAAAATATAGGGGAATTAGTTCGTTGAAGTTAAAAAAAGAAAGTCAGCCCTATAAGCAGGATTCTGTATCTAACGAATTAGATCTCTACCATTTATCTAGGCCTATCGTCACCAATAGGCTCTAACGATCTACCCACCAAGTCGGGCGAGCAGCCCTTTTTCGATCAAAGAACGATGCCTTGGCTTATTTGATCTTTCAGCCCATAAGGTTTACCCCATCATTATGTTGCCATAACAATGCGTGAGCTCTTACCTCACATTTTCACCCTTACCTATAAAATAGGCGGTTATTTTCTGTGGCACTTGCTGTAAATTCCTAAGAATTCCCTTCCCGTTAGGAAGTATGGCGCTCTGTGCTGTCCTGACTTTCCTCATCATTTATAAATAAACGACGCGATAGAGCAGACTGACTTTCATTGGCAAAATTACCTTTTTTCTAAATAGAAAATTAAGGTTTTTATTGTTTAGAAAAGGTATTAATTTGAAAACACTTTTAGATTGTTGATTTGAAGGTCTGTAAAGTCTTTTTTGTTTATGACCTCTCTTCCTTAATTTTTATGTGGTTATTTATGATTTAGTATTTTATCTTTGTATGTAAATATGTTAACTGAAAGAAATTGAACATTATGATATTACTTGGCTTTTTTGGCGGATGGGAAATAGCAATTATTGTTTTGGCCCTATTAATCTTGTTTGGAGGTAAGAAAATTCCTGAACTAATGAGAGGTTTAGGTAAAGGGATTCGTGAATTTAAAGATGCTACTGAAGAGAATCCTGTTTCTAAAGAAGCTAAAGATGTAAAAAAAGAGATAGATCAGGTTGCTGATGATATTGTGAATTCACAAGAGAAGCGAGAAAAATAAACTAAAACGAAACAAAGCTTTTTCTTGAGCGTTCAAGAACTATTGAATCATTATATGATTCTGCCGGGTATCCGGCATTTTTTTTGTTTTAAAAGGGGCTTTTTAATGAGAGATTTGAGCGTTGGGAGTGAGCGAAGATTGATTTTCAATTTTACCTTGCCTATGTTATTGGGTAATGTATTCCAGCAATTATATAATATTGTTGATAGTATAATTATTGGGAATTATCTGGGTAAGGAAGCCTTGGCTGCAGTAGGCGCATCATTTCCTGTTATTTTTACTTTGATTAGTTTTGTTATTGGAATTACTACAGGTGCTAATATAATTATTGCACAATTTTTTGGTGCTAAGCAAAACGAGAAAGTAAAAGCCTCTATTGATACTCTGTTTATATTTTTATTTGTTGCTTCTATTGTTATAAGTACACTGGGAATCGTATTTAGTGAATCCATTTTCGAACTAATGTCATTGCCTGCCGAAGTTATTCCCTCTGCAAAATCATATTTCGTTATATACTCTATAGGCTATATATTCTTTTTCGGATTTAATGGTACTAGTGCAATATTGCGAGGTTTGGGAGATTCAAAGACACCTTTGTATTTCTTGATATTTGCAACATTGGCTAATATTGTTCTCGATTATTTGTTTTTGATTGTTTTCAATTGGGGAATTGAAGGCGTTGCTTGGGCAACTCTACTAGCACAAGCAGGTGCGTTTTTTTCTTTGATTATTTATCTGAATAAATATCAGAAGAAAGGCTTTGTAAGGCTAAATCCTATGAAGCTGCAGTTTGACAAACAACTATTTTATCAAAGTGTAAAAATAGGATTGCCTAATGGTATTCAAAATACATTGGTTGCACTGGGTATGTTTGCTTTATTTAGCATTGTAAATGCATTTGGTACGGCAACTTCAGCTGCATATTCGATTGCAATGCGTATTGATAGTTTTGCAAGTTTGCCAGCTATGAACTTTGCTGCCGCATTGGCAACATTTACAGGGCAAAATCTGGGTGCAAATAAACCAGATCGTTTAAGGAAGGGAATGAACTTCACGCTACAAATTTCGTCTTTTGTTTCCATCTTTGTTTCTTCTATTGCATGGTTGTTTTCCAAAGAGTTAATATCCTTATTTACAAACGATCCTGAAGTTATAAGGATTGGATCGGAATATTTATTATATGTGTGCTCGTTCTATATTGTTTTCTCAACAATGTTTGTATTGAATGGTGTAATTAGAGGGGCAGGAGAGACGCTGGTTCCTATGTTTATCACCTTATTGGCCATGTGGTTTGTAAGAATTCCTGCTGCTTATCTTTTATCAGGATTATGGGGAACGATTGGTTTATGGTTATCTATACCAACCGGATGGTTAGTAGGCTTGATTCTTTCATTTGTTTATTATAAAACTAATAGATGGAAGAGTAAGGTTGTAATTGATTTTTCAGAAAGAAATGTAATGGAAAATAGTTTAAAAGAGGCAAGAATTAGTTTGGATTGATATTTTCTTTAAATTGCCTTTTTTAAATAAAGTACAATAACATTTTAGAATGAAGAAATTCGCTTATCTATTCTTTGTAAGTATAATAGGAATGACAGGATGTAATTCAGAAGGAGGAAAAACTCCTGATAGTGCTGGGATAAATGTAAAGGCTTATCCAGTGGCAAAAAAAGTTGATACTGTTGACGTTTATTTTGGGGAAAAAGTATCAGATCCATATCGTTGGTTAGAAGATGATAGATCGGCTGAGACAGCAGATTGGGTTAAAAAGGAAAATGAAGTTACAGACGGTTATTTAGCTCAAATTCCATTTAGAAAAAGTATTTCTGAGCGTTTAACTCAGGTATGGAATTATCCTAAAACTGGTATTCCAGTAAAAAAAGGAGATAACTATATTATTGAGAAAAATACTGGACTTCAGAATCAAAATGTAATTTACCTTTTACGAGGAAGTCTCGATGCTGAGCCAGAGGTTCTTATCGATCCAAACACAAAGGCAACTGATGGTACTTGGGCTTTAGCGGGTTCATCAATGTCGAAAGATGGTAAATATTTGGCTTATAGTTTTGCTAAAGGCGGATCTGATTGGAATGAAATTAAGGTGATTGATATAGACAAAAATCAGGAACTTGAGGATCATATACAATGGGTTAAGTTTTCAAATATTTCATGGTGTACCGATGGTTTCTATTATAGTGCATATGATGCTCCATCTGAAGATGATGTTTTGAAAGGAAAGAACGAATATCATAAAGTTTATTTCCATAAACTAGGAACACCTCAGAATGAAGACCAGTTAATTTACGTTGATAATGAGGCTCCATTGCGTAATCAGCTAGCTTTTACCAGTAAAGATAACCGATTCTTATTTATCTCTTCTACTGAAGGAACCAGTGGAAATTCATTAATGGTAAAAGATTTGAAAGATCCTAAAGGAGAATTTATTCCAATCGTAACTGATTTTTCCAAAGATTATTCTGTCTTTGATGTAGAAGGAAATGATTTTTATATTCTGACTAATGATCAAGCTCCAAAAAATCATATTGTAAAGGTTAACTTTAATAATCCTCAGAAGGAAAATTGGACTGAAATTATTCCTGAATCAGATGAAGTGATTGAAGGTGCAGAAAACCTTGGTGGTTTAATTTGTGTGAAAACCATGAAGGATGCTTGTAATTTAATTCGTTTTTATGATCCAAAAGGAAACTTCAAGCAAGAATTAGAATTGCCTGAATTGGGTACAGTACCTTCGTTTAGCGGTGATAAAGAAGAAAATGAAGCCTTCTTTACTTTTACTTCTTTTACAACTCCTGGAAGTATCTATAAGTATGATATTCAGAAAAACTCATACGAGTTATATTCTACTCCAAAAATAGGAATTGATCCTAAAGCATTTGAAACCAAACAAATATTTTATACCAGTAAAGATGGTACTAAAGTGCCAATGTTTGTAGTGTATAAAAAAGGATTAGAATTGAATGGTAAAAATCCATTATTGCTATATGGATATGGTGGTTTTGATATTTCTTTAACTCCATCCTTTAGAACTTACCGAATTCCATTCCTTGAAAATGGTGGAGTTTTTGTTGTCGCTAACCTTCGTGGAGGTGGTGAGTATGGTGAAGATTGGCATGTTGCTGGAACTAAGATGCAAAAACAAAATGTTTTTGATGATTTTATTTCTGCTGCAGAGTATTTGATTGCAAATAAATATACCTCTCCTGAGCATATGGCTATAATGGGTGGATCTAATGGAGGTCTTCTTGTTGGTGCTACTATGACCCAGCGTCCTGACTTATTTAAAGTAGCAATACCTCAAGTGGGTGTAATGGATATGTTAAGATTCCATAAGTTTACTATTGGCTGGGCTTGGACTGGTGATTATGGTAGTAGCGAGGATTCAAAAGAAATGTATAAGTATTTAAAGGGATATTCTCCTGTTCATAATGTAAAAGAAGGTGTAAACTATCCTGCTACATTGGCAATGACAGGCGATCATGACGATCGTGTTGTTCCCGCACATACTTTTAAGTTTATGGCTGAATTGCAAGCTAAGCATAAGGGAAATAATCCTGTTTTGGTGCGCGTAGAAACCAATGCGGGTCATGGTGCAGGAAAACCAACATCTAAGTTGATTGAAGAATATACCGACTTATGGGCTTTTACTATGTATAATTTAGGCATGGAGCCAAAATTTGAGAAGTAAGTCGTTCAGAAAAAATGTAAAAAAAACCGTAGGTAAATTAATTTGCCTGCGGTTTTTTTTTGGAATTATCTTTTTCATAGTCTTGATTATAATTATTGTCATATGTTTTTATTATCTTTAAGTATAGAATTTTCAGGTCGTTAATATTGGATTTTTGTAGGAATTGAAAAAAATGGAATGATATTGGTATTTAAGAAAAATTATAAAAAATTATGAGTAACGACCAACAAAAACAATTTTAAAATGTTAAAGAATAAGATCATATATATTTTGAGTTTCATTTTTGTTTTTTTTACTTCTTGTTTCGGTCAAACTAATTCTATAACTGCATCGCAAAAAGAAGCCACTGAGATGAATAAAGATAAAAACCAATTGCAAGATTCTTCTAATTCCAATAAAGTTCAGAAATCTGATGCACAATGGAAAGCTAGCTTGACTCCTCTGCAGTATGATGTTTTGCGAAAGAAAGCAACAGAGCGACCTTTTACAGGAAAATACTACCACAATACCCAAAAAGGCACATACTATTGCGCTGGTTGTGGTCAAGAATTATTCAAATCTGATACAAAATTCGAATCTGGTTGCGGATGGCCTAGTTTTTGGTCTCCATTAATAGACAAAAATGTTAATATAAAATTAGATCGAAGTTACGGAATGACGCGCGAGGAAGTTTTATGTTCGAAATGTGGTGGTCACTTAGGACATGTTTTTAATGATGGACCTCCTCCAACAGGTCGAAGATATTGCATAAACTCTGCAGCACTAGTGTTCAAGCCTGATACAGGCGATAAGGCTAGTGAAAATATCGCAAATACATCTTCTCTTAAGAAGAAATAAGAAAAAAAAGTGCGAAAAAATCAGAAAAATATACAATAAAGCTTCTTAAAAGATGTTAAAACTCTTGTCGAAAGACAATTAAAAATTGGCGAATTTTGTTCTTCTAAAAAATGCTGGTTGTTTTTCTTTTTGATAGATTAAATTGTAATGACAGTTTTTATCTAGCGGAGTCAAAAAGTTAAAATATGCTTTATTAAGAAGTAAATTACCAGTTTATAAAATTGAAGATATTTTTTATTGAATAGTGATATAAAAAGTTTAATTCCTAATTAATTTTAAATCGTTCTTAAAAGAATCTTTTTTCCACCTTTCGCCAGAAAGGTCCATGATTAAAGATTAAGGTTGATTTGAATATTAGCTTTTTGAAAGCTTTTTTATTCATGTTTTGATTTGGTTATTTGGTTATTGCAAGGAGAGGTTGCCACTTAGTTGGCAGCCTTTTTTATTTTTGCAAAAAAATAATTGTTATGAGTGAGTTTGAGAAAAAGGAAAAAGCATTAAGGGTTTTACGTTGGACAGTTAGAGGTATAGGGCTAATATTTTTTATTCCAATGATATTTCAAACCTTTGATCAAGGAATTCCTGATTTAAGTCCTTTGCCCATTGAGCAAAAAATGGTGTTTGGGGCTCTTTTTATTATATGGCTTGCATTTTTTATTGGTATTTTCTTTGAGTTGATTGGAGGCTTATTAATTTTTGTATCACTTTTTTTTATTGCATATATTGAAGGAACCATTAATATTGGAGGGTTTTTTCTGATTGCTTTATTGATTGCAATAGGATATGTTTGGGTGTGGTTTGAAAATCGTCGTTTAAAAAAACACAGGAAAGAATAAGTTACTTACTATAATCTGACTTTTGATTTCCCAAAAAAAAGCTCTGAAAAAGAATTTCTTTTCCAGAGCTTTTTTGTCTAATAGCTTAATTCTTTAGCTATACTATTTTCTTTCTGTTATTATGTCTAAGGTCTAAAGATGTAATAATGGCTAAGTACCCCCAAAAAGGAATAGCGAGCTTGTCTGTCTCTAAAAAGCTGTTTAATATTCCATTGACGGAGTATGCTACTATTCCGAGAACACAAATCATTATTAAGCCTTTTGTCGTCTTATCTTCAGTTTTTGTATATAATTTTATTCCTTTATATAAACCAAAAATGATAATAAGGAGAATAGAGATTAACCCTAGAACCCCTCTGTCGGCTAATGGTCCTAAATATTCACTGTGAGCACTTCCTTGGTCTCCTGAGTTTGTACTGATAATAGTTTTTTCACGTGACATTTGAAATGGAGAATAAACAAATTGATATGTTCCTGGTCCCCATCCAAAAACAGGTCTTGCTTTAAATAATCTAATAGCAGATTGCCATCTGTTAATTCTTTCCAGATTGGATGCGTCACTTGATATATTTGAAATAGATCTTATATGTTCAACAAAGTTAGCCGAAGAGTTTTGTTTGTTTTTCTCTAAATAATCTATAATTTGGTGTTGAAAGGAGAAAAATAGTCCAAAAACGATGATTACACCAGCTAGAATGTATTTGAATTTTATTCTTAGCCATATTGCCCCTGCTACACAAAAAGATCCTAAAATAGATATCCATGCAGCTCTACCATATGATAAGACGATAGCAATAATAAATATCCCGAATATTGCACAATGAATAAATCTGCTTTTAAAAGAGAAACCTTTGTTGAAAGCAAAATATATTACTGCTGGAAAGAAAAATGCTAAGGCAGCTCCATAGGCAGTATGATCATTATAAAATGGTGTCATAACCCAATGCCCTGCTTGCTCTGTAAATCCATTTATCGCATGATGAATAACAGTGTAAATTATTACAAGAGACAAGCCGTAGATATATAATCTTATAAAGCTAAATATGTTTTTTTCTTCTTTAAAAAGTAATGTCCCAAATATATAGAAAGGGAGTATAAACCAAGATTGAGAAATTAAGTATTTAAAAGAAACAATCGGTATCTCGCTGGTTATACTTGTGATTAACATCCAAAAAAGATAGAAAATAACAGAAATGAAAATTGGATGTTTAATTATATTCCTATCAAGGTGAATATCATAGAGTAATCGCAAAATAAAAATTATCATAACGACTATAAGCATAGGTTCTGTTGGAAGAGATAATCCTATACCAAAGCCGATATTATCATATTCAATTGCAAGAGGCGTTAAAAAACTAATAAGTAGTAAAACCTTATCCATCGCAAATATATATAGAGTCGCTGCAGCAATAACTAGAGGCAGCGTTAGTCCCCAGTATATATTTTTGGTGATTAGTAAGCAGTTGATTAAAGCAAAAATAATGCAACCGCCAACAATAAGTGTTTTTTCTAGTTTTTTTGTCAAAACAATGAATTTTAAAATTTTAGTAATTTCTTTCTGTTGTCAATAATTAGTAAAATTACCAGGCATAGAAAGAATGCAGCTACAGTTACCCCAGCAACAATAATCCATCTCACAGGATATGATTTTTTATCTGCAATTGTTGGACTTGAAACTAAATTATAATAAGTGAGATTAGATTTTAAGAAACGAGCTTGTCGATCACGTTCCATAACAGCTGTAGAGTAATGAACTACTTCATTTTTAAGAATATCAGCAGTGGCTTGTAAATTCCCACCATGGGTCTCTAATGCTTTTTGAAGTTTGTTGATTTCTTGAGTATTTATTCTTGAAGCTCCAGCACCAGAAACTGTTCTTAAATATCCCTTTGTTACCTGTTCACCTTGAGTTTCTATATTGAAGATGCCATATTTTGTTCCCAATTGATTCAATACTCTTTTTAAGGAATCAATATTATGTTCTTTTTGCTTAAGATCAAGATTATGCATCTTTACTACTTCGCTATATTTTTGTTTATGTAGTCGTTTTACCTTGTTATTGTATAATTCAATTAGCTTGTTTACTACTTTATAGGCAAATTCAGGATTATGATCCCATACTTCTACTTCTACTGATTCATAAGCAGTTTTGGCGATCTTGGTGTTTTCATTATATAAAAATCCAAGAATAGATTTGTATTCAGACTTATCTTTACTTAGTCCATAATGATTTCCTAAGTCAAAATATACATCTAGGCTGTCGATAAAATCTCCTGAATGAAAAAACTGTAGCATTTGTTCTGTTTCATTTTCTCCAGAATAAGGAGCTATATTTGCAGGATATAGTATTGCTACAGATTTAAATTTTGGTGTTATAAATGACGGACCTGAGAATATTATAGATAAGATAAATGCGGCGGCAACTATAATTCCAAATACAACTTTTCTTTCGTATATGGTTTTAATGATGTTTAGATTGTTTTTGTAACTTTCCATTTTCCGTCTTTCTTTCTTTATTTTAATTTATTTTTTTCTTTTTTTACCCCTTCTATAAAAACACATATAATTACAGTGGCTATTATTGAAGATAACATCACCGATATAATGATTAGCCATCTGATAGGATATGCTTTTTTCTCAGAAGGAAAGGCACGATCAATAACGAATTTTTGAGGTAGATTTTGTGTTGCATCCATTTTAGCTTCATCATATTTTACTTTGATTAAACTAAGTTGGAGTTTGTCATGTAAAAGAGCATCTCTTATAGAGAGGTATGCTCCTCCATATTTAGCTAGGACAGTTAGTTTTTCTTCTAATCTATTTATTGCTCCCTGATTACCTTTTGCAAGTTCCACTGCTAACTGTCTGTTTAGCATTTCTGATTGAGATTCGTAATCAAAAACCCCATGTTTCATGATTAAACTTAAAGAGTCTTCTAAATTAGTAACATACTGTTTGTAGCTAATATATTCTTTGTCAATAATTTCAAAAGCTTTTTGAGCTCGATCTTGATGTATTTTGTTTTTGATTGTGTCTAATTGTTCTGAAATAGTATTAGCTATTTTTGCTGCTAATTTTGGGTCTGTATCTAAAACGGATATTTCTATAGCACCAAATTCAGTTCTGTTAAAATGTATGTTTTCTTTAAAAGATTTGTATGTCTTTTCTCTTGAGTTATTGCCAGTTATATTATAATGGGTTTTTAAATCGAATTTATTAATTATAATATTTCTGAGTTCGGTACTATTAAGAACTTGGAGTAGTTGTTCACTTTGTTCTTCTTCTCCAATTTCCATAACATCTTTTTGATTATTATTAGAGCTCATTAAAGTTTTAGAAACTGAACTGGTCGATGCAGGAAATAGAATGACTTTCCCTTTGTATTTTGGAGTGATAAATATTGGGGATGAAAACAAAATTGCTAACACACAGCTAATTATAGCTACAAGCGTTATCGTCTTCCAGTGTTTTATTACAAAATAAAAAAAATTCCCTGACGAAAAATTACTATCAGGGGAACTTACTTGATTGATCATAATGCTTTCATTAATTTAGCCCGCCAAAATTAGAAAAAAACATTTACAAACAAAAGGAAAAATAAGTCGACTTTTATTGTTCCATTTTTAGTATAGTTATAAAATTCTTTATACTAAAAAGCCTTAAAACATTGGCCAGCAAGATTGATAAAATAAGTAGTGCAGAAATTTCTAATTTCCAGTTATAGTTTAGGTTCACTGCAATTTTCCCAAAAATAATTATTCCAACTAAAAAACCAATAAATCGAAAATAAGTACTTCTTTTTATCTTAAACTTAAATTGTTTTTTGGTAATGATTAATTGAAGTCCTAGAATTGTATATTGAGCACAAGCATTAGCTATGGCTGATCCAAAAACTTTATATTTTGGAATTAAAACTAAATTCAGAATTAAACTAACTAGTAAAGCAGGGATAGCAATGTAATTTAGAGTTTTAAAGCTACCATTTGCAGTTAATAATGTCCCGAAAATATACCCACCTCCAATAGCAATAAAGCTAATCATAAAAATAGGAAAGGATGAAGCCATTTCCGCTATTTTGCTGTGGTATTCGCTAATTGTCTCAATGTTAGGTTTGTAATTATATAAGAGTTCCATGATTTCGATTCTGAAAAAGTAGGAAGCAAAAGCAATAATAATTGTGCCACTAAATATTATTGATGTTGATAATTTAATGATTTCATCTACAGGCAATTTCTCTTTTATCATTTTGGAAAAAAGTGGTAGTAATAGAGCTGAAAATAAGAATAATATATTATTTCCTGCTTCAGCTAGTTTATTACTGGCACCATAGATACCTGCTTGATATTCTGCTTCGCCACTAGGTAAAATCATGTTAATAAGCAATGTATCTGCTCGTGTGTAAAATGTCATTAATAGAATTAGAGTGGCAAGAGGCAAACTTTTTTTTATTATAACCAAATAGAATGGGAGGTTGAAATAAAACTTTATTTTACCTGAATTTTTTAACACTATTGTAATAGCAACAAGGGCGGTTATCAGATAAGCAGCTGTTTGTGCAAAAACATACCATTCAATTTTGAAGTGTTGTCGCATATTAGCAAACCATAGCAAATAGCCAACAATCCCAATCAAAATTAACCGATCAAGTACCGATATAAAGCTATCATATTTAAATAGTAAAAGTCCTGATATATTGCTGCGTAAATATAGTATTAAGCTGATTAAAAACTGGTTAACTCCCATTAATAAAACCAGATTTAGCATTTCTGTTTTTATTTGAAGTTTACCTGAGAGTATAACAAGTGTTAATACGAATAGATAAATTATTCCTAAGAGAAATCGTAGTACAAATATTCCTGAAAAATGTTTTGCTAATAATTGGGCGTTTTGAGCAATATTTCGATTGTTGAAATTATTGATCCCCATGTCAAGCAAAACATTGAAAACTAAGGTAAGATTAAATATTGTAAAGTAAATACCATATTCCGATGGGCCTACAGCATTTATTACTCCTCGATCTATTCCCAGTTGGTAGAATGGTTTTACTAGTAAGTTTAGAAATAATATAAGGATTAAATTACTTAAGAATTTCTTCTGCATGACTTAGTGTCTTTCTTCATTTGCGACCAATGTTTCCATTGAACTTCTTCACATTGTATTCATTCCTCACTTAAAATGCAAGATGGGTAACAATTATTAACTGAGAATAAATTTTATAATTTTGTGCAAAATTAAAATTAATATCAGAAAAGTTTTAATTTTTGTTTTTCTTCTTTGAAAATAATTTCTGACAAAAACATAAGAATTTTGAAAATCGCTGTAAATACCCGATTGCTGTTAAGAGGACGAATGGATGGAATTGGTTGGTTTATTCATGAAACCATGCAAAGAATGACAAGGCAGCATCCTGAGCATCAATTTTATTTTCTGTTTGATCGTAAATATGATGAGAAATTTGTCTTTTCAGATAATGTTACTCCTGTAGTACTGTTTCCACAGGCAAGACATCCTTTTTTGTATTTTCTTTATTTCGAATTTGCAGTACGAAAAGCTTTAAATAAAATACAACCAGATGTTTTCTTATCTCCTGATGGTTATCTTTCTTTAGGAAGTAAGTTTCCTCAGTTAGCTGTTTTTCATGATCTGAATTTTGAATATTATCCTCAGGATTTACCTAAACTTGAGGCAAAATATTATCGATATTTTTTCCCTAGATATGCACGAAAAGCTTCTTGTATAGCAACTGTAAGTGAGTATTCAAAAGCAGATATTTCTCGTTTATATAATGTCGATTCCGAAAAAATTGATGTTGTTTATAGTGCTGCTAAAGATGGCTTTTCACCCATAGAGTTGTGTGAAAAACAAAAATTACAACAAGAATATACAAAAGGTTGTCCTTATTTTATTTTTGTGGGATCTCTTCATCCACGAAAAAATTTGGTTAATCTGTTTAAGGCATTTGATTTATTTAAACAACAAAATCAGTCAGATCAAAAATTGCTTATTGTAGGTAATAAGAAATGGTGGACAGAGGATATGCGCTTAACCTATGAAAATATGCAATTTAGAGAAGATGTTATTTTCCCTGGTAGAGTAGAGAATGATGTTTTATTTAAAATGATAGCAGGAGCTGAGGCGCTTACATACGTTTCTTATTTCGAGGGTTTTGGAGTTCCTCCAATTGAAGCTTATCAATGTCATATTCCTGTAATTACATCAAAGGTTACATCTATGCCAGAGATTGCTGGGGATGGAGCAATCTTAGTAGATCCTTTTGATGTTCAGGATATAGCTAATGCGATGAGAGATATTCTTTTTGATAAAGATAGAAGAGAAGAACTAATAAGAAATGCCATTAACAGAAAAAATGTTTTCACATGGCAGCGAACTACAGATTTGTTGTATAATTGTTTAGTTAAAGCTGTTCAATAGATACGAATACAATTTAACCCAAAAAATATAATGAAAATATTATTGTTAGGAGCTGGAGGAAGAGAGCATACTCTAGCTTGGAAGTTGGCACAAAGTCCTAAATTAGAACATCTATTTATTGCTCCTGGTAATGCAGGAACAGCACAGGTTGGTACTAATATTCCGATTAGTGTTTCTGATTTTGCAGAAATAAAGAAGTTTGTTATTGAGAATGAAATAAAAATGCTTGTTGTTGGTCCAGAAGATCCTTTAGTAAATGGAATTGCTGATTTTTTTGAAGCTGATCCGCTACTTAAGGATATTATTGTTGTTGGTCCGAATAAAGCAGGTGCGCGTTTGGAAGGAAGTAAAGAGTATTCAAAGGAATTTATGCAGAAATATTCCATTCCTACAGCAGCATATCAATCTTTTTCTTCAAAACAGGCTGAAGAAGCAATTCAGTTTCTTGACAAATTATCTTCTCCATATGTAATAAAGGCTGATGGATTGGCTGCAGGAAAAGGTGTCTCTATTTGTGATACTAAAGATGAAGCTTCACAAGAGATTCGTTTAATGCTTGAAAATAAAAAGTTTGGAGAAGCTTCTAGTCGTATAGTAATTGAGGAATTTTTAAAGGGTATTGAATTGTCTGTTTTTGTTCTTACAGATGGTCAATCATATACATTACTTCCTTCAGCAAAAGATTATAAACGAATTGGAGAAGGTGATACAGGCTTAAATACTGGAGGTATGGGGTCAATTAGTTCTGTTCCTTTTGCTGATAAAGAGTTTATGCAAAAGGTAAAAGATAGGATAATTGTGCCTACAATTCAGGGATTACGTCAGGAAGGTATAACATATAAAGGATTTGTGTTTTTTGGATTGATGAATGTTGAAGGAGATCCTTATGTTATTGAATATAATGTACGTATGGGCGACCCAGAAACAGAAAGTGTAATTCCTCGTGTAAAATCTGATTTGTTAGAAGTGTTTGAAAAAATGGCTGATGGCAAATTATCTGATATAGAATTGAAAGTAGATGAACGCTTTGCTGCCTCTGTTATGTTGGTTAGTGGGGGATATCCAGAGGCTTATGAAAAAGGAAAGTTGATCTCTAATTTAGATAAACTTAAGGATAGTTTGATTTTTCATGCAGGCACATCTGTTGATATCGAAACTGAGAAAATTAGAACTAATGGTGGCCGTGTTTTAGCAATTACTTCATTTGGAGATAGTATTCCTGAAGCATTGCAGAAATCATATATGAATGCTGAACTTGTTCAGTTTGAAGGGAAATACTTTCGAAAAGATTTAGGTAATGATCTTTTAGATTAAGATTATATAAAGAATCTTGTTTAGATTAACCCCCTGTCTTTTGTATATATTGACAGGTGGGTTTTCTAAAGTTATGGATGTCTTATTTCTATAAATTCTTGTTTTATGATTTTAAGTTTTTTTGAAAAGGCCTTTTTGCCCCAACGAATAGTTTTGTTTTTGTTGGCGGTTTTATTTTACTTACCTTCTTTTGTTAATCCTGAGAGAATTGAATATTGTGGACATGTAAATCCAGCTTATTCAGTAGTAGTATATTGGATTGGGAATTATCCATTAATTTGTAATCTATTGTCTTTTGTACTTTTTTTTGTTTTAGGTATTGCTTTAAATAAAATAGCCTTTCAATTAGAATTTATAGGAAAGATAAATTTTATACCTTCTGCTTTACTTTTAATAAGTTCTTCTTTCGATTTTCATCAGGGAAGGTTGACTGCAGGCTTATTCTCTGCCATTTTTGTACTGTTGTCTTTATATCCTATATTGAATAATAAATCGGGAACAGGTATTAATTTCAGAATTTTTAATTCCTCTTTATTAATAGCATTAGGGAGTTTCTTCTATTTCTCCTCTTTATGGTTCGTATTCTTTTTATGGTTAGGTTTGTATTCTATTAAACAACTAAATATAAGATCTTTTTTGATTACAGTTTTGGCTGTATTTGTCTGTTATGCATATTTGTTTTCATATTATTATTTTACTGATCAATTTGAGTATTATACTTATGAATACACTTTGCAACTTTCAAGAATTGTCGATTTTGATTTATTAGATAGTACTTCTTCTGTTTTTGTTGCCTTTGGAATAATTATGTTATTAGTTGGTTTTTTTGCCATATTAGTTATGCTTAAGAAGCAGACTGACGGAAATCAGTTGCAACGATCAGGAAATCGACTATTTAGATATTTCTTTTTAATGACAATTCCTTTGTTTTTTCTTTCTGGAACTATACCTTCTTCATTTGCTATTTTAGCACTTAGTTTTTCTGTTCTTGTGGGGTCGTTTCTTTCTTTAATTAAAACAAAGCTTGTTGGAGATATAGTTTTATTTGTTTGGGTTTTGGTTCTATTAATAAATAACTTTGATTTGGTATTGTAATATGGAAAAGGTATATGTGATTGATGGTGTTGAAGTTGGGTGTGATGAAGCTGGGAGAGGTTGTCTTGCTGGTCCTGTTGTTGCCGGAGCTGTAATTTTACCAAAAGATTGTAGTTTAGAGTTGGATGATTCAAAGAAATTGAGTGAAAAAAAGCGTATGCTATTACGTCCAATGATTGAAAAAGAGGCAATTGCTTTTGGAATAGGATTAGTTTCTCCGGATGAAATTGACAAAATAAATATTCTTAATGCATCTTTCCTTGCAATGCATAGAGCTTTAGATAAAATAAATGTATCCTTTGATAGAATTCTTGTTGATGGAAATCGTTTTAACCCGTATAAATCTGTTCCGCATCATTGTATGATCAAAGGAGATGGCCGTTTTATGTCGATTGCTGCTGCTTCTATTCTAGCAAAAACGTTTAGAGATGAATTAATGGAAAAGCTTCATGAAGAACACCCTTGTTATGATTGGAAAAAAAATAAAGGATATCCAACAAAGTTTCATCGACAAGCAATTGAGGAGTATGGTATAACCGATATTCATCGCAAAACATTTAAGGGAGCTAAGCAGTTGAAATTATTTATTTAATAAAGAAATAGGTAAAAAAACTATTTAATATTTAAATGTCCTTAAAGGAATTTTTACCTTTACGGTATAATATGGTGAGAAATGAAACCCTGAAATTATGACTAAGTTACTCAGAAAGCAGCTGATTTTTCTAATAATTGCTTTTGTGCTGTTATTGGCTATATTATTTTTTGTCTTTCGAGATGCTCATCGTGATCAAATAAGTTCTCTTTCCTTTATTCCCAACAAAAGCGCATTAGTGTTAGAACTCAAGGATCAAGGATTGTCATTTGTTGAAGAAATAGATAATTCAAAGTGGTTGTCTGAAATTAGAAAAATTAAAGGAATTGATATTGGACTTGATGAGTTAAAGCGTGTAGATTCTTTAATTAGAAATAATAAGGCTTATATTCAAAACCCTCAAAAATCGCTGTATTTGGTTGTTCCTCACGATAGTGGCGATTTGAAAGACTTTTTGTTGGTTTTTCCTTTCTCTATAGATAAATTAAACTCAAAATCTCTTCAGTATATCCAGGAGCTTTTTGGTGGTAAAAAACTTGAAGAGTTAACAAAAAATAAGAGAGGCTTTTCTTTTGAGAATTCTGATGGGGCTAAATTTTTTGTGAAATCTTTAAGAGGTGTTACTTTGGTTGCCAATTCTTCTAAACAAATTGCATATGCTTTAAAGGCACAATCCGAAAATACATCATTGAAAAATGATTCATTGTTTATGGCATTGCGATCTACAACAGGAAAGAATGTTGCTGCACATTTATATTTTCAAATCCCGTCATTAGTAAAACCTTTAGAGAATTTCTTTTCTCATTCAGATAAGAAATTTGCTCAGAATATATCCAGTTTGGGAAGATGGGTAGGTACCGATGTTATTATTCGAGAAAGAGAAGTTTTGTTAAGTGGGTTTACCAATTTAGATCTTTCTAAGGAATGGTTATCTGTTTTTAATGAACAAAAAGCAAAGGCAAGCTCTGTTATTAAATTTCTTCCTTTTAAAACAGTTTCATTTTTAGATTTTTGTTTTACAGATTTTAATAAGGTTTATTCGAAGTTTAAAGAATTACATAAGGAAAAAGGGAGCTTAGACTCTTTTTTAAAACCGCAATATGCTATTGAAAAACGTTATGGTTTAAATCTTGCTAATGACTTTTATAGAAAAGTAGGTGGTGAGTTGGGAATGAGTTATACATTGAATTATTCGGGTAAACTATTTCCTGTATTTTTCTTTAAATCATCAGATAATTTGGGAATGCGTAGCAATTTGCAGCGCATAATTATGAAGACGAAGAGGAGTGAAGCAAAAATTAATTATCAAGATATGGTAATATATAACTTGGGGATTTCAAAATTCATTCCTGCAGTTTTTGGAGATTTGTTTTCTGAAATTCGAAATTCTTATTTTGTCCATATTGATGATTTTGTCTTTTTTGCGAATTCAACAGAGGCGTTAAAAGCATTTATTGATTCATATAAAAATGGAAAAACTTTAGACTTGAATCCGAACTTCATATCCTTTGCCGATAATCTTTCTGGTAAGTCTAATGCTTTATTTTATTTAAATATCCATAATGGAATTGGTTTGTTGAAAAATGTAGTTTCTCCTGATGTAAAAGTGAAAATAGATCAAAATACAGACTTCTTAAACTCTATGGAAGCTGTTTCTTTTGAATGTTCTTCTGGCGAAAAATTATGGTATACCAATATTAGTGTAAAAAATAACCCAGATTATAAAGAGGAGAAAAGTTCAGCATGGATTTTTTCACTGAAAGATGATGCTAAAGGAAGAATATATTTTGTTCCTAATCATCAAACAAATAAGAATTATGTTATTCTCTTCGACCGCAATAATAGGATGTATTATATAGATCCATATGGGAGTGTTTTGTGGGAAAAACAATTAGATGGGCCTGTTATAAGTAAAGTGTTTTCTATTGACTATTATAAAAATGGAAAGATTCAGTATTTATTTAATACTGCTGATATGTTCTATCTGGTTGATATAAATGGTCAAGATGTTGATAAATATCCTATCTCAATTAAACCGCGTGCTACAAATGGAGTAAATGTTTTGGATTATAACAATGACAGAGATTATCGGATTGTTTGGAGTGGTGAAGATAAAAGAGTTTATAACTATGATATAAAAGGAAATCGTATAGATGGATGGAAGATTCCAAAACTGAATAATATATCTACAAAACAAATAAATCATTATGTTGTAGGGAAAAAGGATTTTCTGGTAATTAATGAAGATAATGGATTTGTACAGATAACAGATCGTAGAGGAAAAACTCGTATTCGTGTGAAAGGTGATTTTGAGAAAGCTAAGAACTCAAATATATATGTGAATAAAACCAATTCTAAAGGACTATTTATAACAACAAATTCAAATGGAGAGTTGGTCTACCTTAAGAGTAATGGGAATACTTCAACTTCTTCTTTTGGTACATATTCACCTGAACATTATTTTCTTTATTCCGATTTGGATGGGAAGAAAGGGCATGACTTTATTTTTATTGATAAGAATAGAATTGTTGCTTTTGATAGGTTTAAAAAGAAGTTGTTCGATGTTCAGTTTCCTGTTGAGAAATTATTTGAACCAAAGATATGTTACTTGTCAAATGGTAAAAAATATTTGGGTGTTATAAGTTGTGATAAACAGGAAGTTTATTTATTAGACAAAAAAGGTAATGTTTATCAAGGAAAAGGTTTTGAGGGAGATATTTCTTTTTCTATGGGATATCTAGATTCAAAGCAAACCAACCATCTTTTAACTAGTAAAGGAGATAAGTTGTATAACTATATTATCCGTTAGGATTTTTTGTACTAAACTCTTTTTTGAAATTACTGGTTTTTATTGCTGATTATTATATGAATTTTATATGCTTGAAAGGGTAAACTATATCCTGTTCAGGATGTTATAATAATGTGTAAATTAAGAGGATAACCTATGCTCTTATTTACAAAATCAGTGAATAAAACCTAATTTCTAACTAAATATACTCTAATGATGGATGCAAAATTTCGGAATATGGGAATTTCATCTTTGCTGATTGCTTCCTTCCTAATATTATTATCTGCATGTAATCCTACTACACTTACTCAGGTTTGGAAATCTCCAGATTATCAAGGAGGCCCAGTCGAAGATATTGCGATAATGGCTGTTTTCCCAAGTCAGGGAGTTAGTAATCGTTTTGAAGAAATTGTATCAAGTGAATTTCAAAAAGCGGGTATTAAAACAATGTTGGGTTATAAGATTGTTAATGGAAAACGTAAATTAAGTAAAAAAGAATTGGATGAAGCCTTAAATAAAGCTGGAGCTGATGATGTTCTTGTTTTTAAGTTTAAAGGTGTAGAAAAACAAAAAACCTATTACCCTCCTTCAGTAAATGTCTTTCCTGATTTCTATTATAGCTATTATAGATACTGGTGGTATACTTATGATGTAGTTCGAACTCCAGGTTATATTCAAACAGATCGTTGGGTTCAAGTAGAAAGTAATCTTTATCAAGCAAAACCTGATATGCTTATATGGACAGGGCTTTCGGAAACAATAAATCCTGATGGTGTAGAAAAATTGGCCGAAAGTATTGCTAAGGAAGTTATCCGTAAATTAAGTGCTGAAGGTTTAATAAAGGCAAATTCTGAATATCTGAAATAACCTAAAAGGAAACTGATTTTCTTAATTGCTTATTTGTAGGTTGCTAAACCTAGCTTTGAATATTCTAAATCTGGCATGCTAAATTGAACAGCACCAGTCTTCTATTGTCACCAATAAAGGCGTTGATTACTGCAAAACCTCTTAGGTATTCGATGAAAACCCTTCTAGGTATTTAGATAAAACCTCCTGGGTATTTAGATAAAACCTCCTGGGTATTTAGATAAAACCTCCTAGGTATTTGATAAAAACCTCCTAGGTATTTAGATAAAATCTCCTAGGTATTTGATGAAAACCTCCTAGGTATTTAGATAAAACCTCCTAGATATTCGATAAAAACCTCCTAGGTTATATTGTAATCATTACCAGATTAGCTCTGAAAGCTAAGTAACATTGCTTATTAAAGCTACCTAATATTGATTTGGATACTAGCAGAATACAAGTAATAATAATGGCCTTGAATTCAAAGTCTAAAATATATAAAAGCAAAAGGGTTATCCATTCTATTTTTGGATAGCCCTTTTGCTTTTTGTTTTTTATAAGATTGTTTTATCTTTCTTTAAAGAAGTTGGGTATTTCTGTTTGTCCTCTTTCAAAATCTTCCGGGATTCCGATATCGATAAAAAAACCTTCAGAAATAAATCCCTTCATAAAATGGTTACCAGTATTTTTTTCCAGGAATTCAGTCTCAAAGCTGAATTTTTCTTTTTCTGGTAGGCTTTTAAGAACTATATCTTTATTTAATAAGTAAATACCTGTGTTAATTAAACCTTTTTTTTGAGGTTTTTTCTCTATGAATTCTTCAATAAAGTTTTGTCCATCAAGCTCTACCGTTCCATATCTATCAAAATTCTCCATATAACAAAGAGCCATAGATACTGCATTGTTATGCGATTTATGGAAGTCTGTAAACTGTTTTAGTTTTAATGTAAAAAGAGAGTCTCCATTTAGTACAAAAACAGTTTCATTTTTTGCTTTGCTTAATGCTTGTTTTATCGCACCACCTGTGCCTAAGGGAGTGTCTTCGAAAGAATAAGCAATATCAACACCCAAAAAGTTATTGCCAAAATAATCGACTATAGATTGTGATTTATAACCCACTGCTAAAATCAACCGTTTGCCGCCTTCTTGTGCAAAATATTTAATAAGGTATTCTAAAAAAGGTATGTCTTTTATTGGGGCCATTGGTTTTGGCAAATCTTCAACTACAGATTTTAGTCTGGTGCCTAATCCTCCCACAAGAATAATTGCTTCCATTTCTTTTTCTATTTTTCCTGAAATATTTTCCATCCATGACATCCTCCTTCAGAGAAGTGAAAGTTTATTATATCACCTTCACATTCTTTAAGAGCGTTAATCACCTTTAATCGTTTACAAGGATCTGTCATGAAAATCATAAAACCGCCGCCGCCAGCACCACTTACTTTTCCTCCATATGCACCTGCAGACATTGCTGTATCGTAAACTTTATCTATCATAGCATTTGAGATACTTTCGGCAGTTTTCTTTTTTTCATTCCATGAATCACCTAATATTTTAGCAAAATTAAGAAAGTCAGCTTTAAGTATAGATTCTTTCATTTGAGTAGCAGAAGTTTTTAAGGCATGCATGGCTTCAATTGTTTTCGAATTGCCTTTTGTAGTGTTTTTTTTCTGCTCATCAATGATTTTTGCGGAAGATCTTGAGGCGCCAGTATAATATAGTATAATTGAAGCTTCAAGTTCGTCTTTTATCCAATTTTTTATTCTGAGAGGATTTACAATTACTTTATCGTCCTTTAAAAACTCCATAAAGTTGAAGCCTCCAAAAGTAGCAGCGTATTGATCTTGTTTTCCTCCACTTAGCCCAATATCTTTTCGTTCAATTTCATATGCAAGCTTAGCAATTTCATATTCACCAAGAGGTAAATTTAGCCATTCAACGAATGCTTTTAAAATGGCAACAACCATTGTAGAAGATGATCCTAATCCGCTGCCAGCAGGAGCATCAGAATAGGTGGTCATTTTAAAAGATAAAGGTTTTCCGTTGTTGAATTCTTTTACAATTCTATTGTAGACGCCTTTGTGAAGATCAAGAAGACCATCAATTTCCAGATGATTTGCTATTGGCACAGAGACACTTTCATTCCTATCCGTAGCAATAAATTCTATTCTGTTATTATTGGTAACTTCTATTGAGCAGTATGCATAAAGATCAATAGTAGCATTCATTACATAACCACCGAATATATCACTATAAGAACTTATATCTGTACCTCCTCCTGCAAGTCCTAATCTTAAGGGAGCCTTTGATCTGATTATTATTTTATTTTCCATTGCTCGATCTTTGTTTGCTAATTTCACTCTTGTTTAAGAATATATTAATATTTCTATTAAAATATATTGCAAGTGAATTGGCTATAGTATCGCAAAGATAAAAGAAAAATAATACTGCAATAAACAGAATCGGTGTGCACTTTTTTCTACATAATTGCTGGGATAATTGAAAGAATAATACAAATTAGTATTAAGAGCCAAAAAGGAAAAGTGTTTTTTTGAAGATCTCTTGATTCATCATAGAAATGGCCTCCCCATTCCTTGATTTTGTTCTTTAGTTCATCATCGTTTGCAGTGATGACTTCTTCGGAAAGTTTTCTAATGAGATCAACTTCATTTCTAAAGTTGATATCTTTATTGAGCCTATTTTTAAAGGCAGTTAATTTCTCTTCTTTTAAATGTCCATCAAGGTAATCGTCTATATCCCTCGACTCCGACTCGCTAAGTTTCATGAGTTTTAATAAATTAAATATGCTGCAATATTACGGAAAATTTCAAAAATGCAATAAATAAAGTACTTAACATTGAAAAAAAAACATTATTTCTGTTAAAGTTAGAATACGAAAAGAAGTTACATTATTTCGTTTGTGCTCTGGATGTGTTGATATGTTGTGTTTATAGAGAAATATAGTGCTTGGGTTTTATAATCAATTGTGCTTTTTAATTTATTGGCTTCAAATTGTAAAAGTTATGTTTTTTATAATGTGCAATACATAAACTTGTAATTGTTCGTTTTCTTCAGTGTTGGAACTTACTATAAATTATAGTGTTTAACTTATGAATTATTAGAGTGTGCATTCTGCAATTTTAATGTTATTTCTGAACCTTACTTTCTGAAAACTTCTCGTTTTTTTGTTGAATATTTAAGTTTTTTGAAGCCAATATTTTGTTTTATCCTTATTAAAATGTCCTTTTATCCTTATTAGAATAATATGACTAATTCGAAAAACAATAATAAAGAAAAGATAATTCATGTCTTTGAAAATTGGTATGAGCAGGAAAGACATATGTTTCGATCTCTTTACACTTATTTTCATGAACATCCTGAGTTGGCTTTTCAAGAAAGAAAAACTTCTGATCGATTGATTGAGCTTTTGCGTGAATTTGGTTTTTCTATTACTTCAGATTTGGGAAAAACAGGTTTTGTTGGAGAAAATAAAAATGGAGATGGTCCTTCTTTAATGTATCGTTCAGAGATGGATGGACTTCCATTGACCGAAAGAAATGATGTTCCTTTTGCAAGTAGAGCTCGAGCTAAAAATTTAAAAGGCATAGAAACAGGTGTAATGCATGCATGTGGTCATGATTTGCATATGACGATTATGTTAGGAATTGCTCGTTTTTTGTCCTTAAACACAAATCTGTGGAAAGGGAGTTTTTATTGCCTTGGTCAACCAGCAGAGGAGATAGGTTCGGGTGCAAGAGCTATGATTAAAGATGGTTTGTTTAATCGTATAGGTGATATTGATTATTTATTGGCTATACACTTATTACCAACCTTAGCATCAGGTGAATTAGGAATAAAGCAAGGAGCTGTTATGCCTGGTGTGCGTAATCTTAGAATAGTCTTTTTTGGAAAAGGAGCCCATGCCGGTGAGCCTTATTATGGTAAAAATCCTGTTGTGATTGCAGCCAAAGCGATATTAAAATATCGAGAAATGATTGCGGCTTTACCCAAAGATAATAATGGAGAAGCTGCATTAATTTCGGTGGGTTCGATTCATTCTGGCAATGTATTTAATATAGTTCCCGATAAAGCTGTATTAGAATTATCGGTTAGAGCTTTCTCTGATGATATTTTAGATCGGGTAATAAATAAGATTAGATATTTATCTATTGAGGAAGCAAAAAATGCTGGACTTTCTGATGATATGATGCCAGAAGTTGTAGTATCAGCTAATATTCGTACTGAAGTTACAGTTAATGATCCTGAATTGACAACGATTTTACATAAATATATTTCGGAGGTAATTAAAAAAGATAATGTTAAATTAATTGAACCATTGATGATCGGTGACGATTTTTGTCAATATTCTAAAGCCAATGAAAATATAAAATCGAGTATGGTTTTTCTTGGCGTTACTGAAGCCGAAAAGATTAGGCAGTATAGAAAGCAAAAAAAACAGATTCCTTTTTTATTAGAATCTGATTTTCTTCCTGATTTTGAAAAGTCTTTTTATTTCGGAGTAAAGACAATGGTATACTCAATTTGTAATTTGTTAATTACCTGAATTATCTCCCGGTAACCTTTGAGGTTTACTATGTTCGGAGTTATTTAAAAACTCATCGTCACGAAGAGTTTTAATAAAAGAAATTAGTTCTTTTTTTTCAGATTGTGTCAATTGAATTCCTTGGTTAGCAACGTGATGCATTAAAGGATCTATGTATTTTGAATTTTTTACTTCATGTGAGTAAAATTCAATTACTCTCTCTAAGGTTTCGAACCTACCGTCATGCATATATGGTCCGCAAACTTCAATGTTTCTAAGAGTAGGGGCTTTGTAAGCTCCTAAATCCATAGGGTCTTTTGTATAGGAGAATCTGTCTCTTGGATCTTGGTTTTCTCCTGTGAATTCAACATCTTTACCATTATTATAAAACTTATTGGTTGTGAATAAAGGATTTCCACCACCACCATGGCAATGAAAACAATCAGCCCCTTCCTCAGTTCCAAATAAAACAAATCCTCTTAGCTCTTCTGGCGATAATTGAACTTCTCCTCTTAAGTATTTATCAAATTTAGAATTGGCAGAAATTAATGTTCTTATAAATTGAGCAATAGCCTTACATACATAATCAAATTTAATATCGGAGCTCCCAAAAGCTTTAAAGAATAGGTCTTTATATTCGGGAATACTGTTTAATATATTTTTCACCTTATTTGTATCTCCAGCAATTTCATGTTTTGCAAGTACAGACATCCAAACAAAATCTTCTAGCTCTCTCTTTTTTGGATTTGGATTGCTTGGGTGTAAAAAACCATTCCATCCATATCCATTAAAATTCCAAACAAGATTAATAAGTCCCATAGTCACATGAGGAGTTGCTTTTCCTGTTAAACCTATGGGATGTCCATTGATTGATTTAGGATGATTGACTCCTGCTTCAAAGTTGTTTTTCTGAATATGACAATTTGCACACGACATTAATGAATCTTTATGCAAGCGTCCTGATAACCTACCATCGTAAAATAAATATCGTCCAAG
>JBGRQE010000010.1:0-67761 GCA_041725955.1 Bacteroidales bacterium
CTCTTCCGATCTTGTTCAGCCACCGGGTTGGGTTTGCTCAGCCACCGGTTGGGTTTGCTCAGCCACCGGTTGGGTTTGTTCAGCGGCATAGGTCCCTGAGCGTAGTCGAAGGGACAGTATCATAAGTGTTTAAACATTAATTTTTAAAAATTTGTTTGACACACTTATTTGAACAGACTCAGTTTCCCCATCCAATTAAAGGTAAGACTACAATGCTTGCTACTCCGGAGTTATTAGCCTTAAGATTTGTCTGTTTTCAGAAATCTGAGTATTCGGACAGTTTAAGTGGGTTTCATCTATCAGGTTCAAAGAACCTGACAGATGGTTTGGCTATGAATTCAAAGGGAGTTTTCCTCACTTCTTCCTTTTACATTTATTCGTTGCCTCTGCTTCCAATGGATTTTCGGGCCAGTAGTGTTTTGCATATTTTATCCTCAACTCCTTACGAACTTCAAAATAGGTATTAGCCCAGAAGCTCTTTAGGTCGTTGGTGATTTGAATGGGGCGAAATCCAGGAGACAATAGATGTATCAGTATCTTGATTTTACCATTATTGATGCTTGGAGTTTCCTCCAATCCAAAGAGCTCTTGTATACGAACCGCCAGTATCGGCGCTTTACCATCCTTTTGATATTCCAATTTGATTTTAGATCCACTGGGAACTTGAATATGTTCTGGAGCGAATTTCTGTAAGTCCGATTGTAGATTAAAGTCTAGAGCGTGGTAAATGATTTTAGATAAATCTAAGTCTTTCAGATCTTCAGGTTTTCTGATATCATCGATATAGGGAAGAATCCATGTAGAAGCATTTTGCAGTAGATCTTGATTTTGCATTGCAGGCCAGTTTTGTTCTGGAAACCATTGCTTCATACTTAAAATTCGGTTTTGAAGTTGAGTAAATTGCTTATCGAAATTGAGCAATACTTCGCCCTCTTTTGCAATGGCTTTGAGTATGCAATTCTGAACTTTCTCTGTATCAGGATTAGGCAATGCAATTTTTTGCAATACGATATTGCCGATACGAATTTCTTTATCGCAGATTAATCCGCCTTTTTTTGTATTCCATTCGATATGCTCATAATCTTTGACAAAAGGAGCAAGATCGCGAGGGTTTAAAGGGGCAGCAAGAAATATCTTACCTATCTTTTCTCTTTCCTGAACTTGGGCAATGGCCAACCATTGTTCAAAAGCCATATCATCTTGATGCGAAGCCATAGCCAAATGACCGTTTGCCATTTTGAACTGGGCATTATTTCCGGGACGAGAGTGTGCAATTCTTTCGGGATAAGTAAATACAAGGATGATTCCAGAGTCATATTCGTTGAATGAACCGTTTTCAGCTTCTATATTGAATAATTTTCTGTAGGATGCAGCAACTTGCTCGATCCTTTGAAACCTTTTGAGTTTGCCTTTTTCTTTGCGGTATTCTCTGAGTGCTTTTACACGAAGATTAATATTGATACCCTCTTCAGCAGAAAGCGGATCTTTCTCTTCCAGAATGGCAGCAATATCTGTGGCAAGAGGAAGTAAATCTTCTTCTTCGGCCATTAATAGCATATGTGCAATTCGGGGATGGCAGGGAAGCTTTTGTATTTCTTTTCCGTGTTCAGTGATTTTACCATCTGTGGTGGCATCAATCAAATCAAGAGTATTTTGAGCTTGTATTATATGTGCTTTCTGAGGTTTGTCTAGCCAGCACATAGAAGTAATATCAGGATTTCCCCATTTGGCAACTTCCAGACAGAGAGAGGTTAAATCGGCTTCCAGAATTTCCGGATTACGATGGTCTTTCATTCTCATATGGGTAGCGGTAGTCCACATTCTATAGCATACACCAGCTTCCAAACGTCCGGCTCTACCAGCCCTTTGATCGGCAGAATCTTTTGATATCAATACAGTTTCCAGACGTGTAAGTCCTGATCGGGGATCGAATTTGGGTTCGCGGCAATATCCGGAATCAACAACGCAGCTTATTCCTTCAATCGTAAGACTAGTTTCGGCAATAGGTGTGGCAAGAACAATTTTCCTTTTGTTATTGGCATCGGGCATTATTGCAGCATATTGCCTGTTGAATGGTAATCGTCCGTAAAGCGCATGGATTTTAATCTGAGGTAGCTTTTTAAAGAGTATTGCTTCTGTTCTTTTGATTTCTGCCTCACCGGGTAGAAATACCAGAATGTCGCCACTTTGTTCTTTTACAGCTTTGATAACGATATTAGCCGTAAGTTCAGGGAGTAATCTGATATCACTGTTTTCGCCATAAAATACATCTACAGGGAATTGTCGACCTTCGCTTTTTACAGATTTACTGTTCAGTAATTTCTCCAATGCAGGACTGTCGAGAGTAGCCGACATAATAATCATACGTAAATCAGAACGGATTAGATTTTGGGTTTCTCTGCAAAGAGCTAGAGCCAAATCGGCATGTAGACTTCTTTCATGAAATTCATCGAAGAAAATCAATCCGATATCTTCAAGGGCATTATCAGATTGAAGCATTCTTGTAAGGATCCCTTCAGTAACGACCTCTATTTTTGTTTCAGAACTCACCTTTGTTTCGAAACGAATTCTATAGCCAACTTCCTTACCTAATTCAGAGTTCAATAGGTCGGACATCCTTTTCGCAATGGTTTTGGCAGCCAATCTTCGGGGTTCAAGAACAATAATTTTCTTTCCTTCAAGCCACTGTTCGTCCATAAAAATTAGTGGCAGTATCGTACTTTTTCCTGCTCCCGGAGGAGCGTTTACGATAAGCGTATTTTGTCTTTTTAGGTGTTTTAAACACTCATCTGCTATATCGAGAATAGGAAGATTGGTGTTTTTTATTGCGTTTTTCAATTGGGTATCCACTTAAATTCCATTTTTTTTTCAGAGCTGGCGAAATTAATAAAATGTTTGTAATTCAGTAGGATATGAGGAGTGAAAAAGTGGTTGCTATGGCTAGGTAAACTTAAATCCATTCATTTTCAGTTGCAAGTATAGAATATTATGCACATATTTGTACTGTACTATTTAGGTAGTACACTATAACTCTAACTTAATTAGAGTTGGTTTGATTTTGAAGTGTAAAAATAAGAGTTGTTTTAAAATAGATTATAACAGATGAACTATCTACAAGTATTTAACCCTAGGCGTTTTGCTCTTCTTGCGAGACGAGAGATACTTTTTAATTGGAAGAAACTTATTCTTGATTATTTGAGTATTATAGTGCTTATCGCATTTTTTTGTTCTACAGCGATTAATTTTTTATATACCTCTCCTGAGGTGTATTATCTGAATCAAGCGGGAGAATCGATGCTTAAGCCTCATGTTTATAAGGATTTTTCAAGAATAGCTATTATATTGTATTTGATATTTATTGTAATACATGTAGGATGGGCATTTCCTGATTTTCGATCAAAGGAGAGAACTCAGAACTTTATTTTGTTGCCAAACTCAGTATTTGAGAAATGGGTTTTTGAATTTATATTACGAATTGTAGTCTTTAGTATTCTATATGTGTTTCTGCTTACTATTGGAATGAATATTGGGCAGTATGTTTATTCAATTTTTGCTAGCCAAGAAGTAACTTTCCTGAATTTTTGGTTTCCCTTTGAAGCGCTGTCATATTCATTTAGTATTGATGTATATGGAGAGCCTAATATATATATACTGTCTTTGGTTGCAGGAATTGCTCTTTCAAGTATTATGTTGACAGGAGCATCTTTCTTTCAAAAATACCCAATAATAAAGAGTGTTGCTTCTATATATATATTTCAAACTGTTTTAGGCCTAGCTACAGTACTTATCGGATTGTTATTCTATAGTAGATTTGACCACTTAATGCGTAATCTTGGTGCAGATATAACTTGGGAAGCTATAGGAATCAAATGGATTGTATATGGTTTTCTCATTTTCACCTTTATTGTATTTCATACAGCTACTTATTTTCAGCTTAAAGAGAAAAGCTGTTAATCATGCGTAATATTTGATTTTGACTTAGTAAATTATTGGATTATGAAAAAAGCTTTTTGGATTATTATAGGATATACAGGATTGGTTTTTATCTCGACTATCATACTTGTATTTTCATTTATATTTTATGATTTCAACGAACAGGAAGTAGTCAAGACGAAAGTCTTAAAAGAATTATTACAAGATGATTTTCGGGTTGTTTATCTTGAAAATGGTCAGATATTAATTCAACCGGCAAAAGAAAGAATGATTGCTGAGGTAGAGTATAAAAAAGGAGAGGAAATTCCAGAATTAATTAGCAAAAGAAAGGAAGACACTCTATTTATTAAGTTGCAAGGTTCTGGAGACGCTTTAAAAACAAAGGTGAAAATTTCTTTGTTATTTAACGATTCTATAAACATCGTTGCCAAGAATAATGTATTGAGGCTTAATGATATCAAAGCCGCAAAGTGTCATATAAAAGGAAAAAAAAGTACAATCAATTTCTTTACAAGTTGTAAGTTAAAGCATATTGATGTATTTGCTCAAGATTCTAGGATAAGATGTCAAATTTATGGATTGGAAAGAGTAAATTCTACATTGGATTCTTCTACTTTAAGGCTTACTTATCCTATTGCCTATTTACAAGGGAATATTAAAAATCACAGTTATTTTTCTGGAAGATCGGAACGTTTTAATTTCCAGAAAGATACCAGTTCTCAAATTTTTATTAGAAACTAGAAAAAGAATATAAAGATATGATAGAAATAAAAAACTTAAGTTTTGGATATAAAAAGCAGAATCCGATTTATTCAGATTTAAATGTAGATTTAAAGAGTGGGCAGATTGTTGGTCTTTTAGGTAAAAATGGAGCAGGAAAAACTACCTTACTCAAGATAATATTAGGTTTATTGCAATCGAATGTAAAAGGAAGCATCAGTGTAATGGGGTTTGATCCAGCAAAACGAAACCCTGATATGCTGAAAGAGGTATTTATGATTTCGGAAGAAATTGATTTACCTTCTATAAAGATATCCACATATGTAAAATCAATAGCAGGTTACTATGAACGTTTTGACCATCAGAAGTTAAATAATATTTTAGAAGAGTTTAAGCTAGAAAAAGATTTTGTGCTGACCAAAATCTCTTATGGGCAGAAGAAAAAGTTTTTGATAGCTTTGGCTTTAGCAAGTGGTTGCAGATTATTAGTGTTAGATGAACCTACCAATGGATTGGATATACCTTCAAAATCTTTATTCCGAAAAATAATTTCTGGAGCATTGACCGACGATCAATTGGTAATTATATCCACTCATCAAGTAAAAGATATCGAGAATATTATTGATCATATTTTGATCTTAAATGAAGGAAAAGTATGCTTACATCAGTCCTTGCACGAGATTAGTCAAAGATTTTCTTTTTATCAGGTATCGGATCCAAGTGAAATGGAGTATTTATATAAAGAAACCATTCCAGGAGGTTATAAATTAATTACCAAATGCAATGGAGTTCCTACAGATTGGGATTTGGAGGTATTATTCAATGCTAGCATATTCACTGAAGAATTGATGGAGGAGAAAGGCTAAGTTATGGAAATAAAGCATGTTTTTTCAATACCCAGATTCAAGCAGTTGCTGAAATGGCAATTTATGTTTAGTTGGAAACGAAATTTGATTGAATTTCTTGCAATGTTGATTTTGGTAATGGTTTGTGGGATTACAGTATATGTACCAACTACTAAAGTTCCAAAATTTCAATTTGGAAGTATGGCTATTCTCTACATTATTCTTTATAATATTATAGGCTTATTTTTTATAGGAAGTTGTTTCCCTATGTTACGATCGAAAGTAAACAGTATGCAATTTTTAATGATGCCAGCGTCTATTTTTGAGAAGTATATTGGACAGGTATTAAGTCGTGTAATATTATTTGTATTTCTCTTCCCATTTGTTTTTTACATTGGATTGAATATGTCAGGTATACTTATCCATACTTTTTTTGGAGATTTAGCAAATTTTAGAGCTTATCCATTTCTTAGTGCTTACAGAGGATTTGTAATGTCATCAGATTTTATGGGTACAAATATTATGTTTGTAAACACATTAATTCTTCCTGTGTTTTTTGGATCGTTTGCTTTTTTTGGTAGTGTTTATTTTCAGACAAAAGCGACCATTAAAACTTTAATAAGTTTAGCTGCATTTTTTATTTCAGGAATTTTATTTGTAAAGATTCTTGGATTTATTTTAAGTATAGATGAATATCATTTTTATGATCCAAGTCATTTTCCTGGAATTTCTAAAGATACTATTGGAGTTTATTCTGCATTTGGATTGTTCTTCTTCATAGTTATAACCATCGGGATATTTTTTACCGCAAGTTATTTTCGCTTAAAAGAAAAGGAGGTATAGCATGGATTTTAAAGCATCAAAAACTATATATATGCAAATTGCTGATTCAATTTGCGAAAACATTTTGAAAGGGTATTATGCTGCAGAAACAAAAATCCCTTCCGTTAGAGAGTTAGCAGCAGAAAAAGGAGTTAATCCCAACACAATAATGCGCAGTTTTATGGATCTTCAAAGTCGAAATATAATCAAGAATCAAAGAGGAATAGGTTATTTTGTAGAACCCAAGGCTACAGATATAATTACCCAAGAAAGGAAAGATCAGTTTTTTACAGAAGAATTCCCTGACTTATTGAATAAGTTGTCATTATTAAGGTTGACAAAAAAAGAGATTCAAAATATTATTGACCAAATAAAAAATGTAGGAAATGGAAACAAGTAAAAAATTAGTCCTTTCTTATTTTGGTGGGATCTTCTTTATTCTTTTTCTTATAGTTATTTCTATTCGGATTTTTGGGTATTCGAATAAGGAATATAATCGAGATCTTGCAAAATTATCGGTGAAGCATTTTAGTTTAAATGATTTTTCTTATTTGAAGTGTGAAGGGATTAGTAACATTGAGGTTTACACTTCAGACTCCTCATATCTAAGAGTGAAATCATATAAAATTGGCGATACTCCAGAATTGGATTATAGCTATTGTAAGGACACATTGTGTTTGCCTTCTTTAAAAAATGTTGCAGGGAAGTCTTATGAAATTAAAGTATATGTAAATCTTAAGACGTTTAAAGGATTTATTTCGAATGAATCGCATGTGTCTTGCTATAATATTAAATTATCGTCTTTAGAATATCATGGAACTCGTAGCGAGTTTTATTTTAATGGAGATTCTAAACTAGATACTTTAATAGCAAAGGCCTCTAGATGTAAAATGTATTTGGGTGATAAGAATTTGAATATACAATCTTGTCAGCTAGATTTTGATAAAAGTAGATTGTGGGCCGTGGCACAACTAAAAGATATTCAAGGAATTTTAAAGAATGGTTCAATAATAAATTCTAATTGTAAAATTATAGACCCAAGTTAAGATAAGAAATTTAGATTTACTGATTTGCTATATTAAATGCATAAGATATGTCTTCGTAATCGATATATATCTTATGTATTTTTTTTGCTATGGTTTTCTTGATTCGTAAGTTACAGCGTTTTCCTTCCTGATCAACGGCATAGTATGTAAGTATTGTTTCTTCGGGGGTGTTTTCTTTGTCGATATCATAGATAAAGTCAAAAACATCCTGATATTCTTCGTCAAATATTTTCATCTGATTTTCTGATAAATGTATGTCGAATTCAGTCGATTGCCATTCGCTCCAATCGCCCTCTCTTTGCAAAGAAACTTGTGTTGCTCGTAATTTTTGAGGATCTTCAATCTCTATAGAATGCGTTGGTTCTACATTAAATACAAAGCTTACGTCGTCGTAGTCTATATAAATTTGGTAGTAGTTATGTTCTTTTTGGTTTCTAATTCTGATTAAAACATTTTCGCCATCTTCGTCCAGAGCATTTACAACAAGCGTTTTATCTTTATCACGATGTTTTTCTTCCACTTGTGTTAGGTAGGTATATTTGAATGGCATTATATTACCATAATGTAATAATTGACCATCACCAAAAACGAATAAATTATCAGACGGCAACCAATCACCCCATTCTTTATTATTTTTTATTGCGACTTCAGAAGCTCTCATTTTTATAACTTCTTGTGCTGACAATAAAAATGGAAAGAGGAGGAGAATTATAATTAAGGGCTTTGATTTCATAATATCAAAAATTGAGAAAACCAATCAATAACGTAAGGGGGGGCTTAAATAAGAAAAACGAGAGGGGGCATATTAGGAGGTAGCCCCCATCTCGTTAAATATATAGCTATGATGTTAAAATCTAATTTGTAATCGAGCACGAAGAGTGTTTACCACATATTTACTGTCATTAATTAAGGCTTCTGCCATTGCATTAGACACTTTATGACCTGTATATGGATTGTTTATAAAAACTTGATAATTTAGGTCATCTGTAAACATATGGTTTTGATATTCAACAGAGAATCTTACTTTTCTTGGAATAATTTTAAAATTGATACCGGCTGTATAACTATATCCTTTATCAAAGTTATTATTTTCAAAAGGGGCATTAGAGTTAGGAAGAACATCTTTGAGATAACCAGAAGAGAAACCGGCTCCACCGCTATTTAGATAAGCGAATCTAAAGTATGGTTCCATCCAAAGGAAAACTCTAAAGCTAGTCATTGCATTGATTCCAAGACTATTTGCATCTGGAGAATTTTCTGCTCTGGAAGGAGCTCCTTCATCGTAAAAACCTCCATTTATAAACTGACCATGTTCAGCATGACCGATAAATATTTCAGTTCCAATGCTTAACCATCCTGCTCTTGCGCTCATATAAGGGTTGAATACATATAACTCGTGGCTTTTTTGATCACTTATAGGGAAGAATTGAATTCCTTTTGGCAGATAAGCGAAGTTTACACCAAAATTGAGTCGATAATTTTTTTTCTTATGGAGATATCCAAGTCCACCATAGTAGTTAATTCTATTGATATTTTGTCCTTTAGGGCGCATAAAAGGGTTGAATGTTTCGTTTGCTATAGCTAAATAGTAATTCATTTTTGGAATTAGCCAATCTGCTTTACCTTCCCATTGTACGCCTGTATGTCTATTTCCAACACCAAGAGGAGTACATACATAACCACTTGGTCGACCAGCACCTTCATCCCATAATGTAACACCATTGAAATAATTTGTTGCAATAGATCTTTCAACAGTAGTTAAGTAAAATGGATGCGTAGTTTCTTCTAGGCCAAATTTTACTTTTTTATAACCCACACTCAATATACCTTTCAGCCAGCCAAAATGTAGCTTTTTCTGGATATAGGCATAATCAAGATAATCTCTTCGGTTTCCATATTCAGTATTGATATTGCTAAGATCTAGGGCAACACCTATATGAGCCGACCATCTTTTTTTGAAATATGCATCTGCACCCAAGCGTGCTCTCCTTATTTGGAAACCTGCATAATCTTTAGGGGCAACAGGCGCTCCGAGATAATTATATTCGTTAGTGAGATTTGGATCTTCTTTTGTAATTAAATTTCTATGATCTTTAGCAGTACTAAAATCATATTGAGCATCAACCTGACCTCTTACTCTTACTTTAGTTTTTCTATGGTGTTTTTTATGGTTGTCTTCAGTTATAATTAGTACATCTTGTGGTAAATAGTTTGATGCTGGTTCTTCAGAAACAACAATAAAACCTTCTTGAACAGGAGTTGCTTTTTCATTTATCTCGTTTTCCACTTGCGAATACGAGGTACTTCCTATAAATAATAGGAATAGCAGTATTAGTATGTTTTTGTTTTTCATAGGATTTTAGGGTTGAATCATTTTTCCTTTTTGGTGAGAAAAAAAAGGATAAACAAAAATAGTAGGAAAAACTGTTATTTTAGTTTTTCTAAAGTTAGTATAAATATTTGAATATCTGTAATTATTGAAGGATTGTTCTTTTGTATTGAGAAAATCTGAAGATAGAATACTACTTTGTTTTATATAAAATAAGGTTGTTCTAGATATATACTAGAGCAACTATGGTACTTCAGTTATTTTTTTCGTTGTAACGCTATTTCAGGAAAGGACACATCAGATATAAAAAAGAGACTGCCCTTTTTGGACAGTCTCTCGATTCAAACACTTTTAATTTTTTCTATTTCCGCTATCTTACCATATTGTCTCTCCCACTATTTAATTAGAATTTTTCTTATATCAAATGTATTATTCAATTTCAGTTTCACAAAATAGATCCCAGGTTTTAAATTTAAATTGCTGATGCGTATTAAATTTCTTTCTCGCATTATTTTTTTGAAGAACACTCTTTCTCCAACTAAATTCAATATACTCACCTTTGCATACTTTGCTGTGGATTTATTCGAAGCCGTTAGTTTTATAGTTACTTTTTTCTGTGCAGGATTCGGGTATAAATCTAGAATAAGATTTTCTTGATTTATAAAATAGAATTGGGAATTCTCCTCTTCATTGGAGGAAATTATTTTGTTTTCCCAAAGTAATTCTGGTTTGCATTCAGTTTTGCCTATATTTGTAATGCAAAAGAATGAAACCATAAAAAGTAATTGTAAAAGTTTTTTCATTTCTCTATATCAAATCCTACTTCATAAAAAAATATATTTTCGCTTGCCAGCAAAAACAAACTCAAAAAAAAATGAAATGTTATTTGTTTTTACAAAAAAATATTTTCAGAATTTATTTACTTTGTTCCCAGCAAAAAATTGCTGGCAAAAATAGAATAATTCTTCAAAATACCAGAAAAAATGAGTGATGCCATAAAGCATGAGTGTGGAATAGCAATGATCGCCTTAAGAAAGCCTTTAGATTACTATGTTGAGAAATATGGAACTGCTTTTTATGGCTTAAATAAGTTGCATTTGTTAATGCAAAAGCAACATAATCGTGGCCAAGATGGAGCAGGTATAGCTGTAATAAAGAAGAATCTTAAGCCGGGAATAGAGTATATTAATCGTAAAAGATCGGTTGCTACTAATCCAATTGTAGATGTTTTTAACCAGGTTTACGATCATATTGAACGTAAAAGAGGTAGTCATAAAAAATCTTTTGAAAATACTCAATGGTTAAAAGACAATGTAAAATATTGCGGAGAGCTTTTTTTGGGGCATTTGCGTTATGGTACTTTTGGAAAAAATGAAATTTCTTATCAACATCCATTTGTTCGCTCGAATAATTGGAAAACCAGAAATTTAGCTGTTGCAGGTAATTTCAACCTAACTAATGTTGATGAATTGTTTCAACGTTTGGTTGATTTGGGACAATATCCAACACGTACTTCAGACACAGTTACTATTTTAGAGAAAATTGGTCACTTTCTTGATGAAGAAAATGAGCGACTATATAATAAGTATAAAAGAGCTGGATATAGTAAAAAGCAGATAACCCCATTAATTTCTGAGCAATTAGATTTGTTGCAAGTAATTCGCGAGTCGAGCGATAATTGGGATGGTGGTTATGTAATTGGAGGTATGGTGGGTCATGGCGATTCATTTTTAATGCGTGATCCAGGAGGTATTCGCCCTGCATTTTATTATGTGAACGATGAGGTTATTGTAGCTGCATCTGAGCGTCCTGTAATTCAAACGGCATTTAATGTAAAAACTAAAGATATTAAGGAGTTGGATCCAGGGCATGCTTTGATTATGCGTAATGATGGATCATACCAATTGTCGCAATTTGCAAAGTCATGTAAAAAAACTCCTTGTTCTTTTGAAAGAATCTATTTTTCAAGAGGTACTGATAGTAGTATATATAAAGAAAGAAAGGCATTGGGAGCAGCATTGATTCCTCAGTTGTTAGATGCTATTGACAATGACTTGGAAAATACGGTTTTCTCTTATATCCCAAATACTGCTTATGGTGCCTACCAAGGAATTGCTGATGGTTTGGGAGTACATTGCGATGCAGTTAGAAAGGAACGCTTATTAGAAGAAAAAAATCTAACCAGCGAAAAGATTGATGAAATATTCAAATACAAGCCTCGTCTTGAGAATGTTGCTGTAAAAGATATGAAATTGCGTACTTTTATTACACAGGATAATAAAAGAGATGACTTAGTTGGTCACGTATATGATGTAACTTATGATTCAATTCGTGAAGGTAAGGACAAGCTTGTTATTGTAGATGATTCTATTGTTCGTGGAACTACTTTAAAGCAAAGTATTATTCGTATTCTGGATCGATTGAATCCTACAAAGATTATTGTTGTTTCTTCTGCTCCTCAGATTCGATATCCTGATTGCTATGGTATTGATATGGCAAAACTAGGTGATTTTATCGCTTTCCGTGCTGCTATAGCATTGATCAAGGAAAAAAACATGCATGATCTTTTGAATGAAGTTTACTCAAAGTGTAAAGCTCAGGAGATGTTGCCTAAAGATGAGATTGTAAATCATGTTCGTGAAATTTATGCTCCATTTAGCCCTGAAGAAATATCTGGAAAGATAGCAGAACTAATCAAGTCTGTTGAAATAAAGGCTGATGTTGAAGTTATCTATCAGACCATTGAAAATTTACATGATTGTTTGCAGGAGCATAGTGGTGATTGGTATTTTACTGGTAATTATCCAACTCCAGGAGGGAATAAAGTTGTAAATAAGGCTTTTATAAACTTTATGGAAGGCAAAGATCAAAGAGCTTATTAATAAGATATTCTGTTTTTGTAAGAATTTATTTTAGGGGTATGATTTCTTTTCATGAAATCATACCCCTAAATATTTTTATACCTGAAAGAAAAGATAGGCTAGAAAAATAGCTGCAATAATTCCTGCGAAATCTGCAATTAATCCGCAAACAACAGCATGTCTGGTTTTTCTTATACTCACACTACCAAAATATACTGCCAAGATATAGAAAGTAGTATCTGTAGCTCCTTGCATCATTGAGCTTAAGCGTCCAGCGAAACTATCAGCTCCATAAGTTTGCATAGTATCTACCATAAGTCCTCTTGCCCCACTACCACTTAGAGGTTTCATTATGGCTGTAGGGAGAGCTTTTACCCATTCGGCGTTGAATCCAAGTAATTGTACAAGCCATTCGATGCTTTGCACCAACCAGTCCATTGCGCCGCTGGCTCTAAAAACACCAATTCCAACCAATATAGCAATCATAAAAGGAATTATTCTAACAGCTATATTGAAGCCATCTTTGGCTCCTTCAATAAAAGTGTCGTAGACATTTATTCTTTTGTAAAATCCGAGGCTTATAAAAGTAATAATTACAGCAAAGAGAATTATATTCCCAACCAGCGAACTTATTTCTCCGATTTCTTCTTTGGGTAGGTAGGAAAAGACTCCAAATAACACGGCTATTAGACCTCCAAAACCAAGAAGATATGATAATATAACAGGATGTAATATATTTATCTTTTGGAATAGAGACACAACAAGAATTCCAACAAATGTCGAGAAAAATGTAGCTATTAATATTGGGAGAAAAACATCTGCCGGGTTTGCTGCTCCTAATTGAGCACGATAAAGCATAACCGATACAGGAATTAAAGTTAAACCTGAGGTGTTAAGCACCAAAAACATTATCATTGAATTTGAAGCCTTGCTTTTTTCCTTATTTATACTTTGAAGTTCGTTCATGGCCTTTAGCCCCATAGGAGTAGCTGCGTTATCTAGGCCAAGCATATTGGCTGCAATATTCATCATCATTGATCCTCTTGCAGGATGGTTTTGAGGAATATCTGGGAAAAGTCGGTTGAAAAAAGGATTAATGAGTTTTGTCAGAATATTTATAGCCCCACCTTTTTCTCCTATACGCATAAGTCCTAGCCATAGAGTCATTACGCCAGTTAACCCTAAGGATAATTTAAAACCTGTTTCCGCATTAGTGAAAGTACTTTGGATTATTTCGTTAAAGACTTGAGTGTCGCCCAGAAAAATGAGTTTTGCCAAGGCAACAATAAATGCGATTAGGAAAAAGGCAATCCAAATATAATTGAGAACCATAACTGTTTTTTTGGGAGTAAAGTAATTGTATTAGAAAGCACAAATATAAAAAACTAAATTTGGGAAATAGAAGCTGGAAATCTAAAAAAAGGTATTGCCTGATTAATTTTCAAACAGCACCTTTTTCTATTTATCACACAATACGCAATATTATATAATGGAGGTAAAGAGCGATATATATGGAAGAGGTTTTAAATCCTCTTGTATTACCTAAGACCTTTAACTCTAGGTTTTCCTGCAACAAAGTCCTTAAGGTAATAAGGCTCAAAGTAGGCTATATCCTCAAATTCACTAGCTTCGAATTTCTTTTCTGCCAGAGTAATGATTGCTGAAGCAGTAGGAAATCCTTTTTCATAATAGTGTGTGTGTGCTTTATTTTCAAAAGAATCTAAACACTTCTGTGCCCCATCACCAAAATAAATAATTTCTTTATCCTGGAGTATATCAGAAAATGATTCTTCGTCAATGATCTTTGCTTCGATAGGATTAACTTCTTTGCCTTCTTTATTATATAGTCCACAGTACACCTCCATTCTTCTTGCATCTATCATTGGGCATAAGAGTGTGTTTTCAGAAATAGCTATTTGGTTTTCTAAAATTACACCCATTGCCATAGATTGAAGAGTGGTGACAGTAATTACAGGACAAGATAGAGCATAGGCCAATCCTTTTGCAGTAGATACTCCAATTCTTAAACCTGTGTATGAACCAGGACCTTTACTTACGGCGATAGCATCTAAATCTTCTTTATTTATTTTCGCTTCATCAAGTGCTTCTTGAATAAAAGAAGTAAGCACTTCTGCATGAGAGTTTTTTCTTGTGCTTTCTTTTAATGCAGCCACTTTTCCATCAATACCAACAGCCACTGAGCAAATGTTAGTGGCTGTTTCAATACAAAGAATTTTTGCCATTGGGTAACTTATATGTTTCTTCTGCTATTAACTTTTTTCTGCTAAAAAAATTACAGTCGTGCAAAGTAAAAAAAAAACAAATAGATCTACTTAGGACAAAGATTTATTTCTTTGGGCTATATAGTTCATTTTGAGATACAACTTTTACAGCCATACCATTTTTTAGAGTTTTACTTATGGCATTGTATGGTCCTGTAATAACTTTATCGTCAGCAGTTATTCCGCTTATGATTTGAATATATTTACTGTTTTGAACTCCTGTTTTTACGGCTGTAAGTACCGCTTTTTCATCTTTAAGAATAAATACATATTCGTTTAGCTTTTTGCTCGAATTATCCTGACTTGAATTTGAATTTTGGATAGTATCTCGTCTTGTAGTGACGGCTTGTATAGGAATAGAAAGTGCATCAGTTACTGATTGGGTAAGTATATCTACATTAGCCGACATTCCGGGACGGAAAGGCGAACCATTGACATTGTCATTACTCTTGATTTGCATATAAGAATTGTGTAGCATAAATATCTTAACCGCAAAATTAGTTACCTGATCTATACTACTTGATGATGAAGATGCTGCTCCTCCAGAAGAGGTTGATGTCATGCTGTTTTCTGAGCTTGTAGCAATTTCGGTTACCACACCTTTGAAGTTATTATTTAGATAAGCATCGACTTCTATAATGGCTGTATCTTGAAGAGCAACTCTTACAATATCATTTTCGTTTACATCTACATGTACTTCCAGAGAATCAAGGTCGGCAACAGACATCATTACTGTTCCTGCAGAGAATTGAGAGTTTCCGGTAACTCTTTCCCCTTCCTGAACAACGAGTTGGGCAACAGTACCATCTGTTGGAGCATAAACATTGGTTCTACTTAAATTTTCAGATGCTTCATCAAGTTTGGCTTGAGCATCAAGAACTCCAAACTGAGATGCTTTTAAACTTTCTTTTGCCGATTTTAGCTCTGCCTTGGATACCTGAAATTTGGCTTTTGCAGAGTCGAATTCAGATTGAGATATTACTTTGTTTTTATATAGCTTTTGATTTCTTGCAAAAGATAGCTTTTCATTTATGAAATTTGCATTTGCCTGACTTACTTTTGCTTTGGAGTTAGCTTCGGAGGCTTTCATCTGGTTTAGGTTTGCCTGAGAACTTTTAAAGCTTGTAATATATGTTCTGGGATCAATCTTAGCCAGTAGATCACCTTTATTAACCTTATCGCCTTCATTTACATGTAGCTCGGTGATTTCTCCAGATATATAAGGAGTAATAGTTACATTGACCTTCGGTTGTATGGTGCCATTTGCAGTAACTGTTTCTGTAAGATTTCGGGTCTGCGGATTTTCGGCAGTTATTTTTACGGTTTTATTTTTATTTCCTGTAACAATTATTAAAATAATTATAATTAGGATCAGTACCGATATGCTGATAACAGCTCTTTTCTTGTTCATCGAGTTAGGCGTAGGGTTAGTAATTGGTTAAGAGTAGTTTGAACGCTATAAAATTATAAATTTTTTTCTACACCTTAAACAAAACCTAGGCCAATTTATAAGAAAAGGGTTATTCAACGTGTGAATAACCCTTAAGCTTATAAGAAAATGTTCTTATGGATATTATATAAGGTTGTTATAAGGTCAGTGGATTACCAAGATAAAAGTCCAGAACTTTTGTCTTGAAAATGTAAGTGTATTTTGCTCGAATCAATCCTGATTCTGCCCCTGTTAGGTTGGTTTTAGCAATATTGTAATCATATGAGCTGACTAATCCAACTTGATATTTTTGTTCAGTATATTTAAAAGCTTCTTGATAGTAATATAGTGATGCTTCTGCTGATTTATAAGATCTCCAGGCGTTAAGAGCTTCTGTATATGCTGATTCAATATCTTTACGTAAATTTAATTTTGCTGTCTCTAAGTTATAAGACGATCTTTCTTTTCCGATTTTAGCTTTATTGAGTTGGGTTCGAGCCATATAGTTATTAAAGATCGGGATTCTAAGAGCGAAACCTGCAGCTTCAGCAATATTATCTTCCAATTGTTTCCCAAAAGATTGAAGTGGGACATTTGGATTTGATCGATCGGAATAATTTGTTGAGATATTAGCTCCAAAGCTTAATGAAGGATATAATGCGCCTTTTGCAATTTGAACTCCTTTTACAGAAGATTTAAAGTTCAATTCAGCTCCAAGGATTTCAGGCATAATTTTTACAGCTTTTGTATAAACATCCTCTGGGTTTTTTAATACGTTTTCGCTAATTTCTATATTTAGTGCAGGAATTTCAATTTCAAACTTTGGATCTATAGGTAAGTCTAGAGCTTGCTGTAAAGCTACCAAATAGGTATAAGTTTGGTTTTTATATGAAATCAATTTAGATTCTTCCTCTGCCAATTGTGATTTAACATTTAGTAAATCACCTTGAGCAACAGTTCCTGCCTCAACAAGTTTTTCTGTTTTTTCTACCTGTTGTTTGCTTTTTTCTACTTGAGCTTCTGATGCTTTGCTTAATTCTTGATTATATAATACCTGTAAAAAATTAGATGTTATTTCAAGGGCAAGCATGTTTTTTGCAGCTTCAACACTGAATTTGGCAGCATCGCGATCTAATTTGTTTTGTTTTATCGAATTGATGCGTGTAAAACCACTTATAATAGGAAGACTCGACTGGAAATTTATATTATCTGTTTGAGTCATTTGAGTGTTGAACTGATTGGTTGTAGGATCAATAAAACGTCCCCAATTGTAGTTATGACTTGCTGAACCACTTAAGGATGGAAGAATATCCATTTTAGATTTGAATAGATCAACTTCTGCAGTTTCAACATCTAGCTGGGCTTTTTTTACACTTATGTTATTTTCGTAAGCAAAGTTTATACAATCTTGTAAACTCCACTTTTTTTGCCCAAATGAGACCTTGCTTATTCCGAGACATACAAATACTAATAGAAGTATTTTGTAATAATTTCTTCTTTTGTTGAAATCAATGTTCATATTCCTTACCATAAAAAAATCCTTCTGAATTAATTGCAAGAAGTTAAGAACATAAAATGTGCCATCTTGCTAATAGTTTGAAAATTAATGTGAAAAAAATAATTCTGCTTAGAGTAAAAAAAACTTGTGTCACATTCTAATACAGTATTGTTCAATTATGAACATCAATTTAAATACAGGATTAAATATTGAATTGAAATAGTCATAGCGTTTTCATACTCTAAGAAGAAATTAAATGAAAAGTATTCCGCTAAATTAAGAAGTAATTTAAAAACACATACGAAATGGCATAAAAAAACTATTAATCTCATTATGCGCTACTTACCCTAAGCTAATTTTTTTGGTGTAAAAACTATTTTAATTTGTGTTTTTTGTTTTCTCTTTCTCTTTCCAATTAATGTATGATATGATAATAAGATTTATTCCTATAATAAGACTTAAAATTGGAGATGCTATTGCTGGAAGAGAAATCCATCCAAATAAATTTAAAAAAAACACCCCACTAGCAGTAAAAGCAAAAGTAAAAAATGTCCATTTGATGATTTTAGTAATATTCATTTTATTCATTTTTTTCATTTTTTTATTTACTGCAAAAATATAGATTTCCATTTAGAGGCTTAGTTAATCAATGTTATCATTTAGTATACCTTTAATATTTGTGCTTTTAATTTAATCGATATCTCTCATATTTAAATTTATATGAGTTAAACCTTAATTTATTTGTATTTTTCCATTTGAAAATCACAATTTCAAAAAGTGAACAAATGAAAAAAATTTACTCGACATTTATTTTTTGTTTGGTTTTTAGTGGGTTCTTTACCACTCTTCAGGGAAACAATCAGGAACAAAAGAAAACAAATTCAAAAAAAACGGAAACAACTCAAACTGTGTTAAGTGATACATTGGATGTTATTCATTATGATATTCATCTAACACGGATCAATTATGCCGAAAAAAATATTCATGCCTTTGCAAAAATTAAATTGGTGCCAAAGGTTGCCGATCTTAAAAAAATTGCATTGGAGTTAAAAAACTTAGAAGTAGAAAAGGTAATCTATAAAAGCAAGGAAATTTCAAATTTCTATCAGTGTAATGAGCGTATTAATATTCCATTGTCTGATATACAGAAAGACAAAGAAATGGAATTGGAAATCCATTATCAAGGCAAACCTTTTTGTGAGAATTGGGGTGGGTTTCATTTTGAAGCAAATTCTTCTTTTGCTTTTAATCTGGGTGTAGGTTTTGATTCAGATCCTCATAACCTTGGAAAATCATGGTTTCCTTGTGTGGATGATTTTAAAGATCGTGCTACTTATGATATTTATATTACTGCGCCTGAGGGACAAAAAGCTGTTGCCAGTGGAATACTTGTAGAGGAGCAGAATAATGATGATATGACCACTACTTTCCATTGGAAAATGAATCAAAGTCTTCCTACCTATTTGATGGGAGTAGCTATTGGTAATTATGAAGTTTATAAGGATGAGTATAATGGACAAAGTAAAATCATTCCAATCGAAATTTATGTACAATCAGGGAAGCTGGATAAGGTAGAGGGGAGTTTTCAGAATTTGAAAAAAATATGTGCCGAATATGAGGCATGGTTTGGCGATTATCCTTTTGAGAAAATTGGTTATGTAAGTACTAAACTTGGTGCAATGGAACATGCAACAAGTATTGCTATTCCTCATTCGACTATTGATGGATCAACTTCTTTTGAATCATTATTTGCTCATGAGCTTTCTCATATGTGGTTTGGAAATAAAGTGACCTGTGCTTCTGCTGAAGATATGTGGTTGAATGAGGGTTGGGCTGTGTTTTGTGAAATGTTATATAGACAGCAACTTTATGGGCAAGAAGATTTTATTGAAACTATAAAGGCAAAGCATTTTTTCGTCTTAACTCAAGCGCATAAAAAGGATGGTGGTTATTTTTCTTTATATGGTATTCCTACACAAATAACATATGGAAAAACTGTTTATGATAAAGGATCTATGGTTGTGCAGGCCTTAAGAACTTTTTTAGGCGATGAAGTATTTTTTGATGCAGTAAAAAAGTATTTAGATAAATATGCCTATAATTATGCTGACACTTATCAGCTAAGAGATTTTTTAACGGAAACTACAGGTAGGGATATGACTGGTTTCTTTGAGAATTATGTATTTACTCCTGGAACACCTTTCTATTCAATAGATAGTTTAGCAACAGAAAAGAATGGAGATAATTATACAGTAAAAGTGTATTCCAGAAAAAGACATAAGGGTGCCGACTTTATTGGAAATGGGCATTTTTATCCTATAACTTTTATAGGCCAGAATTGGCAGAAGCAAGAAGACTCTATTATGTTTAATGGAAAAAATGGATGTTCTACTAAGCAACTCGATTTTGAACCTATATGCGCACTTATTGATTATAAATCAGAAAGTGGAGATGCTACAAAAAATGAATGCCATGTAATTAAACAATCGGGAGAAGAGCGATATAGATTTATGGATTTTGTTTTAATTACAGATATAATTGGTGAGAATGACTCTGCCTTAATCCAACTTAATCATAACTATATTGCTCCTGATAAAAAAGGTATTGATGATGAGAATTTGAAGATCGCAAAGAATCATTACTGGAAAGTTGATGGAATTTTACCTCAATCATTTAAGGCTAGAGCAAAATTTTATTGTTCCAAAAGTAGCTCTTTAAATAAAGATTTATTTGCTTCAAAAAATGATTCTATAGTATTATTGTACCGCCCGAATTCTGGTGAAAAATGGGATATAGCTGACCATTATTCCGAAAAGGGATTTATGGCCTATAGCTTATTTGCTAAAAATTTACAAAGAGGAGAGTATGCTTTGGGTTTACTTGATAAAACTCTATTGTCTTTAGAAGAAAGGGCCTCAAAGAAACAAGCTCTGCAACTGTCACCAAATCCTGTGAAAACAAAGCTTGAAGTTAAATTTACTAATAAAGAAAGTGGTAAGATTTTTATTATTGATCAATCAGGAAAACAACGATTGGTTTTTTATAAGGATCTACACAAAAGTAAGCTTCGTCTTGATCTTAAAGATTTAGAGAGTGGATTGTATATTATTAGATTTGTGAATGAAACAAATCAAGTGAATCATATAAGTAGATTTGTTGTAGAATAAAAAATAGAATTAAAGAGAAATAGGCTGTTCAAGATAATATGAACAGCCTATTTTACCTTCCCAATAAGGTTGTCTTAATTTGATTAGTGTGTTTCCTTGGTCTTAGTAAAGTAAGAATCCTTTTTCCCTTAAATAATTTTACGAGTAATAGCTACTAATTTTACCTTTTTTCCTGATTTTGCACAGAGATGACAATATTCTTCATTTTCTGTAAATTCAAAGCCACATTCAGGGCAATGATACTGAGTTACTATCAAGAAGCTTTTTGAGTTTTCCGGCGAAATCGACACAGCAATACCTCCAATAATTGGAGTACAAAATAACGACATGAAAAATGATTGTATCATACCGATCGCTCTCTTTTTTCCAATTAGTGAAATTGCGATGCAAATTAGTATATAGCCTGTAGTTAATGAGCCAATTAGCATATTTACTTTTGTTTAGTGTTAAAAAAAAAAGACACTAGTATTATTTAAATATGGTTCTTAATCCTAATACCATGGGCAAATTACTAAAATATCAATCAATTTCAATAGAAATTAATAATTTATTACCACTATTATTAAGGTTTTGGTAATATAAAAGGTGTTTAATGCTGTCTGAAGCACTTTTTTTATCAAAAAAATAGTTCAAAAAAGATGAGAGGAAAATATCTTTTAATTTAGGATATAAATTCTACTCTTTTTACAAGTTGCAGTGGTTATTGTAATTAACATCTGTTTTGCGTTTCTTTCCTTTTTTATAAAATAACATCTCTAACTTTAAGTGTTAATTCATTGCATATGTTTTTGTGAATATTTATGTAAATCAAAGACAATCTGTTTTTTATATAAAAAGACGAATAGGAATTATCTTTGATTATTAATAATTTTGCTCTCTGGGAAACAGCTTGTTATGAATTCTGTTAACATCATCAAAGATGAGAATTACTTTTGAGTAACAAGAGAAATAGGAATCTAAAAATAATGAAGAAACTTCATATATATATACTTAGTATTAGCTTACTAATTTCAACTGTATTGGTTCTATTTCGTGTTTATATAGACCAAAAGGTTTGTGCAAAAAATAAAGCTGAAGTCCAAATTCCAGTTTCTAATATTGTACTACCTATAGATAGTTTAATTCACGATATAGATCAAGAGAGAATAATTAGTAAAGGACATGCTTTAGATAGTCTGTTTAAGCGATTACAAAAGAGAACAGGTTTAAACGGGACAGTGTTATTTGCCGAAAAAGGCCGTGTCATATTTAAAGGAGCATATGGTAATCGTAATTTTAGACGAGGTGAATCCTTGCAAGTTCAAGATAGTTTTCAACTTGCATCAGTTTCTAAGATGTTTGCTGCTACTGCAATAATGATTCTTAAGGAAGAGGGTAAGTTGGATTATGATGATGATGTAACCAACTATTTGTATAGCTTCCCTTATGAAGGAGTACATATTCGTCATTTATTAAACCATCGTAGTGGATTACCTCGATATATGTCTTTAGCTCATGAGTACTGGCAGGATAAAACTTTGCCCTTAGACAATCAATCTATGCTTTCATTATTTTCTAAATATGTTCCCAAACCATATTTTAAACCTGGACATGGATTTCATTATTGTAATACTAATTATGCCTTATTGGCAAATATTGTAGAAGAGGTGAGTGGAGTTTCTTTCGATGAATTTGTAAAGGAAAAAATATTCAGAAAGTGTAAAATGACTCATTCATTTGTGTATCAAATGCATCAAGATACTACTGTGTCTGCTTATATTCCTTATGGAATTCCTGGATATAATTTGGGCTATAGATATCCACGAAAGGTCCGTAATGATTATTTGAATGGAGTTATGGGGGATAAAAACGTATATTCTTCAGTAGAAGATTTATTTATGTTTGACCAAGCTCTAAAGACAGGTCAGTTAGTTAGTCTTGAGAATCAAAAAGAGGCTTATACTCCTGGGTATAAAAAGGCAAGAAAAAAAGATTATTACGGTTTTGGCTGGAGAATTAAACCTGAAAGGGATAGTACTGTATATCATTTTGGATGGTGGAAAGGATTTAGAACTTTCTTTATTCGCGATTTGGCACAAGACAAAACAATTATAATGTTAACCAATACCGATAAAGGAGTAAGTTCATCGTGGCTTTGGAAAATATTAGATGATGATTCCTTTGATTTAGCTCCAATTTGTCGATTACCAATGGAAGATAATCAAGACGATAACTATGCAAATTCTTCTTCAGAAAATGATAGTGAAGCAAATTTAGGGTCGAGTTAAAAAAATACAAGACCTAAGTTTCCATTATTAAAAAGGAGCCTTAAGTCTTGCTATCTTTAAGCATCGATCATTAGTTTGAAACCAACACCATGCACATTTACAAGGCTAACGCCTTCATCCTCTTTTAAGAATTTCCGTAATTTTGTTATATAAACATCCATGCTTCTGGCATTAAAGTAGTTGTCTTCGTGCCATACATGCTCTAATGCTTTAGATCTTTCAACAGTTTTGTTGGTGTTTTCACACAGAAGTTTTAGTAAATCACCCTCTTTATTGGTTAATTTTTGTTCCTTACCGCTTCTCTCAAGTATCAATCGGTTGTAGTCGAAAGAATAAGAGTTTATCGTATAAATTTGTCTGCGGGCAAGGTGTTCGCTTTGCATCCTTCTAAGTATGGCTTTCATTCTTAATAAAAGTTCTTCCATACTAAATGGTTTGGTAAGATAATCATCAGCTCCAAGATCAAAACCTTCGATTTTATCTTGTTCCATTGCTTTTGCTGTAAGGAAGATTAAAGGCATAACTTTGTCTTCTTTACGGATTTCACGAGCAACAGTAAAACCATCTTTCTCGGGCATCATTACATCTAGGATACAAATGTCGAATTCATCACCTTTAAATGCTATAATTGCTTGTTCACCATCTATGCACAGAGTGGTTTTAAAACCTTTAGCATCTAAAAAGGTCTTAAGAATTGTTCCTAAATTTTTATCGTCTTCAGCTAGTAAAACTTTGATTTTTTTATCCATCACAGATATCTATTGTTCGAATTTTTGTTGATTAAATGGTAAATATATTCTGAAAATACTGCCTTTTTTAGGTTCACTTTCCAGGCTAATACTTCCGTTATGTAGTTCAATAATAGCTTTTACATAGCTCAGTCCTAGTCCAAAACCTTTAAAGTTGTGAATGTTTCCAGTATGTACTCTGTAGAGTTTTTCGAATATCTTTTTTTGATTTGATTTACTTATACCTATGCCATTATCTTTAAATTCAACAACAATACCATTTTGAAAGTCTCTTGTAGTGATAACTATCTCAGGACTATTAATGGTATATTTCATTGCATTATCAATAATGTTAAAGAAGCTATTTGTTAGGTGTAAACGGTCTGCATTTCCTTTAATATGGGTTGCTTCAAGTTTTAAGCTTAATGAACCCGATTTTTCTTTTATTTGAAGAGCAAAGTGTTTTTCAGCTTCTTTTAATATTTCATGGATATCTATTGGTTCAAAATTTAGTTTTAATTGACCTTTCTCAATAATTGCAGTTTGCAGTACTTTTTCTACCATTTTCTGGAGTCGCTTGTTTTCATCAGAAATCATAGAAATATAAGTGGATGATAACTCGGGCGACATTTGCATGTCATCGTCATTAAAAGCTTGGCAAGCAAGTGATATTGTACTGATTGGTGTTTTTAGCTCATGGGTCATATTATTTATGAAATCGTTTTTCATGACCTCTATTTTCTTTTGTCGGAAAATTGTTTTTATACTCGATAAGAATGAGCCAATTATAATGAGTACCAAGACAATCGACACAGATAGCATCCCCCAAACTTTGAGAAAAACATATCTCTGTTCATTTGGAAAGTACACCAAAAGCTGGTCTGCATAAGGATAGTTAAAATATGCGTAAATAGGTGTTTTAAAGCTGAGTTTTGACAAAAGCTTATTGGGGTATTGTCCTGTTTTTTGAAACACCATTTTATCTCGCAATGAGCTATAAACTCCAAATTCATAGGGTGTGTGAATTCCTTTGCGATTTAATTCTTCAGAAATTATTGAATCAAGGACATTTATATTTAAGCGTTGTTCAACAGGAATGTATTGCGAATCAAAAAAAGACGATCCTCTTACAGGTTCTGAAAGTGCAAGTAATCTGGATAGAGTACCCACTTCATCTAAGGCTTTTATCCCTGAAATTTGCTCCATAAAATCAAGATAAATTGAGTCCATTTCACGCATTAACTTTTGATCTTGATTGAGTTGTCTGTAATGACGTAAATAGTTTTTTGAAAGTTCCATCTCGTCCAAGCGTGTGCGTACACGGTTCATCATTTCATGAATGTCGCGTTTAAAGCCAGTTTGTTTAACAATCAGAGCATCTCTAATCCAATATACTTGAATGATCATTAACCCTATTAAGGCTAAAAACATAAATGCGACCAATAGAAATGGAGTCTTTTTCTTCATGAGGCAAATTTACGTATAAAGAATATAATTTTATTAAATATAGTATGCTAAGAGTTTGATTTTAATAATTTTTAACATTCCTTATAGCAAAGGGTAGACTTACTTTTTTTCTGCTTTTATATCAAAGATACTAAAGATTTAGGGCTTTTATCGAACTAAAAGCATGTAAATTATGTTCTTGTTAATCACTGATTTGAGCGATGGATGCATTATCTTTTTACTTTAAAGTCATAATTTGTAAATTTGTATTCCCAATTCTTACCTAATTTGAAATTAAATAGCAATGAAGAATATACAACTGGATTTCTCTTATATTCATACCTCAGAAGAAGGAGAACAGTATAAACAAAATATAGAAAAAGCAGAAAAATGTTTAAATATTCTGGAATCCCGTAAAGGAAAAGGAAACGATTTTCTTGGTTGGTTGGATTTACCAGATATTAAAAACACAAATGAATATAATCAAATTCTCTCCCAAGCAACTCGTTTAAAGAATCTTTCTGAAGTTGCTGTTGTTATCGGTATTGGAGGAAGTTATCTTGGTGCAAGAGCAGTTATGGATGCTTTGAGCCATCAGTTTGCTTCTTTTTTAAATTTAAAAGATAGAAATTTCCCTACCTTATTATATGCTGGAAATAATATAAGTGGTTCCTACCTGAGAGAATTATTAGAGTTATTGGATAAAAAGGATTACAGTTTGATTGTAATATCAAAATCTGGAACTACTACGGAGCCAGCAATAGCTTTTCGTATTTTAAAAAGACACTTAGAAGAAAAATATGGTTTGGACGAAGCAGCCCTGCGCATTGCAGTGGTCACTGATAAAGCTAAAGGAGCTTTAAAGGAGCTTGCTGTAGAACAAGATTATCCTCAATTCATTGTTCCTGATGATGTTGGTGGGCGTTATTCTGTTTTAAGTCCTGTAGGACTATTGCCTATAGCCGTTGGAGGAGTAAATATCGATGAACTTATTCGAGGAGCAGAATCAATGCGGGAATTAATTTTCGGAGAAGACACTCTTGCAAAAGACAATCCTGTATTGCAATATGTAGCATTAAGAAATCTATTTTATCAGAGAGGTAAAAAGATTGAGATGATGGTTAATTATGAGCCATCTATGGCCATGTTTGCTGAGTGGTGGAAGCAGCTATTTGGTGAGTCAGAAGGAAAAGAAGGTAAAGGGATATTCCCTGCTTCAGTGAATTTCACGACCGATTTACATTCTTTGGGTCAGTATATCCAAGACGGAGAAAGAATTATGTTTGAAACTGTTTTATCTGTTGAGGATGATGATGAAGATTTGACTATTCCTAAGGCTTCAAATGATTTAGATCAATTGAATTATTTGGCAGGAAAAACCTTGGGCTTTGTCAATAAAATGGCCGAGAAAGGAACTTGCATGGCTCATAATAAAGGAGGAGTTGAAAATATATTGATTCGTATTCCAGAAAAATCAGAATACTATTTAGGTCAGTTGATTTATTTCTTTGAGGTTGCTTGTGCTGTGAGCGGGTACTTTATAGATGTAAATCCTTTTGACCAGCCTGGAGTCGAAGACTATAAGAGAAATATGTTTGCTTTGCTGGGTAAAAAAGGTTTTGAAGACCTTGCAAAAGAATTAGAGAAGTAGGTAGTTTTTTGAGTTGAGTAGCGCCTTATGAATATTTTACTTCTATGCATAAGGCGTTGCTTTACTCTCAACGAAATTACAATTTGTAGAATGAATCCTATAATATAGGTTTCTGCGGATCTATAAATTTTTGGTTTAGATCTGGAGAATTATTTATCGTCTTATTTATCTTGAGGTTTACGTCATAAATATGTAAACCTATCGCACATTGTAATTTCATATGCATAAATTAAAGTCAGGCTATTTTAACATTTTTAATTTTTCAACAGCCATTGTAAGTATTTCTTCATGATCGAAAGCCAATTTTGGGTGGTTTTCTAATGGGAACCACTGAGCATTAGCTGCATCATCACCAGCAGTTAATTTGTAATTCTTATTGTCGGTAGTACCAACATAAGCAGTGGTAATTATTCGATCTCTTGGGTCACGGTCTGGAGCAGAGAAAGTATACATTTGTTGAAGTAGGATGTCTTTTAGGCCTGTTTCTTCTTTCAGCTCTCTTGATGCTGCTTGTTCAAGTGTTTCATTGCTTTCAACAAATCCGCCAGGAAAAGCCCATTGTCCGCGATATGGAGGTCGTTCTCTTTCTACAAGTAAAAGTTTTATTGAATTTTCTTCTTTTAGAAAAACGATACAGTCGACAGCAACTGCAGGTCTTGGATAATCATAAGTATAAACCATTGTAATCCCCTTTTTGAATAATGATTAAGTTGTAGAATTTCTTTTTTTGCTTTGTTAACAAAAAAAGGAAAGTAATCTTTTACTTAAAGAACTTTTTTGATTTTTAAAACGATATTTCTACAAAAATAATGCATATTTCATTTTAAATAAATAGAAATAGAATTATTTATGTTTTCTTTAATCTACACCTTATATTATATTAATATTAGTGAAAATTCAGCATAAAGTATGCATTTACATAGTATATATGCGATGTTTTATAAAAACATATGTTGTGCTTTTTTACAGATTGCTTGTTTTTATTTATTGTTTAGAAGAGGGTGGTAATCCCCTTGTAAACCAATAGGGTTCATGTTTCTTATTTGATGTACCAAATGTATGCTTTTTGCAGCATCTTGAATTCGGAAACCTTTATTGGTAATTATTTTTTGATATGACTGTGTGTGCAAGTCGGTAAAGCCTCCTGAAAATTCAATTTCCTTCCCATTTATAGTTATAGATCTATATGTTCTTTGCTGATTATCTCTAGCTATTTTAGGTAAATCGTTAGAGTCGATACTTAATATCCATCGGACTCTAGCATTTTTCAACTCAATATATCCTGCAGCTTTATGCTGGCTGGAGTGGTGCATCTGTAAACTCTCTACTGGACCAAAAATATGCATAAGCATATCAAAGAAGTGAATACCAATATTTGTTGCAACACCTCCAGATTTAGATTCATTGCCTTTCCAGCTTATATCATACCATTTTCCTCTGCTGGTGATATATGAAAGATCTACTTCATACTTTTCCTTTAAGCCTTTATCTGAAGCTTTTTTTACTTCGTCTTTAATTTTGATTATTTCTGGATGTAGTCTTAACTGAAGAATTGTAAATATTTCTTTTTCATATTCTTTTTCAATTTCAATTAAGCCATCCAGATTCCATGGGTTTAATACCAATGGTTTTTCGCAAATAGCATTTGCTTGATTTCTTAAGGCAAGGCGTATATGTGCATCATGCAGATAGTTGGGAGAGCATATGCTTACAAAATCTATTTTTTCTTCAGGTATTCTTGATTTCTTGTATAAATGCCTGTCGAATCTCTCTGGTTCAAGAAAAAATGAAGCTTGCGGAAAGAAAGAATCAATAATTCCAACACTATCAAATGGATCTAGAGCTGCTGTTAGTATATTGTTTGTTTCTTTTATCGCTTTCATGTGGCGTGGGGCAATATAGCCTGCAGCACCTATTAACGCAAAATTGAGAGATTCTTTTGGTTTCATACCTTTTATGATTTGATATGCAAAGATAGAAGAAAATTGATTTGTGGTTTTTAAATCCAGGTATGAGCTATTATAAGGATATTAGATTACCAGGTAGAATTTTTAATTCTACCTGGTATATGATATTGAGATTAATCTCCTCCAAATTCCATAAGATAAGACTTTATAAAATCATTCAGATCACCATCCATAACAGCTTGTACGTTTGATGATTCAAAATTGGTTCTTAAGTCTTTGACCATTTTATAGGGGTGCATTACATAAGATCGTATTTGAGAACCCCATTCAATTTTTTTCTTACCACTTTCGATTACTGCAGTAGCTTCATTGCGTTTACGCATTTCTATTTCATAGAGTTGCGACTTTAGCATTTGCATTGCTTTTTCACGATTCTGCAGTTGCGAACGAGTTTCCTGACATTCGATTACCAAACCAGAGGGAGCATGACGAAGACGAACAGCAGTTTCTACTTTATTTACATTTTGTCCTCCAGGGCCACTCGAACGGAAAGTATCCCAACTAATTTCAGAAGGGCTAACTATAATTTCAATGTTGTCGTCAACCACTGGATATGTATAGACAGATGCAAATGATGTATGGCGTCGATTTGCTGAGTCAAAAGGCGATAATCGTACCAATCTGTGTACTCCATTTTCACCCTTTAAGTATCCAAAGGCAAAATCACCATCAAATTCTAAAGAGCATGATTTAATTCCTGCAACATCACCTTCCTGTACATCGAGTATTTTTGTTTTCAGATTATTACGCTCACCATATCGTATATACATACGCATTAGCATTTGAGCCCAATCCTGACTTTCAGTACCTCCAGCACCAGAATTTATATTAATGATACATCCAAGGCGATCTTCTTCAGCTCCTAGCATGTTTAAGAATTCAAGTTCTTCAACATTTTTTGTTACTAATTCGAATTGAGCATCTAAATCTTCTTGAGTTCCTTCGCCCATTTCAAAAAATTCTATCATAACATTTAGGTCGTCATAAGAAGCAGTTGCTTTATCGTATAATTCGGTCCATTGTTTTTTGTCTCGAATTTGCTTTAAAACAGATTCTGCATTTTTGGGATCGTCCCAGAAGTTAGGATCTTGAGTTTTTTCTTCTTCTTCACTTATTTCCATCAACTTTCTGTCGATGTCAAAGATACCTCCTCAAGGCTTCTTGCCTTTTTCCTAGTTCTTTTACTTGATCTTGAGTAAACATTTCTAAGTTATTTGTTTGAATATTTATGCGCAAAGTTAAACCAAATCTTCCATATCCAATGTTTTCCAAATGATATCCATCTCAAAGCCTTTAGAATGTAGCCAAGCTGCAACTTTTTGTTTGCGTTGAAATTCATTTTCTGCTTTTACAGTTTTCTTTTGAATCAAATTTAGAACAGTTTGTAAATAATCTTCTTCATTGATTTCATTCAAGGCTTGTTCGGCAATTTCTTTGTCAATGCCTTTTTGTTTAAGCATTACGAATATCTTCTTCTTGCCCCATTTGTTATAAGTAAATTTGCTTCGTACATAAGAATTTGCAAAGCGCTGGTCATCAATAAATTTTTCATCAATCAGTTGATTTATTATTGAATCTATATCGTTAGGGAAGGCTCCCCAATTTACTAGTTTTTCTTTTATATCATTTGAGCATCTTTCTTGGTAGGCACAGTATTTCATTGCTTTTGCAAGTAGCTTTTTGTTGTTATCCATTTGTTTCGTATTTCGTTGATTCGTATTTTGTTGATTCGTGTATTGTGTTTTGGATTTTGACCTTCCTTAAATATGGTCGACAGAAAAGTACGAATAAATATTTTTCTAAATTTTATTTTTAAGATTACTTATCAACGATAAACAAAAAAGAGACCCTGATGTAAATTCTGTCTCCATTTCATGTTCAATATAACAAAGGAAACATTTTGTGTTTTACATATCGAGCTATTTAAATGGCATACTAATTTAACGGAGTTTCACTATATTGAACTTACGTTAAATAATTATTTTTCTCGATTTATTTTATACCCTATTTGAAAAATGTCAGGTAGAGTATCCTTTCAATTACTTCAATGTAAAAATATTGTAAATTCGGCCTCGATTTAATAAGAGTTTACGATTTATGAAACGATTAATTTCTCCTTTTTTAAAGGACAAGCCACAGTTTCTACAGTTTTTGGTTTTCTTATTTTTTGCTGTAGGATTTGTGCTTATTTTTATGGCTTTAGGAGCTGTAGTTACAACTGTTTTAGGTATTGATGCGGGACTAGATGGAGGAACTCCTGGACCCGAGCATAGAGCGGGTTTAATTATTTTCCAGTTGGCAAGTCAACTCGGTTTATTTATTGCTCCAGTCCTTTTATTTGCTGTTTTTGTATCAGAATCTCCACGAAAGTATTTAGGTTTAAAGAAACCTACTCACTTGAGTAAGATTGGTATTGCTGTTATTACAATGATTGTAAGTTTACCATTAATTGGATGGTTAGGTGGAATAAATTCGCAAATGCATTTGCCAGAATCGATGTCTGGAATTGAGGAATGGATGCGTAATAGTGAAGAGTCGGCAGCCAAGACCATTAATATGATTTTAAATGTAAAGACCTTTGGTGCTTTTCTAGTAAATTTATTAATTGTTGCTATTATTCCTGGGATTGGCGAAGAGTTAGTTTTCCGTGGAATTATCCAAAAGATGCTACTTAAGTGGAGTAAGAACACCCATTTGGCAGTGTGGTTAACCGCTATTGTATTCAGTGCAATTCATATGCAGTTTTTCGGATTTCTTCCCCGATTATTTTTAGGAGCTATTTTGGGGTATATATTTGTTTACTCAGGTTCTTTATGGGTATCCATGTTATGTCACTTTTTTAATAATGCATTGGTTGTTGTGGTCATTTATTTCTCTAATGTAAGAGGAGTTGAAGACCCCGCAAAAAGTGCAGAGATTGATTTTAACAATTATGTTGTTGTTATTAGTGTATTTGTAATCATCTTTTTATTAAGATATTTAAAGAAAGGGAGTGTGCCTGGAAGGAAGTAATATTTACACTTACAAAAAAAAGGGAGTGATTTTTCACTCCCTTTTTTGGTTATATATAAAAAGATAAATTATTTCTTTTTACTATCCTCCTTTTTACGAGTAGAGTAATTGATTTTCAAAGCATTTACTTTACGTAATTCTTGCTTAATATCAGTTACAACGCCCATTTTTGTTTCACTATGTACTTTCAATGAAGTGGTTAGAAGTTTACGATCTGCCTCATCGCGAGAAAGTCTTTCTTGCTCAACGAATTCTGGAATATCTTTAACATCTGCATATACATCATTTAACTGAATACGAGATTCAGTACCATACTGAATTGTGTTGGTTGGAGGTCCAACATATATAAATGATACCAAAGACTTACGCTCTAGTTTTTGAACTTCAGTAGCTTCAGGTGCTTTGATTTTTACTTTCAAAGTAACCTCACGCATTACGGTAGTAACCATAAAGAAGAATAAGAGCATATAGATGATATCAGGCAAAGACGAGGTACTAATTGCTGGTACCGATGTGTCTTTTTTGTCTTTAAACTTACTCATCTTAGTTTCCTCCTATATTTTCAGGTTCAGCCTCTGAAATTCTCATTGGATAAGCTTTGTTTATAGCTTTGATCTTGTCCTCTTCGGTAAGTTTTTCATAGCTAACACCAAATCTTTCCTTTGAAAGTTCGTCTCTAAGTTCATTAACCGCTGCAGCCAATTCGTTCTGAACAGAAATGTACATCTCGTAAGAAGTACCACGGTCATTCTTTAGAGAAACTACGGCATTTTTAGTAACATATATATCTCCTAACGGTCCAATATTCTCAACCTTAGTTTCAGGATATGCTTCATTTCCTGGATGAGGTGTAAAGAAATCTTTCGCTTCCGCTCTGAGGTTCGAAATATCGGCAGCTTTTCCTTCAACAGCCAACATATCTGAACTATTCACAAGAACTTTCAGAATGTTTCGCTGGTTTACGTCTGTTTCTTCCTGATTCTTTTCTACTGGTGGAGGTAGCTTTCTAGAGATACCTGTATCCACATCCATAGTTGTTGTTACCAAGAAGAAGATCAAAAGCAAGAAAGCAATGTCGGCATTCGAACTCGCATTAATTTCTGGTGTTGGTCTTCTAGGCATAAGAAGTTATTTAAAGATTCTCATTATATTGGTAACGACAATTGAAAGAATAGCTATACCTAATGCAAAATAGGTTAAGATAATTCCAGTGCCGACCCATTTACTGTCTCCTGCGGTTAATTTATATTCAGTAACCTGCTTAGCAGTCAAAGAATCACCAGCCAATGCGTACGCAATAATAACAAGTACAATAAGTCCAGCAATTCCAATTAAAGTGGTCATTGCTCCTTTAGGATTGGAAATAAGGTTTCCTACTGATCCTAAAATTGCTACAACAGCGGTTACAGCTATCAAGATATAGCCATAGATTAAGATTGTATCGAATATAGAATTGTTGTTGTCATCAAGGTTGCTGAATAAGTAAACAACTCCGATAACGACAGACACTCCTAGCAAAAGATACAATAGATATTGTGGTATTTTTGATAATTTGTCGTTCATAATGTCAATTACTTTTTGTATTCGTTAAGGATATCTATGAAAGTGATAGAGCTATCTTCCATGTCATTTACAATGCTATCAACTTTAGATACGATGTAATTGTAAAAGATTTGTAGAATAATAGCAACGATAAGACCGAATACAGTGGTAAGAAGCGCAACTTTAATACCAGAAGCAACAACGGTAGGAGAAATATCACCAGCAGCAGCAATATCATCAAATGCACCAATCATACCAATTACAGTACCCATGAAACCAAGCATTGGAGCCAAAGCGATAAACAATGAAATCCAGCTTAATCCACTTTCTAAACGACCAGTAAGAACACCACCGTAAGAAACGATTGATTTTTCTACCTCATTAAGACCCTCTTCATAACGCTCTAACCCCTGAACAAAGATTCCTCCAACAGGACCTTTTACGTTACGACATTCTTCTTTAGCCTTTTCAATTCCACCAGACTGAAGAGCAGCCTCAACCTTGTTTAATAACTTCTTAGTGTTGATGGTAGAAAGATTCAAATAAATAATTCTTTCAATACAAATTGCAAGACCTAAAATCAAGGCAATAAGTACAATACCCATAAATACAGGACCACCATCAATAAATTGATCCTTAATTACTTGGTGATAAGATTCTTTTTCTGCAGGAGCATCTACTTTCTTTTCAGTAGCAGCTACATCTTTAGCAATAGCAACTTCTTTTACAGTGTCAGATGGCTTTGCTTGATCTTGTACAGTTTCGGTCGCCTCAACAGAAGTACCCTCTTGATCCTGAGCAAGAGCAAAATTTGATGCTCCGAAAGTTAGCATTCCTGCTATCGTTAAAAAAGCAATTAATCTTTTCATAGTTAACCTTTATTGATTTTGAATAAGTAAATGTTTGTTATTTAACTCTTTTTATTGCTTGTCGTAATTAATATATCAGCCTATTCAATAAGATAGGCAAATATAAATATTTATTGGAAAAATGCCAGTTTCGTCAGTCGTATAATCGTCTCCCAATGATAAAAACAACTCCCTTTATAACAGAAAACTACACCTCTGTATTGTGTGCGTATTTTACCATTTTTGTCATTACCCCTGGCCTTTTTTACAATCTTACGGCCCCAAATTTATGAAAAAAATTATCAAATTGTAATTTCTCCTCTAAGGGAGTTTTGAAAATATGATTTAATTTCGTTTTTGTCTAAGTTTAAACCCAATAGATACATGAGTTTTGCAAGTGCTGATTCGGTAGTTATATCATAACCTCCAATAACTCCAACTTTACCCATATCTACACTCGCTTCGTATTTCCCGATTTGTACGGTTCCTGCCTTACACTGTGTAACATTGAAAATCATCAAACCTCTGTCTGAAGCTTCTTGTAATAAATCTATAAACCATTTTTCGGTAGGAGCATTTCCTGAACCAAATGTTTCTAGAATCAACGCTTTCAATCCTGGAGTTTCTAAGACTGATTTAACAAAGTTCTTAGGCATTCCTGGATATAGTTTTAGTAAAGCCACATTAGTATCAAGCTTTTTGTGTACTTTCAATCGCTTGAAGTTTGGCTTGCGAATACAAGATTTGCTATACTTTATATAAATACCTGCATTTGCCAATGCCGGAAAGTTTCCAGAATAAAATGCATTAAAATTCTCTGCATTTAGTTTTGTGGTTCTGTTTCCTCTTAATAATTGGTTTTCAAAATATACTGATACCTCAGGAACTAATGGTGTTTTATCTTCAGATGCAGCAGCAATTTCTATTGCGGTAAGAAAATTTTCGCGGCCATCAGTACGAATAGCATCGATTGGAAGCTGCGAACCTGTTAAGATTACAGGTTTGTTTAAATTTTCAAGCATAAAACTTAGTGCCGAGGCTGTGTATGACATAGTGTCTGAGCCATGTAGAATTACAAAACCATCATAGTTTTCATATTCATCTTCGATAACTGATGCAAGCTTAACCCAAAAATCAGGGTTCATATCAGATGAGTCAATCAATGGATCAAATGAATGATAATCAATCTGGTGATCAAAACGCTTGAGCATAGGAAGCTTTTCATACATCTTTTCGAAATTAAAAGGCTTTAATGCTCCAGAATGTGGGCAAACCATCATTCCAATGGTTCCACCAGTATAAATTACCAATATGCGGGCTTTTTCTTTCATCACCACTGTGTTCTTAAAACTATTATATCCTTATATATCTTCAATTTGGAATAACTCCAAAGCGTTATTACTTGTTACTTTAGCAACCTCTTCGAGACTACACTCTTTAATTTCTGCCATCTTTTGTGCTATATAAGTTACATATGCACTCTGGTTTCTTTTGCCCCTAAATGGCATTGGTGTTAAAAATGGTGAATCGGTTTCTAAGACCAAATGTTTAAGATCGATATTTTTTACGATTTCTGGTAAATTAGATTTCTTGAAGGTTAACACTCCTCCAATTCCCATTTTGAAACCCCAATCGATAATTCTTTTTGCATCATTTTCGTCACCACTGAAACAGTGAAAAATTCCTTTTAACTTGGGATTGTTAAATTCGTCAATGACGTTGAAAATTTCAGGAAATGATTCGCGCGAGTGAATGGCTACGGGCAGGTCGTAGTGCACAGCCAGTTCTAATTGGTGTCGCAATGCAATCTTTTGTTCCTTTGCATAAGTTTTATCCCAATACAAATCTATCCCAATTTCACCTATACCTATATATATATCTTTTTTTTCAAGTTCTTGCTCAACACGTTTTAATTCTTCTTTATAATTTTCTTTAACCGATGTAGGGTGTAATCCTGCCATCGGGAAGCAGTTTTTTGGAAATTCTTTACAAAGAAGTAATTGTGCCTCAATAGTATCACTGTCTATAGATGGCAGTAACATATATTTTACATGCTTATCAATTGCATTTTTGATAACTTCCTTTCTATCTTCTTTATATTCTTCGAGATAGAGATGCGTATGTGTATCAATTAACATCATTATGCAAAAATAGAAATATTGTTTTTTTATTTTCACTCATTATCACGAAGATTACTATTTAAATATGGTTTAAGTAGTGAATTCATTTCGACTTTTGATATATTTTCGGTTATTGATCGTGGCTTCGACTCCGCTCAGCCACCGGGTTGGGTTTGTTTAGCCACCGGTTGGGTTTTTTCAGCGGCATAGGTCCCTGAGCGTAGTCGAAGGGACAGTATCATGGCCCTTCCACAAAGGTAGCTTGGGTTTGGTCAAAAAGCTAAGTAACATTGCATATTAAAGCTACCTATATGCAGTGTGCTTATTTAGAGGATGTAGACAGAGCGAATTGCTTAATCGCTATATACTTGTTTGAATCATTATTTGATAAGTTTTAAATTAAGGAGTGTAAGAACTGCCATAATATAATTGTCGTGTGCCAAGCGTAATTATATAAAAAAGAAAGCCGAATTTCTGTATGACGAGAAATTTCGGCTTTTCAATCAATAAAATGTAAATCAATAGTTGATAGTATGAATGAAACTAATAGATCTATTTGGATATGAAAAATTATCTTGGAATAAAGTGATCGTTGGACGGATTCACCTTAATATCAAAATTTATTTTTTTCTTTCTCTTATTTGGAGGCAAAGCGGGTATGCTTTGTCTTCCCAATTTCTTATTTAGTCGGTTAATAATCTTTCTGTTTCGTTTTAATTTTCTTTGCAAGCGTGCATTAGAATTAAAGACATTATAAAGGTTCTGAACAATACCAAATCCTCCTTCTGGGTTACCAGAAGTTTTTAAATTCCTTGCTTTTAAAGACCATCGATCCATAGCTTTTTTCATCCATGGGTTAACATTTCTGAAAGGGAGTCGTGTAGTGATTACCTTACGTTTAAATGTTTCATATTCCATAAACGGAAATATTTCAATCTGGTCTAGGACTATTGTGTCTTTAGTCATTCTTAACTCAAGAAAAGCATTTTTGCTTTTATATATGGAATCATTAATTTTAAAGATTTGTGATTTATATCCCACAGAAGAAATAAGTAGAGTGTCGCTTGGCAAAACATGTATCAGAAAATAACCTTCCTTATCTGTGATACTACCACGATGTCCTTTTTGCGATAAGATATGCGCTCCCTGAATATGTTTATTATTCGCTTTCCTAAATACTCTTCCTTTTATTTCTTTAAATACATTCTTTTTATCGTCAATCTCTTGTCCCATTGAAGTTAACGAAATCAAAATAAAGGAAAATAGAATGAAAAATCTTTTCAAATCACTACACTTTATTATTGTTTATCTTTCTTGTATTGCAATATTAATACAAAAGATCTTTAATGTGAGCTAAGGCATTGTTAAAAAATGTTAAGATCTACACAGAAAGGTAAATATATTGTGTTTTGCTTTAGACCCAAGATAGAATTTCAAATTCCACCTTGGAGACTTGAAAAATAATTTGAATTTAGTTTTAGCTGAACGGATAGTTCTCAATAGATTTCAGGCCCTGTGCATGACACATAAATATGTCTTTAATATGCCCTTCGGTAATTTTGAAGATATTAACACTTTGTAGTATTATCTTATAATCACTAATCAAACAATTTTTATCTCTAAAAAAGCTTAAGTGTTCGAAATTAAAATCTTGTGCTAATTTTATATGGTTCCCAACAAGGAACAAACAATTCTTTTGTTTTTGTGAAACCAACGGAGGAAGTTTTGATAATGCATAATTTCCACATGAGAGGCATGCACTACAAGGAATAATTACTATATAATCAATACTATCTAAGTTTTTCTTTGCCCCTAATTCTTCTAAGTAAGCTTGAATTACTTTTTCTTCATGGGCATAAGATGTTTTGTTTTTAGGACTATTATTACACCCACAAAAAAGAGTAATGATTAAACAAAATAATGCCAGGTAATTAATTTTAGTTCTCTGACTCATCCAATTCTAAATTATATAGGTTAAAATAAATGCTTTTTTTATCATTAATAGTTTTTGTTCCGTGCATCCAAATTCCATCTTCACTACATACAATAGAATTGTTCATTAAATTTAAAGTATCTTTATTATCATCAAAATAGATTTCTTCTTTGATGTTAAAGTCTTTATCTGCAATAATTAGTGACCATGGTGTTTTGTTGAAGGTTTTTTTTACTTCAGTTTCAATATATTTTGCTCGATGCAGAAATATGCGATAATAAAGATTCCTGTATGGGTCGTAGTATATTTCATGGTAGTTTGGTTCTCCTTTTGAAAATTTCATTTGTTTGTTCATATCCATGGCATATTCATCAGGAATTTCATTGATTTGATATTCATATTTTGTACCAAAAAACTTTTGATCAACACATTTCCCGTTTTTATAAAAGAAAACACTATCGTTATGAGGAAATGAAGCTATTATATTCTGATTATCACTACTATTCATATAGAAATAAGGTAGGACAAAATAGTTAGGTCCAAAAGCATAGTTTGACGGATATTTGATACCAATATTGTCTTTTCTTATACTGGTGTCTTTAGTGTGTTTATATTCAAACCCATATGATTCTTTATAATATTTTATTCTATTCTCTAACAGAAAAAAAGGATATTTAAATCCGTAGTTAGATGCATAAAAATGATTATAATCACCAATAAACGATGGAAGGATAGGTAGTATGGCTCTTTGTTCAATTGAGTAAGGATTTAGATTAATCAGATTTTGTAATATTAATGAATCAGAATAAGTAATCATAAATCTATGATTGAATACTCCATATCCTCCTTTAGGAAACATTGTGAAGTAGAGAATGGAATAAGGTTTTCTTAATACATTTAATATACCTCCTTCGTATGGTTTATATACTTGCTGACCCGTTTTCAGATCTGTAATAAAAAACTTTAAACTATCGCATTTCTCATCATATCCCCCAAAAATAAGTTTATTATCTTCTATTTTACATTTAATCTGAGCGAAGAAAATATTACTACAGTTCTTTATAAACGGATGATCTTTTTCTATGTAAAAAGATTTCTCTGGATCTTGTTTAAGCAGGTGTGAGTTGTTTTTTGAATTATAATTCTGCTTACAACTACTTGTTACTAGTAATACTAGAAACAAAAGGATTAATTTTTGACTATTCATAAGATAATTTTTGGAGAAATATTGAACCTATATGGCCCCAATAAAAATAGGTTTTACTTGCCAGGTGGTTGACTTTCTAATTTATTCAAGAAAAGCTTCCTTACTTTTATTTTTTTAATACATCCTTTTTCTCGTCAATCTCTTATCCCAGTGAAGTTAACGAAATCAAAATAAAGGAAAATAGAATAAGGAGTTTTTCTAAATCATTACAATCTATTATTGTTTATCTTTCTTGTATTACAATATTAATACAAAAGATCTTTAATGTGAGCTAAGGCATTGTTAAAAAATGTTAAGAATTATTTGAAAAGAGATGTATTCGGTTTTCTTAAAGAAAATGCCATTAAGAGAAATATTTCAAAATCTTATGATGATGGTTTTTTATTAAGCGCTTCCACAGGAAAGGATGGGGGCAATGGAGTTTTCTCTATATTAGATATAAATATCTTTACTATAAAAATTCCAGCTACCTGTTAGGTTAAGAACCTGTCAGGTAGCTGGAAATCAGTAGTCCTATTGTTTTCAACAAAAGTATATCTACTCAATAATTAAAATCTTTTTTTGAAGATGATGATTAGATAGTATACTAACAATATAAATTCCTGGGGTCCAGTTTGAAGTAGAGATATGTTCCTTACTATCTGGATTTTCCTTTGACCAAATAAGAGTCCCTATGCTATTCCAGATAAAGATTCTTTGAACATCGTTTTGTGTTTGGATATTCACATTGTCGTTTGCAGGGTTTGGTATAATTTGTACAGAATTTCCTTTTATTTCGGAAAGCATTGTTGGTTTTGTCTTTTGTGTTAATGTAAAATTATGAATTTCTTCTCCATTAGGAAAAATGAATTTTACAGGAATAAGACATTGGCGATTTGTAGTTAAGGTGTTTTCTTGATAATCAATATTTACTTTCGTTTTTGAGTCTGAAGCTTCCTGATTTAAAGTTATCCAACTACAACTATTTTCTATGCTCGGGGCATTGGCTGCATTATGTTCTATAGAGAATTCAGTATTTCCTGCTTTGTAATCTACTTTTATTTGCTCTGGAACCAATTTAACTTCAAATGCAGCTTCCTTTTGAGTTACATTTAGAATAGCCTTTTTGTTGTCTGAGGTTGCAAAGACAATACTTGTTTCGCGGATTTTATGGATTTTGTTTTCTTGTACTTCGATAGAAATCTTTTGATTACCATTGCCTGAAGCAGGACTAACTGTCAACCAATCTTGGTTGCTCGTTGCTGTCCATGTATCATTTGTGCTTAGATCAGCTTCTTTTTTGCCATCCTTTGCCTCGAAGTTTATCTTTTCTGGATTTATAGTGATTTCTGTAGTCTTTACTGCTTGCGAAAGCTTAAAGGTTTTAATCACATCTTTTGCTTGAATGGAAATAGTTGCCTCTCGGTCATTTTCGCCAGTATTTTCTTGATAGCTGACTGTAATTACACCGCTATTAATTCCTGTGTAGTTTACCAGACTTAACCAGTCGGCTCCATCGTCAATAGTTGCTTCAAAGTTAGTGTTTGAGGTTACTTCAATTTCTGTAGCTCCTGCTTGATAATTAACTTCTTGGTTTTCTGGGTCAATTTCCAGTTCAACAGGATGACTTTCTTGTTTTATATTCACAAGAACAATAGTGCCATCATTAGCTTCAATACTGATATAAGATTCTCTTGCTTCAGTTATATTGTTGGCTTGACAAGTTACGGTTACAAGGGCATCATTACTTCCTTCTGCAGGTTGAGTAGAGATCCAGTCTTCTGCCGGATTAATGATCCAATCCATATTGGCTGATATATTGAAGGTTTTGCTTTCTTCTTCATATCCAAATTGTAATTCAGCGACATCAGCAAGAAGATGAGTTTCTACATGTCCATTAGGTTTTGATTTCCACAAACCTCGACCATAGGTGGCAGCAAAAATCCAGTCATTATCTTTGTTATCGCCATAATGCATATCAAGTTCATATACCAATACGTTTGGCAAGCCATTGTTAAACTCTACCCAGTTTTGTTCTCCATCACGGTAATAAATTCCAAAATCTGTAGCAGCATAAAGCTGTTGTTGGTTGGGATTGCGATGATATTCAAGCACACAGTTTACTGGAATTTCAGGAAGGCCTGCAGAGATATTCTTCCATGTAGCTCCTCCGTCAGTGGATTCATACACTCCATGAGCGTCGAATTGAGAAAGAGAAATCCATATGGTATTGGCATCATCATTTTTTACAGTGATATACTCTATTTGCCTATAATAGCTTAGGCTCAATGGAATATTTGATGTTAAATCTTCCCAATTTTGACCGTTATCAGTGCTTTTTAAGATTTTACTCCTATAACCAATATAAATTGTATTGGTATCAGCAGGGCTCATCGCAATATGCTCAAGTTTACTGCTGTTGCCATTATACACGGTCTGATATGAATTTCCCTGATCGAAAGATCTGTATAGCTTATTATATCCAATCCATAGTGTTTTAGGATTTACTGGATTGAGAGTGAATGGTGTAATCCACGCACCTTCTAAGTTTTCATAGGGTTTTATAAGAGTGCTGTTGTTCCATTTATTTTTAGTTCTTTTGATATTTCCATATTGTGACTCACCATATTGGGTATTTGGATCGGTATAGTCTACAGCACATTCCATACCATCTCCTCCCATTACTGTGTACCATTGCTTTGTTCCGCTGCGAAGAAAGGTGCCATTATCTTGTAATCCTGTTACACATTGTTCTTTTTCATTTTGACAAACTCCCAATCGGTAAATTTGGCCAATAACTAGAGTGTTGGATAAATCTGTCCATGAATTTCCATTGTTGGTACTTTTGTATATTCCTCCATCATTTCCTTCAAAAAGAGTTGAGGTTCCGGGTCGGAAAATCATTTCATGTTTGTCAGCGTGCACAGCTTCGGCACCACCACCTCCATACCAGTGATTTAGAAGTTCCCAGTTTTGACCACCATCAGTAGAACCCCAAGTGTTGATTCCTCCAATGTAAACCCGATTAGCATTTAAAGGATCTGCTGCGATAGTTAAATCGTACCAAGCTTGTCCATTATTAATACCTGTACCATCTGTACTATGATTTAGGAAATAGTTTCCATTGGCAGAACCATTTATAATTTGTGAGAAGGTTTCACCTGAATCGGTAGATTTATAAATACCCTTTAGTCCACTACTCGAATTGGCGACAACTGCATAAATGACATCACTATCATCAGCAGATACAGCGATTTCAGTTCTGTAGCCACCTGAAATATCCATTTTTTTCACCCAACTTTCTCCGGCATTTATACTTTTATATATATCACCCTCTGGTGTTGAACCATACATAATTTGAGGATTATTAGGGTTGAATTCCATATCCACAAATCGAGAAGAAGTTTTTTTTGTCCATACAGCATCATTACCATCAGATATATATAGCCCTTCTGATGTAGAAGCATATATCTTTGAAGGTGTTCCTGGATATGCAAGTAGTTTATAGGCCCTAACTCCTTGTGAAGTTGCAAAACTTAAACCTGTTGTACTCCAATCTTCTCCGCCGCTTGTAGATTTTAGTATTCCACAGGAAGGAGTATCTCCAGCATCTTTATCTCCTGTTGCAATATAAATAGTATTGTCTGTTGCAAAATCTTCACTTACTAATATACTGCTTACTCCGATTGAAGTCATATTATCGGTGGTGGTGATCCAGTTATTTCCGGCATCTGTTGATTTCCAAAATCCTCCTGAAGGAGTACCTAGGTAAAGGATGTTTTCATCGCTTGGGTTAAAAGCAATACAGTTTACTCTTCCCAATCCGTTGTAACCTCCAACTGTGGTTTTTGTACCCACAGATTCCCAAATCACATTGCTTCGAGTTGATGGTCTTTTTTCTCGAATTAAGTACTGATTGATATCAGGATATTTTCCTGTTTTAGGATCAACTCTAGCTTCCCATTTAAATTCGTAGCGTCTGAACTGTTTAAATCCAGGCATTTTAGCTTTTTCACCATCAATTTTGTAATACCCATCAGTAATACCTCTTTGATTGCAATAGCTGTTAAAGGCTTTCTGTTTTTCAGAGAAACTTAAATTGTCAGGATTTTCTAGATAGTTTACTTGGTTTTTCTTTTGGGATCTTTCAGGATTATTTTTTTGATATTCGTCAATCCATGCTTGTCCAAAGCTTAAGTTTGAGGCCAGAATTAATATAATGATTGGCCATAGGTTTCGCATAATCGTTTTGTTTTTATTATTGGTTACAGAAATTACTTTTATGGTATGTGTAGTCGAATTATCAAAAATATATTTAATTATCGAGAAAATCTACTGTTTTGGCTTTCGGTATTCGAGATTCGGGATTTGTGGTTCGAAATCTGAAAAGCTAAACCCGAATCCCAAACCACAAAATAAAACCAAGATGTTATCGTATCTTTAAATATGCCAAATTAAAAAGGAAGAAACTTGAAGTCGAAGATATTATTATTTATAGGGATTGTGTTACTGATTGCAGGTATATTCATAAAGAGATACACTGATTTAGATGTATTTGCAATAATCCTTATTGCTTTGGGAGCAGCAAATAAGCTTGCTTTTATAATAAGAAGAAAGTTTGAGCGTAGATATCGGCCAGGTTACGAATTACTTATTTTAGCTTTTGGTTTGGCCATATTCTTTTCCAGCGACTATATTAATCATCCATTTGTTCAGGAACAGAAAACGATTTTCCGATTTATAGGTATAGTTTTGAAGATTACCTTTATTGGCTTGATTATTTATAAAAACAGAGAGATAAAAAAAACACCTAACAAGCAGTGAGCTTATTAGGTGTTTTTTTATATGATTCAATTAGGATTGATTACCCAATCTTATTTTCCTTGCAACATTTCCCAATAGTTATAAAGACCGTCGTTTAGACGTTTTTCTTTTTCTTCAGGACTTAATTTCAACCAGCGTTCACGAGCTTCTTCATGTTTTCTGCGTTCTGCAGCTTCCTTAGCTTCTATTTTCTCATTGAATTCATCTTCAATTTTTCGCTTAAGGAATCCTTTTGCAACAGCAGGGAACAACTCAAGGAGTAGTTTTTCCTTTTCGTTTTTAGCAAGATGAGCACCACCAAACTCTTCAAAAACAGGATTTTCTTGTTCTTTATAGTTTGAGGTATCATACTCACGCTCGTCGCTATGACCGCAGATCAATTCACGGAATTTAGGGTCGATATCTATAGGTGTTTTTCCATAGTAACCTTTTACCAAGTTTATAAACTGAGAGGTTTTATTTGAATAGGCTGGTCGGCCATTTTCTAAATCAACTACACAGTTTACCGCTTGTGCACCCACTATCTGAGAAGAAGGGGTTACCAATGGAGGGCAACCTGCAGCAACACGAACCTCTGGCACCATTTGAAGTACTCTTCCAAGAAGATGATCGAGTTGTAATTGCTTAAGCTGTGCCAACATATTGGTATACATACCACCTGGAATTTCTGCAGCTTTTACTTCTTCATTACCCATAGGGAAATTGAAGTACTTTTCGATTTGACTGGTAACATCCAAAAGTTCGTGTTCTTTATCGGCTTTTGCTAATTGAATAGCTCTGTCGAATAGGGCATCAATATCTTTTGGAAGATCTTCCCATGTAATATCAAACTCACGAGGGAACATTTTATAACTGTCAAATTCGGCAATATCTTCACGAATTTGGTGAAGCTCTTTGTTGATTTTTACTACTGCATCAAGATTTACTCCTGTATCCAAACCAAGTTTGTCGGCAAAGATTTGAATAATCTCGAATGAAGGAGCAGCAGCACCACCCGCAAAGTTCATTATATTGGTATCTACGATATCTACACCATTTATTATAGCCATAATTACAGAGGCTAATCCGTAACCAGGCGTACAGTGAGTGTGGAAATCAATAGGGATACTTAATTCTTTTTTGAACATGCGTACCAATTTTCCAGACATGCTTGGTGGAATTAATCCTGCCATATCTTTTATGGAAATCATATCTGCACCCAAGGCTTCCATTTGCTTTGCTTTATCAAGGAAGTATTCTTCGGTGAAGACTTTTTTTGGTAGGCTACGACCTTTAAAGAAAGCCTTAAGTCTTTGTTTGCGTGTAAACTTAGGGTCTACAGTATAGCAAACTGCACAGTCTGCAATACCACCAGCTTTCTTTATATATTTGATGGTCGACTTCATATTGTCAACATCGTTCAAGCAATCGAATATTCGCATAATGCCAATACCAGACTTTACTGCAAGGGTATTAAACCCTTCAATAACATTTTCTGGATAAGGATTGTATCCGAATAAGTTACGTCCACGAGATAGGGCAGTTAGCTTAGATACATTTCCGATTTCTTTTTTGATGCTTTCCAATCGATACCATGGATCTTCGTTTAAGTAGCGCATTACTGAGTCAGGAACAGCACCACCCCAAACTTCCATAGCATAAAAGTTGGCATCTTTATAAAAAGGAAGTACTTTATCTATATCTTTTTGAGGAACACGGGTAGCAAATAAAGACTGTTGACCATCACGAAGGGTAAGGTCACGAATCTTTAGTTTACCATTGAACTTCATCTTTGCTCTGGCTGCTTTTTTCTCTGCTTTTTTCTTTTCGATAAGAATAGCTTTTTCTTCCTTACGCTTATTATGTAGGAATCCTTTTGCAACAGCAGGGAAAAGCTCGAGCAATAGCTCTTCTTTTTCGTCAGAAGCAAGTTTCTTTCCGTATTCTTCTAATACCGGATTATCTTGTTTTTTATAATTAGCAGTATCATAATCCTGTGCATCGCGGTGTCCACAAATCTTTTCACGGAAATTTGGATCAATATCGATAGGTGTTTTTCCATATTCACCTTTTACCAAATTGTGGAATTGGTTGGAAACATTGGTATACCATGGGCGGTCATTTACTTCATCAACCACACAGTTTACTGCTTGCGATCCGACAATCTGAGAAGAAGGAGTTACCAATGGAGGGCAACCAGAATCGAGACGTACTTTGGGTACAGCTTCCAATACACGGCTAAGTAGATGATCCAGACGTAATTGCTTTAGCTGTGCTAGCATATTGGTGTACATTCCGCCAGGAATTTCAGCTCTTTTTACTTCTTCATTAGGAGCCGCAAAATTGAAGTACTTCTCAATTTCGTGAACTACAACAAGAAGCTCATCTTCTTCTTTTTGATCTTTTAGCGACTTGGCTAATTCAATAGCACGGTCGAACATAGCTTCAACCTTCTTTGGAAGATTTCCTTTTCTAACATCAAATTCAATTGGGAACTGCTTAGATGTATCGAATTCGGATAATTCTTCACGGATGGTTTTTAGTTCTTGATTGATCTTGTAAACAGCATCAAGGTCGACATCTAAATCGTAACCAAGTTTCTTGGCGAAGATGTAGATTAGTTCGAATGCAGGAGCAGCAGGGCCGCCAGCAAAGTTCATCATATTGGTATCAACAATGTCGACACCATGAACCAATGCAGTTACATATGCAGCAAGACCATATCCTGGAGTACAGTGGGTGTGAAAATCAATAGGAACTTTTATTTCCTCTTTTAGGCGTTTGATGATTGCTCCTGCACTTAGCGGAGTAACCAAACCTGCCATATCTTTTAAGGAAATCATATCTGCCCCTAAAGCTTCCATTTCCTTGGCTTTGTTCAGGAAGTAGTCTACCGTAAAAATAGGCTCAGGTCCTTCACCTTCAGGAAAAACAGGATCCACAGTATAACACACTGCACAATCGGCTAGACCACCAGCTTCTTTGATATATTTGATGGTGGATTTCATATTATCGACGTCGTTCAAACAATCGAAAATACGCATGATTCCTATACCCGATTTTACTGCATTAAAATTAAAACCTTTAATAACGCTCTCTGGATAAGGATTGTAGCCGAAAAGGTTACGCCCTCTTGACAAAGCAGTTAGATATGATATATCCCCTATTTCTTTCTTTATAGATTCGAGACGATACCAGGGATCTTCACCAAGAAAACGCATTACAGAGTCCGGTACAGCTCCCCCCCAAACTTCCATTGCGTAAAAATTAGCCTTTTTGTATAGTGGCAAAACGCGTTCAACTTGTTCTTGACGCATTCTTGTTGCAAACATAGACTGTTGACCATCTCGGAGGCTAAGATCTCTGATTAATAATTTCTTTTTCATGGGTTTGTCGTTATTTTTGGTTCTTCTTGCTACAATAACTGCAATGTTTATTATTCATTGTCCTTTACTGTGAAAAATTTAACAATAGAAAACTAACTAACGGAGTTTCAGCTCTTTTTTATTTCTATAAAATATATATCCCACTCTTAATTATAATTATAATCCTCTAAATATGTCTTACTATGGCCTCTAAAATATGGATTATTCCAATTATAGAAAGAATTTACTTTGCTAAATTTTAGATGGCACAAAGGGCAATTATATCTTTCGATCATAAATTGACTTCTTAAAATTTTGTAAAACATCTGATTAATAGGAGTATCGGGTTCTATTAATGGACGTTGAAAACAGTATTCTTATTGTTTCTAAATCCATTTTCAATAACTCCGATTTGTTGAAAAAATTATAATTAAGGAAAGGGCTGTTGGTTTGGGTTTCGTTGATTTGTGCTTGGTGTTTCGGATTTCGTTGATTCGTGAATTTCCAAAAATTGTACTTTTACATATATAAACTGAATGCTTATGAAAAATATAGTAGTGCTTAGTGGAGCAGGAGTGAGTGCAGAAAGTGGGGTAAAAACTTTTCGAGATTCTGGTGGACTATGGGAAAATCATAGAGTAGAAGATGTTGCAACACCCGAAGCTTGGGAACGTAATCCGCAATTGGTAAATGAGTTTTATAATCAAAGACGAAAACAGCTCTTTGATGTTGCTCCCAACAAGGGGCATATAGCTTTGGCACGTCTTGAGAATAAGTATAAGGTTAATGTGGTTACTCAAAATGTTGACGACTTGCATGAACGTGGAGGAAGTAGTGATGTTTTACATCTTCATGGAGAACTCAAGAAGGTTAGAAGTACTGGAGATGAAAACTTGGTTTATAAGCTTGATGGATGGGAATTGAAATTGGGAGATTTGTGTGAAAAGGGTTTTCAGTTGCGTCCACATATTGTATGGTTCGGCGAGGCAGTGCCAAATATTGTTCCTGCTGCTGATATTTGTTCTAATGCCGATATTATGATCGTCGTAGGAACGAGTTTGAATGTTTATCCTGCTGCAGGATTGGTTGATTACGCTCCAAAACATTGTAAAATATATCTTGTAGACCCAAATACAGATCTAAAACCCAGATATCGTAATTTGGAAATTATTTATAAACTTGCCGGAGAGGGATTACCTGATTTGGTGGATCGTTTGATGGAGGAATAAATGATGAATTTCATTTTTATTAATCGTAAATAAAAAAGGTGCTGCTATGGATTAACAGCACCTTTTTTACTTAATAGTGTTTATTTAAAATGTACAAGTAAATGAGGTGTTTGAAGATTTTACTGCACTTGTATTTATCGTATTCAATTTGGAAACAGTTTCTCTTTTTAAAGAAATTTTGTTCGAAAAAACTTTTAGTTTCATAACATTAGTTTTTTTAGGTTTAAGAAAAAAAGTTTGAATATTATGAGTGTCTTTAGAGTAGGCTACTCAAATAAAACTCAGTTGGTTGCCACGATTTTTTATTATTATGGAATCAGATTTTGTTGATTTAGTAATAAGATTTTCTATTCTTAGAGAATAAGATAAAATCATAATCAATATGCTTATAAAACTACTGCTGAAAGAGGCTTATTTTGTTATTTACAAAGATATTTTATGTTAAACGACATAAGTTTCAGATTAACTGACTGTTATGTTTTTTATGTAAATCAAAAAAAAGTTCTCTTTTTTGTTAAAAGAGAACTTTTTAAGTACTACACCTAACGAATTTTCAATAGGTTAGGTGTAGAGAAATCAATATGCTTTTAGATCTTATCCAATTCAACAGTGAAGTGACGTAAGATTGGAGCTTCTTTGGTAATTTTTAAACCAGTATTGATCTGACCTCTGCGCTCAAATACATTAGCAAGAGTAGCTGCAATATAATCCATATGGTTGTTGGTATATACTCTTCTTGGAATAGCTAAACGCAATAACTCTAATTCAGGATAACGGTTTTCGCGAGTTACAGGATCACGGTCAGCAAGGATAGATCCAATTTCAACACCACGAATACCTCCTTCTAGATAAGCTTCTATTGCTAAGGTTTGTGCAATAAAATGCTCTTTTGGTAGCTGAGGTAAGAAACGCTTAGCATCAACAAAGATAGCATGACCTCCAAATGGATACTGTACAGGTACACCATACTCTTGAAGCTTTTTACCCAAGTACGCAACTTGCTCGATACGAGTTTCAAGATAATCGAACTCAGTACCTTCGTCAAGACCTACAGCCAAAGCATTCATGTCACGACCAGACATACCACCATAAGTAATATATCCTTCGAACATAATATTGTAAACAGTAGCTTTTTGATAGGTTTCTTCATCACGGAAAGCAATGAAACCACCCATATTTACGATAGCATCCTTTTTAGAACTCATGGTCATGCCATCAGCATAAGAATACATTTCTTTCACAATTTCTTTGATGGTTTTATCTCCATAGCCATGCTCACGTTTTTTGATGAAGTATGCATTTTCAGCAAAACGAGCAGAATCAAAGATAACTCTAACGCCATATTTCTTAGCAATCTCGCTTACACCGCGGATGTTTTCCATAGATACAGGCTGGCCACCAGAAGTATTACATGTTACAGTAACGATGATACAAGGAACTTTCTCGATAGGAGTGTTCTTAAGTGTATCTTCTAGTTTTTCAAGGTTAAGATTACCTTTAAATGGGTGATCGATAGTAGTATCGAAAGCCTCATCGATGGTAACATCAACAGCAGAAGCTTTTCTGAACTCGATATGACCTTTGGTAGTGTCAAAGTGAGAGTTACCAGGAACAACATCTCCTTCATTGATCAATACGCTGAAAAGTACGTTCTCAGCAGCACGACCTTGGTGAGTAGGTAGGAAATAATCAAATCCTAGAATCTCTTTGATCGCATTTTTCATGTTGTAGAAAGACCTTGCTCCAGCATAGCTTTCGTCACCTGTCATCATAGCAGCCCATTGGCGGTCGCTCATTGCACCAGTACCAGAATCGGTTAAAAGGTCAATAAGAACTTGTTCGCTTTTTAGGTTGAATAGGTTATACTTAGCTTCTTTAATCCACTGAATACGTTCTTCTTTAGTACTTTTACGAATGGGTTCAACCATCTTGATTTTGTACGCTTCTACAAAAGGTAATTCCATGTTAATAAGTCTTTTATGATATTTTATAAATCGTATATGTGCTCCTACTTCTTATTATCGAATGCTGTTTTCTAGTGTATACAAAAACAGCCCCCTCTCAAAATAAAGAAGTGTAATATTTCAAAATACAATATTAATTCTGTGAAAATTTGCAGGGAAGGGGGATTCCTATCCTACTATAAATAGCAATATGAGTCTCTATCTTTTAGGTTAAGATAGGTAAGCCTTTGTCTAGGGCAAAAAAACAATATGTCTTTTATATTCTCCATCGGGCCTCAAATTTATAAAAAAACGCTTTTTCTATACAAGTGATTGTTTTCTTTTTTAAGAAAATTTAAGGAAAAAGGCATATTGTTTGTTTTTTGGGCCCTATTTTGTTTGTGCGTAATGTGTAATTAGTAGTGCGTAATGCCTTATATATTCATTACGCACTATTAGTATATCATTAAATATATTCTTCTCCTTTTTCCATTTTGATATCTGTAATAAACTGTCGGATTTGTTCTTCGTCAGATTTTTTACAGACCATCAAAATCTTTCCGTCTTCAACAACGATATAATCATTTAGCCCTTGCAGAACTACAAGTTTATCAGAAGGCATATTGATTACACAATTTTTGCTGTTGTAGATCATTACATTTTCTCCGACAATAGCATTATTGTTTTGATCTTTTTCTTGATTTTCAAACATAGAATCCCATGTTCCTAAGTCGCTCCATCCAAAATCAGATTCAAGGACATATACGTTATCGGCTTTTTCCATAATTCCATAATCAATAGAAATACTTTTACATATGGTATAAGCTTGATCTAGGAATTCTTCTTCTTTAGGAGTGTCAAAGGCATTTTTTCCTTCTTTAAATATACCTTCTATTTCGGGAAGATGTTTCTTGAAGGCTTCTGAAATTGTTTTTAGTGACCAAATAAACATGCCTGAATTCCATAGGAAATCGCCACTTTCAACAAAACTTTTGGCAAGTTCTATATTTGGCTTTTCAGTAAAAACCTTGACCTTACGAATTTTTGGGTTTTTATTATATCGCTTTTTTAAGTCATACTGAATATATCCATAATTTGTATCAGGCCGATTGGGACGAATCCCCAAGGTTACTAAAAAGTCGTTTTCGCATGCAGTTTGAATTGCAGATTCTACATTTTCAATAAAGATATCTTCTCTTAGAATGATATGGTCTGATGGAGCAACAACAATTACAGCTTCAGGATCACGTGCTTGTATTTTTTGGTTTGCATAAGCAATACAAGGGGCAGTATTTCTTCGGTGGGGCTCACATAATATTTGTGAAAAATCTAATTCTGGAAGTTGCTCATGACAGAGCGATTTATATATGTCGTTGGTAACGACAAAGATATTTTCTTTAGGGCAGATTTTTTTTAGTCGCTCAAAAGTTTGTTGAATAAGCGTTGTTCCGGTACCTAGTATATCGATAAATTGTTTAGGATGGTTTAGTTTACTTAGTGGCCAAAAGCGAGTACCGATACCGCCAGCCATAATAACACAATATAAATGTGATTTCAATTCCATGATTTAGAATCTTAAATTTGTTTCAAATATACAAACAAAACACTTGAAATTAATGCTTCTAGCCTATAGACTTATTTTCGGATTTTAGATAGAAAGTTTTTGACTTGTCTATATTACTCCATTTTGGGCAATCGCATTTCTTTCTTCTTTTTTTTCTTTTATGGTATGGATATCTTCTTTTATTGCTGACACATGAGTTAACAACAAAAAGCCCCATTAGAGATATACATATTAAAAATGAGAGTCTTTTCTTCATATTTCCTCAGTTTAGATATAGGATTGTTTTGGCCTTGCATTTTTCAATTAGGCAAATCTAAGGAAAAACACTGCAAAGTTGTAAATTGATTTTCAATTAAAATATTTAAAAAATCTTAAGTGCTATTATTTTTGTCCAGGCATAATTTGCTATTGGGTATAGACTCTAATATTTACTCTTCATTAAGAACATTGTTGTGGATTTTTCCTCTCAATTGTTAACTTTGTCCATTAAATTTTGACCTCATGAAAGTAAAAATCGTAAATAAATCTCATCATACTTTACCCGAGTATGCTACTGTTGCTTCTGCAGGAGTTGATTTAAGAGCAAATTTGGATGAATCTGTATTTGTGAAACCTATGGAGCGCTGTTTAATTTCAACAGGACTTTTTCTTGAAATTCCTATTGGACATGAAGCTCAAGTGCGTCCAAGGAGTGGCTTAGCTTTAAAAAAAGGGATTACTGTTTTAAATACTCCAGGAACTATTGATGCCGATTATCGCGGCGAGGTGAAAGTTATATTGATTAATCTTTCGAACGAGGTTTTTGAAATCAAAGATGGTGAGCGTATAGCACAGATGGTTTTTGCTGCCCACGAACAAGCTGAATGGATTCAGGTAGAAACATTGAGTGAAACCGATCGTGGAGAAGGTGGTTTTGGCCATACTGGTAAAAAATAATATTCAAACTTAGAATTACATTTAGCATTATGAAAATAATTATCCCAATGGCAGGAATGGGCAAAAGAATGCGTCCTCATACCTTAACTGTTCCTAAACCACTTATTCCTGTTGCTGGAAAACCTATTGTTCAAAGACTCGTAGAAGATATTGCTGGGGTTATTGGAGAAAAAATTGACGAAATTGCATTTATTATTGGTAATTTTGGGGAGGAAGTTGAGAAACAACTTCTAGATATTGCCGATCAAGTTGGTGCAAAAGGCAGAATTTGTTATCAGTTGGAAGCTTTAGGTACTGCCCATGCTATTCTTTGTGCAAAAGAGTCGTTAGATGGGAAAGTAATTGTTGCTTATGCCGACACCTTGTTTAAAGCAGATTTTGTTCTTGATAACGAAAAAGAAGGAATCATCTGGACAAAGAGAGTTAATAATCCAGAACAGTTTGGTGTCGTAAAACTTGATGATCAAGGTCAAATTCAAGGATTTGTTGAAAAACCAAAAGAATTTGTTTCCGATGAGGCAATTATTGGAATCTATTATTTCCGCGATGGAGCTTATTTAAAGCAAGAACTACAAAAATTGCTAGATCAGAATATAACTACCGGAGGGGAATATGGAATTACTGATGCCCTTCAAAATATGATGAAGCAAGGAACTCGTTTTTATACTGATACCGTTGATGAGTGGTTGGATTGTGGTAATAAAGATGCTACTGTTTTAACCAATCAAAGAGTATTGGAGATGAAGAAGACTAAGGAAACGCTAGTTGATAACTCTGCACAACTTACCAATTCTGTAGTTATTGAACCTTGTTTTATTGGTCCAAATGCAAAAATTGAAAATGCAGTTATTGGACCTCATGCTTCTGTAGGAGCTAGGACAGTAATTAAAAATTCGGTCATAAAAAATACTATTGTACAATGTGATTCAGTAGTTGAAGAGGAAATTATCTCAAATTCAATGATCGGAAACTTTGCAAGTATGCAAGGAAAGATGAAAGAGGTTTCTTTAGGCGATTATTCTGAGTCTAAATAATTAATCTCGGCACTTTTCTTGCTTTCACATTACAAAATGCGAAAGTTATATATGTTGAAAAGAAAAATTTATTTGGCAGCTATGGTTTTATCCATAGCTTCCCTTTTATCTTGCGCTTCTCAAAAGAAAGTGAGTACTCTGGGGTATACTCCTATAGAGAAAGAAAAACTTGAAGGAACTGGCTTTTTTGTCGATGCAGCAAAAGAAAGATTACAAGGAAATACTACTAAAGCTCTTGAACTTTATAAGAAAGCATTGGAAAAGAATCCTAATGATGCTGCCTCTATGTATGAGATTTCACGAATATCTCAGGAAAATGGATTAGAGATAGATGCTTTAGATTATGCAAAGAAAGCTGTAAAAATTGATCCAAAAAATAAATGGTATCTTTCTCTATTGGGTGAACTTTATCGAAAAACAGGAGAGAATGGTAAACTAATTGAAATATATAAAGAGCTGTTAGACCTCGATTCTCATAATCCGGATTCTTATACAAGTCTCGCTGTTGCTTATGTGCTTAATAGTCAGTTTAAGGAGGCTATTGATGTTTATGGGAAACTGGAAAATGAAGTAGGCCTTAATGAGTTTATTACTACCCGGAAAGCTAAGCTATATGAGTATTTAAATGAACCGAAAAAAGCTTTAAATGAATATGAAAAATTGGCTGAAGCCTATCCTTTCGAGATAAGAAATTTTCAACTTTTGGCTGAGTTTGCTATTAATCTCAAAGATTATGATGTTGCTCTTAAAGCATACGAAAAAGTGGAGAAGCTTAATCCGGAAGATCCATATATTCATATTTCTCTTGCCGAATTTTATAAAAAGCAAAATAAAGCCAAGCAAGCTTATGAACAGCTGAAAAAAGGATTCTCCAATACAAAATTGGATGCCAAAACAAAAATAGGAATACTGGTTGCCTTTTATTCTTTTAAAGAAATGACTGGACCCAATTTAGATCAAGTGATTGTTCTTTGTAAGAGTATTGTCGATGCTTCTCCTGAAGATGCAGAAGCTTGGAGAATATATTCAGCGCTTTTAGCACAATCCAAAAAATTTCCTGAAGCATTTGAAGGTTTTACAAAAGCAAGGAAATTTGGTGACCAGTCTTATTCTACCTATGAAAATCTGCTGAACTTGTATCCAAATAAAGAGGATGATGCTTATAAAAGACTCGTTGATTCGGCTGTAATGCTTTTCCCTAATCAACCTATTCCTTATTACTTTAAAGGATTGGTAGAATTATGGGGTAAGAAGAAACATGAAGCTTTGAATTATCTGTTGAAGGGAGCAAAACTAAGTGTGAAAAATCCAAAACTCTCTGAAGAGTTATATGCTGTGATTGGTAATGTTTACCATGAACTTAAGGATAATAAAAATGCATTTATTTATTATGATAAAACCCTTAAGCTTAATCCAGATAATGCTTCAATATTAAATAATTATGCTTATTATCTCGCTCTGGAAGATAAAGATTTAGATAGAGCAAAAAAAATGGCAAAAAGAGCTATTGAGCTTGAACCTGAAAATGCGAATTCTATAGATACTTATGCTTGGGTATTGTTTATGCTTGATGATTATGAAGAAGCCCTAAAGTATATGCAAAAAGTGATAGATAAGAAAATAAAACGTTCTTCTTATTTCGATCATTATGGCGATATCTTATATAAACTGGGAGAGAGAGACAAAGCAATCGAAAATTGGGAGAAAGCATTGAAACTTGATAAAGATTCTAAAAAAATAAAACAAAAAATAGAAGAAGGTCGGTATATCGAATAATGAGTGCTACTGATATGCTAGTTTTATTTAATTATATTGTTAAACTGTATTTAATTTTTTTGATCGGGTGAAGAAGATAATCTCTAGAAACTTAAGTTTTTATATTTTTTTGTTTTTCCTATTGACTATAGTTTCATGTAAAACGCGAAAAAGTGGAATTGGAGGGCCTGTAGTATATCGGAATTCCTCTGTTTTACTTGAAAAGATGGATTCAAGTGAATTAGACTATAAAACATTAAGTTTTAAGTTTAAAGGTAAATTGAAGAGGGAAAAGGATAAGAAAGATTTTTCGGGACAGGTAAGAATTCAAAAAGATAGTTTGATTTGGATTTCTTTTTCTAAGGCATTTGTTGAGGGGGGAAGAGTATTGATTACCCGTGATTCTGTTTTTTTTGTTAATCGCCTTGATAGAGAGTATTTTAAGGGGAATTTCAACTTGCTTAGTAGAATATTGAAAACTCGTGTAGATTTTGATATGATGCAGGCTTTATTAACTGGTAATGACTTTACTTCTTTTGAGAAAGGAGATTTTAATGCTAGTGTTGAAGGAAGAAGATATCGCTTAACAAATGAAAATAGACGAAAAATTCGTAAGAGTTTACGTTCTAAGTCCAAGGATTTATTTGCTCTTTTTCATCAAATTTGGTTAAATCCTGAAACTTATAAGATTGAAGAAGTTTTTTTGAAAGAAATGGGGAAAGATCATAAAAAATTAAACGTGGTTTATGACGGGTTTAATAGGATTGATGAATCTGCTAGTGATAAGAATCAGTTGTTCCCAGGTGTTATTACAATAAAATACTTAAACGCAGATCGCATAACATTGGATCTCTTAATTCAAAAAACTGAGGTGAATAAGGAATTGAAATTTCCATTTCGGATTTCAAGAAAATATGTACCTATGGAAGTTGCTGGTCTAGGAATATAAAACTGTTTTAGTGTATTACTTCTATGATGAAATCAGAATATTAGGAGTGACATTTATATATCATTAGAGCTTGAATTACATATCATTTAAAAAAAAATAAGAGACTGTCTATTGATTGGGTGGACAGTCTCTCTTTTTCTTCAAAAAAACCAATCGTTTCAATCGGCCATGATTAGGTATCTACACAAATTAGGGTATGTTGGGTTGAGTTTACCAACATAGGGGTAAATTAAAAATCGAGAAAACAAACGATATGTTTTACCAGTATCAAACCAAAAATGAAATTGTTAATGTTTCAATATAATTGTTTGACTATATTAGTAAAACTATCGTGCCATAGTAGATTTGTGCTGATAAGCAGTTTGTTATGGATTTGTGTGTTTCTTGAAAATAAAAGGAGTAGTACGTTTTTAATACACACTTGTTCATTTTCGAACATGCAGAAAGGAACTGTTAATAAAAAAGAAGCTGTCCAATAAAGGGCAGCTTCTTTTCTATTATTCTAGATATTTTTTAGGAGCAATTATTCTTCGATTTCAGCAGCTTCGATTTCAGCAGCTTCACCTTTAGGTTCTCCTTTTATAATTGTCATTTCTTCGATAAGGTTTTTTGCACCAGCATATTTATCGATTATGAAAAGAACATAACGAGCGTCAACACAAATGGTACGTTGCAATTCTGGTTCAAATGCAATATCACCACTCATTGCTTCCCAGTTGCCATCGAATGCGATACCAATCAATTCACCACGACCATTAATTACACCAGAACCAGAGTTACCACCAGTAATATCGTTGGTAGTAAGGAAACAGGTAACTAGTTCACCATTTTCGTCAGCATATTGTCCGTAATCTTTATTGTTAATTAAATCAACAAGTTTTCCTGGAACAACAAATTCTGGATTGTCTTTATCTTCTTTTTCAAGTATACCTTGAGTAGTTGTGATAAAGTCATAATGAACGGCATCTGCAGGGTAATAATCCTGAACACTACCATAAGTTACACGCATAGTAGAGTTTGCATTAGGGTAGAATTTCTTTGCAGGTTCCATTTTTCTTAAACCAGCAATAAATAAGCGATTTCCTTTTTCTATCTTAGGACTTGCACTTCTGTAAGGGCCAACCACTGAAATTACTTTGTTGTAGAATGCTTGCATTAATTGGTATGCAGGATCTTTCTCAATTTTCTTCAATGATGGTTTTGCCAATAGTTTATCTACTTTTTCTGGAGTAGTAAAGTTAGATTTTTCAAATACATATTCTGTATAAGCATTCCAGTCATTTTTAAACTTTTTGGCCATTTCAACCAAATATTCAGGTTGTTTGCTGCTCTTAATGTTTTGTGTATAGACTTTAAGAAGAGCTGCCATTACATTTTTATCAGCAACAAGACTATATTCCTTAAAGTGCTCATCTTTGTTTTTTGAAATGGCTTCTGCAGTTTTTGCAATCTTTTCTTTATCCTTCTTTTTCTTCTTAAGAAGTTGTGCTAAACCAGCAAATTCTTGTGCATAAGCAGTTAGTTCAGTTCCGTTTAGTCCACAAAGACTAGCAAAATATAATTCAGCTAGAGCTTTATCCTGAGTTTTATATCCTTCTTCAATAAGGTTTAATGCCTCACCATACATTTTTTGACGCTCAGGATCTGCAGCAACCCATTTACGAAATTTGTTTTCGATACCTAATTTTTTATCATAAATTTTAAGTCTCTTAAGACCTTTAGATTGACCAATTAGATATTTCCAAGAGTTTGCAGTACTTGCATATTTTGATGCATATTGAATGCGAACAGCAGGATCTGCGTCCATAGCTTTTTTCCATGCAGCTAATTTAGCGCCGAAAGCGTCGATAACTACTGGATTCTTTTTGTTTATGTTAGATTCAACACCATATGAGGTTAAATAACGATCAGTAGATCCTGGATATCCCCAAATCATAGCATAATCATCCTTTTCAACTCCGTTAAGAGAAACAGGAAGATGCCATTTTGGTTGATAAGGTTTATTTTCTTTTGAGTAATTTGCAGGTTCGCCATTAGCATCAGCATATACACGGAAAATAGAGAAATCACCAGTATGACGTGGCCACATCCAGTTGTCGGTATCACCACCAAACTTACCAACAGATGAAGGAGGTGCACCTACCAGACGAACATCAGTATAAGTTTTGTAAACAAACATATAAAACTCGTTACCACCGAAGAAACCTTTAACTACAGGATTTAATTTACCATCTGTAGAAGCGCTTTTTTCTAAACGAGTTTTGATTTCGTTAATTTTCTCAGCTCTTTCTTCCTCAGTCATATCAGCATTTAAATGAGGAACGATACTATCTGTAACGTTTTCAATACGCTGAAGGAATGAAGCACTTAAGCCTTCGTTAGCAAGTTCTTCATTCATTTTATATGCCCAAAAACCATCTTTTAGGTAATCGTGCTCAACAGTACTATGATTTTGAATTGCATCATAACCGCAATGGTGGTTGGTAAACATAAGACCTTTACCAGAAACAATTTCTCCAGAACAGAAAAAGCCACGAGGTTTTGCTCCATGACTAAGTCCAACGATAGCATCTTTTAGTGAAGAATTATTTATACTGTAGATTTCTTCTGGGGTAAGCTGAAGCCCCATTTTTTGCATATCAGTATAATTTAAGCGCTCAACAAAAAGAGGCAACCACATTCCCTCATCTGGAAGAGGATTTGCTTTGGTCATTCCTAAACCAGCAGCAAGGAATAAAATGAAAGATAGAAGTGTTTTTTTCATCTCTATGTTAAATTAATTCAAGGTCAACCTTATGGGCATTATGTAGTGTTTTGTACATGTAAATGACATCATTTGGTTGACTATTAAGTTTATTTTGAATGTTAAAGTTCTTTTTTATTTTTCCTTATAGCTAAACTAACCGCTTTAAAATTATATGAACAAAAAAGCGGTTAGTTTTCATTATTAGTATGTCAACCTTTTTATAATATCCAAAAAAACCTTATGCTAATACCTTATAGTCCTATTTGAGCAGGTCCTTGTTCAAATACAATATCTTTTGGAATTCCTGCCTTTGCAAGTCTAGCTAAATCAGCTTCCAATTGAGAGCTTACATTTCCTTCTTCTTTAACCCATTTTGCAGCAGCAGCATAATCACCATCACCTTGAATGCGGATGATGTCTTGAGTTAATTCTGTTGCAGCAGTTTTCATTTTCTCAAAGTTTACAGCATAAGTTCCATCATCGTTACGAGTAAAAGCACCTTTCTTTAAGAAATAGTTAAAGCGGATCATATTTGCTTTACCATGAGCACTAGCAGCACCAAATCTTACCGAACGGAAAATACCTGCCATAAATGTTACATAGTTGTCCAATAGGTTTGCTTCAGGAAACTCTCCCATTTCATTAAGCTTGGTAACTAGGTATAGCCCTAGGATATCAGCTTTTCCTTCTTCGATAGCAGAGTATTGTTCTTTTAATGCAGTGCGGACAGGGCCTTTTCCTGTAATGGTTTCTTTAATTCCCATTCCGTGTGCTACTTCATGAAACATTGTATTGGCAAAGAATGCATCGAAAGAAATGTTTTTTCTTTGATCTGGAGTAATTAATACCTCAGAAATAGGAACTAAAATCTTGTCGAATTTAGCTTTCATAGAATTCTTAAGCTGTAAACGGCGAGTACCTTTTGCTTTGTGAACACGTTCGTCGTTAGGAAGGTTTATAGCAAGAGTTTTGCCTGCGGCATTACAATCTCCAGCATAATATACAGCATCATAAGCACCAAGATCGGTTTCAGAACCTACAGGGTCTTTTTTATATTTTTCTGCAACAGGAAGATCCTTTTGAAGCTGAGGAATAAATTTAGCGAAACGCTGTAGTTTATTACTCCATTCAACATCTTTTACTAAGATGAAAGCTTCACATGCTGCTCTGTAACCAAATAACTGATCTTCGTAGTTTTCAATAGGACCATATACAAGATCAATTAGGTTATCTTTCATATCTAACCAAGCCAAATCAGATTCGTAGTAGTCGTTTGAAAGTAGAGCGTCTGCGCGTAGATTAAGATATTTTTTGAATCCGTCATTTTCTGCAAGAGTAGCAGCTTTTCGAAGTAATTCAGCAGCTTTTTGGAATTCTTCCTTATAAGCTTCAGAATAAGGGATGTTTTTTAAATTTCCATTATTATCACGGCGTACAATTGAATATAAGCTTGTTTTGTTTGGCTCATTCCAATTTTCAAACTCTTCCTTAGTCATATCCAAAGGATAGAAATTGGCTCCTGCAGGTTTACTACCGCAGTAACAAAGAAATGGAAGATTATCATTTAATCTATCCCAAGGACCATAATTGATCTTTGCAAATTCTTGTGCTGCCGGATCGTAAGAAAGTGATTTAACAAATGGTTGTTCATTACATAAAGATTGTTTCCAATATACGGCGTTCATAATGTCTGATGCCTGGAACAATACTTTTAACATTTCTTTTTGGTTGGCAGAAAGATGATCAATGTTTGATGTTAATTGAACTTTTGCATACTGATCTAATTTTTTCTGCATTTCAGGACTTGATTGTGCTTGTGCTTGTTCTACTTTGTCCTGTTTAGGAGCTTCTGCCTTAGGCTCACAAGAATTCACTCCTGCAAGAATTCCTAGAGCTAGAACTGGAGTAATGAATTTTTTGTACATAGTTGATTAATAAAATGGTAAACTTTTAAAGGCACGAAAGTACAAGGAAATTGGCAGAAATCCTAAAGTTGGAAATTGGCTGATAAACAATCTGTTTTATACTTTTAAGGACTTGATTCATGGGTTTTGTAGTTCATGAAATAGGTATCTATTACTAGGAAATTATCTCTTTTGAATCCCTTTTTTCTATAGGGGTATATGTGTTTAGATTATTCTTTTTTATACTTTAGTGCTCTTGTTTAAATAATCATCTTTCCAAAAGGGATTAAAAACTAATTTGATAGTAGCGACGAATAATCATTCTTTTTTCAGGTTTAGTGAAAGTATATTATTTGAGTTGATTTGCTAAACTCAAATGTTTTTAAGCAACTTCCCTTTTTTTAAAAGTTTATCAAATGAAAAAGCAAAACTCTATTACAAGGTCTCAAAACATTTCTGAAAGATTAAAGCAGTTAAAACGAAATTATAAAAAACCAGAGTTGGTGGAATTTAATTTGCAGAATGCCCTGCAAGATCAATGTTCTGATATGGCTTCCTGCTGGAAAGAAGAAGAGAAAAAGACTATGATTTGGTTTTAGACAATGAAATCAAGGCAAGCATTTAATTTAGAATTCGATATAGTAGGGCATTGTAATTTACAATGCTCTTACTGTTATTTGAATATGGGAGAGGAACAAGATTTGGATGAATCTAGTTTCTTGACTGAAGAGCGTTTTGATACTTTTTACAATACCTTTTTTAAAGATGTTGATCAGGAAGTAGATCTGAATGTTTCATTTTGGGGTGGAGAGCCTTTAATGAATTTCCCAATCATTGAATATATTGTTCATCGGTTAAAGGTCTCTTCAAAGGTAAATCGAACCGTATTTGTTATAATAACTAATGGAACATTAGTTACTCCCGATATTGCGAAGTTTTGTGCAAGGCATGGAGTGTTTTTGCAAGTAACTCTTGATGGAGACAGAAAAAGTCATGATATTCAGCGGAGAACTAAAAACGATAAGGGGACCTTTGATGCGATTCTTAAGAATATTGAAATTTTAAAGGAATACAAAGCCCCTTATTCTTTAAAAACTACTTTAACAGCGTTGACTCCATTACCGTCTAAAATTATTGAAGAATATGAGGCCTTAGGATTGACTCCAATAATTCAAGAAAATATGCGAGGAACATTACATCCCGGTTATGGATTTAATTTGGTTACTCCTGTTTCTGATTTTGATAAAAGAATCTTGGAGTCCTTTAATCCAGAACTTCTTGCCGAGGATCTGTTTAATTGTTTTTTAGAGGATTCACATTCAGATAAGCTGTATTATCACAGTAATATTTATAGTGTAATACAATTGTTTTTTTCTTCTTATCCACGGTCTTCTTGTGGAATAGGTGACAGATATCTCACTATTAAATACGATGGGAGTATTTATCCCTGTCATCGCTTTGTTAGTAAAAAAGAATTTGTTATTGGAGATATAAAACATGGTGTTAAGTATCCTTTTGAAAAGAAAAAGAATGTTGAATGTGAAAAATGCGATTACTTTTTTTTCTGTGGAGGAACTTGTCAGCATAAAATGGCTCTATTTGGGAATGATTATATAGATCATAAAAATTGTAGCTTTAATATTCGATTACTGGAGTTGGTTTTTGATTATTTAATCAAAGAGTTCTTTGAAAATCAAGAGTTGTTTCTTGAAAGATATGAGAGCTTAATTCCTAGTGATAAAAAGTTTAATCTATGTCAGATTACCAAATCTACAGAATCAGATTTAGATCCTCTTTGTAAGTTAGAAATAAATAAATTGGCATCTGTATTGCAATTAGAATCAGGTGGTATTATTTATTTAAAGCAGAAGAAGTGGAATAAACATATTTTGAATCAAACAGCTATATTGATTTGGGATATGATTCCAGTTTATAAAACCCCTCAGCGAATAGCTCAAGAAATATCTCAATCGTGCGATTTGCTTTATAGTGATGTTTTTAAGGATGTCTCTTGTCAATTAAATAGTTTTAAGGAATCTGGTTTTCTGAATTAAGTGTTTATAGAAATGGGAATAGAAAAAGTTAAATTATGTCGTCTATCTTCTGTCAAGATGGTTGAGTTGGATGATGAAATTATCTTGAGTCATCAGGAAAAGAATTATGTGTTAAACGCATCAGGAGTGGAAATATGGGAAATGCTTAAACAGCCCATAACAACAAAGGAGATTATAGAAAGAGTTGCTGAAACTTATAATGTTCAATTATCTTTAATTGAGAGTGATGTCATTGAACTTTTGGAAAGTTTTGTAATTAAAGGATTAATTGAAAAGCAAGCATGACTATATGTAGTTATTATTCAATTTGTGGAACACCAATTAAGTTGCAAAGTCCATTACAAGAAATTAATACTTTTTGCGATTTTATGCTGTATGCTTTTAAAGAAGAAAATTTATCTGAAAGTGAGTGTACCCTTGTTTCTGTAGAAAGAAATTTATATTACTCAGACTATTATGACATTTATAAAAACGGTCAAATAGCTTTTGATTTTGGAATGAAGATGAAGGGAGTACATTATTCTGTTATGTCAAAAGCATTGGAAAATATAGTGTCAGGACATGCAATTAACCAAATAGATAAAAAGGAATTAATCTCCTTGCATTCTGGTGCAATATCTAAAAATAATAAGGGTATATTAATTCTTGGAGAAAGTGGAGATGGAAAATCTACTTTCACTCTTGAAATGGTAGCTCAGCATAACTATGAGTATTTGTCTGATGAGATTGGTTTACTTGACAAGGAGTTATTTTTACATCCTTTTATAAAAACAGTTTCTTTTAAACCAGGTATTGTAAAGTTGAATGATTCATGGATTTGTAAACGGTTTGCAAATGAGTTTCAGGTAAAAGTACCAGAAAAATTATACGGACAAAAAGTTCCTTTGAAAGCTATATTTACTGTTAAATATAATCCGGATAATCAGACCTCAATTCAACCAATGCAAAAAAAAGACATGTTAAAACGCTTGTTTAATGCACAAATAGGACGGGAAAGATATATTGCTGAGGTAGGCCAAATTGCAGATATTGTTAAAAGAGTGCCTGTTTATAGGATTGAACATAATTCAGCTTCAGAAGCAGCTAAAGCAGTCGACAATCTTTTGTTTGGAATTTAATAATTAAGTGGTTTAAAATTATATTAACTTAATTCCTTGTTGTTTAGGAATGAAGGATTGCATATTTAAGTAAAATTAAAATTGCTTTATATGCAAGTTGAAGATTTTTTATCCTTTCAATTATTTTATTCTGAATTTTTAAGATCTCCTTTAACTTTCTCCAAAATTTTGTTTACCGACGGGAGTATTAAGTATATGCCCTTTGTGAAAAGATTGGATGCTTACATAAGTTTGCCTTTTGTTTCATATACTGGTGTTTTAGATCGGGTTTCAAATCGTTTTTTACGAGGGCCAGATTTCGTTGAACAAAACGGAAACTTAATTTGTGAAGACCCAAAGATTATATGGGAAATTAGAGGGTTTCGCTCTTATTCTAATCATATTTTAGATGCAAAGGTTTTGCAGGTCATTAATCTAAAGAAAAATAAAGAATGTAAAAGTTTCCAAATTGGGCAACATACAAAACGAAAAATTAAGAAAGCTCAGCAAAAACAGCAATATGTTTATATGTTGAATAATGGGCGATGTGATGTTTTTATTGATTTGTATCAGCGGTTTTGTCTAAAAAAGGGAATACCATCTTTTTCAAGAAACTTCTTTCAGTTATTAATTGATTTTTTTCCGTCGAGAGTATCCATTTTTATAGTTGAAAAAAATGGAGAGCCTATTGCTTCCGCGTGGCTTTTTAAGGATAAGCGTTATGCTGAGGTTACTTGGATTTGTGGTGTGGACGGATATAAAACCCATTATTCTCATTTCTTACTGATTTATGAGATTATGCAATATTGCAAAAATGAATCTATTGATTTTCTTTCTTTAGGTCGGAGTGATTATAATAGTGGAATTTATGGGTTTAAGAATTTGTGGAAAACTGTAAATATTCCTTTAATATTTAGTTATTCGAAACCTTGTGTTAACGTATGGAATTTAAAAGAATCTTGTTCATGGGTTATGAAGAATACAGCAAAAGTTTCGCCAACTTTGACTTTAAAAATGGGAGATTTTATTACAAAAAAAGTTTTCTAAATTCTTATATTCCTATTTTTTTGGACTTTTAGGGCTTATCTTTGAATCAATTAATAATTTTGGTTTTACAACCAATCCTAAGAAACAGAAATGAGTAAAACGCCACGCCTCATTTTTGTTTCTTTTTCTTTTTTTTGGATGTAGTTTTTTATTGGAGTAATTTCGCGCACCATTAATTTAATCTATTCCAGCATTTTGTTATGTTACAAAAAACAAATTTACTAGAGACTGTTTTTAGGGGTTTTTTCTTATTATCAGTGCTTTTCACAACTATGCCACTGCTTAAAGGATTGGTTCCTCCTATTTTTATTTTTATGACCCTAATTTTTGTTTACTTGGCTTTTTCCAAGAAATTAATGTTGAGTAAAGGGAAATCTTTAATTCTAATTTCATCTTTGGTATTGTATGCTTTGTATTCTATAGGAACGATATATACACCGTATTTGGATTCAGCTTTAATTGATTTGCGTATTAAATCTGCATTGTTTTTTATTCCTCTTTTATTTTTATTTGATGGAAAGAATAAGAGTTTGTGGCCTGGGAATAAGAATGTATCTCGATTTTTTGTAGCTGGAATTTCAATTTATTTAATCTACTGTATTATTCGGTCCTTTTATTTTTATTTAAAAACAAAAGATTTTTCAGTGTTTTTTTATGAAGAATTCACTCCTTTTGAACAACATGCATATGTTGCTTTAATAACAGACATAGCTATAGCTATTTTGTTTTTTTATAAGGAGTTTTTCAAAAATACTTATGTGAGGGTTGTTCTATATGCAGTATTATTGTCATCTCTATTTTTTCTTTCTTCACGAGGTGGGATCCTTGCCTTATTTTTATTGTTAGGAATTTATTTTGTGTATCAGGTTTTTATAGGGAAGAAACGTGCTTTAGCATTTAAATCTATTGGGATAATTTTGTTTTTTACCATTATCTTTTCTTGGTCTTCTCCTGTTGTACGAAGTGGTTTAATGCGTTTATATCAGAATCCAAAGGTTTTTTCTGAAGGTAAAAAGGAAGATAGTGGAGAACCAAGATTATTGATTTGGGAAATATCATGGTCTTTATATAAGGAGAAGCCTGTTTTGGGGTATGGAACGGGTAGTGTTAGTGAGATTTTAACAAAGGTTTATGCGAAAAATGATTATGAAGAGTATGCAACCAAGAGGTGGAACGCTCATAATCAGTATTTGCAAACAGTTTTGTCTATAGGGGCTATAGGAGGTATTGTTTTGTTGTTTTCACTTCTATTGCCATTTTTTATCTCTATAAGAAAAAGAGAGTCCTTGGTTTTTTCTGCATTATTCCTTTTTATGATTAATTTATTTACAGAGTCTATGCTGGAACGTCAAACTGGAGTTTGTTTATTTGTAATTGTTTTAGCGATTGCATTTCATAATTTGGAAGGAAATAAATCAAAGCAGATTGAGTAAATATTATGTTTTTGAAGTACAGTGTATTATTACTTTTTTATAATATTTAGTTTTTGTATTTGGAGTAAGAGTACTTGATTTTATATATAAAGGAAAGGTTTTTTTTAAATAAAAAGAGTGTTTTTTTTGGTAAAACACTTGCTAGATTTAAAAAGCTGCTTATCTTTGCACCCGCATTCAGCAATGATGCGAACAAAACAAGAATGACACGTTCATAAAAATATTGAGACATTTAAGAAACAAGCGCCTAGCAATAGGATAATTGTTCAG
>JBGRQE010000011.1:0-64399 GCA_041725955.1 Bacteroidales bacterium
ATAAGATGAAACGGATAGACAAAAAAAAGAGGCAATCTCTCAAATGTCTTTGAAACTGCCTCTAGTGTTAGCATCTTAAACGGGCTCTTGGCCCTTCACTCATCAATTACCAATAATAATAGTCTAGTTTAGATCTCCAAATCAATTAACTCTTCCTCTACATCATATAACTACCTGGAGATTTTATTGCATCTTTAGGTGGTGTGTCTACCCCTATCCACATTACCTAAAGAACACTCACCAATCCTGAGAGAAACGTTCTGACTCAACTAAGAATCAATTATTTAATCTCTCATTGTGTTTATATAACGCGGTTATTTTTACCATATTTCACAAGAAGAAGTTTTTTTTCATAGAAACATTCCATTTTCGGAAATATTTACGACTATAACAATCAAAACAATAATCCATAAGCCAATAGACATAGGTAAACCAGGATATGTTATATTTTATTTACGCTATCGGATAAATTTTATAAAATCATCCGCTTTTAAATAAAAATAAAAGATAACAAGGGTATATTTACTCTTTTTTGATGACGGCGTTATTAAAAGATGAAGTCTTTTTCTTTTTAAAACAGAGAATTAATCCTGAAATAAATATAAAAACACAACTCAATCCTAATAATGGAACTATAAGAATATAGAACTTACCTAAAATAAATTGAAAGATACGCCCTGTATGAATTTCTAAAGCAAGGTTCCATAGAGACATTTTAGATTCATCAGATATTTTAGATGGCATTATTAATTCATTTGCTTCACCTCTCTTTATGCAGATTGCACCTTTATTATAATCAATATAAAACAATCCGGTTTTATTATCTCCAATTAATCCAACTGCCATATTTTTTCCTACAGGAGGACCTTTTTTCTGTACCTTGGGAGGTATACCAGAAAAATAATCTAAGACATAATCTTCTTCATTTGGTTCCCAAATATATAAACCTTGAAAAGAGCCAACCACAAGTCTATTTTCGAAATCCTTAGCGAGAACATTTATACCCATAACACTTATTGGAGGTTGTTCTTTTACCAAAATTGGCTTATCACTGAAATCTGATTTAAACTTATAAATCCCATTTGTTGTGCCCAACAAAATCAAATCAGACTCTTTGTCATAAAATATCTTTCGAATATTATCATAATAAGGGCTAGTATTATCTAAAACACTTCCTGGAATTTTATTTATCTTCTTTTCGGCAATAGGAATCAAAAGAGGAGGTCGAAGAAACATTCCTGTAACGGATACAATCAAAAGGAAAACAGCTAAATAAAGACCAATCTTTTTATGATATTTAAAATTCCACTTAAATCTCTTTATACATGCATCTTTCTTCTCTGCTTTCTTTTTTATTCGCTTTGGCAACCACCAAATTAAAATTCCACTAAAACAGAAGAAAAGTAAACTTAATCCAATTAAATCTACAAAGATCCGTCCCCAAAAGCCAAATAATGCACCACTATGAATCAACCAGATAGTTTTAAATAAAGAAACTTTTTTTAAATCTTGGTCATTTACTAATAAGGTGATCTTTTTTGAGGCTAATAACCTATCATTCAAATCTATTTGAAATATATTTGAGCGGGAAGCAACAAATAAAAAATTATCTTTAATAGCTAAGTCAACAATCCTTAATTCATCATTTGCCCCTAAACAGAATAATTCCCACGGAGCACCCAATGACGTTTTATGAAATAAGCCAAAATTTGTCGCAGCAAAAAGAGATTCTTTATATTTTTTAATGGAATAGATTTTTCTACTATCACTTCCTTTGGGTAAACCATCATTAAAAGAATGAAATTCTGAAAAGGAGTTGTTTGTTAGAAAACATCCTTCTTCTCCATAAAGAATTAATTGCTCTGAATTTATTCGTAAACCATCGCGCAGGCCAGCTTGATTCCACGAATTCATCTTATAATTGGAAGGCAAGTAACTACGAGGTATATCAACACCTCGAATTATATGACGATGATTTAATAATATGCCTGAAAGAACCCAAACAATAATAACACAAAATAAAGTTAAGGAAAACCATTTATGTATCCATTTGGCTTTCCTTTTTCTAATTTTCTTCTTCAAAACAAAAAATAATTGCCCAAAATAAATTAATAAGCTTTCCCAGCTGCCATAACATTTGCAGGATCAAAGGCATGACATGGTGTTACTCCATAAACCATATCACAATTTGGACAGTGCTTTTCAAAAGTATCCATCAGAAAGTTAATTCCACAATCTTCACACTCCAAATCAAATGGCATTGGTAAAAATTGCTCATTAAACCCCATTCTTCTGAGTTTATCTACTATTTCCTTTCCATTGTCAAATTGGCCTGAACAACCTTCATGTGAAACCATTTTCTTTCCTCCTATTTTTGATTACTATTATATAAATATTAACCGTTATTTTTAAGTAAACCCATTATAGGTTTGATTCATTTAAACGCTCACCAGTCCTTAATAGTGTACGTAATCTTTGAATATATTCATCTGTTTTTTCAAGCTCCTTCAAAAGCTTTTTCTCTTCAGCGGTTGTTTTTATTACTTTATGAATTCCTCCATTTTTTATAACAATACGCTTATCTCCCATCAAAGCAAGTATTGGATCGTGAGTTGCCATCAACACAATTTTTTCCTCACCTGTCAATAAATTCAAAGCTTGCTTACGATCAATACCAGCATTTTCAATCTCATCAATTAATACTACTGGTGATTTACTTAAAATAGCAGTATCGGCAATCATCAAAGCTCTTGATTGTCCTCCTGATAATGAAGTAATGGGTCTTGTTGCATCAAATTTTTCTCCAGCAAGATTATTGGCAGCAATAATTATTTTTTCAATAACTTCCTCTTTATTGGAGATCATTCTACTTTCGGCATGCAAATCTAAAAATTCCTCAACGGATAAATCCATAACAAAGTTCATATTCTGAGACAGTTGAGCTACCAATTTCTGTCCGGCTGAAAATCTCCATTTTAAATCAGGAACCACATCATTAATTAGAATACTTCTAGAGGTAGGCGTATCTTTTTGGGCAACCCATTCTATATCGCCTAACAGTCTGCTTTTTCCAGAACCTGTAGGCCCTACAATACAAACAATTTCACTTTGTAAAATTTCAAGAGACTCAAAATTCTCTGGATTTCCAGATTTATCAGTACCAGGCAGAATAGTCAGTGATTTTACATGATTACCATCACTTTCTCCCAAAAATTCTAGCATCTGATTTATATAATCCACCATTGAAGAAAGAATTCTTTCAGAATCAATAGCTTTATCTTCTCTTTCTTCTTCGTCTATTAATGCAATTGCCTGTTCTATAGTTCGATCTTCGTTGCCCTTAACTTCTAAAACATGATTATCAAAAAAAGATAATAAGAAAGGGTATTGACCTAATAACTCATTAAAAGTTGCTTCTTTTATATCATTTATTCTTATCATGATCCTTATCTATTTTCATCTTTCTTACATTACCCATTTGATAAGATTCTCCAATGCGAGTTTCCCCCAAACAATATGAACATAATGCTGAAGGCATTGGATACCGAAGTTTTTCTCCTTGTAAACTTTTTAATTTTTTATCACCATCATACATAAGAGTCGTTAATTCAAACGCCCCTTGTCCTGTTAAACCATTAACATTTAATATAACAGCTTTGGGATTCACCAAATTTACTCTGGAAGAAAAAACTTCTCTTTCTGCTTGACTTACAATATCACCCTTTGTAATAACACATATATCTGCAGTCTTGAGCATTGGCCCGATTTTTTTAGGAGTATTTACTCCACTTAAATTATCGATGACACAAACTGCCAATATATTATTTATGTATGGAGAACAACGATTGCATAAGCCTGCACTTTCGGTAATTAGTAAATCTAAGTTCTCTTTTATTCCCCACTGCACTACTTCTTCAATATTTGAAACAAAATAATGATCGGGACATAATGATCCAGATAAACCTTTCTTCACCTTAACTTTAGCCTTTTCATACAGTAAATCATCATCGGTATGAAGACAATCAAACTTAACCACTCCCACTTCTAATTTTCTTGCTCTAAAAGACTCTATAGTTTTTAGAATCACAGATGTTTTACCTGAAGAAGGAGGCCCTGAAACAGTTACAAGATTCATGCTCTATTCTTTTAATCCCTGATTAAAAATATTTTCACACTTATTTACCAATGCTTGAATATTATTCTGATAGATAAAATCCCAGCCTATCCAATTATATTTCTTTGTTGGCTCAATTTTATTATCTACTTCAGGATGAGTAGAAGGAAACAAACCTTGGTGACTCATTAACTCACCAACAGTTTTTGAACAAAACAAATCAATAATTTCACTAAATCCTTTTTTATTTGAAGATTTTGTAAGCATAAATATAGGACTTACAATTGCACCATCTTCGGGCCATATAGCCTTCATTACACCTCCTTCTTTAACCATCTTTGTAAAGAAATAAGGCATAATAGTAATTGCAGGGCGAGCACCTTGCTTTTTATGCGATTTAACCATTTGTGATGGGTGCATATCTACCATTAATGAACGACCTAATTTTTTTAGAGACTCCTCTCCATATAATTTATATAGGCTTAATAATATGGCGTTAAATAAGTCAAAATCACCGATTGGAAGACTTACACTTTTTTCATATTCAGGAGATAAAATATCTTGCCAGGTTTTAGGAATCTTACGTCCATTAAGTTCCTTTTCATTTACAAGAAAGACAGCAGGAACTACACCTAATACAGAATAATGATTCATAGGATCGCGCAGATCAATATAATCATTCTGAAAATCAGGATTAAGATTTTTATAAGGCATTTGTGCAGAAAAAACATTATCGCTTTTAAATCTACCTAATTTAGCCTCATCAAAAAACATATCAAATCCTGCGGAAATATACATATCGGCAATATCTTCTGCTTTTTTTGATGGATTCCAATCATCTTTCAACCAATCTACTCCCATAGAAGCAGCCTGGAGTTCAAAACGAACTTTATTTCCTTTTGCGATAAACTTTTCTGTAAACTGCTCAACCTGTTCACTTAAAGGAAGACGTATTGGACATGGAAGTAAGCCCTTAACCAGAATTTCGTCTTTATCCTTATGCCCTGTTTTTAATAACTCTGCATGATCATCAATAGCACTCTCTAATAATGAAACAAAAGAAGATAAGTCGATCTGACGAAATCCTGCAGCAACCTCCAAGGTAATTTTTGCACCAAAAAGTTTTCGCTTTTCAGGATCTTCCATCTGAGGAAAACCATTAGCTTTAAAAACAGTTATTGTTTCAGGAAACTTCTCTGTAATTTCCAATAAAGTATCTGTAGTTTGAAATCGTTTATCTGTCATATTTTATCTTAAATAAAAGAGAAATGGAGAAAGAAACAAAAGCTCTACTTCCTCCATTTCTTTATATTAACTAGGCCATAAACATTTTAATGTCTTCATCTACTTCTCCAATACCAGCAATACCAAAGTTATCTACTAGAACTTTAGCTACATTTGGTGATAAGAAAGCAGGTAAAGTTGGACCTAAATGAATATTTTTCACACCTAGATACAAAAGAGCCAGCAATACAATCACAGCCTTTTGCTCATACCATGCAATATTATAAGCAATTGGTAACTCATTTATATCATTCAATTCAAATACTTCTTTTAGCTTTAAAGCAATAACAGCTAATGAATAAGAATCATTGCATTGCCCTGCATCAAGAACTCTAGGAATACCGCCTATATCACCTAGTGGTAACTTATTATATCGGTATTTTGCACATCCAGCAGTTAATATTACAGTATCTTTAGGTAATTTTGAAGCAAACTCTTCGTAATAATCACGATCTTTCATACGACCATCACATCCTGCCATTACAAAAAACTTCTTAATAGCACCAGTTTTAACTGCATCAACAACCTTATCAGCCAATTCAATTACCTGATTATGAGCAAAACCTCCAACAATTTCACCAGTTTCTATCTCCTTTGGAGATTGGCATTTTTTAGCCAATTCAATAATAGCTGAAAAATCTTTCATCTCGCCATCCTTACGTTCCGGAATATGAGGATAGTTTGGAAATCCTGCAGCTCCTGTAGTAAAAACTTTATCAGCATAAGAAGCACTCTTTTTAGGCGGCACTATACAGTTAGTAGTAAACAAAATAGGTCCGTTAAAGCTTTCAAACTCTTCCTTTTGTTTCCACCATGCATTACCATAGTTTCCTACTAAATGCTTATATTTTTTTAACTGTGGGTAGTAATGTGCTGGTAACATCTCACTATGAGTATATACATCTACTCCAGTCCCATCAGTTTGCTTTAGTAAATCCTCAATGTCTCTTAAATCATGACCACTTACAAGAATACCAGGATTATTTTTTACTCCTAAATTAACTTTGGTAATTTCAGGATTGCCATATCTAGCAGTATGAGCAGCATCTAAAAGAGCCATAACCTCAACACCAAACTTACCTGCTTCTAATACTAAAGCAACTAACTCGTCTGCACCTAAATCATCATTGGTTGTAGAAACAAGAGCTTTTTGCATAAAAGCATAAATGTCATCTTTATTTGATCCTAGATTTGAGGCATGCTCAGCATAAGCAGCCAATCCTTTTACTCCATAAATCAACAATTCTCTTAAAGAGCGAATATCTTCATTTTCAGTAAGGAGAATCCCTACTTCAACTGCTTTAGTAGCAAAATCTTTTTCTGAGCCTACCCATGTAGCGCATTCTGGTATATTTTGCAAATCGCAATTATTTTCTTTGGCTTGATTTGCAAGGTTTTCTTTTAAAGCAAGTGCTTTATTTATTTTTTCTACAAATGCTTTATCATCAAAATTGGCATTGGTAATTGTAGCAAAAAGAGATTCCATAACAAAATGGTCAGTCTCAGGAGAAGAAACTCCCTTTTCACGTAACTTGGAAGAATAAACAGAAATTCCTCTTAGGGTATACAACAATAAATCTTGAAGATTACTAACATCTTCATTTTTTCCACAAACACCTTTAATGGTACATCCAATTCCTTTAGAGGCTTCTTGACATTGATAGCAAAACATACTCATTATAAAAACCTTTTTAAATGTGAACTATTCTTCTTTTAACTTGAGCAATACAGTTTATGTTTTAAGAATTTAGGTATTGCATTGCGCAAATTAAATATCTTTTATCGTAAGAAACAAGAATTAAGGTAATAAATTACCTAAATATAATTGTTTAAATACAGTTTAAATAACAAGACTTACGCTAATTTGTTTGATTTACAACACTTTTACCCAATCACAAGAAAGATTCTAAGGTCTGACTAGCAAGATATTCTTTGTACTGTAGTGTCATCTTGCTCGTAATATTATTCATTATACACTTCTCAAAAGGACAAATTTGCTTATCTAATGGACAGGCATTAATCTCTATTTTTCCCTCAATAGCTTCATATATTTCTAGAAGAGTAACTTCACTAGCATTTTTTTTTAAGAAAAAACCACCTGAAGGCCCCCGCAAAGAGTTCACAATATTTTCTTTAACCAATCTTTGAAAAACTTTTGCTACGTGGTGTCTTGAACTTCCTGTTTTTTCGGCAATATGAGTTACATTCATCATTTCTTTGGATCTTGCAACCAAGATCATTCCGTGTAAAGCAATTGAAGCCGCCTCTGACAAGGTAAATATTTTTGCCATTTTGTATATAAAGTATTTAAATGCCTAATTTGTAATAAAAAAAATAAATCTGCCAACAAAACGATACTGCAATTAAGATATTGCAATACTTAAATGTATGAATTATGAGGTACCTACTATTTTTTATAGAAAATACTCAAATCAAAAAGTAAAAACTTCGACAAATTAGAGAATTAATTCTAACTTCCATTATATGTTTAAAGAAAAATATACAATCACTTAAATTTACCAACATTTAGGTATATATTTCAAAAAGCAAAAGATAAAAATTATTTTTGCAGAAAATCACTCTCTATGTTACCGGAAATTATACAACAAACAATAATCATTACAGCCTTTGTCCTGGTTATGATGCTTCTAATTGAGTTTCTCAATGTGCAATCAAAAGGAAAATGGTTTACCAGTTTAAGTAAAAAACCATTTTTACAAAACATTACAGGCATTATTTTAGGTGGTTTGCCTGGATGTCTGGGATCTTATACTGCAGTATCACTTTATTCACACAAAAGCATAAATTTTGCTGCTCTGTTAACAACAATGATTGTAACAACAGGAGATGAAGCATTTCTTATGTTATCCTTAATTCCAAATAGTTATTTAAAGCTAACCGTAATCTTAATTCTCATAGCTATAATTGTAAGTTTTATTTTTGTAAAACTCAATATTTCGTTTAAACGAAAAGTTTCAAATCAACATTCGTTTGAAATTCATCATGAACATCATGACCCTATAAACTGGAAAAAAATAAAAACCTTTAAACAAATTAAAAACATTAGCTTTCCCAGAGCTATACTTTTAATTGCCCTAGCTTTATTTTTATGGGGAATAATTAGTGGTGGAATTCAACATACACATAATTTCTTCTCTGCAAATGATTCAGCAACAAATCAACAGAAGGAAATAATTAATACTCACCAAGAGCACAATCATGCTGTAGAACATAATCACTCTACAGAGCACAATCATTCATTAAATGATAAGAACTTAGCAATTGAAAATAATACTCTCGAAACTCATAATATTCCTCACGAACATCAGCATTCTAAATGGAATTGGTTTTCTATAACTCTACTTTGTATCTCTGTATTTGCTTTTGTTTTAATATTTATTGTTCCAGATCATTTCCTTGAAGAACATTTATGGAATCATATAATTAAAAAGCATGCCTTGAAAATTTTTCTATGGACATTAATTATTCTTATAGCTATTCATTATTTAGAACAACACTTAGAGCTAAGTTCATGGATTAGTAATAATTACTATAAAGTACTTATTCTAGCCCTATTGATTGGAATCATACCCGAATCTGGCCCCCACTACTTCTTTATATTATTATTTTCTCAAGGCAGTATTCCTTTTTCCATATTACTTGCTAATTCCATAGTTCAAGATGGACATGGTTCTTTACCCCTTCTGGCTGAATCTAAGATAGGATTTATTCAGGTTAAAGGAATTAAATTTTGTATTGGACTAATTTTAGGAATAATCGGTGGATTATAAAATCCATAATTAAAAGGAGAGAAAAAATTACTGAAAAATATACAAGACAATAGAATATCAAGTTATTTAGATAAGCTACTGAGCTACAGCCATATTATCCAAAAAAATAATATCTTTAGAAAAGAAAACTAAAGATCTAAAATTGTAAATATGAAAAGCATTTTCATTCCTGTAGATTTTTCAGAACAATCTCTCCTTTCCTGCAAATTTGCCTTTCATGCATTTGGAAATGAAGAAATAAAAATTACATTCTTTCACTCCTACTTCGATCAGTTAGCTTTAGCTGAAAGTCATCTAACTACCGACCTTGAGCCTAATATGATTGGTTTGATGGATGAAAGAATTTTCACAGATTTGAAGGAAAATAGTGAAAAAGAGCTTCAAAATTTAAAAGATGAAACTCTACTCATGGCAAAAGCCATGAATCTGAAAAACATAAGCATAGAAACAAAAACAGAAGGTGGTCTTCCTTTTAATGAAGTTTTACACAATTTAAAAAAAGGAAATTACGACTTAATCATTGTAGGAAGTAAAAAAGATCATCAAAATCGAGTTGGTGGAAATAATTTCCAAGCTCGGTTAATCAATAAAAGTATGATTCCTGTTGTTGTTGTTCCTCCTGAATATACTGGTGAATCGGTGAGCAATATAATTTACCTTACCGAATTCAATATTGTGGATATTGAAAATATTTACCTACTTGATAAATTCTTTCCTAATCAAGAACAAAATATTCATATAATACACTTTGTAGAAGTGAAAACAGAGAATTCTGATGAAAAAATGAATAGTCTAAAACATGCCTTTATCGAAAATAAAATCAATACGAGATTAAAATTTTCAATTCAGAATGAATCTAATGTAATTGGATGTCTAGAACAATTTATCGCAGAAGAAAAGGTCTCTTTTATTGCTTTTATGCCTCATAAAAATAGCTTTGGCCATTTGTTTGAACATAAATTAGTTAATAAAAAGAAACTACTACACTTAAGTGTACCAATCATATCCATTCCTATGGATAAAAAAGCATCCAATTAATATTATTTAAAAAAGCTCAAAATCCTTAATTTAAGCCAATATCTATTCTTTGGTTAGTGCCCGTAATATAGTATATTTGTAACCTGAATTTTCAATCAATTAGGGGCCAAACCAAATGAAGTTATCTATAATTATAGTAAATTACAATGTAAAATTCTTTCTTGAACAATGCCTTCATTCTGTAAGAAGAGCCATTGAAGACATTGATGCAGAAGTTTTTGTTGTCGACAATAACTCTGTGGATGATTCTGTAGAAATGGTGCAGCAAAAATTCCCTGAAGTAATTACTATAGCAAATAAAGACAATCCTGGTTTTTCAAAAGCGAATAATCAAGCTATTAGAATTGCAAAAGGAGAATATGTTCTTTTGCTCAATCCTGATACGGTTGTTGAAGATGACACCTTTACTTCTTGTGTAGAATTTATGGATGCTCATCCAGATGCTGGAGGATTGGGAGTAAAAATGATTGATGGAAAAGGAAAGTTTTTACCTGAATCTAAAAGAGGACTACCTACCCCTGAAGTTGCCTTTTATAAAATATTTGGTCTGTCTAAACTATTTCCTAAATCCAAAAAATTTGGAAAATACCATTTAAGTTACCTAAATGATGATGAAATCCATGAGATAGAAGTTCTTGCCGGAGCTTTTATGCTAATGCGCAAAGAGACTTTAGATAAAGTTGGATTACTTGATGAGGATTTCTTTATGTATGGTGAAGATATTGATCTTTCATACAGAATTACCAAGGGAGGATATAAAAATTATTACTACCCAAAAACAAGAATTATTCATTATAAAGGAGAAAGCACTAAGAAAAGTAGTGTAAACTATGTCTTTGTATTTTATAATGCAATGATCATTTTTGCAAAGAAACACTTTTCGCAAAAAAATGCTAAACTTTTCTCCTTCTTTATAAATATGGCTGTCTATTTTAGAGCCACCTTAGCAATATTTAGTCGCTTCTTAAAAAAAGCTATTCTTCCTATATTAGACTTTATAATCATTTTTGCAGGAATGTTCCTATTAAAGGAATATTGGGAAATCAACTTCTTCAATAGATTTGGCGATTATTACCCTAAGGAATATATGCAAAAGGAAGTTCCTGCATTTATATTGATCTGGCTATCTTCGGCATGGCTATCTGGAGGATACGACAAACAAGCTCAGATAAGAAACATATTCCAGGGTATTTCTATAGGAACTATAATCATACTGGTAATATATGCCCTACTTCCAGAAAGCTTAAGGTTTTCAAGAGCCTTGACCATATTGGGTGCCGCATGGGCAATGACTACTTTATTATCTACAAGAATATTAGGTAGAATTTGTGGATTTAAGTCTTTCTCTTTTGGCAATGTTAGAAGTCCAAGATTTGCAATCATTGGCGATTTGGAAGAAAGTAATAGAGTAAAAACATTACTTCAAAATACATATCTTAACCCTAGCTTTGTTGGTCTAATCAGTCCCAGTGAAAACAAGCCAAGTAGCGACTTTGTTGGCACACTAAGACAAACTCGAGAGGTTATTGAAATCTTTAATATTGATGAAATCATATTCTGCTCGAAAAGCATTTCTCATCACCAAATTATGGATTTAATGGCAAGCTTAGAGGATATGAATGTCGACTATAAAATTGCTCCGGAAGACAGTTTATCGATTATCGGCAGCAATTCGATTCATACTTCAGGCGATTTTTATACAATCAATTTAAACTCAATTGACAAAAGCAATAACAAAAGAAATAAACGAATTCTAGACTTTTTTGGTAGCTTACTATTACTTGGATTTTTCCCTCTTTTAATACCATTTGTAAAAAGACCTTTAAAGTTTTTCGGCAATTTAATACAAGTGTTTGTAGGTCAAAAAACATGGATTGGTTATGAACCTTGTGAGGATAAAATGAAGTTGCCGAAAATAAAGAAAGGTGTTATTTCTCCTACAACTATTGTTTCAAAAAAAACATCTTCCGAAACAATTGCTAAATTAAATTTGTTATATGCGCGAGATTACAAAGTAAGTACAGACTTTTTTATTCTGATTAAAGGCATCCGCCACCTAGGCGATTAGAAGGGTACTATTCTCTGTTAGAGAAGGTGTTCTCTTTGCCATGCTTTGTAATAGAACCTTATTCCAACTTATTGGATATCGATTCATTTAAACTCGCAATTACATGGCAAAATTTGAAATAATAATGCCTAAGATGGGCGAAAGCATCATTGAGGCAACCATTACAAAATGGCTTATTGAAGAAGGTGAAAAAGTAGAAGAAGATGATTCTATTGTTGAAATTGCCACTGATAAAGTAGATTCTGAAATTCCCTCCCCTGTTGATGGAACTCTTGTAAAAAGACTTTTTTCTGAAGGAGATGTTGTTCCTGTTGGAGAAATAATTGCAATCATCAATATCGATTCAGACGGTGACGAAGAAGATAACGAACCTGAAGATGAAACAGCTAAAGAAGTCGATAAATCAGACCCAAAGGAAGATAAAAAAGAAGTTTCTGAAGTAAGTTCAGATTTTAAAAGTAGTGACAGATTTTATTCTCCGCTTGTTCGAAACATTGCAAAAGAAGAGAATATTAAACTCGAAGAACTCGAAAAAATAGAAGGAAGTGGCTCTAATAACAGACTAACCAAAGACGATTTACTCAAATATATAGAAGAGAAAAAAGGCAGCCCTGCCGCAACTTCTAAGAAAACAACCCAAGCTCCTACCCCTCCAACTCAGCACAAAGAAGCCAGTAGTCCACCAGCTCCAAAGATTGAATCGGCATCAGGCGACACAGTGGTTCCTATGGATCGAATACGTAAAATCATTGCCGAACATATGGTTATGTCAAAACGTACTTCTCCGCATGTTACCATGTTTATAGATATTGATGTTACCAATATCGTAATGTGGAGAAATAAAGTAAAAGATGCATTCTTGAAAAGAGAAAAGGAAAAAATTACTTTCACTCCTATTTTTGTTGAAGCTGCAGCAAAGGTTCTTAAAGAGTTTCCGGGTGTAAACTCCTCTACCGATGGAGAAAACATTATTTACCGGAAGAACATAAATATAGGTATGGCAACAGCTTTACCTAATGACAACCTAATTGTTCCTGTAATAAAAAATGCAGATCAGAAGAATTTGCTCGGACTTACAAAAGATGTAAATGACCTTGCAACTCGCGCCAGAGATAATAAACTTTCTCCTGACGAAATTCAAGGAGGAACTTTTACCATAACCAACTTCGGATCGTTTAACAACCTGACAGGTGCTCCAATTATCAATCAGCCAGAATCGGCAATCCTTGGAGTTGGTGCAATTCGAAAAACTCCTGTGGTTATTGATAGTCCGAATGGCGATATGATTGGAATCAGAAGTATGATGATTATGTCGCTGGCCTTCGATCATAGAATTGTTGACGGTGCTATGGGAGGCAGATATCTTCAAAGGTTAAAAGTTGTTCTTGAAAACTTCGATGTAAGTCAAGAAATTTAGAATGTATTAAAATATAATCATTGGTATTAAGGTTGGGAAATTTTATTTTTGTCAAAAATTCCCAACCTTTTAAATTTAATACAAGAAAATGGAGTTAAAACTAAATAAACCTCTTGCTTTTATCGATTTAGAAACTACTGGATTGAAGATAGCTGTCGACAGAATTGTAGAAATTAGCATTGTTAAAGTAATGCCTAATGAGGAAGTAAAAAAGAAAACTCTTCGTATAAATCCAGTTATTCCTATATCAGAAGAATCAACCAATATTCATGGTATAAAGAATGAAGACGTTGAGAATGAACCTACATTTTGCGATGTAGCTAAAGAGCTTAACCAATTTCTTACGGGTTGTGATTTGGCTGGTTATAACTCCAACAAATTCGATATACCTCTTCTTGTTGAAGAATTCCTTAGAGCAGATGTTGATTTCGACATAAAATCGAGGAAACTTGTTGATGTTCAGAATATATTCCACAAAATGGAACCTAGAACTCTGGTTGCCGCTTATAAATTTTATTGCGATAAAGATCTTACAAATGCGCATTCTGCAGAGGCCGATACTATTGCAACTTACGAAGTACTTAAAGCTCAAATCGAAAGATACGAGAATATTGAGTATACAGATAGAGATGGAAACAAAAGCACTCCAATCGAGAACGATGTAAATGCACTGTCGAGCTTCTCTTTAATGAATAAGAATGTCGATTTGGTAGGTCATGTAATCTTTAACAAAGCAGGAAAGGAAGTATTCAATTTCGGAAAATATAAAAACGTTGAAGTTGAAGAAGTTTTCAGAAAAGAACCACCGTATTACGATTGGATGATGAAGAGCGACTTTCCTTTATCGACAAAGAAAGTAATTACAGCAATAAAACTAAGAGGTTTCAACAAAGGTCGTTAATCCATAAAAACAGCATAATGAAAATTATATGTATCGGCAGAAACTACATTCAACACGCCGAGGAACTAAATAATCCGGTTCCAGAAAAACCTATATTTTTCTTAAAGCCTGATTCTGCTTTATTAAAGAATGACAAACCATTCTTTCTACCTGAATTTAGCAATGATGTGCATTACGAAACAGAAGTAGTAGTTAGAATCAAAAAGCTGGGAAAATACATAGAAGAACAATTTGCTCCAAAATATTACGATGCCATTGCGTTGGGAGTCGACTTTACGGCCAGAGATCTTCAGGCCGAATGTAAGAAAAAAGGATTGCCTTGGGAAATGGCAAAAGCCTTCGACCAGTCGGCAGTATTAAGTGAGTTTATTGAATTAGATTCAGAAGATAACATTCAAGACATAAACTTTTCGTGTAAAATAAACGGAGAGCAAAGACAAAAAGGAAACACTTCGGAAATGCTTTTCTCTGTAAACAGAATTATAGCCTATGTTTCGCAGTTTATGACTTTAAAAATCGGCGATTTAATCTATACAGGAACTCCTGCCGGAGTTGGTAAAGTAAATATTGGCGATCATCTGGAAGGTTTTATTGAAGATAAAAAGATGTTCGACTTTAAAATTAAATAGAAACGACTTTATTAAATTCTAAAGCAAGTATTTTTTTACTTCACTACTAAGAAAAACAAAAAGCACCAAGGTGAATTTTAAAAACTACCTTGGTGCTTTTTATATTTCATTATAATGTTTTTCATAATTCACCACAATGCTTTTTATAATTCACCATAATAAAAGGGTATCCTCCACCATAATGAAAGGGTCATTTTCTTTACTACAAAAGGTATAATCCTCCAGAAGAGATGAACCATTTGAAGTCGAAGGTTGCTCACCTTCACCTTGGTACTTTATTATTTTATCGAAATTATACTCTACAGAGGTGAAATTTAAAGGAAGACAATTTTATTTACAACATCCTCGCCCAATTCAGAATTTACATTCTTTAGAATCTTATCCTTGGCATAATTCAATTCATTCTTTATTATAGAAGATTCTAGCCGAATAAAAAGCACACCATTGCGCACGTAAACATCTTTTGTATTTCGAGCAATCATTTTACCCATTACCTTTTCCCAGATATCAGTTACTTGGTGTTCTTTTAATCGAACATCGAGTTTATACGACTTTAAAAGATCTTTGATTACTTCACCTAAAGTTGATTCATTACTTTTTTTCATTGTTAGATTTTTGAAATTTCTGCATTATCTACATGGAATAAAAGATGATCGAAAGAAGTTTGTTCAAACAATCTTTTAACTCTATCAATATTTGTATCGGTAAGGAAAACCTGACCAAAAGTTTCTTTTCCAACCAGGTTAATAAGCTGTTCAACCCTCAAATCGTCGAGTTTATCAAAGATATCATCAAGAAGCAGAATAGGCTTTACGCCTTTAATTCTTTTCAGCAATTCATACTGAGCCAACTTGATGGCAACAACAAAAGACTTTTGCTGCCCCTGAGATCCAAACTTCTTTACAGGATAGTCTGAAATATAGAATTCCAAATCATCGCGATGAATCCCCTTGCTTGTATATTTCAATAAACGATCTTTTGATATGCTATCAGACAATGCTTCTCTTAAAGACGAATCGTTCAGATCTGATTTATACGAAATGGCAACACTTTCTTTATTTGAACTGATTTTCGAAAAGTAATACTGAAATATTTCTTGAAACTCGTCTAAAAACAATTTCCGACATTCGTGAATAGCTTCTCCAAGCTGAACCAATTGTTCATCCCAAATCTGAAGAGAATCGAGATCGAAATAAGAATGTTCGGCAAATCTCTTCAACAATATATTTCTCTGAAAAAGCACCTTCTGATAATCAAGAATCAAGTTAAGATAAACCCGATTATACTGACTGATTACACCATCCATAAACCGACGGCGGGTATCACTCCCACCATAAATCAATTCATGATCAAAAGGACTAATCATAACAAGAGGAATCTTCCCTATATGATCGGCCAAACGGTCATATTCCTTTCCGTTGAATTTAAAACTCTTCTTTTTATTTTTTTTGAAAACACATGATACTTGAGAAAAATGTTCAACATCTTTATGCGAATACTTTCCATGAATAGCAAAACAATCTTTAGAATGATTTACATTTTGAGAATCTGAGGAATTAATAAAGCTTTTGCAAAAAGCCAGATAATAAATAGAATCGAGCAAATTTGTTTTACCTGCACCATTAGATCCAATAAAACAATTAATTCCTTCACACAAATCCAGTTGGATATCATGAAAATTCTTGAAATCGAATAATGTTATACGTTGAACAAACATGTATTTTCAAATAATTATTGAAATTTTAAACGAATTGCCTCAATAACCTCTTCCATCAACCATTTTGGCGTTGAAGTAGCCCCTGAAATTCCAACAGTATTAATATCTTTAAACCAGTCGAAATTCAATTCATCAGGTATACTAATCAAATAGCTTTTAGGATTTTCGGTTTTACATACATTAAACAAAGCTTTGCCGTTAGAGCTATTCTTTCCTGCAACAAATATCAATACATCGCAGTTTTTACTGAACTTTTGTAGCTTAGGTACTCTATTGGAAACACTTCCACAAATCGTATTTTTTACTATAAAATCTGAATTCTTACGTTTATCTTCAATTAATTTAGACAGACGAAGATATTCATTTTTGCTTTTTGTAGTTTGAGAAAAAACTCTTAATGGCTTGTTTACCGGAATTTTATCTACATCTTCCTCGCTCTCTAGGATGAGTGCTTTATTTTGAGTTTGTCCTCTTAAGCCTATTACTTCTGCATGATCGGGTTTACCATAAATAACAATATTCCCCTCTTTTTTCTGCATCTCATTCCAAGCTTTCTTAATCTTCTCTTGCAATTTCAAAACTATCGGACAAGTTGCGTCAATAATAGAGATATTTCTTTCTTTGGCCAATTCATAAGTTGCAGGAGGTTCGCCATGAGCTCTAATCAAAACCGTACAGTCTGAAAGCTTTTTTAAGTCTTCATGATCTATAACTTTCATTCCTAAATGCTCCAGACGTGCCACTTCAGCTTGGTTATGAACAATTTCTCCTAAGCAATAAAGTGTTTTATTATTATTTTCTTCTAAATAATCTTCAACAGATTTGATGGCATTATTAACGCCAAAGCAAAACCCGGCACCCTCATCAAACAAAATTTCCATAACTACAATTTTATGCAAAATTAGTCAAAAGCTTCAAAGGACAATATTCTATATAGGCAAAACAAAACCTAAATAAAAAAGAAAAGTCATCCTTTACAAAGACGACTTTCCGATAATCAAAATTATATATATATTTTAATCTACTTAAACTTAGACAAATTGGTTGAAATACTAAACCAATTAGGAGAACCTTCAAGATGATAGGCCGAACGAGAATAAGATATTTTAAATCGATTTAAATTTAGACCAACACCCCACGACAAACCTACAGTTCCAGGTTTATTGGCAATTCTCAGATCTGTTCGTGTTCTGAAGTTATATCCCAAACGAACATTTAATCGTTTAGCAATAGTTAATTCACCTCCTATACGTAAATGCTTTAAGGCATTCTTCAATTCTCTTTCAAAACCTGATTCTTTTTTCACCTCTCCACTAAAGGCATCAAAATCTGCTGAAGATTTATCAGGATCATCATAATAAATATTCCAATTATCGATTTCATCCACAACAGCAAAAATCCGTAAAGGTAAATGCAATAATTTCTTCGAAACAGCAAGTTGCAAATCAAATGGCATACTTTCATTATTTCCCTCATGAAACGGTTTTAGCTGAGCACCAATATTACGACCTGCCAATGAAATGGCCCATTGATGTTCATCGTCATGATAGGTAAAAACAACATCCGTTCCTAAACCAAAAGAAGTGTATGTTTCATATGAAGAATAAACTCCTTTTATGTTGGCACCTACCGATAGTCGTGAGCTCAAAGCCCTACCCCATCCAATTGTAAAAGCAAGGTCGGAAGCCGAGAATGTTCCAAGACGTTCTCCTGATTCATCGGCAGCATCAAACTGACCATAGTTAAAGTACTGCACGCCTGCAGCAAAAGAACCGATTTTATCAAATGTTCTCGAATATTGAGCAACACCATAGTTTATTCCATTAAAATAATTCACATAATTCAATCCTATAGAATTATGCATATCAGAATTAATCAATGAAGGATTTGCAAGTGCCAGAGAGAGATCTCCGTCATAAACAGAAAGAAAATCACTGCCTAAAGCAGCACCACGAGCACTTGTAGTAGTATTTAAAAACTGAAATGCTCCTCTTCCCCCATTTTGACTCTGCCCCAACTGGCTATAGAAAACTCCTGCAAATAGTATTAGCGATTTAATTAGCAATCCGTACTTTTTCTTCACAAGAAATGTTTTTTATTAGTAGATTGATTTTCAAGAAACGATTTGCAATATGCAAAATTATATTTAATTAATACTTATTCAAAAAGAATTAGTATTCACTGTTTTATTCTCATTTTGTAACAACAGGCCTTCCTTTAAAATATATATTCCCTTGGCCTGGCCGATATAAGTGAGTAACTTCATCGTAATATTCATAACAACCCATAGAACAACCATGTTGTATCTCAATGTTCTTGGCTTTCAAATTAGATGCAACAACTTTTGCTAAGCCAGAAGAAGTTATTTCAAAGAAGTTTGTCTTTCCTTTAAGTATCAGAACTCCACAGTCTTGATTTACAACTTCTACTTTATCTGACTGTAATTCAAGATCAACCAAAGCTTCATCTTTCACAATAATCCTAACTTCCTGAGATGAATTCACATAGTTAACAGACTCTACAACTGCCCCATTTTGAGCAGTAACAGATTCCAGTTCACTAGAATATACCGAGATATCAATATCTGAATCACAAATATATCTATCCGAATATATCTCAAAAATACCTTTATCTAAGCGGAAAATTAAATGAGATAGTAGTTTTGGCGGTGCAGAAATTTCAAAAAAGCAAGTATCCGATTGATAGAGTTTTATTTGTGCAGGAACACACACCTTTAATCCTTTTAAGTTAGGAAGAGATCTGATTTCTTTTCTGCATTCTCCATCACTTTGCACACAATTGCATGAAGCAAAAATATATTGCAGCGCAAAGAAAGAAACAATTATTACTAGAATTTTTTTTATTATCCTCATAAATATATGTATACAGCTTTCAAAACAAAACATTGTTCTGAATAAAAAATTTGAGGACCAAAAAACAAGAAAACCCAATATTAATCTGAAGACTCAGCGTACATAAACTGTACGCTGATCACAAAAGTAAAAAAAATTTTTAAAGGTTTTTATTGTACTTAATAATTTCTGTAATATTTTCTGGATTTGTTTGAAATTGATTAAAAAGAAATATGTTGCCATTTTTCTTTATTTGAGTATCCAAATTAATAAACCAATTTTTAAACATAGCATTAGGACTATCCTTTTGAGTGCACATTTCGTAAATACTCTGAGGGCTTCCAGATACTGAAGATAATAAAGTTAAAGCTGAAGGATGTTGAACTATCCCCAAAATTGCCATTCTTACAGAATCTTTAGTTTTCAAACTAGTTGTTAAAGCATTAAAAATAGAGTCTGTCGTCTGATAAGTAGGTATGACTTCTGTAAACCAGTTATCTCTATTAAATATCATTTTCTCTTGCCTAAGAGTTTGAGGAGGATAAGAAGACAAAAGGACAACACTTACCCCTTTATTCCAAAGATTCTTTACTGTCGAATCAGGGTTAATATCACTTACTTGTACAATATGACGACCAAGTCTATCAATAATCAGTTGCAATAACTCTCCGTATAATGGAGGTTCTACATTTACTTTCTTTAAATCAATGAATACAATTTCTTTTGGATGATTTGCAGCAAAATGCGAAAATTCATCAAGTACAGGTTCTATCTCAGAAGACAAAAAGTTATGAAAACTAAATATTGTACTCTCATACGATTCTAGTCTAAAATCAAAATAACGAATTCCCTGTCTCAGTTGTTCTTTAACATCGAGATTCTGATTCATTGAAAAAGCAGCTAATACTTCTCGTCCAACTTCTTTTTGCACACTTAAAGTCCATTCAGAAATTGAATCCGTAGCATATGGACTATCCGGAGTTATTTGATATGTTAAGGAATAATATGTTCCAGGAATAGCAATATCATTTAGCTTTAAGTTTTGGTTCTCACCAAACACATCGGCCATCCAATCTTTGGTGTCAATATTATGTTCTTTATCCAGCTTCGAAGGATTTTCGCATGAGAAAAATAAACATAAAGAGAAAAGGGCGAAAAAAACGGATCGATTCATAGGAGATAATCTTAGGTTAATTAAAAAGTAGCTAAAAACTGAATTAATTATAACGACAAAAGTTTACAGAGTTTTATATAAGTTGTTCTTATTTCGATTGAATAATAAAACTAAACATCATTTAACTCTCACTACCATAGGCTTAAGGTACAAAAAAACAGAGAGATAAACAGTTATTTCATTTATCTCTCTATATAAATTTTATTTTATAATAAATCTTCTTCAGGCTCAAAAATATTATCTATTTGACTTTTGACCCAAAAAACCTCTTTTCCTTTTTTAAAATCTGTCCATTTAACCATTAAGCCATCCATTTTTTTTAAAATCCCTTTAAACTCCCTAAAAGCATATCTACCTTTAAGACTATCCTCTAATTTATCCTTTTCAATACAATCGGGAAGTTGTTCTACAAAATCTTCCATAATTTCAAATTCTGATTCTGTATCCATAGGCAAAATTCGTTCAAACATCTCATTTTTATCTTCAAAATCACGACGAATTTCTTCTAAATCTAGAGTATCATCAAAAGCCAAAAGTTCCTCTGAAGGAACTTCTACTATCGACTGATTACTTTTATGAATATAGTACTCATAACCACCAAGATGAACATTTTCTGCAAGTTCTTTCCATTCTCTATTGGTAAGATTCATATTAAAGAATTTTATGGTTAAAAAATCGGAGGTAATAACAAAGTTAATGATAAGTAATCGATTTTACAGAATAAAAATCAAGACATTACCATATCCACTTCCTTTAAAAGAATAACGAAAACAAAACCGCAATTATATATGTAATGAAAATATAAAACTTCGCAATTCAAAGCAAAAAAGCTGCCCTTTAAGGACAGCTTTATTATTGAGAAAGATGGTGTACATCTATTTATTTTGTGCAGCAATCATATTTAAAGCACTACCTGCCTTAAACCATGATATTTGATTTTTGTTGTAAGTATGATTTACAGGAAACTCATCAGTTGTTCCATCTGCATGATTTAGAACTATGGTAAGTTGTTTTCCTGGAACAAAATTAGTCAACCCTTTTACATCAATCAAATCATCTTCACGAATTTTATCGTAGTCTGATTTATTATCAAATGTAAGAGCTAACATGCCTTGCTTCTTTAAATTTGTTTCATGAATACGAGCAAAAGATTTAACCAAAACAACTTTTACTCCCATATGACGCGGTTCCATAGCGGCATGCTCACGACTTGAACCTTCTCCATAGTTTTCATCTCCAACTACGATAGAACCATATCCTGCAGCTTTATAAGCCCTAGCTGTTGCAGGAACTTCTTCCATCTGACCATTTTCAAAGTTTTTCACCATATTGGTTTTGCCATTATAAGCATTAACAGCACCAATAAGCATATTATTTGAAATATTGTCAAGATGCCCACGATATCTCAACCATGGTCCAGCCATTGAAATATGGTCGGTAGTACATTTACCTTGTGCTTTAATAAGCAAACGCATTCCTTTAATATCATTACCATCCCAAGCATTGAAAGGGGAAAGCAATTGTAATCTTTCAGATTCTTTATTTACAACTACATCAACATTACTTCCATCTTTAGCAGGAGCCTGATAACCATTATCATCACAATCAAACCCATTTTTAGGAAGTTCGATTCCTACAGGTTCTTCCAATTTAACCTGCTCACCTTTTTCATTAGTAAGGGTATCCTTCATAGGATTAAACTTCAAGGATCCTGCAATAGCAAATGCAGTTACCATTTCTGGTGAAGCAACAAATGCATGTGTATTAGGATTTCCATCATTACGCTTGCTAAAGTTCCTATTGAAAGAAGTCATAATTGAATTAGGACCTAAATCTTTGGCATGGTGTCTAGCCCATTGTCCAATACAAGGACCACAAGCATTTGCCATAATCACACCTCCAATATGCTCAAAATCAGACAATATTTCATCTCGCCTAGCGGTAAAATAAACCATCTCTGAACCTGGAGTAACTGTATATTCAGCTTTTACTTTAAGATCTTTTTCTACAGCTTGACGTGCTAAAGAAGCAGCTCTAGTCAAATCCTCATAAGATGAATTGGTACAAGAACCAATAAGACCTACTTCTAATTTTTCTGGCCATCCATGCTCTTCAACAGCCTTAGCCATTTCAGAAACAGGAGTTGCTAAATCAGGAGTAAAAGGACCATTGATATATGGCTCAAGTTCATCTAAATTAATTTCAATAAGCTGATCATAATATTTTTCTGGATTTGCATAAACCTCGTCATCAGCACGAAGATAATCAGCAACCTCATCAGCCATTTCAACAATTTCCTTACGACCAGTAACATTAAGATAGTCCTTCATTTTCTGATCATAAGCAAACATAGAAGTTGTAGCTCCTATTTCAGCACCCATATTACAAATGGTACCTTTACCTGTACAAGAAATGGATTCAGCACCTTCACCAAAATATTCTACAATTGCTCCTGTTCCTCCTTTTACAGTAAGAATTCCAGCAACTTTCAGTATAACATCTTTTGGTGCAGTCCAACCACTTAACTTACCAGTTAACTTAACTCCAATAAGTTTTGGAAACTTCAATTCCCAAGGCATTTCTGCCATTACATCAACTGCATCAGCTCCGCCAACACCTATGGCAATCATACCTAGACCACCTGCATTGGGAGTATGAGAATCTGTTCCAATCATCATACCACCTGGGAAAGCATAATTTTCTAAAACTACTTGGTGAATAATTCCACTGCCCGGCTTCCAAAATCCAATTCCATATTTATTTGAAACACTTGCAAGAAAATCATAAACTTCTTTGTTTACATCTTTTGCAACTTCCAAATCTTTCTCTGCTCCAACTTTTGCTTGGATTAGGTGATCGGTGTGAACAGTTGATGGAACAGCAACTTTACTCTTCCCTGCTTGCATAAATTGAAGTAAAGCCATCTGAGCGGTTGCATCTTGCATAGCAACACGATCGGGTCTGAAATCAACATATGATTCACCTCTCTTAAATTCTTCTGATGCCAATTGTTGATCAAGATGTGCATACAAGACCTTTTCAGCATAAGTCATAGGTCTTCCTAGTACTTTTTTAGCAGAATCTACTCTTTCTGCCATACGGGTATATACCCCCTTGATCATTTCTAAATCGAAAGCCATAGTTAGTGATTTTTTATTACAGCTAATATTCAATATTTTTCCTCATACTAATGTATGATGGATTGTGATGTTATTTTGTCCGGCCAAAAATCGAACAAAAAAATAAATTTACCAAAGCCTTAGCAGGAAATGAATTCAGAATAATTTTAAAGTATTATCCTTCTGGAAATTACATGATTAAATTTAAATGAATTCGGATAAAGAAAATAAATTTCTTCTCTCGAATTCAATGCATAAACACATCGAACAGGTTTAAGGTTCATATAAAAGGAGTTTCATTATAAAGTTCTAAGTATAAAGTATGTAAAAACGCTATCATTCCTAAAACCAGGAGAACTTATAAAGTAATAAAACTACAGAATCAAGTATAACCCTCATTACATAAAACAAAAAAGCCATTCTCAAAGTATTGAGGATGGCTTCAAACAGTATAGTCAATCTATTTAAATTAAGGCAAATGGATCCCTATTCCAGGACCTAAAGGAATATCGAAAACAATCCATATAATCAATAATCCGATCCAAGCAAAAAAGAATGCAAAAGAATAAGGAATCATTGTTGACATAATTGTTCCAATACCCGAATTCTTATCATATTTCTGAAAATAAGTAATTATTAAAGCGAAAAAACTCATCATTGGAGAAATGATATTGGTAACACTATCTCCTATTCTATATACAACCTGACTTAACTCGGGAGAGTAGCCCATAAGCATAAACATTGGAATAAACACAGGACCTAGAACAGCCCATTTTGCTGATGCACTTCCCATAAACATATTCATTACAGCAGCAAACAAAATAAATAATATCATCAAAGGAATAACTTTCCAATCAAAGCCCTGAGCCATTAGTCCAGATTCTGAAGCTCCAAACAAATCATTTAAAAATCCGGCACCCTTAATAGCAAAAATCAATCCCAAATTACTCCATTTAAAGAATGCAACAAATTGAGCAGCAAAAAACACAAGAACAATATAACCTGACAATGACTTTATGCTTGCAGTCATTCCTTTTACAACATCATCTTGTTTTTTGAAATTTCCAGATACAAATCCATATGCAAGCCCCATACCTACCATAATAAAGACCAACCAAGAAATAACGCCTTTAATTAAAGGTCCTTTTAATATACTACCCTCTTCAGTTCTTAAAAAACCATTTTCAGGAATAAGTCCAATCAGGATAATTGCAACAAATAATAAAAATACAGCTCCTGCAGCTTTAAGTCCTTTTTTTTCCAATGGAGAAAGATGATCCATTGATACAGTTTCATTTCCCTTATATTCGCCAAAACGAGGAGCAATAATTTTTTCTGTAACCCAAGTCCCAGCAAAAGCAATTATAAATGTAGAAATAAACATAAAATAATAATTAGCTGTAGGATTAACCTCATAATTTACATCTACAATTTGAGCTGCTTCTGTTGACAAACCTGCTAGAAGAGGATCGATAGTTCCAAGGATTAAATTTGCGCTAAATCCTCCTGATACACCAGCAAAAGCTGCTGCCATACCAACTATAGGATGTCTGTTTACAGCAATAAAAATTGTACCTGCTAAAGGAATAAGTAAAACATATCCAACATCACTTGCCATGTTTGAAAGTATACCCGCAAATACCATTACAAAAGATAAAGAATATTTGGGTGCAGAAAGAACAAGCTTACGGATTGCTACACCAATCAATCCACTACTTTCCGCAATGCCTATACCAAGCATTGCAACCAAAACAATTCCAAGAGGAGCAAAACCTGTAAAGTTTTCCACCATATTTAATACAATCTTATGAAAACCACTCTTAGATAAGAGATTTACAGTTTCAATTACTTCCCCATTTGCAGGATGTGTAGCAGACCATCCTAGCCAACTACAAATTCCAGAAAGAAAAAGAATCATCAAAGCAAAAATACCAAACAATAAAGCAGGATGCGGCAAGGCATTCCCTACTCTCTCTAGAGTATTTAAAAATTTCCCCTTTTGAACTTGAGCTACTCCCTCCATAGAATATTTTTTTCTTTTATTTTGACCACATTTTTCGTGAGCAAAAATGCCTAAATAATTCTATACTCACAAAAAAACTTGAAGGGAGTTATATATTTTTTCTTTTAACTATATACTTTACTTCTTTTCAAAAAACATAACTGACTTAACAATCCTTCACCCAGGATATTTAATATCTTATTTTTGATTTACTATAAACAAAAAAAGGCTGACCCAAATTTCTCTGGGACAGCCTTTTTTTGATAATGCAAAATTTCTTCTTAACTCTGAAGACCTCTTCCAATCTTGTTAATCTTTTCAGCTTCGTTAAACTCATTAATAAGCTTATCTAGAACTCCATTGATAAATATCTTACTTTTTGGAGTACTGAAAAATTTAGAGATCTCGATATACTCATTCATAGTAACCTTTACCGGTACAGTAGGCATATTTAAGAACTCCGCAATAGCCATCTGAATAATTATTACATCCATGATAGCAACACGCTCTAATTCCCAATTTTTAGTTCTCTCCTGAATTATCTTTTCATATTCTTTATTCTTTGCAACAGAAATTCGAAATAATTTTTTCAAGAAATCAAAATCTTCACTGCCTTGTTCAGAATCGTTGCGGAAAATTACTGGAAGCCTCCAAAATTCATCATAATGATTCTTCCATGATCGAACTGTCTTTACAATCATTTGAGTAACCAAATGATAATCATCAGCCCAATAAATACTTTTATCTTCATAAAAATCTTCAAGCAACTCAAACTCCGAAAGATAGTTAGTGAAAATGGTAACAACAAGTTCCTTATCATCATTATAAGTACATTCTTCTTTTGCCATATACTCCTTAAACTCAGGAGTTTCTTTAAGAAGGACATAGAACTTTCTTACCATTTCCTCATCCTCTTTCCAGGAGATTTTGTAATTATCCTCTTTTCTTCTAAAATCTTTGTTAGAGGATATTTGCTTTACAAAATGATTATTGATAAACCTGACGTTAGGATTTAAATCCTGCTCTGAAGGCAAGAGTTTATTTTTTGCGTCTTCGATTCTCTGTTCTGCAAACCGAACCAATTCAACCAGAAAAGAAAGCTGGTGTATGTAAAGTTCATAAAGTTTGTCAATACTGGTAATCAATTGCTTTTCTCCCTGTGTGAGATTATCATTATTTGACTGCTTGAATGCATACAAGGCTTGCAAAACCTTAATTCTCAAATGCCTTCTACTTAACATAAACTGTTGATGAGCGTTAAAATTAGTTAATAAACCAGCTTCTAATATTTTTTTGCAAAAGTAAAATATTTATTGAGTAACAAAAGAAAAAAATATAGGAACTTTTGCAAATATGAAACTCATAGTACTACTAGATTATTGTAAATAACTAGCTTCCGTAGAAAAAACAGAATTTACATAGATTATATTATCAATTTTTAAAACATTAAAACACAAAAACAATAACTCGACAAAATCAATAATAATATTTGAGAAATTAAATATTTTCTTTAAACATTTTTAAACAAAAAACATCTAATAACCTCAATTAAAATACTTTACTAAAATAGCATGAAAAATTAAAATAATCCAGATTAGTAAAGACTTTTAAACATTTTTTTTATTTTTGCGGGGAACGGAATAAACATAACCAGCATATTATATGGAAGAGCAAGAAAAATTAGATAAAAGAGCTGATATTTTTTCTCAGGTTGTAAGGGCAGGTAAAAGAACTTATTTTTTTGATGTTAAAGCAACTAGAGCAGGTGATAACTTTTTAACCATCACCGAAAGCAAAAAAAAGTTTGCCCCCAACGGAACTGTTACCTACAAAAAGCATAAGATTTACTTATACAAAGAAGATTTTGAAAAATTCGGCACTGCTCTGAAAGAAACTTTAGCATTTATCGAAAATCAAAATCATGAATTAGGAGAAGCTACTGAGTTTAGCGATACTTTAATCGGCGCTGTACCTTCTATAGATTTTGAATTTGAAGATTTAGAAAGTGATTCTAACGAATAAAGCCTTTAAGCCTATTTCTCTAGATTTTACCTAAGGGGCTAAAAAAAATTAATTTTTCTTACTATTTCTAAAGCTTAAAAAAAGACGTTAAGAAAGCTTATGCCTTTTAGAAAATTAATCGTTTTAGCCCCCTATTCTTTGTAAAATATTTCTTTTCCTTTGATTTGAACTAAAAGACCTTTGCATCCGTTAAAGAACAAAGCATTTGATCTTATTGTCTGTTTTTAATTAATTTAATACTGCCAACCATTTTGTCTCAATTTACTACTAGATTTTATGGGAAAAGTAATAGCTATAGCTAATCAAAAAGGTGGAGTAGGAAAGACAACTACCTCAATTAATCTGAGTGCAGGTTTTGCTGTATTAGAATACAAAACCCTTATCATTGATGCCGATCCTCAAGCAAATGCCACTTCTGGTGTTGGGTTTGATCCTAAAAACATCAATGCAAGTATATATGAATGTATTCTTGATCAAATTTCACCTCATAAAGTAATTTCACCTACGAAAACTCCTTTTCTAGATATTCTGCCTGCCCATATAGATTTGGTTGGTGCAGAAATAGAAATGATTAATATGAAGAATCGTGAAAAGGTTATGTATGAAGTTATATGCAAAATAAAAGATGCATACGACTTTATCATCATAGACTGTTCCCCTTCACTTGGTCTTATCACTGTCAATGCTCTTACGGCTGCGGATTCTGTAATTATCCCTGTTCAATGTGAGTATTTTGCATTAGAAGGTCTTGGAAAATTACTAAACACAATAAAAATTGTACAAACACGTCTTAACAAGCATCTAGATATCGAAGGCATTCTATTAACTATGTTTGATCGTAGACTACGCCTCTCAAAACAAGTAGTTGAGGAAGTAAGAACTCATTTTCAAAACATGGTTTTTAAAACCTTAATAAATCGTAATACACGATTAAGTGAAGCCCCAAGCTTTGGTGAAACAATTATTATGCATGATGCCTCGAGTACTGGTGCTATTAACTATTTGAATCTAGCACGAGAGATTATTTGTAATAATGGACTTTCGAAAAGAAAGAAAAGAAATAAAAAGCTGACTGAAGATGAAATCTAAAAAACACGCTCTGGGCAGAGGTTTGCAAGCTATACTAGAAAGCCCTCAAACAGATATTACCTCACGAGATATCTCAGGAGAGTTTGTTGTTGGTGCAATAGCAGAAATTTCAATACAAAAAATTGAACCCAACCCTTTTCAGCCACGAACAGAATTTGATCAGAAAATGATAGAAGAGCTCGCTGAATCTATAAAAGAGCAAGGAATTATTCAACCTATTACTGTGCGAAAATTAGGTTTTGATCAATATCAACTTATCTCTGGCGAAAGAAGACTTAGAGCAAGTAATCATGCACAACTAACAACTATCCCAGCTTATATAAGAGTTGCAAATGACGAGCAAATGCTCGAAATGGCCTTAATAGAAAACATTCATCGTCAAAACCTCAATCCAATAGAAATAGCAATAAGCTATCAAAGGTTACTTGAGGAATGTAACTTAACACAAGAAGAATTAAGCCTTAAAGTAGGTAAAAACAGAAGTACAGTATCAAACTTTATTCGACTTCTAAAACTCCCTCCTAACATACAAATTGCCTTAAAAAACAATGATATAAGCATGGGACATGCCAGAGCTTTAATTAATATTGAAGACAAGAATTTACAAAATAAAATATTTAGACTAATTATTCTAAAGAAACTTAGTGTTAGACAAACTGAAGAAATTATAAAGAATAATAATCAACAAAAAGTTAAAAAAAACAACATAGAACAAAACTCACAAGACATTGTCTACCAAAAAGATTTAACCAACCTATTTAATACTAAAGTCGAACTAAAGCGAAGTGTAAAAGGAAACGGTAAACTTGTAATTAATTTTAAATCGGAAAATGATTTAGAAAGAATTTTAACTTTGCTCGAAAAATAATTCAAAACTATTTTAACGTGCTAAAGGGTCTCAAAATCTATTTTAAAAAAAGAGCAATATGGACTGTTATTTTCTTAACTATTATCAGTTCGTCTTTTGCTCAGAAAAAAGCAATTGTCACCGACTCCACAAGGATTGAAGATAAGAAAGACATAATTATAATGCCCAAACCTCACAATCCAAGGAAGGCTACATTGTATTCTGCTGTTTTACCAGGATTGGGACAAGCTTACAATAAAAAATACTGGAAAATTCCTATTATTTATGCTGGCTTTGCTACTTTCGGATATTTTATTGTTAGTAATAATACCGAATACCAAAACTTTAGAGAAGCTTATAATTACTTAAGTAATGGCAAAATAGGATCCCCACCCAACGATCTTAGTGAGAAATATTCCCTGGAACAGCTTCAGCAAGGAAGAGACTATTACAGAAGAAATTTTGAATTCACAATTATTCTTACAAGTCTGTGGTATATATTAAATATTGTCGATGCCTCTGTAGATGCACATTTATTCAATTATAATGTGAGTAATGACTTATCTTTGCGCATTGATCCAATGTTTGAACAAACACCAATAATTCAAAAAAGACCTCAAACAGGACTCAAACTCACTTTAAAATTTTAAATTATGAAAATTGCTCTTCTCGGCTACGGCAAGATGGGAAAAGAAATACAAAAATTAGCAGAAACAAGAAATCATCAAATTTCATGTATCATTGACAATGATGACGATTGGAGTAATAAATACGAAGATTTTTGCGATTGTGATGTTGCTATAGAATTCAGTACTCCTGAAAGTGCAATTAAAAATATAAGAAGATGTTTTAAAGATAAAGTTCCTATTGCGATAGGCACTACCGGCTGGCATAAAGAATATGATAGTATAAAAGGTGAATGTGAAAAGGAAAAAGCTTGTATGCTATTTGCTTCAAACTTTTCAATTGGTATGAATATTTTCTTCGAAATTAATAAAAAGCTAAGTAAACTCCTTAGTAATTATAATGAATATAATGCCAGCATTGAAGAAACACACCATATTCAAAAATTAGATGCCCCCAGTGGAACTGCCATAACAATTGCGGAACAAATTATATCCAATAGCAGTACCTATAACCAATGGAAACTCAAAGAAGATTATAAATCAGATGAAAAGGATAATACCTTAGAAATTGAGTCAAAACGAATAGGGCAGGTACCCGGAACACATACTGTTAATTGGGATTCTTCTATTGATTCTATTCAAATTAAACATGAAGCAAAAAACAGAAAAGGCCTTGCTTTAGGAGCAATTCTAGCAGCAGAATTTATAAAAGATAAAACTGGTGTATTTAGTATACAAGATTTATTATTTTAATTTTAGAAAAATTACTAATTTCATACTTCAACATTGAGTGTGATTTCACACTAAAATATTCTAATCACACTCAATCTTCTTCCTTTAAACTCAACTCGTATCTTTCTTCTAATAAGTTTTTTATAATCTTATTTCCTCCATATGCTCGTATACATACTAATTTCCCCAATTTTATTTTGTTATATTGCATTTTTCTCTAAAATAGTCTTTGAAACCAATAAACTTCCAAAATGGTGGGCTTTAATTCCATATTGGAATATATTTCAGTGGACCAGATTAATCAATTTACCTCCAATAATTAGTTTACTAGCTTTTGTTCCATTCATCAATTTACTTTTCTTTATTTTTCTTGTCTACAAAATCTTAGAAAAAAACAACTTTAATAATCTTTGGGAAAACATTATCGCATTACTACTCCCTTTTATCTTCTTCCCTCTTTACTTTAAAAATAAACTTAAAATAAAACCTGACTCTTCTGTTTCTGCATACTCAAAACCAATTTGGAGATCATGGCTACATACTTTTATTTTTGCAATTTTATCTGCAATTGTAATCCGACAATTTATTGTTAGCCCTTATATAATTTCATCTTCTTCTATGGAAGGCACCTTGCTCACAGGAGATTATACAATAGTATCAAAATTAAATTATGGGCCTAGAATTCCTCTACCATATTTAAAAAATGATAAAACCAAAGCAGGGAACAATAGAAATAGATATTTTAGTTTTATACGCCCTAGTGGCCTCTCAAAAATAAGAAGAGGAGATATTTTAGTTTTCAACTTTCCAGAAGGAGATACATTAATAAAAAATCAAAAAGGATATTACTCATATTATGATCTAATTCGAAACATTGGCAGGAAAACAGTACTGTCAGATCCTCAGGCTTTTGGATATCCTGAATATATACCTATTAACAAACGTCAAAATTTTGTAAAGAGATGTGTAGGTTTACCTGGAGATACATTTTCAATTAAAGAAAAACAAACATATGTTAATTCTCTAAAATTTCCACTCCCATCCAAAGCTCAATTTTTATATTTTGTAACCACAAATGGAGACAAAATTTCACCAGCGTTCTTTCAAAATAATAATGCAAATAAATACCCTAATGAAGTAGGTGTTAATCAACAAGCTATTTGGATGTCGCCTAAAGCCAAAGAAAAATTGGAAAATCTTTCCATAATTACAAAAATAAAAGAAAGACAAGAGCATAAGAATTGGTGGAATAAAGAGATATTTCCGCATACGGAAAATTATCCCTGGAATTCTGATAATTATGGACCTATAGTAATTCCATACAAAGGAATGAAAATAAAAATCACAAAGTCAAATCTACATTTATACAAAAGAATAATTATTCATTATGAACACAATGATTTAGATTATATAAACAATGAATTTTACATAAATCAAATAAAAACATCAACCTATAAAATAAAACAAAATTACTTCTGGGTAATGGGTGATAATAGAGATAATAGCATAGATAGCCGATTCTGGGGATTTGTACCTGAAGATCATATTATAGGAAAAGCCATTTATGTTACACTATCAGTAAATACTGAAAATAAAATATTATCGTCAAAATTTAGATGGAAGAATTCTTTTCAATTTTTAAAATAAAGGTATGATGACTTTTTTAGTACACGAAAATTATATTTCATCGACTCCTTAATTCTAAATTTATTAAATAATGACTCTATCAAAAGTATATAAGCCCGAACAAAGGCTATATCGATTAAGCATTTCACTCTGTCTGCATACTATAAATAAGCATACTACATATAGGAGGTAGCCTTACCTTACTTTTGGATCAAGGCAGGTGATGATTGCTCTTTACTCCAAAAGGTTTTCATCAAATACCTAGGAGGTTTTCATCAAACACCTAGGAGGTTTTCACCAAATATCTAGGAGGTTTTTATCAAATATCTAGGAGGTTTCCACCAAATATCTAGGAGGTTTTTACCAAATATCTAGGAGGTTTAGGTCTAATTCAAGGTAAGTGCCGAGGAATTTAAGGGTAGGAATGGTAATGATTTAAGGTAAAAGTAATGACGATTGTTAGTAGGGCTTAAAGGCGTTTAAAGTATAGTAAAAATTATTGACGTGTACTTAGTAACTTTTTATTGACTCAATTCATACAATAAACTAGCTATTTTAACAACTTTATCAATATTGATTTGTATTTTCGCAATTCAAAACCATAATGACAGAAGTTTTATGCTAGAATTTGTTATATTATTACCAGCTTTATTCACTTTTCCAGCAATTTTCGCATGGAATTTATTTGTAAAAGCGGGCATACCAGGATGGAAAACTATAATCCCTTTTTACAATCTTTTTGTTTGGTTAAGACTTATTGAAAAACCTCTTTGGTGGTATATCATACTGATAATTCCTTTTATCAATATTTTTGTCTTGATGCTAATGGTAATTGAATTATTAAAATGTTACAAAAAACATTCTTTATTAGACCAAGCATTGGCTGTTATTTTTCCTTTTTTCTATTTACCATGGTTAGGTTTTCAAGAAGAAACTTTTACTGCTCCAAAGGACCAGGAAAAAATTAAAAAAGGTTTTGTTCGTGACTGGGTCGATACAATTTTATTTGCAGCAATTGCAGCAATGATAATTAGAACATTTTTGGCAGAGGCGTATACAATACCAACCTCATCGATGGAAAGTTCTTTACTTGTAGGAGATTACCTATTTGTAAGTAAATTAGCTTATGGTCCAAAAGTACCTAATACTCCTTTATCATTTCCATTTGTTCACCATACACTACCTCTGTCAACAGAAAAAAAATCATATTTAGATTGGATTGAATTGCCAGACTATAGATTCCCTGGTTTTGGTAATGTAAAAAAAGGAGATGCTGTTGTTTTTAATTATCCTGCCGGAGATACAGTTTCCACCAAATTTCAATCAAACATATCTTATTATGACCTTATTGAAAAATACGGTAGAAAAAAAGTATTGAGTAACCCTGCTACTTTCGGAGAAATCGTTTATCGTCCTATCGACAAACGTGAAAATTATATAAAAAGATGCATTGGAGGCCCTGGCGATTCTCTATACTTAAAAGATAAAATTGTTTATATAAACGGGAAAAAAGCTCCAATACCAGAAAACTCTCAAGCACTTTATTGGATTAAAACTAATGGAACACCTATTTCCAATTACTATTTCGATCAATTAAATGTTTCTGAATACCAAGAGTTTCTTGGTAAAGACAATGTTATGTGGGCTCAATTAACAAGGGCAGCGAAAGATAAAATTGAAAAACTGCCAAATGTGTTAGAAGTTCAAGTGAATTTAAGACAAGCAGGAACTCCTAATACAGATGTATTTCCAAACGATATAAATTATTCTTGGAGTATGGATAATTTTGGTCCTATATACATCCCTAAAAAGGGAGCAACGATAAAATTATCTCAAAAAAACATAGCACTGTATAGAAGAGTTATTCATGCATATGAAGGAAATTCTTTAGAAGAAAAGGATGGTAAATTCTTTATTAATGGTAAGGAAACAGATTCTTATACTTTTAAAATGAATTATTACTGGATGATGGGCGATAATCGTGATAATAGTGCAGATTCACGAGTATGGGGTTATGTACCAGAAAATCATATTGTAGGAAAAGCCTTCTTTGTATGGTTATCATTAGACAAGAACAAAACACTATTCGATGGTAAAATACGTTGGAATAAATTGTTCCGTGTAATTAGATAAATAAGAATTTCTCTTCTCAAAAAATGAAGAATTCTCAATATTTTAAAAAATATTGAGAATTCTTCATTAACTTTAAGTTAAGTTTGATCATCTATCACTATCTCACTCAACCAATTAACATACTGAAAGGATCATACTTTATAAGTTCTATTTTTTAAAATTCAAATTTCTAAGATTATGAATAGAAAAACTTCAACTCTTCTGTTTTTTATTTTTCTCTTCTCAACAATCTGTTTCGCAGCTAAAGACAAAAAACCTTTTACAGGTAAAATAGTGTATGAAATTAGTTATCCGGATTCTGATTTCACTCAAGAGGAAATTTCGATGCTACCAAATCGTATGACATTATATTTAGGTAAAAACCACCTAAAAACTAGTATCCCTAATAAACTTGGAGTTACCGAAATAATTTTCAACATAGAAGATCATTCATCAACTGCACTAATCAATTCTACTGGTAATAAATATGCAATTACCAGACATCAAAAGGAAAAGAAAGATCAAAAAAAACCTACAATTACTATAACCAATGAAACAAAAGAAATAAGTGGTTATCAATGTAAAAAAGCATTTATTACACCTTATGATGAAAATGGTGTTCCCAGACCCAAAATAGAGGTCTATTTTACTGAAGAAATACAGCATCCTGGTATTTTTGAATTAAATCCTGAATTTGAAGGAATTCCTGGATTTCCAATGGAATATGAACTTAATAATGATAATATTCCACAAAAATTAAAAGTTATTGAGGTAAATAAAAGATCTGTTTCAAAAAAACAGTTTGAAATACCTAAAGACTATGAACAACATCAGAAACTAGAAATTGAAGAGAATTATAGAAGAAAAAATTAAATGATATTCTACTTCAATTAGAAATTCTTGAGATAATTGCTGTTGACATAATCTTTCTCAGGAATTTCTTTCTTTATAAAAAAATAAAAACACTTTTTTTTACTTCTTAAGGTTTTTTACCTTTGCCACAATCTACAACTAACCAAAAAATGAGTAAGACTAAAGTTCGTAACAAAAATTCTACTAAGACCAAATTTATTACAAATTTTAGAAGCTTTTATGCCCAACATGGCGACAACATTAAAAAGATATATGGTTTCTTTTTAATCATTTTCGGGTTATACCTGACTGTGGCATTCTCTTCTTTTCTCTTTAATTATTTTCAATCCTATAGTGATGAATCAATTAGAGACATCTCGCTATACCGTATTTTCTTTGATTCAGAAATCGTAACTCACAACATAGCAGGAAAGCTAGGTGCCTTTTTATCCTATCTTATAATCAATGAAAGTTTTGGTATTTCGAGTTTCTTAATCGTTTTCTTCCTAATTGCATGGGGGATAAACTTCATATCAGGAAAACAAATCTTTTTACTATTGAGAGTCTTCTCTCAATTGCTAATTTCTGCAATCTGGATTTCCTTATTTTTGGGATTCTTTTTTCAAAATGAGCCTTTAAATATATTAGGTGGATATTTTGGTTTTAAACTTAATACTTGGATGACTCAAGTTCTTGGTCGACCAGGTACATTTCTAATTATTCTTTTCTATTTTTTTAGCTTCACTCAAATTAAATACAAATTCCCTCTGAGAACTATAATTTGGTTAGCAACTAAATGGAAAGAATACAACAAACAACAAAAAGAAAAAAGACGAATTCGCGCAGAAGAAAAAAGGCTTCAAAAAGAAAGAGAAACCGAAGAAGAAAATGAGCTTGAAGAAACAGAAATTAATGAAGAGCACAAATTTTCCTACCCTAATAAATCTAATGAAGATCTTACTTTACAATATGAGAAAGAAGATAGTTTCATAGTCAATGAACATGAACCTTCCAATACAAGTACACATTCTGAAGCAATTCCAGAAGATCCTCAAGTATCATTTAATATAGATGAAAACCCATACGAAGACTCTAAAATACAAGATGATCCTATTACAGAAAAAATAATTCATAATTTAGAAGAGGATAATTCTCAAGAAACAGAATCTACTAAAGAATCTGACTTATATTCAACAAGTAATATTTTCAAAAATAATTTAGATTTTTCTAATCCAGAACAAAACACCGAAAACACAGAACTTTTTCCTTCTGACGACTCCTTAGCTGAAATTGAGGTGAATAACACAGAATCCAATCCTGAAGAAGAACTTCAATTGGAAACTCAAGAAATCATTCAAGAGCAAATTATTGAAACTAAAGATCAAGAAAGAGGTACTATTGATACACTCTTTGATCCAAAATTAGATTTAGCAAGATATGAGCTCCCTCCTATCGATCTTTTGGTAGATTATGGAGATGGCAATATAAATGTTGAAAGAGAAGAGTTGCAAGCCAACAAAGATAGAATTGTTGATACACTTAATAACTATGGAATTAAGATTGACAAAATAAGGGCAACTATTGGGCCAACTATTACTCTCTATGAAATAATTCCTGCACCAGGTGTGCGGATATCAAAAATCAAAAATCTTGAAGATGATATTGCTTTATCTTTATCTGCTCTAGGAATTAGAATTATTGCACCAATCCCAGGTAAAGGTACCATTGGAATTGAAGTTCCAAATCAAAACCCAGAAATGGTGGCAATGAAAACAGTTATTTCATCGAAAAAGTTCCAAGAATCAAAGATGGCACTGCCTCTAGCTTTAGGAAAAACAATTTCGAATGAAACATTTGTTACAGATCTGGCAAAAATGCCCCATCTTTTAATGGCAGGAGCTACAGGACAAGGAAAATCAGTAGGAATTAATGCAATCCTAGCCTCATTACTGTATAAAAAACATCCTGCTGAATTAAAATTTGTTTTAGTAGATCCCAAAAAAGTTGAATTAAGTATCTTCTCAAAAATAGAAAGACATTATCTTGCCAAATTACCAGATGCTGAAGAAGCTATAATCACTGATACTACTAAGGTGGTAAATACATTGAATTCATTATGTATAGAAATGGACAACAGATATGATTTACTAAAAAATGCTTTCTGTAGAAATTTAAAAGAATACAATGAAAAGTTTATCAACCGTAAATTAAATCCTAAAGACGGTCATAGATATCTGCCATATATAGTATTAATAATTGATGAATTTGCTGACTTAATTATGAATGCAGGAAAGGAAATTGAAACACCCATCGCAAGACTTGCTCAACTTGCCAGAGCAATTGGGATTCATCTTATCATTGCCACACAGCGTCCATCAACAAATATTATTACAGGTACTATAAAAGCAAATTTTCCTGCAAGGATTTCTTTTAGAGTAATATCAAGTATCGACTCACGTACAATTCTTGATAGTCCAGGAGCAAACAATCTTATTGGAAAAGGTGATATGCTACTAAATACAGGTAGTGAATTAACTCGTATTCAATGTGCTTTTATTGATACCCCAGAAGTAGAAGCTATTACCGACTATATTGGCTCACAGCAAGGATATACGGATGCATTTCTACTTCCTGAATACTCAGGAGAAAGTGAAAACACAGGTAATGAAATTAATATTTCAGATAGGGATGCCTTATTCGAAGATGCAGCAAGAATAATTGTGCAATCACAACAAGGCTCAACTTCTATGCTTCAAAGAAAATTAAAATTAGGATATAATAGAGCGGGCAGAATTGTTGATCAACTTGAAGCAGTTGGTGTACTTGGTCCATTTGAAGGTTCAAAAGCCAGAGAAGTTAGAATCTCTACAGAAGAGGAGTTGGAACGACTTTTGAACAGCTTAAATTAAAACAGAATATTAAATGAAAAAATCAATTTTTATCACACTTGCAATCTTTATTTCAGTAACATGTTTTGGGCAAAACAAAAAAGCTGAAATATTATTAAAAAATTTAATAAAAGAAACCACTTCATATAAAGCTGTTGAAACAGAGATTTCCATTAAAATGGAAAATAGTGAAGCTGGAATTAATGAAACAAAAAGTGGCAAGATATTTTTTTCTGGAAATAAATATAGAATTGAACTTCCAGGACAATACATTATTTCAGATGGAAAAACAGTATGGACATACATTGAGGATGATGAAGAAGTAATGATAAACAATGTTGAAAAAGAAGAAAACTCTTTTTCTATAACCAATATACTAACCTCCTATAATGATAATTACAATATCAAATACGGAGGACAAGAGACCATAAAGAATGAAAAATATGAAATTATCGATTTAGCCCCTAAAACAGATAATAATTTAAAACTAATTCAACTTTATGTAAGCTCTTCTCCACTCAGGGTTAAAGAAGTGAAATCTCATGATAAAAATGGCAGCATTTATATCTATCAAATAAAAAAATTCATTCCTCTTTCATCATTTAAAGATTCTCTATTTACATTTTCTGAAAAAGAATTTCCTAATGTAGAAGTCAATGACATGAGATAAAGAACAATAAAGGAGCTATCGTCTCGGACAGCTCCTTTATCTTTTATTTTACCCAAATTATAATTTCAACTTTTACTCTGGCATTTAATTTCGCAATAAACGTTTTTTCGCTTCGTTCTTTAACGGACTCTAAAAACTAAATTGTTATGTGTAAATTCTACAGTAAACCCCAAGACTTTAGACTTGCTATTGCCCTACTTTTTTTATCATTATTTGGTTTTAATTCTACAAAAGCACAGATCAATACAGAAATGTATAGAAATCGTATTCATAAATACGGTATAAATTTCCAAAACAAAACAGAATTATCATTTAAATCGGGAAATTCAGATTATATATGTGTTTATGAAGATGTGTGTGTAGGGCTTCAAAATAAAATTAATCAATTGTATCTAATTGGTCATTACAAATTTAAAGAATCTGACAAAGTAAAAAGTACCAACGAAGGCTATATTCATTTAAGATGGGTTAGAAATCTGAATTCTATATTTGCTCTAGAAAGTTTCACGCAAAAAGGATTTGATCAATTTATTAGCCTTAAAGACAGAAATTTAATCGGAGTTGGAGCAAAAATCAAAATCATAGAATGGCTATCTGACAAACAAGAAGAAAAGATTTTTGACTGCGATCATAGATTCCAATTATTTGGAGGTGTGGGTGTAATGTTCGAAAATGAAAATTATAATTTACCCAACAATAAAGTGCAAATAATCAACTTGGCAAGAAGTACCAATTATATAAATTTCCTTTGGAAAATAACAAAACACCTTGACCTTTCTTGCGCTAGTTATTACCAACCAGCATTTAAAGATTTTAAAAATTTCAGAATGATCGGTAACCTATCACTAGAAATACAAGTTGCTAAACATTTGGCAATGACAACAACGTATTGGTATAGGTATGATAGTAAGCCCACAGTTGCTCCACACAAACTTGATCAGGAATTAATTTATGGTTTAAATTTTTCCATCTAATTTTTCCCGTATAGGGTAACTTATATAAAAAGAACTTTCAAAAGGCTGTCCAAAATCTAAATTGGATGGCCTTTTACTTTTTACCCAGATCATAAAACATCTCTAAAAAATTAGCTACTTCGTTTTTTGCGAAAATTGATTGTGCATCCTTAGAAATGCTTAATCTGTCATATTTATCGCATTTATCTAGAAACAAGTTTATCTTTTCTAATAATTGATCTTCATCTTTTGGATCACAAAGAACCCCATTGTCTTCTGTAATATATTCAGGAATACCTCCTACCCTGCTAGAAAGAACAGGTACACCACAGCAAAGACTCTCACTAATCACAACTGGAAAATTCTCATAATTACTAAATTGAAGAGTAAAGTCAGCCTTTTGCAACTCTTTTGCCAATACAATTCCTTCCATTATTCCCATAAAATGAATAAAACGACCTGTAAGATTTAACTCATCACTTAACAGACGTATTTCTCCCATATCTTCGCCATCACCAATAAGGATCAATTTAAAATCATCACGAATCTGCGACAATCTCCCTATAACACGAACTATACCTTTTATATTTTTTGATCGATCTTCAAAACAACTAATATGAACAATATTCTTGATTTTTGACGATTCTTTTTGTTGATAGTAAAACAGCTTAGAATCAACTACATTAGGAAGAATAACAAATTTTTCGTGATTTATACCATATGACTGAATAGCTTTACGTAAATCCTTAGTAACTGCAGTAATTCCTGAAGAATGTTTTACTGCAATTCGAGTTAATTTTCTTCGTAAAAAACCATTAAAACCACTATTTACAGGAAGATAACGCGACCAATGTTCTGTTATATAATAAGGGATATTATAAACTAATTTTAGAATAGATGCAATTACTCCAAATCTGCTTAATACGTGTACATGAATAAAATCGGGCTTCCCATTTGTCCTTATAAGAAAAAACCAAGCTTTTAGAAAACTAATTAAAAAAAAACTCATTCTTAAAAGCCCACGAAAAATTGAAATCGAAGTGTTTGTTGTTTTATAATATACAAGAATATTATTTATTCCATTTTTAGTAAAATTATTTAATACAAATCGCTTCTTTTGTTTATTTACAGGAACTATAGAAATAACACTCAAATCATAAAGAGAAGAAATTGATTCGGCATGCCTCTCAACAAATAAACCAAACATAGGATCATTTTTATGTGGATACCATCTTGCAAGAAACAATGCTTTTAACTTCTCCTTCTCCATCTCAAAAATCTTTGTTTTCATTTTATGCAAAAATATAAAATACCCCATATAAATACATATTTTAATTATTTTCAGCCCTACACATGGATATTTAAAGAAAAAGTTTACCCTTTCAATAACGAAAAAGAAAAAAAAACACATTAAAAACACTGTACACCAAACCTATAGAAGTACTAATTTTTAACTTTTAAAAGACAAAAAACTTTACTAACTTGTGACATGTCAAATTTAATGGATTATTATTCCGTTAATCCAAAGCAAATAATTTCTACTATGCTAGAATTCCACTATAAGTTTGAAGATATTAATCATTATCCTAATTTCGGAAGCGTTTTATTTCCTAATCCAGAACATATATCGCCAAAGGATGCAGAAAATCTCGTTATTAAAAAATTAATGGACGGAATGTTTTTTCTTCCAGAAAAATGGGAAATTCCAAAAGTAATTATAGATTCATGGCAAAATAAAAACAAAGTAAGATGGTATCAATTTGATAAAATAACAGAAGCTGATATTTTAGATAGGCATATTATGGATTACACTTTTAAAGAGTGGGTAAAAAAAATAAAATCCTTTAATACATAAAATATACATATTCTAAGCGAATCGGTTAATCGCTTTTCGTTAACATTAATTTTTATCTTCATAAACATAAGCTTTTTCATATTTTTGCGAAAACAAAAAAATGATCAAGAAGATATTTAATACTGCTGGGACTAAAATTACTTATGTTTTATTAAATTTTTTGATTACGATTATCGCTGCAAAATTTCTATTAGAAGATAATCTGGCAATCATCTATTTATTCTCATTTAGTGTTACAATAACTCAATTGATTTCAGACACTGTAAGCGGCAGTCCCACAACTTATTTTACACCAAAAATAAAGCCCTGGCAAATATATATACCAGGCATTACATGGACATTTTGTTCTATAATTATTAACTTTAGTTTATTTAGAATTCTCAGCTTATTTCCAAGAGCATACAATGCCTGTGTACCAGGTAATTTAGAAAAAGAAATTTTAATTTGTGCAACACTTCTTTCTCTTTGTAATTTAAATTACAACTTCCTATTGGGGCAAAAAAAAATAAAGAAATACAACCTAAGTTTTCTAATACAAATAATATCATTAATAAGTCTATTTGCATTTTTTATTTTCGTTTTAAAAATAAAAAACTATTATGCTTATGTATTTGCATTTTTCTTATCATACACTATAACTTTGTTATTAACAAGTGCTTGGTGCTTACCTCAATTATTTAAAAATAAAATCAAAAAACCATACAAATACATGCAAGAGATGCTAATGTATGGATGGAAAACTCAATTAACAAATCTAATTTTCTTAGGAAATAAAAAAATTAGCTTACCTATAATTAATGATAAATTAGGAAAAGGTCCTGTTGCATTTTTAGGAGCAGGAAACCAAATCATTGAAGGTCTTCGAATCATAAGTCAAAGTATTGCACTTATTCAGTATTCAGAAATCATAAATTGCAATGACTCAGAAAAAAACAAAAGAATAACACTTAGTTTTATAAAAATAGCAACAGTTATTACGCTATTTGGAATATTTGTTTTAATGCTTATTCCTACATCAATTTATGTTTGGCTTTTAAATGATAACTTTATCGAAATTAAAAGCGTCATTCTCAGTTTATCTCCTGGAATGTTATTTTTTCCAACAAAAGTTTTACTTGATCACTATTTTTCGGGAATTAACAAACTGAAATACAATATAATTGGAACTTCCATAGGCTTTGTAATAGTCATACCTATGATTTATTTCCTAATTCCAATTTTCGGGTTTATTGGAGCAAACTTAGCTGTTTCATTTGCTAGTTTAGCCAATGCTATATTCTTATTTGCAATCTTTTACAGAATGCACAAACCCAAATTAATAGATATATTCCCCAATAAAAATGATATTAGCCTGATAAAAAAGAAAATAGCTGATTTCAAAGTCAAAATGAAAAGAAAATAAAAATACTGCAACCATAATTAAAATAGCAAAATAAAATGATTCACTTATATTTCTATGCTATTGGGGTTGGATGTTGTTATGTGTAAAAAAACACGGTTCGTTAATATTGGTTAGTTAAGTTTTTTTTATAATTTGCTACTCTTGTTTTCTGGGGAAACATACAGAGCATTTATAAAAGAAAAATGAATACATGAAAAATTTACTTTCCATAATAACTTTTATCCTTTTATCATTCAACCTCTTTGGACAAATTACAATTAATGAAGTATGTAAAAATAATTCAACCACAATTAAGGATGAAGACAAAGAAGCATCTTCTTGGATAGAAATATATAATTATGGAAAAGAAAAAGTAAAGCTTGAAAATTACTACTTAAGCGATGACCAATACAACCCTTTAAAATGGCAATTGCCGAAAATCGAAATAAATCCAGAATCATTTGAAGTTATCTTTTGTAGCAAAAAAAATCGCCGAGCATCAGTAAATCATTGGATTAACCCTGTAACGTCTCAAAGCAGTTGGCTTTACTTTACGACTAAAAAGGAAATCGATTCCGACTGGATGACACCAAGCTATAAACCTGATCATAAGTGGAAGACAGGCAAAATGCCAATTGGATATGGTGATAATAATGATATAACAATTGTAGAAGATGACAAAAATGTTTTTGCCAGATTTGAATTTCAAGTAAGTGATACAGCAAATATTCAATGCGCTCTTTTGCATATGGATTATGACGATGCTACCGTAGTATACATAAACGGTATTGATGTATATAGAAAAGACCTTAAACACTCAGGAAAACCAATTGTACCTGCTCAACAGGCAAGAGCAGAAAAAGAACCCAGACTTATAAATAATCTGCCTCCTTTAACTCAAATGCTTAATCAAGAAAAAGCTAAGTCGGTATTAAAGAAAGGAAAGAATTTAATAGCAATTCAAGTTCATGACAATGATTTGAATAATAAAGAAAATGATCTATCTGCTGCATTTTGGCTAAGTATTGGGTATTCTGAAAAAAACACTGAAGAAAATACAATTATAAAGAACTTCCCATATTTCCAACCCGAATTCCATACAAATTTCAAGCTTGGAGCTAGTGATAATCAAGTAATATTAAGTTCTAAAGACTTGAGTTTTCAAGAAACATTTAAAGTTGACTCAACGGGTTTAGACGAAAGTATTATAAGGTGGACAGATGGGCAAAAACAAATATGGAAAACAAAGGAAGCAACTCCAAAATCATCAAACAACTTAGCTTCAGTATTTTTAAACTATTCAAATTCTACAGTTGAACCATCCATTAATTCAGGATTCTATGATTCAGCAATCGACCTATTGTTAAAATCATCAAACGAAAAAGATATTATTCATTTTACTCTGGATGGCTCTGAACCGAATATCTCTTCAAAGATCTTTTCAAAACCGCTTAATATTGACAAAACAACTGTTGTTAAAGTAAAATGCTATGGTAAGAACAATGCTCCCGGAAAAACCTTTTGTTATACATATATAATTGGAGAAAAACACGATCTTCCTACTGTTGTAATAAGTACAAACCCCGAATTATTATTTGATCCAATAACAGGAATTTATGTTTTAGGTCCAGAGGGTCAAAATTGGGAAACGGCAAAGTATTTTGCTAATTTTTGGAAAGACATAGAGATTCCTGTACATTTCGACTACTTTGATGCTTTGGGAAAACATAAATTCAACACAAAAGTAGGTGCCAAAATTCATGGTAACTGGTCTAGAGCCTTACCTCAAAAATCTTTCCGACTCGCAAAACGAGCCAAATATGGCAATTCAAACCTCAACTACCCTTTTTTTGAAGATGATAATGATTATAATTTTGAAGATCTAGTCATTCGTAATTCAGGAAATGACTTCCGATTGGCACATATACGTGATGTATACACTCAAAACATAATATTAAATCACAGTACACTAGACGCTCAAAAAGCCCAAGCAGTTGCTTCCTATATCAATGAAGAATATTGGGGTTTGCAATATATCAGAGAGAAAGTAAATGTTGCATTTTTAGAAAAACATCATGCCGTTGACAGAGAAAAAATATGTCTACTAGAAAAAAATGGAACAGTAATTAAAGGTTCGAATAAAGAATATATCAAACTGATTGAATATGTAAGAAACCACAAGTTGGAGAATCAAACCGAGTATAAATACATCTCAGATAGAATCGATATTTCCAACTTAATTGATTATAGTATTTTCCAACTTTTCTTCTTAAACTCTGATTGGCCAAGAAACAACTTAAAACTATGGAAAGCACCTAATACCAAGTGGAAATTTATACCCTATGACCTTGATGTCACTCTTGGATATTTTAAAACTCATACTTATTTCGACCAATTTGAATTATTAAAAAACAATGAATGTGACTTTTCCCATCTACTCAATAAACTTCTAAAAAACCCTTCTTTTTCAAGGCATTTTATTCTTCGCTACACCGATCTTTTAAATACAGCCTTATGCTCAGATAGTTTAAAGAATAACTTATTCTCCTTAAAAAAGAAAATAGAAAATGAAATGCTTAAACATAGGGAAAGGTGGAAAGATCAAGAAATATCTTTTAATTGGAAATATGATATCGAAAGGATTGAATATTTTATAAAGTATGGCCCTTCTTATGTTTTCGCTAATCTTAAAGATAAATTTATACTAGATGAAGCCAAAGATATAAATATTATAACCAAGGATAATGGGTACATACAAGTTAATTCTCTAATTATAGATAAGAAGAATTGGAAAGGAAAATATTTCCGTAGCATTCCATTAACCTTCAACGCCCTACCTAAAAAGGGGTTTATATTCTCTCACTGGACTCTAAATGGCAAAAAGTTTGACAAATCAGAACATAAAGAATTAGAAATTCAATTTAAGGAAAATGATACTCTTGAAGTATTTTTCTCTAAGGATTTAAAAAAAGCCCCCCCTATTTACTTCAGTGAAATATGTTTTAACCAAGTAAAAGATCACAATTGTGGTGATTGGATAGAACTTTTAAACATTTCAAAAGAAGACTATAACATCTCTAATTGGAGAATCAAATCTGCTTCAAAAGAGACTTATACTATTCCAGAAAATACAATTTTAAAACCAAATCAAAGACTTATAATTGCATGGAATAAAGATCTATTTAATTCATTTTATGACTGTAATCATGTAATTGAAGACAAGAATCTTAAAATTGAGGTCAATAATACTTTATACTTAAATGACCCAAACAATAATATCATCAGAAAGATAACCTTAAAAGAGGAAAGCCCTTGGTTTATCGACAAAAACACAAAAGGAAGAACTTTAATTGCTGATAAATTTGAAGGTTATCAAGATCAAGCAGAAAATTGGAAATACGGATGCTTTGGAGGAAATCCTGGAAAAGAAAAAGGTAAATGTCTTAAAAATCCAGATTTAAGAATCTCAGAGATTTGTTTTGATAATATTAAAGCATTACAATCAAAAGACTGGGTAGAACTTTATAATAATGAAGAAAAAAATATCAATAACTTTAGTTTCTACTTTTCAGATGATGAAGATAAATTAAAATGTAAAGTCACTATTGAAGAATTAAAATCAAAACAAAGAATAGTATTATGTCAAGATACAAGTTCATTTCATAAATACTTTCCTGATATTCCAATTCATCACTCACCATTCCTCTTTGGGCTTAATAAAAACGGAGAAACTTTATATCTAAAAGATAAGTTCAAGCAAACATTTTCCAAAGTACATTACTTAAAAGATGATACATGGCCAGTCTTTTCAGAAGAGGATAAAGGAAAAACGTTAGAGGCAATTTCAGATTACACAAATGACAAAGAAGAAACAAATTGGTTTTTCTCATGTTATGGCGGCACCCCATCCTCTCCTCCTGAAAATTGTTCTTATTCCAAAGATCTTATAATTACAAACGTTTTTTATAATACAAAAAATGATTTTGGTCAATGGATTATACTCTATAATATATCTGATAGAGAACTAGATTTATCTAATCACAGAATTGAAATCAATAATGAATTCTTCACTTTTAAGAAAGGCTTAAAACTCTCCGGGAAAAACTATACAATACTTGCTAATCAGGCAAAAAAATTAAAATCAAAATACCCTTATATATATGATATAATTTCTTTAGACTTTGAACTCGGAGAAGAAAATGAAATCAAAATTTATTCAAATAAATATTTCAATACATATACACTAAACCACACAAATACATTCCCATGGCCAGATAGCTTAAGCTTTTATAATTCAAGTATGGAATTAAAAAAGCCATATAAGAATATGGAAGATCCTGCAAACTGGAAAAGAGGAAAAAGCGAAATATTTTATGTTAACATAGATCCTATTAAACAAAACTCTGAAAGTAGAATTAACTTCAAGATATTACCGAATCCCAACTCTGGTTCCTTTACCATAAACTTGAGTCAGATAAAAGAGCAAGAATATAATTATACAATTTATTCCTTAGATGGACGAATTCAGCAAAGAGGAAATCTTCGGTCGCAAAACATTTACTTCTCAAAGAAAGGAATATATATTTTAGAGGTAAATGACGATAATTATTGCTACGGACGTACAAAATTAGTCGTATATTAAAGAATGGAATTTTGGCTGGATTTTAATTTTAAATTACATTTGTGAACTTTTTTTAACCCAAATAAATTATTCATACCCAAAATTTAATAATTATAACGTGAAATAAATAACTGATAACAAGGTTATCTATCTAGTTTTTTTTTGAGATGTAAGTTTTGAGGAATGAAGGAAAAAATTACTAAACAAGCTTGGTTAACATTTGCAATAACCAGTATTTATTCGCTAATGCAGTTCTTTTTGCAAGTATCTACGGATATGATGGCAGGAGACCTTATGAAATCATTTTCTATTCAAGAAGGAGGTGTAGGAATGATTACTTCGGCTTTCTTTTGGGCATATTTACTTGTACAAGTGCCTGCAGGGCTATTAATTGATAGATTTAGATTACGGAAAGTTTTAATCTTTTCGGCAGGTCTACTTACCATAGGTTGCGTATTATTCGCGCTTTCACAGAACTTAAATATGGCGATTGCATCAAGATTTATTATGGGTCTGGGTGCAGGATTTGGCTTTGTCGGAATGCTATTTTCTATTGGAGAATGGTTTCCGAAGAAGTATTTCCCTGTAATAGTTGGTGCAGGAGAATTGGTGGGTATGGCAGGAACTTCTGCTGGCCAGGTATTTGCTCCACATTTTGTTATAAATCACAGTTGGAGATCATTAATGGAACTTATGGCTATCTTAACTGCTGTTATTTGTATTCTGATGATTTTCTTCTTGAGAAACAAAGGTAATCACAGTGGAAATAAAGAAATTACTTTCAAAACATTAGGCCATACAATCAAAGATATAGCTAAACAGAGAATAATCTGGGCTTGCGGAATTTTCACTTGCGGCACATTTTCATTCTTAACTGTCTTTGTTGATGTTTGGGGAGTTCCATTTTTCGAGAAGGTTTATGGATTAAACTTCATACAGTCAAATCATATTATGGCATTTGTTTTGGCTGGTATTGCTATAGGGGGACCTTTCCTGGGATGGATTGGAGGTAGAACTCAAAAGATAAAAACCACAATGACCATATCGGGAATTATTTGCCTACTTCTTACCATTCTAATTATACTTAGAGTAAGCGATTCTGTGATTGTAATAAATGCTATAATGTTTATAACCGGAGTAAGTTGTAGTGCCTACTTATTACCTTTTACCTTAGTCGGACAACATGCTCCGGGAAAAGAGCAAGGAAGCTGTGTTGCATTTGCAAATACTCTGGCGTTGTTTGGCGCAGTCTTTTTACAACCCATCATAGGGCATACAATAAGCTATCTGAATCAGAGCTATGAAATCAGTAAATCATACTCCATAGCCATTTGGATTTTACCATTATTTATAGGTCTAGCTCTTCTAAGTTTATTTTGGATTAAAGAGAAGAAAGTTGCTTAAGCGCAAACCCTACTGCAGGGATAAAACACATCAAATAGTGTTTAACCTATAGTATTTCATCGCAGACATTGAGTTTAGCATTAAATATAAAGTATAAAAAAAGGGATTAGCCTCGAATGAAGCTAATCCCTTTTTTCATCCTAAAAATCTTACATATTCCGAATAATCCAATACGAAATATCGTCGATAGGTGTTACAAAAACATTTCCAGAACTGCAATATTCTGCAGGAGAAGAAGGCATTCGTCCTCTAACAAAGAGATGATTTAGATATGGGTATTTCTTAAGTGTTGCCCCTGCTTTATAATCTTTCAGGTTGAAATCCCAGATATTAAAATCAACATCAGTTGTTTTGTAGTCTCTATCGCCCCAAGCAACCATAATAGGTACGTTCAACTTTTTTGCTTCACCAACCGCATCATAGTTTTGCATATTTAACCAGTATGAGTTGGGGAATAAAAGAACTCTTTCTTTTGGATTACTTTCTTCATTTAGATTGGCCACAATTTTCATGCTTTTCTTCATTTGAAGCAATCGAGCTTGCTCTGCATCACTCATCTTACCATCTAAGTTGGCAATATATCTAATCTGAGAATAAGCAACATCGTATAAAGGACGAACAGCCGGAGCCAATAATACCAAACCCTTCAACTTTCCATAATTCTGACCAATGCGAGCAGCAAACATTCCGCCTACTCCATGCGCAGCAACAAAGATTTTATTCTTATCTATTTCTGATACAGATTCCATTTGTTGCAATGCAGCCACTGCATCGTCTACAATTTCTTCATCGAAGTTATTAATTTGTCCCTGACCATATATAAAGTTACGCTTGTCGTAGCGAAAACATGCTATACCATATTCAGCCATTCGATGTGCAAAATCCTTAAAGAAGTCGCATCTTCCTATTGTACTATTTCTATTTAATGGTCCTAAATCATGAACAAACACAACCAATGGAAACTTACCTGTTTTCTTGGGAAGGGTTAAGGTTCCCGATAAATCAGTACCTTTGCTATTGAAGGTAATTTCTTTCTCGAAAATTGATTTTGAGTCTATAAACTCATACTCTGGCTTTCGTTCGCCTGCCTGGTCAAGCTGAAAGCCCACAACCTCTTCCTCCTGATTCAAGGTTATTCTCATACTTGCCAAGCCTTCTTTAAATTTCAAGATTGTTAAATAATCGAAATACTTACCATTTGGTTTCTTATACGATTTTCCAATACTCTCGAAGTCTCCATACATTTGTATAAAGGTCGACCATAATTCTTTTACAGATTCTTCCTTTACCCTTTTTTTAAAGTTCTTGGAAAAAAGGGAATGAACCTTCGAAAAGTTATTCTTCTCTAACTCATAAACAACTTTTTCAACCTTCGGATGTACTGCTTTTGCACTTAAAAAAACAGGTGATAAAGAAAAAACAAGAATCAAATAAAATACTACTCTCTTCATAATATAACGTTTTGTCATCAATTTTTTTGCTTGAGCTTTCAAATTTCAAACATTGTTTCTAATTTTCCAAGTAACCATTTCCGTTTCTATAAAAAAGATTGTAATTGATATAGAAAGATGATAATTCTCATTCAGCACAGAAATAATATATTTCTTAGTTTTGTAGAAAAGTAAATTTATATCTCAATGTCAGAAGCTCAATATACTGAAGAAAGTATCCGATCGCTTGATTGGAAAGAACATATACGACTACGTCCCGGTATGTATATCGGAAAACTAGGAGATGGCTCCTCTCCCGACGATGGGGTTTATGTACTGCTGAAGGAAATCATCGATAACTCAATCGATGAATATGTTATGGGATATGGGAAAAAAATTGAGATTACCATTTCAGACGATATAATTCAAGTTAGAGACTTTGGACGAGGAATGCCTCTTGGAAAGGTTATTGATTGTGTTTCGAAAATTAACACCGGAGCAAAGTACGATTCGAAGGTTTTTAAGAAAGCCGTCGGACTAAATGGTGTTGGAACAAAGGCTGTAAATGCATTATCAGAATTCTTTCAGGTAGATGCTTTTCGCGATGGGCAATCAAAGAAAGTTACGTTTCAACGTGGTGTTATTACTTCCGAAGAGCTTATTCAGAATTGTGAGGAAGACAATGGAACCAAAATCTCTTTTATTCCAGACAAGCAAATATTTGGAAGCTATCATTACATCTCAGACTTTATTGAAGAAATGTTATGGAATTATGCCTTCCTCAATTCTGGACTAAAGATTTATTTGAATGGAAAGAAATTTCAGGCTAAAAACGGACTGTTAGACCTTCTTAACCATAATATTGATAAGCAAGAGAACATAATTTACCCATATATTCATATTCAGGAAGACGACTTTGAATGTGCCATAACTCACTGCGAAAAGCAGTATAGCGAAATCTACTACTCTTTTGTAAACGGACAACACACAACCCAAGGTGGAACTCACGAAGCGGCATTTAAAGAAGGTATTGTAAAAACCATTCGTGAGTTTTACAATAAAAACTACGACACTTCCGATATTCGCACTGGTTTTGTTGCTGCCTTAAGCCTGAAGGTTCAGGAACCCGTGTTCGAATCTCAAACCAAAACTAAACTAGGATCTCAACACATGGAGCCCGAAGGGGTTACCATACGTACTTACATTGGTGATATTCTGAAACGTAAGCTCGACAATTTCCTTCATATTAATTCTGATACTGCCGAAGAACTTCAAAAGAAAATTGTTAAATCGGAAAAAGAACGTAAGGAACTTGCTGGCATAAAGAAATTGGCGAAAGACAGTATAAAGAAAGCCAGTTTGCACAACAAAAAGCTTAGAGATTGCCGTGTTCACAGAAACAGCAAGAATGAATTGCGATTAAATTCAACCTTATTTATTACCGAGGGCGACTCTGCAAGTGGTTCAATAACAAAATCGAGAGACGTAAACACTCAGGCCGTATTTAGTTTAAAGGGAAAACCGCTAAACTGCTACGGGCTAAGCAAGAAGATTGTTTATCAGAATGAAGAATTTAATCTGCTTCAATCTGCGTTAAACATCGAAAATGGTATTGAGAATCTTAGATACGACAAAATTGTAATTGCAACTGATGCCGATGTCGATGGCATGCACATACGTTTGTTGCTCCTCACCTTTTTCTTGCAATTTTATCCCGATATTGTAAAAGCCGGGCATGTTTACATTTTGCAAACTCCTTTGTTTAGGGTAAGAAATAAGCAAAAAACAATTTATTGCTACACCGAAGAAGAACGAATTAAGGCCTTAGACACTTTGGGAAGCAATCCGGAAATTACTCGATTTAAGGGTTTAGGAGAAATCTCGCCCAACGAGTTCAAGAATTTTATCGGAGCAAATATTCGTCTCGATCCAGTTATACTGAAAAAAGGACATGCTTTAGAAGACATTCTAAAATTCTTTATGGGGAAAAATAGTCCGGAAAGACAAAAGTTCATTATCGACAATCTTAGAATCGAAGAAGACATTTCTGCCTAACACTTCAACAAAGCACTGTTTTCAATGCACCTTGGTGAAGGGATACCAACCACCAAGGTGCAAGGGTAGCTTGCACCATAATGCAATGGTTCATCCCTAGTCGAGAGTTACACCCTTGCACCTTGGTGCACGACACCATTCCTAGTCGTTGGTTGCACCCCTTCACCTAGGTGATTTTTAATTTTCATTAGGGTGCATTTCAATTTTCACCATGGTGCTTTTTAATTTTCATTACGGTGCTTTTTAAAATTCACCTTGGTACTTTTTAATTTTCACCTTGGTGCTTTTTGATTTTCATTAGGGTGCATTTCGATTTTCACCATGGTGCTTTTAATTTATCTCAATATAGTTCGCAAAAAGCCTTGGGTAAATAATCGATAATATCTGACGCAATCAACGATTCAAAACCTTTATCGGCGGCAGCCAAATCGCCTGAACTTCCATGCAAATAAACCCCTAAAACACAAGCCTCGAAAGGCGTATACGATTGCGACAACAAGCCCAATAAAATACCAGTAAGCACATCGCCACTTCCTCCTGTAGCCATTCCTGGGTTGCCAGTAGTGTTTAAATAACATTCGCCATCAGGAGTAAAAATCATAGTATGAGCCCCTTTTAATATAAGATATACAGAATGTTTTACGGCTAACGCCCTGGCCTTCTCCATTTTGTCGAAATCGCTATCCCATTTCCCCACCAATCGTTGAAACTCTCCGGGATGAGGAGTTAAAATACTTCCCGAAGGAAGAAAAGAAATCCATGTTTTGTTTTCAGAAAGAATATTCAATGCATCGGCATCCAAAATCAATGGATTATCATACTGCTGAATCAATAGCTTTAGCATTCGCATGGTTTTCTCGTCTTTTCCTATTCCCGGACCAATTGCTATTGAACTATAATCTAAATCTTTGGGAATTGATGTTAAAACAGAATCATTTTCGTCTAAAGACAACATTGCTTCGGGCACACTCATCTGTAAAATGTCAATTGCATGATTGGGTATATGAACGCTTAACAGCCCCAAGCCGCTTCTTATGGCTGCCCTGCTACTTAAAACACAAGCCCCCATTTTGCACTTGCTTCCTGCAAACAACAGTGCATGCCCAAAGGTTCCTTTATGACTAAATTTTGATCTGTGCTTTAATAAAGAAGCAACATTCAATTTTGTCAACACAAAGTTTTTGCATTCAACCCTATCCAAAAACTCGGGCAAAATGCCAATAGGAATAATTTCCCAATTGCCCACATAAACATCGTTTTCGGGCATAAAGAAAGCCAATTTAGGAACCTCAAAGCTAAGAGTATAATCGGCATGAATAATATTGCTGCCCCTTTTTATAGATGTCCGATCAGCAAATAAACCAGAAGGAATATCTATAGAAATCACTACAGCCTTCATTGCGTTTATCCTTTTAATCAAATCGCCTAATAATCCTACAATAGGCTTAGACAAACCACTTCCAAACAAAGCATCGACAATTAAATCGTCCGAAGAAATATTAGGCACATCATCGCTTGCAGATATTTTAACACAAGATAAATCTACCTCCTGCAGCCTATGTTTGTTATGCAAAAAATCATTTGAATAGGAAGAAACGCCATCAAGAATATAAACACAAACCTTATATCCCACAAACTTTAATAAACGGGCAATTACCAAACCATCGCCACCATTATTGCCCGGTCCACAAAAAACATGAACCGTTTGCTCTTTCTTCAATCTTTTCAAAATCCAATTAAAAGCATTTGTGGCAGCACGCTCCATCAAGTCGACCGACGAAATTGGTTCATTCTCTATGGTATAAGCATCGGCTTGACGAATGTTTTCTACAGGAAGTATTTTAATCATAATTATTGAGATGTTTTATTGTCAAAATTAATCTTTTGAAGATAACTTAATTTCAGAAAAGGATAAATAGGAAAATAGATACGCAGAATTAAATTTAAACTGCATATTAATTTACTAAGGGTAACGTTTGAGATAATAATTGTAGTTTTGCCCGAATAATTCTGATTAAGAATGGCTAGAAAAAGAAACCCATTACCCTTATTTGAAAAGGTTGAGATAATTGATGCAGGCTCAGAAGGAAAAGCTGTGGCCCGAATTGATGAAAAAGTAATTTTCATCCCATACGTTATGCCCGGAGATGTTGTTGACATCCAAGTAGTAAAAAGAAAGAAATCTTTCTTTGAAGGCAAAGCTGTAAAATTCCACAAATACTCTGATGACAGAGTTGATGCGGCATGTAAACACTTCGGACTTTGCGGAGGTTGTAAATGGCAACATATGCCATATGAAAAACAACTCTTTTATAAGCAAAAGCAAGTGGTTGACAATGTTGAAAGAATTGGAAAGTTTGAACATCCAGGAATATCTGATATCATTGGTTCAGAGAAGAAATTCTACTATAGAAATAAGTTAGAATTTACATTCTCCGACAGAAAGTGGTTTATTGAACCACCCAAAGATCCGGATAATATACAAAACCCAAATGGACTTGGATTTCATCTTCCAGGAATGTTTGACCGAATTTTGGATATCGAACATTGCGTATTACAGAAAGATCCATCCAACGCTATTCGCCTAGCACTAAAAGACTATGCAATAGCAAATAATCTGAGCTTTTATAATCCCAGAAAGAACGAAGGATTCTTGCGTAACCTTGTAATTCGAACTTCCTCTACTGGTGATTTAATGGTTATTGTGATTTTTGGATACAAAGATGAAAGAGAGAAAGATGGTGCTCTTGCTTTCTTGAAAGAAAAGTTTCCAGAAATTACATCCCTTATGTATGTAATCAACAAAAAGCTAAACGATAGCTTCTCTGATTTAAAAATCCATTTATATAATGGAAACGACTACATAATGGAAGAAATGCAGGCTCCAATTGAAAATATGGAACCGCTAAAGTTCAAAGTTGGCCCTGTATCTTTCTACCAAACCAATTCAGCTCAGGCATACACTTTATACCAAAAGGCATTCGATTTAGCACAAATCAGTAGCGAAGATCTTGTGTACGATTTATACACAGGAACTGGTACTATAGCCAACTTTGTGGCTCGATCAGCAAAAAAAGTTATTGGAATCGAATATGTGCCTCAAGCTATTAATGATGCAAAAGAAAATTCTTCAATCAACAAGATTGACAATACGGATTTCTTTGCCGGAGATATGGTTAAGGTTTTAAATGACGACTTTATAAAGACTCATGGCCAACCTGATATAATTATCACCGACCCTCCAAGAGCAGGAATGCACGACAAAGTGGTAAAACAAATCATAAAGGTAAAACCTCAAAAAGTGGTTTATATAAGTTGTAACCCTGCCACTCAGGCAAGAGATGTTGCTCTTATGACCGAGCACTATAAGGTGTCTAAGATTCAACCTGTTGATATGTTTCCACAAACTCATCATGTCGAAAACATAATTCTATTGGAAAGAAAATAAAAAAAGGAGCCAGCATTGCTGGCTCCTTTTCATCAGATATTTTTGTCAGAACTACTTAACAGTGATCTTCTTAATCACTACCTTTTCATTCATTTCAATCTTTATTAAATATAGACCAGCTGGCTGACTTGACATATCAAGATCATGCTTGTCACTATTTACATCTTCAACATGAATCAACTGTCCTAATGCACTTACAACTTGTACACGATCAATTACTTCATTTGAAACAATATGCAACTTATCTTCTGTTGGATTTGGATATACCATTAGGTTATCACTAACCATTAGGTCATTCATTCCTACATATCCATAAGGTGTTGCCAAGCTATCTTTATGAGGATAAGCTGATCCTTCACACTTATCATTATGAGAAGAAATCTTAGCTACAACTCTATAATAGTACTGTGATCCAGGACCCCATAGTAGAGGCGACTTATCATCATCCTGCTCATCAAAATACATATAAGGAGCTTTTAAAGGCAAATCAAGCTCAATTTTCTTTTCTTCCTGCATAACTCCATCTATATAATCTGTACGATAGATATCAAACTTATAACCTGAAGAAATTCCTGCAGACTCACCAGTAATATGAGCACCAATCATCCAGTTATAATTGAATCCTGAAATAGCAGCAGTTGCATCAATTAAAGTAGAAGGTTTATCTCCTATAGTAATCATAGATCCAATACCATACTTATCATTTACCATCGGACCGGCATCAATACCTATAGCAGGCTGATTCTCATTAATATTCAAGAAATACACAAGATAATAATAGGTGTTTTCTTTAATCTCTACAGCATCATCAAGATCCCAAACAGTATATTCTCCGTTTAAGTTAACTTCACTCATACTAATAGTTTTAGATGAAAGAGGAGCTCCACCAGGAACTTGTGCATTACCTTCGTAAATTCTTACTTCAGCAGTTGAAACACCAGCACCCAATACAGCACGAACCTTATCAAACTTAGCTCCAGCTAAATCCTTAAGTTTCTTTGGAGTATATCTTGCTCCAATAAGAACTTCTCCACTTGTTGTTGGGAAGCTATAAAAATCAGTCATAGTTTCCTGTGTAGGATGCTTAATCCACTTATTCGCTTGTCCTGATAGTGTTGCCAATGACCAAGTTAACTCAACACCATTCTTGTCATTATTTACATCCTGACTTTCATGGAATACTTTCCAGCTCAACTTATAAGGCTTTGGACACTCACGATAAATATGTACGTTATCTATATACCATGAACGAATATTTGTGGTATTCTCTCCTTCGGCCAAGAAACGAATCTGTAGAACTTTTCCTGCAAGCATATTGGTGATCTTCATCTTCTTGCGATCTCCCCAATCAAAGCTAGCATCATTCTTATAGGTTTCTAAATCTACCCAATCTTTACCCTGGCCAATCTGTACTCTTAACTTCTCGGTTCCTGTTGGATTAGCTACGTCTAATTTAATATCATACTCTAAATAAATATCTCCAAAAACAGTACCCACACCATTAATTGGCTTAGTGGTTAGTCCTTTTGAATAATTCATTTGCTTTGGCATAAAATCAAACTGAGAACATGGAAGGTCTTTTCCTGAATATGGATCTATTTTCCAGTTTTCACCATCACCAGTCCACAAGTGTAAATCAAAGGCACCTGTTCCCCAATCTTCAAAGAATGGCAATTCAAATCCCCATGCAAGTTCCAATACTATTGGACCTACCATTTGAGATTCACCTGTTTTTGTTGATAATCCATAAGGAGTTAAATCATAAACAGCAGTTATATAATATTCATATTCTCCTGGCTCAACTCCATCAGCAAATGCATATGGTAATCCTTCATCATCTCTTTCAATAAATACAGGATCATCATCATTGCGATATAAGTTAAATCCAATCAAATTATCTGGAATAGCTCCACTTGGATCAATAGCTCCAGTTGCATGATCAACTTTATCACCTTTAACCCAGAAACGTGGGCTGTGCCATGTCAATACATTTTCCTGATCATGTACTTTTCCATCAAATACATAAGGAGGAATTAAATAAGTACTCTTCCATGTATACTTATCAGCTTCTGATAAACCACTTGCATACTTACCTTTAACTCCGGCAGTATAAATCTGACCATAAATAAGGTTAGGGAACCACCAATGGAATTTACCAGTATCATACTCGCCTTCAAAAGGATCTTTATCTACTTCACCTTGCCAGCTATCATTTAAGCTTACTTCATAAGATTCAAAGTTTGGAGCACCATTTACAATACTTACATTATCAATAGCCCAACCTGTTGAATACTGATGATCATCCCAGTAATGGAATGCAAAGCGAACCTTGCGCTGACCATCTTTTCCATCTAATTTAATACTCTTGCCTTCATTAGGATCTTCGCTTCCATAGTTATTGAAATTAATAGGACCATTAAGAACCATATCATCAATATCAAAACGAACACTATGCCATTCACTCTTTGAATCTACTTCACCTAACACATACCAGTTTTCTCCATTATCTATAGAGAATTCAACATATCCTCTTGAAGATTCAGCACCAGTAAAGTATTGATCAAATTCAACTCCATAATCTTCACTCTCACGAAGATCAATTTCAGGAGTAATCAAATAATCCAATGATGCATTACTATTTGATCCGTTATAATCCTCATTTACTTCTGCCCAGAAACCATCTCTCTCAGGTACTATAAATCGAGGACTTGGGAAATTATTCCAATAAGTTGCATTATCATTAGAAGCAAGGAACCATCCGCGGGTAGCTGCTGGAGACACATCAGCTATAGTATATTCATACCATCCTGCAGGAGGGAAACTAAGACCCTCAAAGTCTTCGTATAATTCAGTAATACGCGCCTTTGGCCATGTTGCTACTGAAGTTAGTGGGTCTACCACCAAACCACGTACACGATACTTCTTCTGTTGTAATGCTACATCTATCTTAAAGTTTGGCTGATAAATCTCAAATGGCATTGTTGGCTTATACTTATCAAAACCAATCTTAAAGACATTCAACATATAATCGCCATACTCAAACCACTTATGAGATGCTTCCTTAGGGAATTTTAATAACTCACTCTCTTTTGGGAAATAAGCTATTGATTTCTCAGGAGTATCTGTGATTTCAAAGATCTCACGGTAATGTGTTACATATGGGAAATTCAATCCGGTAAGAGTGATTTCTGTTGAATCAGCTATCATTGATCCTGGATATTCTTCCTCATCTGAACCAAACTTAAGTTCAACATCAACAACTACATTGGATACAAGCTTATGAGGACGCATATTGTATAACTTAGTGTAAGTCCAGTCTGACTCGTCACCATTGGTAAAGTGTGACTTTACACGATATGCATAATATCCCTGAGGAAGTGACTTCCATTGGGCATCCTTAAAATTAAGTACATTCTTCTTATTAACAAGAACAGTCTTAGGATCTTCTTTCCAATTGGTCTTATTAGGATTTATCTTAGCTTGTACATGAATACGCTCCATGGTATAATTAACTACATCACGGCTATTTGCACGAGCAACAACTTCTGTAGGAAGTCTGTAACCTGAAGTTGACTTCATATCTCCATCAGACTTAAAGAATTTTCCTTCAGGAAGCTCTATAGTAGAAATCTTACTAGATTTTGCTGGTGGAGTTTGTCCATCATCAGCACCTTCTACCAATGCACGAATCATCAAATCCTGTATAGAAGCAAATGTCCAGCCATTATCATCATTACGTACATAAGACTGATAAGCGATTGGTTCGCTACGGTCTACTGCGATTGGAGCAGCATTTCCTGCTTTCTCTACCTGAGTTACTACGATAAAGAAATTCTCTGGATAACCATCCTTATCTTTTTCTAATTTAACATTAAAGATGCCATTATATTCAACCCATCCAAGATTTTTAACTTCAACAACTTTCTCTGCTTCTGGCTTAGCCTTTGGCATTCCGGTATCTTTATCAGGGAAATAAACACCTACTTTAACTTTAGTATTCAAGAAATTTGATCCCTTAGGGAAAGTTCCATCACCTACATTAAATTTAGCTCCTGTAATTACAGTTGGATATCCCATTGGAGTAAAACGTACTGCTCCTGCTGAATTTGATCCTAAACCTATAACATGTTTCTCGGCTGTACCATCATCATAAAGCAATTCGTAAGCGCCCCATGGTAATGACCATTCTATATCACAATGGTTACCTTCCAAAAACTTATGTCCATTCTCTACCTGATCGATAGTTGCATGAATATATCCTGGAGCATAAGGCATTTCGAACATTAATACATCTACTACAGTATCATCATCATCACCTGCTGCAAATGGTCCTGCCTCATAAACTGGCTGATAACCTGGCTTAGCAAAGAATAATTCGTAATCTCCTTCATCTGCTTTTAATACATATCTGCCGTCATCGTCAGTTTCTGTAATAAATTCAATGTTTACATCTGTAACATCTACCGCTTTCACACGTACTCCGCTAAGACGTTCATTGGTATTACCATCGCGTACCTGACCAATAATTTGTTTAGGTTTATAAACAATCATTTTATGATTGATCTTAAACTCTTTATCCTCGTCATTTACACTATTGGTAATTACTGTTGTTTTTGTAGTATAAGTTCCTACAGGCCATGCTTCTTCTCCAATATATGAAGGAGGAAGAGCGTCATACTTAAAGCGTACATATTTGGTTTCTCCTGGATAAACTTCTCCTTTTTGAGGAACAACTTCAGAAATAAAATTCACCTCATTTTCATTTGCAAACTCAGGGAATTCGAATTTCAATAATCCTGAACCACAGTTCTTAATTGGATAATATACAAACTCGAAAGTATTCTCCCATACGCCTTCTTCCATATCTTTTACAAAGTCGCATGCTTCAGGTGCATACCAAAATATCTCTGCTGGTCCTGCAGGAGAACTAGATTTTCCATCAGCAGTTACACAAGTAACCCAGTAATAGTATACACCATACTTATAGTTTGGAAGATCGTGCATAATAAAGTTTTCAGTAGTAGTACCTACAACTTCACCATTACATACAACCTTATAGTGCATACTTGGATCTGATGATTTTACCCACTCAACTTTTACTACACCTTCTTTGGCATCCTTTAGAGTGGCCTTCATATCCTCTACATCAATAATGTACATAGGATCTCCGGTAATTTCCATGGTTACAGGAATAATAGATATTTTACCATTATCCCCTGTAAATTCAATCTCTGCAGTAAGCATTTCACCTGGAGTACGATTTAAAGCATCAAAGTTTACTCCAAGACTATAAAAAGAATTAGGTTCAACATTGCCACTATATTCATCTAAAGTTAGCCAGAAACGCTTAATGGGCTGAGCAAAACCTGAATATAAGGTTTCTCCCATTTTACACAATTCATTATTTCCGCCACCATCAACAAATACTTCTCTTAAATATCCCATCTTATAAGTATCATTATAATTGAAACCTATAAAGCGATCCTTTACTGGATCCCAATGGAAAGAAGTAAAATATTTAGAAGTAAAACCAGCTTTTCCGATATATTCAGCTTCTGCTGTATAAACATCAACTTTAAATAATCTTCCGTTATGACAGAATACATAAGCAGTACCGGTTCTATCAATGGCAATACCTAATGCAATATCCGAGTTACCAATACCCAATTTACCTACAGGCTCTAATTTCATCTCTGGAATATTCCATTCATACAAAGAATCTCTGGTAATTACATATTGCTTACGGTTCACTGGGTTTGGCGCCATATCTGTAATTTCATAGCGACCAAAATCTTCATCTGAAACCAATTGGCCCATGTATTTTTGGGTAACAATATCATCAGAAATATCCACTTTATGACAAACACCATATCTGCTCATTGCATAATAGAAATGATCTACCCCTACAGGGAAAGATATAGCTGTAATGGTATTGGTATCAGGAAGTGAAGGAAAATCCATATACTTCTTCAATTGAGGAGCATAGGCTTCAGAAACAGTTCCGAAACTACTATATGCAAAATACTCTGAAGCATGAATTCCATATTCCTCTGCGCGGTTCATTGATGGAGAAGCCTGAGAAGAATTAGCTTTCTTTACATTAGGAGCAGGAGATAAGCCATTTTTAAGGATAGCTTCATAAGACTCAACTTCTTCAGGATTATACTCTGGAGAAATCTGAGCTTTTACACCACGTCCATCATTATTTATAAATCTAATTTTTGCTTTCCATCCAAAAGGACCTACACCTGTATTATTAATAGTCAATTCTGAGGTTCTATACTCATTAGGAAACATTGTTTCATAAAGTTTCCCCGGAGTAATAGATGCTGCAGGCAGATCAATTTTAAAATCTACAACTACTTCCTCATCGTAATCAACAAAAAACTTTTTTACTTCTTTACTGTAACCATTTTTATTACATGAAAGAGTGTGCATTTTATTAGAAGGAACGTCTGTTATTTCATAAGTACCATCAGATGCAGTCAGTGCTAAATCAAAATTACTTTCAGAAATAATTGCATTTTCAATTGGTACACCACTATAGTCAGTTACCGTTCCAGTAATTTTACCATAATGCATATCCAATCCATGGAATTTTAATGCCATTCTCTTCTTAGGAGTATCACCCCAAGCGCTATAGATGGGATCATAAGGTCCATATTTGGAAATTGCAGTGTTTTCAGGAGAAACCGCAGTAGTCCCCCATTGAATATAATAAGTCCCATTTTGAATGGTTCCCGCTCTATTTACGCATATCACTACATTCTTAGTTCCACTAACATTAAAATTAGCTTTATTGAAAGGGATATCAACCCATCCACTCTGATCAGACAAGACTGAAAAAGGTCCTTCATAGGTTAAAGTACCATCAGCGATTAGATCTGTAGGAATTTCATTTCCATCAATTTCCTTAACATAAACTCGTATGTTATCAAAAGTAGAGGTATAACCTCCTTTATAATACAAAGAAATACCAGTAAGTTCTCCTGAACCAATTTCTTCTACAGTATACAATGCTTGCTTGAATGAAGAATTGTAATAGGAAGTGCTACGGAGAGGATAATAATCATATCCACCTCCAAAACTAATTTCCGTGTCTGAATAAGAAAAATGGGTCAAAAGCATTAACACTCCAAATAAGAGTAATTTCAACTTTTTCATCTTAACATTTTTGATTAATTATAATAGCATATAATACTTCAAAGAATCTTAGACAACATAGCATCTAAGAAATTAAAAGTACAAATCAACGATTGTAAGATTTTAATCTTAAAAACTTTCTGAATAATAAAGGCTGTTTTTTAGCTCTAATAAAATCTTAATAATCAATAGCTTTAGTAATGTGAAAATCCCAATCTCACATTATATTTAGGTTTGCTTAAAAACTATACTTTAAACTTCTGACCAAATATAGAAAATAAATCCAGTAATCCAAAATATATATCTCTTCTCATTTCTAATATATTTCACTAGACTCACCGGTTTTATTTCCACTTTTTTATACATTTCCATAAAGGCACTAGATATCTTTTTTACCCATTTGCAAAAAATACAAGAAAATTAACTGTTATTACGTTTTCATTTCACTGAAATAAAAGCCTAAAAACAAAACTATTAAAGAAAGATGAAAACTATTAAACAATCGCTTATTATACTTTTACTTTTCCCAACTTGCTTTC
>JBGRQE010000012.1:0-61737 GCA_041725955.1 Bacteroidales bacterium
GGGATTCGAACCCCCGGAGGCTCGCACCTCAACGGTTTTCAAGACCGCCGCATTCGACCACTCTGCCATTTCTCCGTCGGCAAAGGTACACTAAAAATCTTTTCCTCCAAGTCCCCTTATCATTTTTTTCACTATTAAAGCAAAAAACATTAGCATTACTCGACAATACTTTTTCATTTACAGCAACTTAAAAAAGCGAAAAACTTTATTCTTTTTTATTTTTTCTTTAAATTTAAAGGAAATCAAGGCAAAAAAGCTATTTTTTCATACTATTCTATTTATATCTTACAGCTTTTTCCTTTTACCATTGTTAAAACACTAAACAGTTTGTTCAAGAAAAAACAATTTTAAGTACAAAACACCCCAAAACATCTATGAGTAAAAAAAAGATCATTATAATTGGTGCAAGTGGATTAATTGGTCAAAAACTATATAAAGAATTAAAAAACGACTATAAAATATTTGTTGTAGGACGCGATGTGGATAAATTAAAAAATATTTTTCCAGAAGCAGAATGTATCAACTGGCAAAAGCAAGCAGAAGAACTCGTTTACATTTTAGAAAAAGCATATGCTGTAATTAATCTTGCAGGCAGAAGCATTCAAAGCAAGCGATGGACAGAGTTTGGTAAAAACACAATTTCAGTTAGCAGAACAAGTATTATCCAACAATTCTACAATCTAATTCAAAAAACAAAGAAAAAACCAAAACAATGGATTCAAGCTTCGGCAGTGGGTTTTTATGGTAATACAATTGATAAAACAAACGAGAATAATAAAAAAGGAAAAGGATTTCTTGCTGATTTAAGCTTTTTGATGGAAGAAGAAGCTAACTTATTTAAAAATTTAAATATAAAAGTCATTTCACTACGAACAGGGCTTGTTCTTGATAAAAACGGAGGCTTAATTCAAAAAATGAAAAAACCTTTCCAATTTCATATGGGAGGACATTTAGGAAAAGGAAATTCTTTTTTCCCATGGATACATATGTCGGATGAAGTTAGAGCCATACATTTTCTTATACAGAATGAAAATGCAGAAGGACCAATAAATCTATGTTCTCCAAAAGTGATCACTCAAAAAGAATTCTGTAAGGAATTAGCAAAAGCTATGAATACTTATTCATGGCTACATATTCCAAAATGGTTATTAAAATTAAGTTTTGGCAAACAAATGGCTAATGAGCTATTTCTACAAGGACAAAATTGCTTTCCATCTAAACTTCTTGAGTTAGGATTTGAATTTAATTATCACAAAATAGACCATGCATTAACTGATATATTCAAAAATAATAAAAGCAAAAATTAAATTCTATTTTAGTAAAATTTGATTTTGTGATAAAAAATATATCTAAAAAGAGAAAACTTTATACCACTATAAAATTACTACAAGGCAAATTGTAGATGCAATAACGCCTATAATCACCTATCTATCTTTATATTAAATTTTTTATGTATATATTTTTTATGCAGTTTATATAAGTTTTTTTCATTTTGTAGAGATTTCAAATCTACTATTATATAGATTAAATCAAGTAATTTCTTTTATTTGCATTAGGTGAAATTACAAACAAACCGTTAAATTAATTTTACATAAAATGCTTAAAAAATTTACATTTCTTGCAGCTCTATTGCTTTTTATAAAAGTAGGGCTAGCTCAAGATGGCGTTATATTTAATCAAGGTTTCGAAGGAGACAACATCCCTGCAGGCTGGCTTGTTGTTGATGAAGATAACGACAATATTACTTGGGGTATTGATAACAATGATTCTAATAGTGGAAACAAATGCGCTGGCATAGGGGCATCAACTCTTAATCATAAAGACTGGTTGATTTCGCCAGAATTTACGTTAAAAAAGGGCGCAACAATCGATTTCTACGCAAGAACAAGAAACGCTCTTAGCAAATTAGAAGGTTTAGAAGTTTTTGTTCTTAAAGAAGGACAAGATATAACTAAGGCTAAATATAAAATGTATGCAAACTATTCTGTCCCTAAAGTTTGGTCTGAAGAATATATTGATTTTGAAGAGCATTTAAGTGGTGCAGGCATCAAATGGAATGATAAAGTTTGCATTGCAATTAAAGCAGTCACTAAAGGAGGCAACTATCTATTAATTGATGATTTAGTTGTTAATCACACTCCTGAAAATGCAAAACCATACGTTTACCCAACAAAATGGGAAGCAACCGGAAAAACTAATGAAACTTCCACTTCCAGCAAAATCCATATTTATAATATGGGATTAGCTCCTTTAACTGTTTCTGCAGTTACTGATCTTAGCGATAGTCCTTTCTCATGTTCGCTAGATGCAAGTAACATTGGTGATGTAAATGTTGCATACGGTAATGAATCATATGCACTTACTTTTAGCATTAACAGTGCAACAGCTGGTACTTTCAATAAAGATTTTGAAGTGACTACCAATGGCGGTAAAATTACTTTTACTCTCTCTGCACAGATTGCTTCAAATGGAGAGTCTTTTAATGAATTTAGTAGTAACTTCGATAGTGGTCTACCTTTGGAAATGACTGTTCTTGACGCAAATAATGACAAATTAACTTTTGTTGCTTCTGATAAAAAGCCAAGAAATGGTAGTGGAAAAAGCTTAGCTTCAGTAAGACCAGATAACACAGAAGTTACTGCAGATGATTATCTTATCAGCCCAAAAATGAATGTGGGAGAAAGTACTAAACTTACTTTCTATACAGCTTCTTCTTATCCAAAAGAATGGGCTGCAGAAAACTTTGATATTCTTGTTTCTAAATCAGGGAAAACTGCTGCAGACTTCACTATTAAAATTGCTGAAAACATTAAGTCTATTGGTACTGAATACATTCGCCATGAATACAATTTGAACGACAACACTGAAATAAACAAAGGTGACAAAGTATATGTTGCGATAAAACATAAATCACCTGGTTTTCTCAAGCGTTCTTTATATATTGATGACTATTCAATCATATCAGAAAACAAAGATACCAAAGCTTATATAACAAGTGCTACTTTTGCAAATGAAGTTTTTGATTACACTATTGACAATGAAAATAAAACTATCAAAACAATTGTAAATAAAAACACAAATCTTTCTGCTTATACTCCTGTATTCAATGTTAGTGAAGGTGCAAGCATTACTCCTACCGGAGCTCAAGATTTCAGTGCTTCTGCTGTAACTTACTCTGTAACCTCTAAAGATAAATCTACTACAAACAACTATTCTGTAAGCATTGCAAAAGAAGCAGAAGCGGTTGCTTCACTAGTAGAGGGTTTTGATGGGGAAGAAATTCCTGCAAACTGGAAAGTTATTGATAATAATAAAGATCAACTTTCATGGAGTGTAAGTAAAGCAAACAACCATGGAGCTGCTGGTTCAAATAGCTTATACCTAAATTCGGGATCTTCAGATTTAACTCATGATGACTATATTATTGCCCCTCATATTAGCGTAAAAGAAAACTCAACCTTTAACTTTTTCGCTAAATCATACAATAAAACTGGAGAGTCGTTTAAAGTACTTGCTTCTAAAACAGGCGCACATGCAAGTGATTTCACAATTGAATTAGGTTCGCTAACTGTAAACGATCAGTGGGAAGAAAAATCAATTCTACTTGCAGAAAATGCAAATATCTCTGCTGGAGACGAAATTTATATTGCTATAAAAGGTATGAATACAGCTCCAGTAAAGTTAATCATAGATGATTTCAAATTATCTCAAAAAGGTGGACTAGAAATTTTAGCATTTACTTTCCCTGAAATTGAAGGAACTGCAAGAATTAATAATGATAATCATACTATCGAAGCTATCTCTGCTTTTGGTACAGATTTAACTACAATCACTCCTGTTATTACTGCTACTGAAGGGGCTGTAATCACTCCTAATGGAGTACAGAACTTCAAGAATGGTCCTGTAAATTACAGTATTACTCTAAATAGCAAAACAGTTACTTATGCTGCAAGTATAACTAAAGCACAAAATCCTTTTGCAGAAATTATTGATGTTACAATCGATGACCAAATGGGTTCAGCTATAATTAATAGCGATGATGCAACAGTAAAACTAAACGTTAGCAATTCTACCGATTTAGCTGCAATTGCACCAACAATTACAATTTCTGAGAATGCAAGCATAAATCCAGGAAGCGGAATAACTAAAGATTTCTCTAATGGTCCTATTAAATATGTTGTAACTGCAGAAAATGGAACCAAGAAAAACTGGACTATTGAAGTTTATAAAGAACTTTCTCTTTCTGGTTTAACAGAAGGTTTTGAATTCGGTAAAATACCTGCAGGATGGAGAGTAATCAATAGCAATGCAGATAAGAGAACTTGGAAAGTTGGTAAAAACTACAAATATGAAGGTGAATACGGAATTGGTATTTTCACAAATGCTAACCAAGTTAAAGACGATTGGTTGATTTTACCAAAAGTAAAAGTCAGTGCTACTGATATTTTAAGCCTAATGGTTCGAAGTACAGCTCCTTCTTATCCTGAAGATTTTGATATCATGGTTTCAAAATCAGGTCCGGAAGTAGATAACTTCACTATAAAAATTGCAGAAGTAAGAAAAGCAAAGACCAGTGCATATGGAACTGATTTCTTCCCTTATGTTTATGTATTGACAGATATTGATGGTATTGACGAAAATGATGATATATATATTGGTATCCATGCTATTACTAAAGATGGTAGTGGTTTGTTTATCGATAATATTTCTGTTGCACCAGCACCTACAAGCGCTGAAGCAAGCTTAAACAAAGAATCTTCATTCCAAATTACTGAAGTAAATAAGACTACTACTACCAAAAAAATCTTTGAACTAAGTAATACACTAGCTTCTACTTTAACTATTGATGAAATTGCTGGATTAGATGGAACTTCTTTTAGCACCAGTATTGAGAAAGATAAGGTAGAGTTAAAGCCAAATGAAAAATATGCATTTAGCATTACTTATGCTCCTACTACTGAAGGTGACCATACTGCAACTTTGGTTTTGAAAACCAATGGTGGTAATGTAAGTTTAACTTTAAATGCATATGCATACAAACAAGGTGCTTATTTTGAGTCTTTTGAAAATGAAAAAAGCATTAAGTATTGGGTAAATAATGATAATGATGGTGACGGCAATGGTTTCTTCCTATTTAAAAATACCGAGAAAGCAATTACTTCACACAGTGGAGAGTCATGTATGTTATCGGCATCTGCCTTCTACCCTAGCACTATTCTTAAGCCAGATAACTTCTTTATTACTCCAAAGTTGAGTGTAAAGAAAGGCGATAAGTTGGTTTTCTGGGCTGGTGAAGTAATGACAGGTCTTAACTTTAAAGAAAATCTTTCTGTAATGGTTTCTACAACTAAGAACAAACCTGCAGATTTTAAAGATTACCTATTAAAAAATGAGAAAATTGGTGAGGGTTATACTAAATTTGAATTAGACCTTAGTAAATATGTAGGTCAGAATATATTCATTGCTTTCCGTCATCATAATGTTACTGACCAAGCGCAATTAAAACTTGATGACGTTGTTCTTCCAGGTTTATATGTTCCAACTAAACCAGACTTGGTAGTTAAATACAAAAAGCCAAAGTATCCAATTATTCCTGCTTCACAAAAAGTAGCTCCTTTAGAAGCTCAAGTAGTGAACCTTGGTGCTGAATTGAATGTAGCTACAGATTTAACATTTAACATAGCTGGTGGAAACTTTACCGAAGCTCATGCTTTAGAAATCCCAATGGAATTTGAAGATCAAAAATCTTTTGAAACTAAAAAAGAAATTAAAAAACTTCCTGTTGGAGAATATAATGTAAACATCTCTGTTGATAATGAAGAAGATGAAGACAAAGACAATAATAGCATTAGCTATAAGCTGAAAGTCGACAGAAATGAGTTAGCACTTGAAACCGGAAATGTTGATAATTTCTTCTCATACCAAGGAAAAGGTGGTAAAGTAGGTCAAATATTCGAGATTAAAGAAAAAGATATCCTTATAGGTGTACGTGCATTCTTATACGAGCCTGTTGCAGGAAATACCCTTCAATTCGAATTAAGACAAATGGGTACTCAGCAAGGATATCCAAAACCTTATCCAGTAAAATTGATTGGTAAAACTACTCCTACAAAAATCAATAGTGATAAATCAGGTTGGTATGAAGCAAGATTTAACAAGCCTATTCATCTTGAAGCAGGTAAGTTCTTCTTATGTATAAGCGAAATTGAAGGTCAGGCAGTAGCAATTGGTAATGTTAGTGATTACTATACTCCTGAAAACATCTATTTCCAAGCTAAAGGAGATGACAACTGGCATATTATGGATATCTTCAACGAAGATCCATATTTTACACTTACACTAAGAGCTTTATTCGATAAGACTATTGGTCAAGAAGAAGTGATGACTGTTGGAAATCTTGAAATTGCTCCTAACCCAGCAAATAATTCAATCAAAATAAATGCTACTGATAATGGTAATCTTCAAATAATTGATCAACTAGGAAGAGTTATTATTTCAGAAAACATAATTGCAGGTAATAATACCGTTAACACAGAAAATCTGGAAAACGGAACTTATATAGTAAAATTAATCTCTGAGAATAAACAAAAAGTACAAAAATTGATTATCAATCATTAATTTGAAAATCAATAATAACTTTTGAAAAAACCGCTCGAATTCGAGCGGTTTTTTTTATTGATAATCAGACACAAACCTTTTGTGGTTCTTTTTTCCATGCAAACAGGTATACTACAAAAGGGTTTTTATGAGTTCTAAGAAGCAATAGTTTTATTCGTTTTTTTGGGGGCTTATGAAGGAGAAATACTTATTTCATTGCATAATTTTATTCTTTTCATTTTATTTTCCTGTAAATACAACAGCAAAACAAAAAAATACCAACACACTAAATCCAAAACAAAAAATTGATAGTATCAACAGTTGGTCTTATCAAAACATCCATAATGCTCCAGACAAAAGTCTAGAAAAAACTTCCAAAGCCATGCTAATGGCTCAAAACCTAAAATATTCCAGAGGACAAATTGACGCTTTAAATAATTTGGGAATCATATTCTACTATTCGGGTGAGTATGGCAGTGCCATATACCATTTAAAGCAAGCAATTACACTTGGAAAAAAGGAAAACAACTATCGTGTTATTGAATCTTTTATGAATTTGGGAAATATTTACCAAACCAAATCAGAATTAGACACTGCAATGCTATATTATGAAAAAGCTTTGGTTAAACTAAAGAAAAGACCTTCAAAAAAAACGGAAGCTGTAATATGGATGAATCAAGCGATTATTTTAACAAAGAAGTTTGAAGTAGAAAATGCTATTGATTTATTTTTCGCTGCACTGCATCAATTTGAAAGCATAGATGATAAAAGCAATATAGGGAATTGCTTAAACAATCTAGCCACTTTCTACTCTATCCATAAAAATATGGGTTTAGCAAAAGAATATTTTGAAAAGGCACTACAAATATATAGAGATCTTAAACTTAAAAGAAAAATTGCAAGCACCCTACTATCTTTAGCTGATATTTATTTAAAAGAAACCCCTTATCACGCAATTAATCTATTAAAAGAAGCCTGTAAACATCTAAAAGAACTAGACGATATAAGAGGTCTTTCTATTGGTTATACAAAACTTGCAGCTATTTATTTGGAAAAAAACCAAAATAAAGATGCTGAAGTTGTTCTTAAAAAAGGAATAAAACTACAAGAAAAGCTAAATGACTTTGAAGGTCTTGCTATATCAAAAAATCTTCTTGCTAAAATCAATTTAAAAAAAGGAGAAAAGAAACTCGCTTTAAAAAACACTCAAGAGGGCTTATCTTACGCAGAAAAATCTAAAACAGTTAATCTGTTGAGAAAACTACTAAAAAGCTCTGCAGATATACTATACTTAAACAATAAGAAAGATAGCGCTTTTATCACTCTAAAAAAATACAATCATCTTTCAGATAGTATATTTAAAACAGAAAGTCAAAAATCTATCAGAGAAGCAATTTCCAAACATGAAGTTGAAAAGAAAGATCAATTTATTAAGCTACAAGAACAGAAATTAATTCTGCTAGAAAAGCAAAAACATTTAAACTTCTTGTTTATTAGTGCAATATTTTTGTTTAGTACCTTATTCTCCTTAGGGATTTATATAAATTATAAAAAACAAAAGAAAGAGAAAAATAAATCTCTTGACCTTTTAGCGGAAAACAAAAAACTAAGTGAAAATAACAAACTACTTCATCAACAAAAATTAGAATTACTAAAAAAAGAAAAAGAGTTCCTAAAAGAGCAACTATTTAGTAGTCAAAACCAGCTTCATAAATTAGCCTTACAAATTAATTGGAAAAATGAATTTATCTCAGCAATTAATGATAAAATGAGAGCTACAAGAACAGAAAAGAATTCTAAAAAGATTATTCAGGAAATATCCTCATTGGTTGCTCAAATAAGTAATTCGCTGGCCATCGAAAAAGAAAGAAGTGAGTTTAATGAACTTGTAGAAAAGTTGCATTCCAATTTTATAGATAAACTTTCAAATAAATACAGCTTAACAAAAGATGAGAAACGATTAGCTACCTATTTAAAACTCAACTTAAGTTCTAAGGAAATGTCCGTTTTATTTGATATTTCATCTAAAAGTGTGGATATGAAAAGATATCGATTAAGAAAAAAAATAGATATTCCAGTAGAAACAAAGTTGAGCGATTTTTTTAAAGAAATCTAAAACAAATATCATCTGAAATGTATATTTGTATTCTCAAAAGTTTGTTAAAACAAATTCATAATTCTTTCTGTAATGTAATAAAACCTACAGGCTACAGAAAATTAATCTAAATAAGTATTTGTTGATAAATGGAGTTGACAGCAGTGTTTAACATTTTTTAACACCCGTCTATCTCCTCTATTTATTAAATTTGCGTGAACTGAATAGAAAAAAGCATCGATATGATCAACATTGATATTAAAGAATTAAACGAAAAGATAGAACGCGAGAGTGCTTTTATTGACCTAATCACAATGGAAATGAACAAAGTGATTATTGGCCAAAAGCATATGACTGAAGCTTTATTAATTGGACTATTAGCAAATGGTCACATTCTTCTTGAAGGAGTACCTGGCCTTGCAAAAACCCTTGCTATTAACTCCCTTTCAAATATAATTGACGCAGATTTCTCAAGAATACAATTTACTCCTGATTTGTTGCCTGCCGATTTATTAGGAACAATGATTTACAGTCAAAAAAGAGAAGAGTTTCTAGAAAGAAAGGGGCCTATCTTTGCTAACTTTATTTTAGCTGATGAGATAAACCGTTCTCCTGCAAAAGTTCAGTCTGCTCTCCTTGAAGCTATGCAAGAAAGACAAGTTACTATAGGTGACAAGACTTTTAAATTACCTGAACCTTTCTTGGTAATGGCTACTCAAAACCCTATTGAACAAGAAGGTACTTATCCTTTGCCTGAAGCACAAGTTGACCGTTTTATGCTTAAAGTTGTAATTTCTTATCCAAAGAAAGAGGAAGAAAAAATAATTCTAAGACAAAACGTATTAAAAAGCTACCCTACTGTTAGTAAAATAATTTCTCCACAACAAATCATGAAAGCCAGAGAAGTTGTGCGCGAAGTATATTTGGATGAAAAGATAGAAAACTATATTACCGATTTGGTATTTGCTAGTAGATATCCTAAAGAGTATAATCTCGCAAAATTCGAAAACATGATCGCTTTTGGAGCATCACCACGTGCTTCAATAAGCTTAGCATTAGCTGCAAAAGCCTATGCATTTATAAAAAGAAGAGGTTATGTTATTCCTGAAGATATTCGTGCTGTTGCATACGATGTACTCCGTCATCGAATAGGATTAACATACGAAGCAGAAGCAGAAAATATCACTTCTGAAGAAATTATAAAAGAGATGTTAAATACTATTGAGGTGCCTTAATCGAGGCTCCTCAATATTTATTTTAGTTTTAACTTTAATCTTTTCAATTTTGGACTCAAAAGAGATATTTAAAAAAGTAAGGAAAATAGAAATAAAAACTCGTGGACTGTCAAATCAAATTTTCGCAGGCCAATACCATAGTGCATTTAAAGGTAAAGGAATGACCTTTAATGAGGTTCGCGAATATCAATTTGGCGATGATGTAAGAAACATTGAATGGAATGTTACTGCACGACTAAACCATCCCTATATAAAGGTCTTCGACGAAGAAAGAGAAATGACAGTAATGCTACTCATTGATGTTTCTGGTTCAAATGAATTTGGAACCAGCAAACAATTCAAATTAGAGGTTATTACTGAAATAGCTGCTGTTCTAGCATTTTCTGCAATTAAAAATAATGATAAAGTTGGTGTAATCTTTTTCTCTAATAAAATAGAAAAATTTATACCTCCCAAGAAAGGAAGCTCACATATTCTAAGAATCATACGTGAACTTGTTGATTTTAAAGCAGAAGAAAAAGAAACGAATATTTCGGAAGCTCTAAAATACTTCTCAAATGTTATAAAGAAAAGATGTACAGCTTTCTTAATTTCCGACTTTTATGATAAAAACTGGGAGCAGTCAATTAGATTAGCCTCCAGAAAGCACGATCTTATTGCCTTAAATGTGTTTGATGAACGAGAACATACTATTCCTAACATGGGAATTATAAGAATTCGTAATGCTGAAACTGGAAAGATTATGCAAATTGATTCATCAAGTAAGCAAGTAAGACAGGCTTATACAACTTGGGCAAACAAAAAGTTATTAGAGGTAAACGACATCTTCAAGCGCAATGGAATTGATAATGCAAGCATACGCACAGACCATGATTATGTTAGACCTTTAATTAACCTCTTTAGAAGAAGAGAACATAAATAATAAGGATTACACAATTATATTTTAGCAATTTTTGTGATACTTTTTCAAATTATGAAAAAACAAATTAGCTACATATTGCTTGTATTTACAACCATTATATCCCTAAATAAGGTAAATGGTCAAAATGTAGATATTAAATCATATACCGATACAAATGAAATTGTAATTGGTGGGCAAACAGACTTACATCTTGAGGTTACTGCTCCGGCAGATAAAACCATAATTTGGCCTATTTTAAAGGATACACTAAACAAGCAAATTGAAATTATTTCAAAGTCAAATATAGATACCATAAAATCTGGGCAAGATAATTTATATACTTTAAGACAGAACTTAAAGATCACATCTTTTACTGATGGAGAGCATAATATTCCTGAACTAAAATTTGGAATTAAGGAGGCTAATGACTCAACGATTTATTATGCTTTGAGTAATCCGGCCTTTATAAGAACAACTTCAATTCAAGTTGATACTACCAAACAGTTCAAACCTATTGTTGGGTATATTAAACAAGGCATTACTGTTCAAATGATAGTTCCTTATGTTTTGCTTGGTATATTGATTATTGCAATAATTATTGCTACGATTATTTACATAAGAAGAAGAAAAAATCAAAAACCAATATTCACTCCTAAGCCAAAAGAAATAATCCCTGCAGACAAACTTGCAATAAAACTCCTGGAGGAATTACGACTAAAGAAACTTTGGCAGCAAGAGATGTTTAAGGAATATTATTCTGAACTCACAGAAATTATTCGAGATTATATAGAAAATAGATTTGAAGTGCAAGCACTTGAACAAACCACTGAAGAAATTATCGGTAATTTGCAAGGCCATAAAATTAATGACCAAGCCATGGAAAAACTAAGCTTTACACTTAAAAAAGCCGACCTTGTAAAATTTGCAAAGCTTAAACCCACTGCCTTAGAAAATGACCGATGCCTCGAAGATTTACTTGATTTTGTTAGAGAAACTCCGATAATAAAAATTGAGGAAGATGTTAAAAAAGAGATTAATGATGAAAATATTAAGGAGGAAAAGTAAATGATTGATGGAATTATTTTTGCAAATCCAGAACTATTATTCCTTCTGATTATAATACCCCTGCTCATTATTTGGTATATCTTCAAATATCGAAAAGGAAAAGCTGATTTACAGCTCTCTACAACAGAAGGCCTTGAAAACGCACCAATTACTCTAAAACAAAGACTAATTCATAGTCTATTTGTCTTTAGAATAATTGCAATTACGTTATTAATTATTGCTATAGCTCGACCACAATCAACTTCTAAACATAAAACTATTGAAATCCAAGGAATTGATATAATTGTAGATCTGGATATATCAAGCAGTATGTTAGCTCAAGATCTAAAACCTAACCGATTGGAAGCAGCAAAAAGAATTGCCCAAACCTTTTTAGATGGAAGAACCAATGACCGTGTTGGTTTGGTAATATTTGCTGGAGAAGCATACACTCAAGTGCCTCTTACAACCGACCATACAATTATTAGTAACTTATTTAAAGATGTAAGAGTCGGAAGTATTGAAGATGGAACAGCAATTGGCGATGCTATTGCTACAGGGGTTTCCCGATTAGAAAATAGTGAGGCTGTATCTAAAGTGCTTATACTTATTACTGATGGAGTAAACAACTCTGGCAATATAGATCCTAAAACTGCTGCCGAAATAGCCAAAACATATAATGTACGTATTTATGCTATTGGTGTAGGAAAAGAGGGTTTTGCAAATACTCCCTACCAAACTCCATTTGGCACAAGATATGCAAATGTAAAAGTAGAGATAGATGAAGCCTTATTAAAAGACATTGCAAAAACAACAGGAGGACAATACTTTAGAGCAACTAGCAATAGCTCATTGCAACAGATATACCAAGAAATTGATAAACTTGAAAAATCTAAGATTGATGTAAACCAGTTTAGTAAAAAATATGAGGAATTCTTCCCTTTGGCATTAATTGCTCTACTATTATTTATACTGGAAATTATCTTACGTAAAACTATTTTCAGGACAATTCCATAAATTGATACAGAAGAAATGATTAAGTTCGAACATCCAACATATTTATATCTCCTTATATTAATTCCTGTATTTATAGGATTACATATTGCTTGGGTATACTGGAAAAGACGTGTGCTAAAACAATTTGGAGATATGGAATTAGTGAGCAAACTAACTCCAGCAGCATCAAAAAGAAGACCTGCAACAAAATTTATATTTATGCTAATTGCTTATGCTTTTTTGGTTATTGCAATAGCAAATCCACAATCAGGATCAAAATTAGAGCAAGCGAGAAAAAGAGGTATTGATATAATGATTGCCCTTGACGTAAGTAATTCAATGCTTGCAGAAGATATAACACCAAACAGATTGTTAAATGCAAAACAATCTATATCTAAAATTATCAACCGACTCGACGGTGATCGGATAGGAATAGTAATATTTGCAGGAAAAGCATTCTTACAACTTCCTTTAACAACAGATTATGGTGCTGCCCGACTATTTTTGGAGAATATCGATACCCGAAGTGTTGGTGTACAAGGCACTGCAATTGGGGAAGCTCTTACAATTTGTGATAATTCATTTGATGATAAAACGAAGCATAGTAAAGCTATCTTGTTAATTACTGATGGTGAAGATCATGAGGGAGATGCCATTCAAGTAGCCAAGACAATATCAGCAAAAGGTATTAAAATTTTCACCATAGGTATGGGATCCCCTGAAGGAGCTCCAATACCTAATCTGGACAAATATGGTAATTCACAGGGTTATAAAAAAGATAGAGCAAATAATATAGTAGTTTCCAAACTCGACTCTAAACTTTTGGAAGAATTGGCAGAGACAGGTAATGGTGCTTATGTCAGAGCTTCAAATTCTAGAGGTTGGTTTAATGCAATAATTAAGGACTTAGATAATATTCAAAAACAAGATCTTGAAGTGAAAAACTTTAGTGATTATGAAGATCGTTTCCAGTATTTCCTTGCTATTGCAATTATATTCCTCATTATAGAACTTTTCATTTTGGAAAGAAGAAATAAATGGAGTGATAAAATCAGCTTATTTGACTAATCTGAAAGTGATAGAAACATGAAAACAAAAATATTTTTCCTATTTGTTCTTGTATTAATAGGATTTTCATCATACGGGCAAAGAGATAAATCTTTAGTCAGAAAAGGAAATCAAGCATTTGAAAAGAATGATTTAAAAAATGCTGAATTAAAATATAGAAAGTCATTAGACATAAATAAAAAACAAGAAAAAGCGAAGTTTAATCTTGGTGATGTTATGTACCTTCAGAAAAACTTTGATGAAGCTACAAAACATTTTGAAGGATTAACGGAAAATAAAAATAAGAGTATAAAAAAGAATGCTTATTACAACCTTGGAAACACTTTTTTATCACAAAAAAAGTACGAGGAAAGTATTGATGCATATAAAAATGCACTAAAAATTGATCCTAATGATGAAAACGCAAGATATAATCTTGTTTATGCTCAGGAAAAGTTAAAAAAGCAACAACAACAGCAACAGCAAAAACAACAGAATAAAAAACAAGATCAAAACGATCAGCAGAATAAACAGAATCAAGATAAGCAAGACAAACAAGATAAAGATCAGGATAAACAAGATCAAAAAGATAAAGATAAACAAGACCAGAACAAACAAGATCAAAATAAACAGAAACAAAAACAACCACAGAAACAAGAAATATCAAAAAAAGATGCTCAACGCATATTGAAAGCTCTTGAAAATAATGAAAAGAAAACATTAGAGAAGTTAAAACAACAAAAAGCACAACAAGCAAAGTCTAGAAAGGTAGAGAAAGACTGGTAATTTTGTTTTTTGTTTAATTTTGATCCACCAAAAATATTCAATATAAATCGAATGAAAAGAATCTGTTTTCTCATAATACCATTATTACTTCTCTCCCACTCTATTTTGGCAAAGGGAGAAAAATTAAAGGTTTATGCAAAACCCCAAGCAGAACTGGGTGAAGTATTTACAGTACATTTTACTATTGACAAAAAAACATCTTCTTTTAATCCGCCAACGTTTAAGAATTTAGATGTCGTTTCGGGTCCGTCAAACACAAGTCAATCAAGTATTTCTATTATCAATGGAAAAATGGAACAATCGGTAACCACCCAAATTACCTATATGGTAACAGCAAGAAGTGTAGGAGTTGCCGAAGTTGGGTCTAGTTACGTAATGGCTGATAATAAGAAGTATGAAAGCAGTCCTGTAAAAATCAAGATCACTAAACCCAATAGTTCAAATGCAACAAACAATAGAAACAATAACTCTACTACTGCAGATTCGTCGAATCAAGATCTGTTTATAAAAGCTACTGTTGATAAAACCTCTCCATATCTTGGAGAACAAGTAATCATTACTTACAAAATATATACTCAACTACCAGTAAGTAATTATGAGTTTATTGAAAAGCCTGACTTTGCAGGATTCTGGACAAGAGATTTAAATGAGAATGGTAAATTGCAAAGAAATCAAGAAACAATCAATGGAAAAACTTATGCTACAGGAGTATTACTTCAACAAGCTATTTTTCCTCAAAAATCAGGTAAAATTAAGCTGAATCCTGCTAAACTTGATGTCATTGCTCAAATTAAACAAAAAAAACAACGAAGAAGATCGAACAACCCTTTTGATGACTTCTTCGATGATCCATTTTTTCAAAACAACTATCAAGACGTCAAAAAAAGATTGGTCTCAAACGCCATTGAATTAAACATAAAAAACCTACCAACAAAAGATCGCCCTAATACATTTAATGGGGCTGTTGGAAATTTTAGTTTAAGCGCAAATATAGATACCAGTAAGCTCGAAACAAACGAAGCTATTACCTTAAAATTGATTCTTAAAGGAAAAGGTAACATTGATTTGGTAGATAATCTAAATGTTAAGTTCCCTGCTGATTTTGATATTTTTGACCCAAAGACCAGCGATAACATCTATGCCAGTGAAAATTCAATATATGGAACCAAGACCTTTGAATATCTTATAATTCCCCGTTCTGCAGGCAACTTTAAAATTAAACCTATTGTTTTTACATACTTCGACCCTCAAAAAAGGAAATATATAAATGAACAAACTCCGGAGTATGATTTGAACATAAAGAAAGGAAAAAATGTAGATTCAGGAGCATACTACTCAGGAACAAATTCTTCCGAAATAAAATATTTAGGTAAAGATATCAGACATATCAAACTCAATCCATTTCCAATAAAACGTAAAGGAGAGTATTTCTTTGGCAGTTGGATGTATTACCTCTGCTTAATTATTCCTCTAATTATTATGATAATAATAGTAAACTTTACTTTTAAAAACAGAAATACTAAAGGGAACAAAGCTTTAATGCGCCATAAAATGGCAACAAAACTAGCCAAACAAAAGCTAAAGAAAGCCAAAGTATTTATGGACAACGATGAAGAGAACAAATTCTATAATGAGATAGCAAATGGTTTATGGGGATATGTCAGTGATAAATTTAACATCCAAGGATCAGAATTATCAAAAGATAAAATCCACGAATCATTACAAGAGCAAAATGTTAATAATGATCTGATTCAACAGTTTGTTTCTATACTGAATGATTGTGAATATGCGCGCTATGCTCCTGGTGATCCAAAATCAAAAATGGATGAAATTTATTCCAAAGGAGTACAAACCATAATAAATATCGAATCAGAATTAAAGTAATCCGTGAAAAATATAAGATAATGATACGAGTCGTTATAATTGCATTTTTTCTAGCTTTCACTCAACTGTCTCAAGCAGCGTCGACAGAAAATGCTTATAAGCAAGTTGATTCTCTTTTAACTAGAGCACAAGAAGCATATAATAATGGGTTTTACGATAATGCAATAAAAAATTATAGTACAATCATAGACAATGGCTATAGTTCAACTTATTTATATTACAATCTGGGGAATTGCTATTATAAAACAACTAATTACCCTCATGCAATTTTAAATTATGAAAGAGCTATAAAACTTGATCCAAATAATAAAGATGCAAAAATCAACTTGCAGATTGTAAATACCAAAATTCAGGATAAAATAGAAATTGTTCCAACATTTTTTCTAAGCAGATGGTGGGACAATATTGTTAATCTATTTCCAACAGATAGTTGGGCTATTATTTCTGTATTTGTATTTATAATAACCCTTTTATTCGTAGCTATATTTTTGTTATCAAGAATACGAGCTTTAAAGAAATCAACCTTTATTCTTGGAATAATATTTCTTGTTCTTTTCATATTATCCATAAGTCTTGGAACAAGCAAATATCATAAAGAAAAAAGACAAAATTATGCCATTATAATGCAACCAACCATTACGGTTAAAAGTTCTCCGACTCAAAATAGTGTAGATCTCTTTGTTCTTCATGAAGGAACAAAAATTCAGATAACAGAAAATCTTAATGATTGGTGCGAGATAAGAATTGAAAATGGCAGTATTGGTTGGATTCCAAAAAAATCATTTACAAGAATTTAATACTATAACGATAATACTAGCTTACAGGAGTGAATAATTAATATTCACTCCTTATTTGTATGCAAAAAAGGATAAAAAGACTTATTTATATTCTAAAATTAAATAAAAATAAGTCTTGTTTTAATTAAATCCGCCCTATAGTTATTTCTCTTTTTGAAAAACAGCCCCCTTCGCACAAGAAAGCCTTTTATTACTGATTTACAGATAAATAAAACACCAAATCTTATACAATCAGTCTTTGTAATTAATAAAAAGCATTTGTACGAATAGTATAAGCACATCTCTTTAGGTAATTTACCTCATTTTAACTTTTAATAAAAAGTAAATTTTAATACTTTAGCGCCCTAATTTAAAGGGGGAGTTTGCATCGGAAATTAATTCAGCGTAAATATATTTTCAATAATGAGTATATAGATTTTTTTGGGAAGCTTGACATTGAGTTTTTCTAAAAAAAATGTAACTTGTGGCACTGATTAGAGGCAACTAAGAACCAATTAATAAATTGTAATCAAATATAATTGATATGAAAAGTAGAATTTTACCCTTTAGGCTAAAAGCGTTGACCTTAGGAACGGCCGGTTTGCTTATTGCATCTGTAAGCATGGGGCATGAAAAGGACAATTCTTTTTCCTTTACCTCCCAAAAAACAGGAGTCGAGGCTTTCTCAAATACATCTATTGGCAATACTGTAAATGCCAGTCAATATTCTTCAGATCTTAAAGCTGATCCTGCAGAAACTACAAATAAAGTTAATGACTGGAAAACAATTGGACCAAGCAACTTCTCTGGTCGTATTACTGATGTTATAGTTGACAACAGAGACAAAAGCCAAAATACTATTATATCTGCTTCTGAGTATGGAGGAATTTATGTTAGTAAAAACAATGGTATATCTTGGAAAAAGGGCAATACTGGATCCAAACATATCTTGAACGCATCTTCTATGTACCAAGCAGCAAATGGTACAATCTATGTTAGTACAGGAAGAAATCTGGAAAGATTTGAAAACAAAGGAACTGGTTTATATGTATCTAACGGAGATAAATTTGACCTAATTAAATCTACTAGCAATACAGGTAATGCAGATTGGGATTTTATAAACAAGGTATGTGTTGATGAAAAAAGTAACACTATTTATGCTGCTACTGGAAAAGGTCTTAAATACTCAATAGATAATGGCAATAGCTGGAATACTGCTAAAGATGACCAAGGCAATGTTATTGAGCAAAGTGTTTTAGACATCCAAATCAATGATGAAGGGGTAAAATTAATTACTGTTCGATATCTTAGAAATCCAAAAAGACCAAAAGAGATAGAAGAGCTTATTTATCGTGCTGAAGCTGGTTCTAACGATTTCAAAAATATGTGTAACGATGATGCTAAATCTTTTGGTAAAGAAATTAGAGCTTCACGCTATGCACTAGCTTTTGCGCCTTCTAATCAGAATACTTGTTATGCTATTGGAGCAAACTTAAAGGGTCTACTTACAAATGTATATCAATCATATGATGCTGGAAAAACCTGGAGCATTGTTGTTCCTGGAAAGAGTGCCCTTTATGAACCTCTAAGTGATAAACCAGATGCAACAAGCGGTAATGGTAAAAACTCAATTTATATTAAAGTTAATCCAACCGATCCTGAAACTATTTACTTTGGTTCTTTAGTACTTTTTGAAGGTAAAAAAGCTGAAAATTCAAGTCAGTTTTTCTTAACTCAAGTTTCTGATGACAAAAATCAGTTTTTCCCAAATTATATTCGTAATAATATAAATGATATTGCTTTTAAGAATAATTCTTCCGAAGTATTCTTTGCAACAGAGTCTGGATTATTTATTGGAGATATAAGTAAGAGAACATACCGTGCAAGTCTTTCTTTACTAAATAGCAATGTTGTTCGTAAAGTAGGCTTATCAAGAGAAAAGAATTCTGCATTTTTCTCATCAAATAATAACGGTTGTTTATATGTTAGCGAGAAAGTCTCTAATCCAAATTTCGCAAGACAATTCTCTGCAAAATCAAGTAATGGAACTCCTATTAATTATGGAGGATTCGTATATCAGAGTGCACTAGATAAAGAACTTTTGGTTGTAACTTCGAGTGGACAAACCATTCAGAGATATGATGTAAAAAACAAAATGTTTGGTAGTTTCTTAAATAACAACTTAGTTAGAATTCCAGGAAGCCACTCCAGGGTACCTATTGCAATATGGGAATCTGCAGATTTTCCTTATGCAACAGATACCATTATCTACGAGAATCCATGGAAAAAAGATACAATCAAGGCTCCTCGCAAAATTTTTGCAAAACATTACTTTGGTAAAGATAGATTTTACCCAATAAGTAAAACAATTACAAAGAATGTACTTCCAAAAGATCCATTAAAAAAACCAGAGGATCCTATAATTAGTAATAGCAAAAATAGTGACACTATCCGTGTTCTAAGTCATGTAATCAATAAAATGTACATTGTTGGTGAAAAAGAAATCTTCTTAACTCACCACCTTCCTGATTTTAGTAAAACAGGACTTGGTTCTGAAGGAAATGTATTTACTGCATGGCCTATCGTTAACTTTTATGATAGAGATCACAAAAACAACTTAGGTTCTTGCGTTGCTGTAAGTCAAAATGGAAACTATTTATGGGCAGGTCTTTTTGATGGAATTAAAGAAACTACTCGTTTGATTCGTTGTTCAAACTTGCTTCATGCTATAGATTATAAAACTGCAACATATAGCAATCCTGATTGTGTAATTGCATCTGAATTTATTACTATTCCAAAAGAAATGGAAAATGTAAAAATCAGCTCTGTAAGTATCGATTCAGAAAATCCAAATAAAGTGTTGTTAACTTTCTTTGAAAAAGAAGGTAGTGAAAGTTTAGTTTATTATTCTGAAAATGGATTGGATAAAAACCCAACATTCAAACCAATAGGTCAAGGACTACCAAAAAATATTCAAGTTTTGTCTTCATTAATTGAAATGTCAAATACGAATATAGCTTTTCTTGGTACAAGCAAAGGTTTATATACCACTATAGATCTAAATAGTGCTAATCCTACCTGGACTTTTGTAGATAATGTATCTTTCAAAGATCTTGCAATTGTAGATATTAAGCAGCAAACAAATAAAGTTGGTGATATTCAATATGAAGACTTTGGTGTTGAAGAAAGTACTTTTGAAAAGAAAACATACAAAGGTGTTTCAAACTATGGTAGCATAGTATTGGGTACAAGAGGTCAAGGTGCATTTATCAATAACAGCTTCCTTAAAGATATTCCTTTAACTCCAATAGGACTGAACGAAAATCCAGAAAAAACAAGTGTTAAAGCTCAAATTTTCCCTAACCCAGTAACAGGTAACGGAATTTCTAATTTGAAAATCAACTTAGAGAAAAAAGGCGATGTTGCATGCTATGTTCATGATATTTCTGGTCGTCAATTATTTTCTCAAAACTTTGGAGAGCTTGACAAAGGAGAACATCTAAAAACTATTGATGCTGGTCATTTAAACAGTGGTACTTATGTTCTTACTGTAGTTTCAGAAGGTTTTTTCTCTAGCACTAAGTTTATCGTAACCAAGTAAAAAATTATCAAAAGATATAAAAATGAAAAAATATATATTATCACTTTTCTTACTTGTAATAGGTGCTGCACAGGTAAACTCTCAAACGAGAGTTTACACTCCTGAGTTGTTGGCTCCATACAATGAAACTGAAGGTATTATTACCAACCTAAAATTATCTTGGAAAGGTATAACCGGAGAATCAAGCAAGCTAGTAACTTATTCCGTTCAACTTGCAAAGGATAAAGATTTTACTTCAGGACTTATTGAAGGTAAAGATCTTGACAGAACATCTTTCTTAATTGAAAACTTAAGTCCTCTTACTCAATATTTCTGGAGAGTACAGGCTAATGATAATGGTAAAATTTCTCCATGGTCTGAAGCATATAGCTTTACTACCTTCGAAAAATTTGAATTGAAATCACCAACCAATGATAAAAAAATTCATGTAAAACAACTTTTTGTTTGGAAAAACCCTTGTCCAAAATCAAAAACTGGAGTAGATTTTGGTTTTTTCAAGCATATTCAATTGCAATTTGCTAGTGATGATCAATTCACTAACATAATTCATGACGTTGAAGTTGAGCCTGAAAAAACTTCTATCGAAGTAACTAATCTACTTTACGAAAGCAAATACTTTTGGAGAGTAAGAGGTATAAACCCTAATGGTTCTGCTACAGAATGGTCTGATGTAAGAAACTTTACAACCTTTGGTGTTGACTTATTAAAAATAACTCAGCCAGGTTCTGAAGTTCCATTGGATTACTCAATTCGTTACATTGAAATTAAAGGAACAAAGTGGTATAGTGTTGAAATTTCGGAAGAAGAAAGCATGAAAAATGCCACTGTTTACAAATCTTATGACAATGATTCTTATGAATTCCGTGATTTAGATGTAAACACTAAATATTATGTAAGAATTAAAGCATTCGAAAGTAAGGATAATTTTTCAGGTTATTCAAATACCATTACCCTACAAACAGTAACTTCAGTAAACCCTAGAAGTCCTGAAAATAATGAAGTAGATGTTGATCCTAAAAAAGTGACCTTACAATGGTCTAGTGTTGCAGGTTTGAGAACTTACAGAGTTTTCTTTACCAATGATCCAGAGATGGTAAAAGGAACAGAATACATCTCTAATATTGATGGTAGAACTTTTACTATTCCAAAAACACTAGAACAAGGCCAATCCTACTACTGGAAAGTTCAAGGTTATAAAGGAGATAAGAGTACTGCTTGGAGTGAAGTTATGAGTTTTACAACTAAAGCAGCTCCTGATGGTATAGAAGATATATTTGGCACTAAGTCTAATGTTAATGTTTATCCAGTTCCTGCTAAAGATAACATAAAGATTCAAGTAACCCCTTCAGAAAATTCTCAAGCGAAGATTAACTTGATTAATCTTGTAGGAAAAACCATTTCTAGCAAAATTGAAAATTTTAATGCTAACGAACAAAAAACTATTCAAATTCCAGTTTCAAATATAAATTCAGGAGTATACTTCTTGAAAATCGAAACTAGGAATGGAAGTCGTGTTCAAAAGGTAATTATCAAATAATCTTTACCTACAAAAAAAAAGCGAGGAGCATAGTTCCTCGCTTTTTTTTTATATTATTGAACATCTTTAAATTCCATCTTTTGAAGCTTCTTCTTTTCTTCAGAATAATAAGTATTGTATCTTTTCCCAAAAGAAAGTGATATATACAATGTGGGAATAAAGTATTCTTTTCCTTTTTCAGCAGTAAAATCGATTCCAAAAGGAGTACCTTCTAAGATAAAACCAAATTCTAAAGATCTTATTTTTTCATTCGATTTTCCAAATTCAAACTCAAGTCCTGTTTTTACAAAAGCTCCAATATTTGTTTTCAGATTACCGAAACCCTCAAAAAAAGAAGCACGACCATATATATTATTTTCATTATGAATTGAAGGATCATAACGCTCACTATTCAAGTAAAAACTCCCATCCTGATCTACCTTAATTTCTTCAATATAGTATGGCTTAATAATAAAAAGACTAAACCCAAAAGCATATTTAAGATTAAGACGAACTCCATTCCAATAAGGCTTAGGAGTGAGTCGCAAAGAATACATTTTTCCAAATCTACCTACATATACATAATTTAATTTTCCTAAGAAATTACTTTTTGCTCCACGATAAAAAGGATTATGTAATCGTACCTGACTCAAAGATCTTAGATTTGTAACTTGGATACTATATAACGACGAACGTTTAACATTAATTCTTTTCCCAAAACACATGCCTAAGCCCAAGCCCCTATTGTGTGCAAATATTGAAAACGCACGTTCTTTTTCAAGAATAATTTGAGGTCCAGAAGTTGTATCCACAGAAATGGCTACTTGAGAAAAGCCAAAAGCAGGAAGAAAAAACAAAAGTAAAAAGGTAAAGTATAAATTCTTCATATCAACTTAGAAAAGGGTTTTGGATTTACACAATCAAAAAAGGCTGCCTCAATAGACAGCCTCATAAAGATAAGATAAATTATACGAAAAATCGTCGAAATGTCTTTCTTATTGCTTTGGATTCTTTTGGTATTTATGTACTTCACCATAAGCAGGACACTTATGTCTTGTTTTACAACTACTTATAAAGGAACCTACAAGAAGAGCCAATGCGAATAATACAATTACTTTTTTCATGTTCTGAGGTTAATAAAAGGTTACCAAAAAATATTTTTTTACGTAAGTTGTACAAATTAAGGGTATTTTTTCTACAATTACAAAAAATTAGAATCACCATTAATTGATAATTGTACTATGAATGCAATCAATCCCAAGATAGAGGATAGTTGGAAAAATTTATTAAAAGATGAATTTAACAGTGACTACTTTAAAGAATTAAAAAGCTTCCTTCAAGAAGAAAAAAGAAACAATACAATTTTTCCAAAAGGAAAGGATATTTTTTCTGCATTTAACTTAACTCCCTTCGACAAAGTTAAAGTAGTTATACTTGGACAGGATCCATATCATGGAGAAGGACAAGCTCATGGACTTGCTTTTTCGGTTCCTGAAGGAATACAAATTCCTCCATCACTTAGAAATATATACAAAGAATTAAATAACGACCTTGAACTTCCCATCCCAAAACAAGGCTCTTTAATATCATGGGCAAAACAAGGAATTTTGCTTATGAATGCGACTTTAACTGTTAGAGCACATCAAGCAGGTTCGCATCAAAATAAAGGTTGGGAAACTTTTACTGATTCTATAATTCGTTTAATCAATCAGGAAAAAGAAAATGTAGTATTTATTCTTTGGGGGAATTATGCAAAACAAAAACAAAAGTTAATAGACAATCAAAAACACCATATTATAACTTGCGTTCATCCTAGCCCATTATCAGCACATAGAGGATTCTTTGGCAGTAAGCCATTCTCGAAAACAAATAATTATTTTAAGGAACATGGTATCCAACAAATTAATTGGGAATTATAGGTCATAATAAAACCAAATTGAGGTATAGTAAAATCATAAAAGCACTATACCTCAATTTCATATATTCAAAAAATAATTTTCCTTGTATTCTTTTAAGTGCTTTTTGTACCTTTACCGAAGCTATTTAAAACCTAATAAAAAAGCATTTTATTTTCTTTTATTTTCTTCTTTTCTAAAAAATAAAATTTCACATCTCACTAATTCACATACTCTTATGAAGAGAATTATAATTCTTGCCTTTTTTTATGCTGTACTATCCATCAATCTGGCTATGGCTGGAGGATATCAGGTTCGTTTACAAAACCAACGCAGCAGTGGCATAGCCCTAATTGGAACTCCATTTAATTTAGATGCTTCCAGTATTTTTTACAATCCCGGTGCACTATCTATGTTCGAAGGTAAAGTAAGCTTAAGCGGAGGAATTAATGTTATTTTTCCTTATGCTGCATTTCAACAAGATTATTCTACTCAAACATACCAAAATAAAGATATGCCAGGATTCCCATTCTACTTTTACGGAGCTATAAAAATTCTTCCAAAATTTACTGCAGGTATTGGTATATATACCCCATATGGCAGTTCACTAAAATGGCCCAACCAGTGGATAGGTAAAAATCTTGTTCAGAAAATTGCTTTAAGTTCAGTTTATATTCAACCAACCTTAAGCTATAAAATCACGCCAAACTTGGGTGTTGGGGCAGGAATTATTTATGCCTTTGGTATGTTTAATATCCAACGTGGATTGAATTACTCTCCAGAAGCCCATGTAAAACTAGATGGCAGTACAGATAACATTGGTTATAATATTGGTGTTTGGGCAAAACCGCATTCAAAAATAAAAATAGGTCTTAATTACAGATCTAAAATCAATATGAAGGTAACTGATGGTGATGCTAAATTTTACATCCCTAACTCACTATATTCTTTAATTCCGAAAGAGAATAAATTTGAGTCGGAAATCCCTCTACCAGCAAATTTAGATCTTGGTGTTGCCTACCAAATTAACGACAAATGGTTAATTGCTGCAGAAATAGATTGGGTATTCTGGAGTTCATACAAGGAATTGACTTTTAAATTCGAAGAAGCTCCTGAGCTATTAAATCAAATTGCACCTAGAGAGTATATTGATATTTTAATTCCACGACTTGGTGTAGAATATAAAGTTTTAGAAATGCTTACATTACGTACAGGTTTATATTACGATCAAACACCAACGAATTCAAACTTTTTTACTCCAGAAACCGTAAGTCTTAATACTTTAGGAACCACCTACGGTATTTCTTTCAAACCAATAAACAATTTATCAATTGATTTCTCATATGAACAATTGTATGGGTTTAAATCAAAGAAAAATTATAGTCCTGCAGATTTTCAAGGCACATACAATACTAGTGTAACCTCTTTTGGTCTTGGCCTTTCACTTAAATTCTAACCATAACTCCAAAAAATGAAATATCTAATTACATATATAATTGTCTTTAGTTTAGTTTTGGCACAATGTAAACCTAAACTAGATGAATTTCGCCCTAAACAAGGAGGTGAAGTTAATTTTGAAAATTACCTAGCTATTGGAAATTCAATAACTGCTGGTTTTACGAATGGTGCTCTATATAAAGAAGGTCAAGAATATTCATTCTCAAATATCGTAGCCCAACAACTAACATCTGTAGGAAGAAAAGGTAACTTTAAACAACCGATTCTTGACTTCTCTAATGGAATCAGTGCAAATCTTATCAATAATAAACTTGTTCTTGGCACCAAATTCATACTAAAACCTACAGTCAATTGTATAGGAACTCCTGGCTTAGCTCCTCAACTCATCGACCCTATGCCAGATCAAAAAGAATTACTTGGAATACTTACTCAAAATATTTCCGATCAAGGTCCTTTTGATAATCAGGCTGTTCCTGGCATGAAATTGATTGATATGTTCGACAAAAATTTTGGACAAAAGAATCCTTTCTTCGGGCGTATAATAAAAAATCCTACATCAGATAATGCTGTAAGTATTATAAGAGAAGCAAAGCCTAGTTTTTTCACATGCTTTGTAGGTAATGACGATGCATTATTATATGCGGTAAGTGGAGGTACAAGCAATTTTATTACACCTCTAGAAGGCGATGTTGGTATTGGATACAAAAAATCATATCTCGCACTAATTGACACCTTAAAAAAAGCAGGAAATTATAAAGATCAAATGACTGGAGCAATATTTAAGATCCCAGAACTAACATTAATCCCATATTTCACAACCATACCTTATAACGTACTTACAATTCCAAGAAAGGGTTTAGCTGACAGTCTAAATGCTGCATATGCAAGATATAACTTTGTAATGGATAGTTTAAAGCTAAATTACAAAATACAATTTCAGCAAGGAGCAAATCCTGTTGTTATAGAAGACCCTACAATTCCTCTACCTGAAAGCTTAAAAAAGTTTAGCTTCAGACAAATAACATCTGAAGAGAAATTACTTCTTACATTACCTACCGACTCTCTTTTATGTGCCAATTGGGGAAGTACTATTCCTATAAAAGATGTTTATACATTAAGAAAGTCGACTTTAAATGAGATAAATTCAGCAATCGAACAATATAATAAAGTTATCGAGGACATTGCCCAAAAGGAAAATCTTGCTCTGGTAGATATTAACAAATTACTACTCTCTGCGGCAACAACTGGTTTCACTGTAGACGGCATATTTTTTTCATCAAAATTTATTACCGGAAACCTTTTCTCTCTCGATGGTGTACATCTAACCCCTCAAGGAAATGCTATTTTAGCAAAAGAGGTTATAAAAACCATAAACGAAAAATATGGTAGCTCTATTCCTTATCCTCCAATTGGCCTCTATCCTGGGTTAAAATATCCATAACACAAAAGAAAGAATCCTGAAAAACGATGTTTTCAGGATTCTTTCCTTTCTCATAAAAAAACTAATCCAACTCAAGGACAGCTTTCATCTTTTTATTAATGTCTGTATTTTCCTGTACTCCCTGAAATAGATCAGCCTTCGGACCAAAAGCAAATACAGGAACCATTGTTGCAGTATGATGTTTACTTACGAAATCACCTTTTACTTCTCCAAGTTCCATATTCCCTCCAGTAACAGCAAAACCTCCTGTTTCATGATCGGCAGTAACAATTACTAAAGTCTCTCCATCTTGCAAAGCCCACTCCACTACTTTTCCTACAGCATTATCGAAATCGACAGTCTCGGCAACAACATTTTCTGTATCATTAGAATGAGCTGCAAAATCAATCTGAGATCCTTCAATCATAAGAAAAAATCCCTGATCAGAATCTTTTAAAACTTCCAAAGCCTTCTGTGCTGATTCAACAAGCATTTCTCCTCTTCCATCTAAATATTTTGGCCCATGTTTTGGATAAAGTAAAGCAGCGATTTTATCTGAAGACGAATTATTCAAATCTTCCATTGTAGTAATAACCTCATACCCTCTATTCAACAAACTATCTTTGAGATCTAATCCATCGCTACGTTTGAAAAAATGTTTATATCCCCCTCCAATAAAAATATCAACATCTGTTTTCAAGAAATCCAATGCAATTCCTTCATAATCTGCCCTACTTTTATTATGAGCAATAAATGAAGCAGGAGTAGCATGTGTAATTGCAGAAGTAGATATCAAACCTGTAGACATCCCTTTTTTTTCGGCTAGCTCCAAAATAGTAGGAACCACTTCTTTATTTCCATTTAAACCGACAGTTCTATTATTTGCCTTGCACCCCGTTGCCAAAGCAGTCCCTCCTGCCCCTGAATCAGTAATAAATCTATTGGATGAATATGTTTTACTAAAACCAATATGCTTAGTTTTACACATATTTAAATTCCCTTTTTTTGCCGTAAGAGCTGCATACACATGTGATGTTCCCATTCCATCACCGATCATCAAAATTATATTCTTAACCTTCTTTTTAGATGTTTGTGAATTTTGTGCAGTCAAACCAAATCCACATACAATAGAAAAGAACAGAATAATTAAATTTCTTTTCATAGTGATTATACTTTTCGTTATATTTTTTTGTATAAATTGCTTGTACTAAAACCCCTTAACTATATTTTAAAAAAGGAAACGACAAATCTTATTTCCTTATTTTGATTGTTAATAATCTATTCAATTTATCTTACTTTTAGTAAATTTGCCAAAAGAGTTTCTCTATTACCATTTAAACCACTACAAATGTTAAAAACATCTCTAAGAAAAAACATTCTCATTTTAACAGTTAACCTCATTCTGCTTATTGGTTTACAGAACAGTGTTTTCTCACAAATAAGCGAGGGAGGAAAGCCTTATAGTTTTTTGGATAAATCTTCGCGAAAATCACTTATTGACATTCCCTCAATTAATATTGATAAACAAATAATTAACAATATAAACAAAGGTACATATCCAAAAGAACAAGTTGGTAAACTAATTCCTTTTTACAAAGATCTTTTTTCCAGTGGAAAATGGACTAATATTCCTGAAGGTAAAATTTGTCAACTACAAATTTATGCTTCAAAAGCCAAAGCTCTTAATATTATCTTCAAAAACCTTAATCTTCCAGAAAAAGCAAAGTTATTTATTTATAACTCCGAAAGAACTCAAATTCTGGGAGCATATACTTCAGAAAACAATACAGATAAAGTATTTTCTACTGAACTAATCGTTGGAGAAAAAGCAATTATTGAATACTTTGAGCCTAATGAAATTGCTACAAAAACAAATCTGCAAATTCAAGAAGTTAATTATTACTTTGGAGAACTACCAAATTTCCTATTTAACTCAGCTTTAAAAAAGAATAGGGCTAGTGGGTCTTGTAATGTAAATGTTAATTGCCCTGAAGGAGAACCTTGGAAACTGCAGAAGAACGGTGTTACAAAAATATTGCTTTACGATAATGCAGGTGCTTTTTGGTGCTCTGGTAGCTTGATTAATAATACTCTCAACGACTATCATCCATATTTACTCACTGCAAATCATTGTGGACCTTCATCAACAAGTTCCGACTATGCAAAATGGATATTTTATTTCTCTAATGAGTCGGTAGATTGTGAGGGTAATAATTACTCTGAAGGAAAAACGCTTAATGGCTCTAAACTTCTTGCCAACTCAAATAATTCTGAAACTACAGGTTCCGATTTTAAGCTTTTAGAAATAAATGAGGGGAAAGTAATTCCAGGAGAATATAGTCCATACTATAATGGATGGGACAGAACGGGTATTGGCTCTTTACAAGGAGTATGTATTCATCATCCTGCTGGGGATATAAAAAAGATTTCATTTTATACCACTGCTCTTATTTCTTCAAATTATGATCAATACTCTGGAAGTAATCCAAATGGTAAATATTGGAGAACAAAATGGAGCCCTAGCAAAAATGGTTTTGGTGTTACTGAAGGAGGTTCTAGTGGTGCTCCTTTATTTAATGCCGATGGAAATATTATAGGTTCACTTACTGGTGGAAATACAGGATGTGAAAACCAAACAGGGAGAGATTTTTTTGGAAAACTAAGTGAACACTGGGCTTCAAATGGTAATATCAAAGAAAGACAATTAAAACCTTTTCTCGATCCCAACAATAGTGGCGTAACAGTGCTTTATGGAACTGAGGCAAGCACAAATCCTAACTTCTATTCCAATAATAATACCATTCTACTAAATCAACCTATACAATTTTTTAATGCTTCTACAGGAAGAGGAAAAATAACTGAATACTTCTGGACATTTCAAGGAGGTCAACCTAGTCAATATTACGATAAAGAAGGTAATGATCCACCAAAAATCACTTATCCCAGTGCAGGAAGTTTTACAGTAAGCCTAAAAATAGTATATAAAGATGAAAAAGAAGAGATACAGGAAAAAACTTTAACCAAAGAAATCAATGTACTTCCATCTATAACTTATAGAGGTAATGGTAATTTTTTACTTGTATTCGGGAATAGCATACCAGAAAATCTTAATCTTCGACTATACTCGGTAAATGGCAAAGAAGCTACACTTACTTATACCAGAGAAAGTGGAAATTCTATAGGATTTAGTACCGGACTTTCGGCAAATGAAGCTATAAGTAGTGGAGTATATTTACTTAAGGTAACTTCAAATCGAGATAACTTTAATCAAAAACTAGTTGTCTATTAGTATTTATAAAAAAGAAAGAAAAAAAGGGTTATCCAACTTAATTGTTGAATAACCCTTTTTTCATGACTCTACCTAGGTTTATCTAAGGATATAACACCTTTGACAAGTACAGCTACTTTTATTTGAGTCCAAAGACATTACCAATTACATAAAAACCTAGGAGGTTTTCACCAAATACCTAGGAGGTTTTCATCCAATACCTAGAAGGTTTTCATCCAATATCTAGGAGGTTTTCATCCAATACCTAGGAGGTATTTATCCAATACCTAGTACATTTAGGTATAATTCAAAGTATCTGTAACAGCAATTTAGGTAGAGTAATATCAATTACACAAGAGCACTACTGTAGTTTAAAGGAAACTCCTAAATTTAAGAATCCTACATTATATCCAATTTCAGCAAATGCAGCAATTTGGTCATTGAAATAATATCTACCTCCTGCATACAAGCCTAAGAACAAGCTAGATCCACGTGTAGCATATTCATATCCAACAGGTACAGCACCAGAATAACTTCCCGTAACAATATCAAAACCAAGTGAAGCACCTGCATAAGCATCCCATGTATAATCTGAATATATATGATATGCACCACGTGCTGCAAGAATAAAATGGCTATAATTGTACTGATACGATTGGTTTAAATAATGCCAACGCTCTTTCGAACCAGCGACACCTATAATTCCTCCTAAACTCCACTGATCACGAAAACCATAATCATAAGTAACAAATAAAGGAGGAACACGAAGAGTTTCAGAACCAGTATAAAGGTTAGATCCTAAACCTAATCCTGCACTTATTATTGAAGAACCTTCATCAAATGATTGTGCCTTTGATGTAGACATTAAGGCAAAAAAAATTGAACATAGAAGAATAATTTTTTTCATAAACTAAATTCTTTAAGGTTTAAATAAAAAAAGCACAAATGTTGTGCCTAATTCAATGTGATTACTGCAAAAACAAGAAATGTCCGGCTATAAAAGCCGAACATTTTTATATAAAATAACTGAAATTATTTCTTATTCCATATTTCTAGTTTCAACATAGGCCTCCCACTTATCTATTACAGATTTCATATCTTGTGGGAATTCAGATTCAAAGAACATATCCTTCTTTGTAGTTGGATGAACAAAACCTAATGAGCGTGCATGCAAACTTTGACGAGGAATCATTTTAAAACAATTATTTACAAACTGTTTATACTTAGAGAAAGTAGTTCCTTTTAAAATCTGATCTCCTCCATAGGTTACATCATTAAACAATGGATGTTGGATATACTTGAAATGGGCACGAATTTGGTGAGTACGACCTGTTTCAAGTTTACATTCAACAAGGGTAATATAACCAAAGCGTTGAACTACATTAAAGTGTGTAATAGCTTCTTTACCGTATTCTCCATCAGGATAAACACTCATCCTTTTACGATTACGAATATCTCTACCTATATGCCCTTCAATAGTACCTTCATCATCTTCAAAGTCACCCCAAACCAAAGCATTATACTTACGATCGATAGTATGATCATAAAACTGCTTTGCCATAATTGCTTGAGCAATTTCATTTTTTGCTATAAGAAGTAGACCTGTAGTATCCTTATCGATACGGTGACATAAATATCCATGTTTATTATCAACAGTCGCTCCTGTTTGCTCAAAATAATAAGCCAGAGCATTCAATAATGTCCCTGTAAAATTACCAAACCCAGGATGTACAACCATACCTGAAGGTTTATTTACAACAACAATATCATCATCCTCATAAACAATATCAAGAGGTATGTTTTCAGGTATAATTTCCACCTCACGAGGAGGATAGGTCATTACTACGCTAACAACATCATCTGGCTTCACCTTAAAATTCTGCTTTACAACCTTTCCATTTACAAGAACATTTCCTGCTCTGGCGGCTTGCTGAATTTTATTTCTGGAAGCATTTGCTATATGATACAATAAAAATTTGTCTATTCGAAGAGGGCTTTGCCCCTTATCTGCTACAATGCGGTGATGTTCATACATCTCCGATTGTTCTTCAACAATCTGTTCGTTCGTTTCCTTATTCGATTCTGTCATCTTAGACGATAAAATGATTTTACTTCGTTACCATTAACTTTTTACTGAAAGAAGTATTATTCAAACGGTCAATAAAAGTTAATATATACATACCCTTCTCCAGAGATGATACCTCTATATGGTCTTCACATCTCTGTTCCAACACAGTTTGCCCTACAACATTTGTGATTCGCAAGCTAAGTGTTTCCTTTCTATTATTCAAATCGTCTGGCAACACAATATTCAGCATTTTGGAAACAGGGTTTGGATAAATCAATGTTTGATTGGCCAATTCATTTGGATAATTAATTCCTGTTATAGGATATTTCTTCCCAACAATTGGACGAATCATTACAGATCCTTCAAATGAACTGCCTTGCCATATATTATTTACCCGAACATAATTTCTTTCTTTATTATTTATATAGGTATCAAAACCTACATTTAATGCGCCATCATTTTGGTTCACCCAGCCTATATAATAAGTACCTGGAGTTAGATATAATCCCTTTGGCATTTGGAAATCTACAAAATGGTAAATATTTTCACTATCCCATTTAGGTCGCTGACTTCTTATCAAAGTAATTTGATCTGCAGCACGTGGGCTTGGGCCAGTACCAAATCCATTATCTTTCCAAAGTACTAAATCGAAAAACAAATCTTCATTCGCATTTCCTGCTGTACGATTAAACAGCATAAAAGCACCTTGTAATGAATCGGCTTTAGTAATTTGAAATTTTACTGCAGCAGCAGTACCCACACCAATAATTCCATAACCTTTTTCAGGAACCCCTTTATCAAAAGCATAATAGTTATACATATATTGGTGATAACTTACTTCATCACTTTTCAATGTACCTCCTACATTTTCTACAGTATGCTTTATAAAGAAACTTACAGTATCTTCAGAAATTCCAGTAGTTGGATATGGTGGTGCCGGATTATTTTTATCTGGATAAGTATCTGGTTTTGCATGAGCCTCCTCTTTTTGGAATCCATCTTCAAAGAAAGGCTTTAAGTTTGCATTTTCTCCGTCATAAGTTGCATATAGATCAGATTTTCCTGCAGTTCTTACAGTATACTTATAATGTGTTAATGCCTCTAAGGTATCAAGGTTAGATATATAATTTTCAAAACTTTTACTTCGAAAAGTATTTACTCCATTAACATACTGTTGATAAGGTACTGCTTGATATCCATCACGAAGAAAAGTAGATGGTGCCTCTGAAAAAGCCAATTCTTTAAATCCAAAACGGCGATTTAAACCATAGGCATCTAAATATATAAGGTCTATATGCCATTGATCAACATTTGATCTTAGAGTTGGATTTGTAGGAGTTGCTAAACTGGCATAATTAAAAAAGCGGAAACGGAACTTTTCGTGAAAAAACACTGATTCTGATTTCCCTTCATCTTTAAGCCTATTCAGGTCAATTCGGACTTGCCCGAAATTGGTATCCTTTTGTAATTTTATTTCTTTTAAATATTTATGAAATTCGTTGAGTGTATATCCTTTAGATCTCCATACAGTTACCCAAGTACTATCACTTTTTCCTCCAACAATGGTTGAGTCTGCAAGAAACTGTAAAACCAAAGAATCTTTCTCTTCGGGAGCAATACCTCTACCCTGAGGTTGATATTGAAAAAAGAAGCTCAATGAATCTGTTTTTTCTCCAGATACATCAACTGTAGTATTAATCTTTCTTGAAGTCAAATAATCTGCAATAAATGAATTTATAGAAGCATTCTTATAGATATTGCCAAATTTATCAAGTGCATCAAAGGTTGCTGTACCTCGGTCTGGCGATCTATATGCCCAAGTATTGCTAACAAATACATTGCTATCAATAAATTTACTTTGATCGGGATAAACTCCTTTCTGACGAAAATTCTCTCTAAAGGGAAGAGATAAAGGTTCAACAACAGCTTTTTTTCTAAAAGACTTCTCTTTATGCTCACTCAAATATTTCTTTAGAGCCGTATTACCATCTAAATCAAACAAAACCTCTTGCGCAGAAACCATAATAGGTAGCAAGAAAATATATAGAAAAAATGCAATAACTTTTTTCATAAGAGAACAGATTGTTTAGAATTCTTCATTTTCTATGTCAAAATCACTCAAAGTATCTCCTTTAAAAAACAAGGAATCACTGTTTAAATTTAGAGTCGAATCAGTCGGATTTTCCATAAAGAAGTTATTATTCCAATTGATCTCAGTACTATCATGCTTAAGTTCTTCGATCTGAGATTTTACATCAAACTCTTTGTTCGATTTTAGCCACAGCTTTACGGTTCCTCCTGCATACAATTGCTGTTGATACAAAGCTCCTGGATATTGCTTATATACAATAGCGTCTATTGTATCTGGATCCAGATAAACAACATCACCCAAATTTAAAGAACGTTCATGTAGTTCCTCAGTAGCTTGTTCAAGTGATTTACCTACCAGCAAAGGTACTTTAATTCGTTTAACTGTAGTGCCCTGCCCTACAATAAGAGTGACAGCCTCTCCTTTTGTAATATCTTGATTTGGCTGAATGGTATCGCCCATATAAAGTTGAGCCAAAACTGCATTTCCAGCAAAATTAGGTACATAATCCAACTGTTTAACCTTTAGTCCTGTAGATTTTAATTCTACCAAAGCCTGACGCAGTGATAAATCAACAAGATTAGGCATCTTAACTTTTTCCTGTCCGAAGGCAACAACAGTTACATAAATCTTTCTACCTTTTTTCACCTTTGAATCTGGTGAAGGTTTTTGCATTACTATTGCTCCCGGTTTAAACTCTTTGCTATAAATGGAATCTGTAACAACAAAATCAAAGAAATCTTCATAGCCCTTATCCTTAATATCTTCAAATGTCAATCCCTTCAAAGAAGGCACTAAATAAACATCTCCATGACGAGTATATTTATCTAAACCTTTAAGAACTCCGAAAAAGATGAGAAATATTAAAACTATAAGTGAAGCCAGATGTATATAAAACTTTTTATTCGTAATAACTTGGAAGATACTCATTTCCTATATTTTAATTCGCTGATATTTAGCCTAAAAACAGATAAAACAATGCCATTGCCCTGCTTATTCAAGTTAGCAAAGATAGAAATTCGAATGGAAAATGAAAAAGCCTTAAGAAATTTTAAAATTTGCAGTTCGTGTTCCGTTATATGCATTCTATACTTTATTGATTCGAGAAACACGAACTACGAAACACGAAACACGAAACACGAAACACGAAACCTATAACTTATTCAAGAAATCGACAAGTCTTGCTGTAGCTCTGCCTCTATGACTAATTTTATTCTTTTCGTCTGACGACATTTGAGCAAAAGTTTCCTGATAGCCAGTGGGAACAAAAATAGGATCATATCCAAAACCTTCATTTCCTCTAACATCAGGAATTATCTCACCATCAACCTGACCTTCAAAACAATATTCTTTTCCATCAAGAATTAATGCGATAACAGTTTTAAAACAAGCCTTACGATTTTCTTTGCCATCCATCTCATTCAATACCTTTTGCATATTGTCTTCAAAGGAACAATTTGGACCTGCATAACGAGCTGAATATACTCCTGGTTCGCCATTAAGGGCATCAATCAACAGACCTGTATCATCAGAAAACACATCATAATTATATCTTTGATGCACATATCGAGCTTTCAGTAAAGCATTTCCTTTTAAGGTATCGGCAGTTTCAGGAATATCGTCAAAGCATTCAATATCTTTCAAACTTAGAATTTGAAATCTATTTCCAATAATTTCTCTTATTTCAGATAGTTTATGTGGATTGTTGGTGGCAAAAACAATTTTCTTCATATTATTTTATCTCCTTTTTAGAGTATCTTCTACAATTTGAGTAAAGAATTTTCCAAGTTCCATTCCATATTCACTTACTTGTTGAGGGATAATACTTGCTACAGAAAGTCCGGGAATGGTATTGACTTCAAGAAATACAGGTTCGTTACTTTGAGGAGGCAGTATATAATCAAAGCGAACAAACCCCTGACATGCAAGTTCTCTATATAGAATGACAGAAATATGTTTCATATTATTCTCTGCTTCCAAATTTAAATTTTCGGGAGGGGTAACTTCAAGGGCTTTTCCCTTGGTATACTTTGCTTCGTAATCAAAGAAATCATTCTCGGATATGATTTCTGTCAGAGGGAGAGCTATTAGTTTTCCGTCTAATTCCACTACACCACAACCAAATTCTCTTCCTTTGGTGAAGCTTTCGATCATGGCTTCTTCATCAACTTCAAATACTTTATTTAAAGCCAGTGGAAGTTCAGTTGCTGCTTTAACTTTAGTTACTCCAACACTAGATCCGCTTGAGCATGGCTTTACAAAACAAGGCAAGCCAATACTTTGAATAACATCATCAGCAGAATACTCTTCTTTACTTCGAATAATGATTGAATCAGCAACTTTGATTCCGTATGACTTTACCACCCTATTGCAAAAATTCTTATGAAATGTTAGAGCAGAGCTAGTAACTCCTGAAGAAGTACATGGAATATTCATTATTTCGAAATATCCTTCTATACGTCCATTTTCTCCTGGATCGCCATGAATGGCATTAAAGACACAATCAAAATCGATTCTCTCTTGATTAAGGGTTAAAGTAAAGTCGTTTTTATCAATAGAGATCTTTTCTTTATTAGATCCCTCGTAAAACCAATCGCTTCCTTTTACGCAAATCAGATATGCTTTATACCCTTCCTTTTCGAGATAGCTAGCAACAACTCGACCACTACCAGCAGAAACATCAAATTCGCCAGAATTCCCTCCAAATAAGACGGCTATCTTCTTCATATATTTCTTAGAGTTTTTATCGTAAAACAAGTAATAATAATGCTCCAAAGATAATCTTAAAATACAAAAGTCAAGAGATAAACAGTTCCAAATTATTCTATAAAAGATCTTAAAAGCATCACAACTTATAATGCGCAATAGCTCATTATAAGTTGTGTACAAGCCATTACAATAAATATCTTATTCACTCTTAAGAGAATCTACAGGCTTACTCTTTAACTGATAATTCAATTGCCATGCTACAATTGCAAACACTACCAATAGTAATAACACCAAAGGAATCAGTACTATAATTGGGTTTATTCTAACTACATACATAAAGTTACGCACCCAATAATCCATCAAAAAGTATGCAAGAGGTATAGACACTACCCACGAGAAGAATATGACCCATAAGAATTCGCGCGAGATTAAATATATCAGATGTTTTAGTCCGGCTCCATGGACAATATGCAATGCCAGCTCCTTCTCTTTACGTTCGAGTATAAAGAATACCAAACCAAATAATCCCATAATAGCAACCAGCATTACCAATACATTTAGCAGTAGTTCTAAATTAAAGCTCTTTTGCTCTTTACTATATAAGTCTGTTACGATTTGAGACAAAGGACTAATCTGAACGGGTAGTGATGAGAATTTGCTGTCGTATAAATCCTTTACAATCTTCAGTTGTTCTTTCTCGTCTCCTTTATTAAACTTTATGTAAAGGTTATTTAAACAATCGGGGGTTTGTCCTTGGGTTGAGCAATAAACACTTGGTATAGCCTTATAATACAATGATGAAAAATGCACATCGTTAATTACGCCTATTACTCTTCGCGTTTTTCCATCATAGAAACAGCCTAATTCCTTACCGATAACTTCTTCTCCAAGTTCTTTATACAAACTCTCGTTAATCAAACAATACTTATCCTGAACATTTGGAATTGTGGGAAACATTTCGCCTTTCAACAACTTAGACTCCATTACTGTAAAAAACGCTGATGTTACACTTACCACACCTATTTTCTGGCTCACCTCTCGCCCTTTGTATACACCAGTAATCATATTATAAATCGTCATCAGTTCGCATGGAGCCAGCGACGAAGCTTCTACACCAACAACATCGGCTCTTTGCCCTATTTCATCGCGTATAGTATTATATATATCAGAGCGTCTGCCTCTATCTGGATTTTGGATAACTATAGTATTGTCAACCTCATATCCCAAATCTTTATCTTCCAAAAAGTTCAGTTGTTTCCACATAAACAGAGATAAAAGAAGCAAGGTTGAAGTTGCCAGAAACTGAGTTACAACAAGTATTTTACGTAAAGAGAAAATACCGCTCCTACTCTTTTTCAAAGCACTATTTCGCTTTAATGCATCTATAGGCGAAAATGAAGATAATATAAAGGCTGGATAAAGTCCTGCAAGAATTCCTGTAAGCAAACTCAGGCTTAGAGCAAATAAAATGACCTTATAATTGAAAAACACATTAACCACCTCTGTACTTAGGAAGAAACTTATTCCATCAAGTCCAATTTCAATAAATATAAAGGATAGAACCAAAGCCATTAAAGCAATAATTATAGGTTCTAGCAGAAACTGAAATATTAGTTTCCCTCTGGAAGCTCCAATCACCTTTTTCACACCAACTTCTTTGGTTCTAAGGCTTGTTCGGGCAGTAACTAGATTTACATAATTAAATATGGCAATAAGCAGTAAAACCAAACTAATTACAATATATAGCTTTAGATTACTTCCACTACCGCGTTTCTCGAAATCCCAGCTCATATCTTCCGAATTCAAATGAACTTCATTTAAAGCTTGCAACTTAAAGCCTATACTAGAAATGTTTCGGCGTGTTTCCTCATCATTCTTTGAATATGCATTTAACTGATTTAAAACATCATGATAATCGTATCCCTTATTGAGCACAAAAAACATATGTGTAGCACTTGCATGAATGCTATTAAACAGAAAGGTGAAAGAATCTTTTAAGTTATCTAATGGAATTAGAATGTCTGCCCTTACGGACGATTGTTGCATAAAATCTTTGAAAACGGCCATAACCATTAACTTCTTTTTTCCTCCCAACAAAATTTCTTTGCCAATAGGATTTTCATTCCCAAAGATTTCTTTGGCCAAACTGCTTGATATGGCTAATGCTTTTTTGTTTTTGAAGTTATCTAGTAAACTTCCTGATAGAATTTTTACGTCGAATGCTTTTAAGAAACTATTCTCGACATAGTAGATCTTTTTATCAAGAAAATGTTTCGACTCAACAGAAACATAATCTTTGCTTCCGTATAGTTTAACTACATCTTCAACTCCTTTTAGTTTTGGACCTACATAATCCATCCATTTTATTGGAAAAACAGGGCATTTGGCTCTGTAAAGTCTATATATTCTGTCTTGCTTTAAATATTGCTGGTCGTATGATGTTTCATACTGATTGTATGAAAATATGGTAATGCATGTTGCAAAGGCCAACATCAACCCAAACAAATTGATTATTGTACTTAGCCTATTTCTTTTTAAACTTCTAATGAAAAACTTCAATTCTAATCCTTTCATATTTGCTCCATTTGCCCGTCTTTATAACATATGCCAGACCAAAAAACAAAACCGCCTCAAAACCACAACATTAAACCATTTACACAGCCTATTCGTTGTCCTATAACGAACATTTTCTTGTTTCATATTGAAACACAATAACCCTTTGGCTAGTAAAAAACCACTTTAAATAAATCGCTTTTAAATCCAAAATCGTATTTGTTCCTTCAAATCCTATGGGATAAAAAAACTCCTTATTATATAATTTTCATTCCACCTTGGTGCTTTTTATATTTCACCATAATGCTTTTTAAAATTCACCTTGGTGCTTTTTACATTTCACCTTGGTGCTTTTTGCATTTCACCATAATGCTTTTTAAAATTCACCATAGTGAGTTTTTAAATCCACCTTGGTGCAAGGGTGTCATTCACCATAATGAAAGGGTCATTCTCTAGTCGAGAGTTACACCCTTGCACCAAGGTAGGTGATACCATTTGTAGTCGTAAGTTGACCACCCTCACCTAGGTGCTTTATAATGGGCATCAAAACAACATTACTAACGCATCAAAAGAAGCAAATAAAAAACTGTGCTTGCATGAAGCAAAAAAATAAAGCCATGAAATTAAAATAAAATATAAAAACAATACATTTGTATGCTAAGTCGGAAGACTAAATTAGTGATCGAATTAAAATAATATTCAAGATATGATAGTAGTAACTGGTGCTGCAGGATTTATAGGAAGTGCATTAATAAGTCAGCTTAATAAAGCAGGAAGAAAAGATCTTGTTCTTGTTGATTTATTTAACAACCCAGAAAAGAATAAAAACCTCAACGACAAAGAATTTATTGAGAAGGTTGATCGTAATGATTTCTTTCCGTGGTTTGATGATAATGCCAAAAACATTGAAGCTATTATTCATATTGGAGCACGCACAAATACCGCCGAATTCAATATGGAAATCTTTGAGGAATTAAATATTGGATACACCAAAACCATGTGGAATAAGTGTGCCGATTATAAAATACCTCTTATCTATGCATCAAGTGCAGCTACCTATGGCTTGGGAGAATATGGTTATAATGACGACCATGAGGTGGTTGACAAACTGCAACCTCTAAACCCTTATGGAGTTTCGAAGAATGAGCTTGATAAATGGGCTCTTAAACAAGAAAAGCAGCCTCCTTTTTGGGCAGGTTTGAAGTTCTTTAATGTTTACGGACCTAACGAATATCATAAAGAACGTATGGCTTCTGTAATTCTTCACTCTTTCCGCAAGATTAAAGAAACAGGAGAAATGAAGTTGTTCCGCTCTCACAATCCTAAATTTAAGGATGGCGAGCAGCTTCGCGATTTCGTATACGTAAAAGACCTTTGTAAGGTGATTCTATTTTTACTTGAAACTCGTAAAGAATCAGGATTATACAACCTTGGCACTGGCACTGCACGTAGCTTTATCGATTTGACTCGTGCTACATTTAAGGCCATGAACTTGGAACCTAAAATTAGCTTTATCGACACTCCGGAAGATATTCGTGATAAATATCAGTACTTTACAGAAGCAAATATGAGTAAACTCAGAAGAGTTGGTTATACCGAAGAGTTTACAAAACTAGAAGATGGTGTGCACGACTATGTAACCAACTATCTAATTCCAAACAAATATGAATAGTATAGTTCATACTTAATAATATAGCAAAAGGCTGTCTGGATAACATATCAGACAGCCTTCTGTAATTTAACACCAAATCGTTTTATTTAATAATAATCGGTATAATCTTTTGTACTTCAGAATTAATCATACGCAATGTATACATACCCTGAGGCAGATTCAACCGAAGTTCTTTTTCAAATTTCCCTGCATTCAAAGTGATCTTATCAGAATAAACAGGCACACCTAGTACATTATACAATACAAGCATGGTTTCTTGTTTGCAACTAAGTTCTGTACTTATCTTAAACAATCCATCGGATGGATTTGGATAAATACGTACTTCTGCTTGATTATTTAATGTTCCGATGTTTATATTGCTGCCAGGACTTCCACCAGGACTAATCATTATACTATAATCTTCAACCTCGCCATAGGAATTATCACCGCAAGCTTTATTACCGGCAGAATAATAATAGACTCTTACACGCATTCTAATTTTGTTGCTGCTGGCAGATTCTGGAACCCATACCCACTGATAGCACATATCGCTTGTGTGCCACTGAAGGTCAACTTTTTCTTTATCATCATCAAAGTCACCATCACGATTCCAGTCGAAATAAGCAGAAACATTGTCTCCACTATATAAATTACCGACAGTTACCTTTAACAGCTGATATCCATTTTTGCCGAAATGAGCAGTCATATTAGTATAATCGGAATACTGACTTGCTCCACTTTCATTCAGCAAATCAACAAACTCAACCTTCTTTATATGCTCAGGACCACTATTGGCTTTTGCAGAACAATAAACAACCTGATTGTCTTCGGTAGTAAGATTTATTGCAGAACATAAATTCGACATATTGCCGGCTGCATCCAAAGCTCTAACTTGGAATGAATAAGATTGATTGGCAGACAGTCCGCTTATGCTGCAACTTGTGGTACTTACCTCCTGAACCTTCTGATTGTTCATATATACATGATATATACTTACACCCACATTGTCGGTAGAAGCATTCCACGATAGCGATATATCCTGACCACTTACCGTTCCGGCCAATCCGGTTGGAACACTTGGGGCTTGTGTATCTGGAGGTAGTTCACCGCCAAGAGATATGGTATAATCTTCCACTTCACCTTGGTAGGTATCATGTCCGCATGGATAAGGAGTTTTATCATAATGTATACGAACACGCATTCGAATAGCTTGGTCTGAAGCAAAGCTTGGCACTGTAAATGAGGTTGAATATATTCCTTGCGACTTCGTGCTTAAAATGTTTTCCTCATTGTCGTCAAAGTCACCATCACGATTCCAGTCAATCCAAATACCCAGAGCATTATGAGTCCAATGATCATTCATTACCTCAACATTAATATTGTAATTCTGCCCTTTACTTAGATTCGCCGTTTGGGAAGTGTAGTTCTCGTAACCCTGACCCGATTTTGTAGAAGTATTATCAAGGTTTGCCAATGTAACACGCTTAATATAGAAGTAATTATCATTGGCATTATTGGCTGTACAATACTCAACCGGAAGAATTATTTCCTCAGCGGTAGTAGCTTCAACCTCAGCGGTGAAATTAGAATAATTGCCTGAGTTATCAACGGCTCTAACTTTAAACGCATAAGTAGTTAAAGGAGATAGATTAGATGTTGTATAGCTTGGCTGACTTGATGTGCCAATCAATGCATTGTCGGCATAAACCTGATATTCATATACACCAACATTATCTGAAGAAGAATTCCATGTTAAACTCACCTTTAAATTCTCAACACTGGCACTCAAGTTAGACGGTATAGTTGGGGGTTCGACATCTTGCTCCATCTCACCGATAATAATACTATAGTCTTCAACTTCTCCTTGATAAGTATCATCACCGCACGGATATGGTGTTTTACTATAATGAATACGAACACGCATTCGAGTAATTCCCTCTTGTGCATCATCAGGAACCTGAACAGTACCAGAATAGACACCAGTTCCTTCCATAGAAAAGACAGTCTCTTCAGCATCGTCAAAATCTCCATCTTTATTCCAGTCAATCCATATACCCAAGGCATTATAAGGCCAATGAGAATTCTCTACTGCAACTGCAAAGTCGTAGGTATTGCCTTTTTCCAGATGAGCATATTCCGACAAATGATTTTCATAACCTGTTGAAGAACCTTCAGATGATGAATTTAAATTAGATAACTGAACACCCAATATATGATAGTTATCAGGCATATCATTCTTTGCAGCACAATATCCTTCAGGAGGAACCCCTACCGACAAGTATGCTTGTTTCTGTATAGAGTTAGATCCAAACTGATTGCTTGCCGTAAGCTTCACCATATATACTCCAGGATTTGCATAGGTAATCTTCGGATTCTGTTCCGTACTTGTTGAAGGCTGACCTCCCTCAAATTCCCAAGCCCATTCACTTGGCAAATTGCTTGAAACATCCTTAAATTCAACCACACCATTTATAGGAATAATTGTAGGAGCCTCAAATTTTGCCTGAGGAGCTTCATTGGGATAAACCTTTATATAAGCAGCCTTGGTTTTTGTTGAACTTCCTCCAGAGTTAGATACCTGAAGAGAAACATTATAATCGCCAGGGGCATTATAAACAATCGACGGATTAGTCTGAGTAGATGTTGGTGGCGTACCTCCGTTAAATGTCCAGTTCCATGAATCAGGGTCACGTTCAGAGCAATCGGTAAAATCAACTTCCTCACCAACAAAAGTAATCAGAGGCTTCGCTTTGAAATCAGCAATGGGCTGTATGGCTTCATAATTTTTAAAGCCCGCTTTAATTGGAGCAAAAGGTTTTTCGTTATATGCATAATCTAAGATCTTCACCCAATTTCCTGATGAAGACACCTGAATTCTAAACCAACCGTAACAAGTACCTCCATACATAGAGAATGAGAATCCTACATAAGAAGTTTTACCATTCCAGTCTGTATAATTCTGATTGGTAATTCTATGCTGGTCGCCATAACTTCCTCCAATTACAAAATAATTGGTATTTCCATCAATAACGTCGCCATACGACATAGGAGTAAGCATACGATCGCCTTCAGAGAATCCGGATGTATTACAAACGGCCTTCTTTGTATAAGTCTCCAAAAAGAAAGTCTGAATCTTGGTAGGATAAGGATCATAGTAATAGCTATACCATAAACCAAAAGCTTCACCATTTTCTAAAGTAAAATACTCCCATGTATTGTTTGCATCAATTGTGTAATCAGTAATATCATTATATACAAGCTGATATGGATTAAAGAAATCAATGTTAAAGGAATAGGTAGAAAATTCAATTTCACTTGCTCCATAATCAGCAAATACATTGTCGAATAAATCTAAAGTAAATAATGCATCATTGGCATCTAAATGATTATATGCAGAACCTTCAAGAGTGATTTGAATTTTATCTGCACCAATAGTTTTCACCTTTGGAGTTAAACCTGCAGGCAAATTACTCATTGAATAATGCACTCCTGCTGTCAATTCCTGATTTACCAATGCAAATCCATTTCCTGCGTCTAAAAGCTTTCCGGTTATTGGCTTTCTGATTTCACCATTATTAGGAATAGCTTCATAAAACTGACTACCCTGGAAAACCATTCTAGGATTATCCTTATCATATTTTAGATATGTAGAATATTGCCCAGACAAATGGCTGCCATAAGCGATGCGGATATAACCGTCTTCGCCCCAATCAGCACCCCATGAGTTTTTGATAATCCAACATTGGTTTGCATCATCCCATCCAGTAATCAGAACAATATGATTGGTATACTCACTTGAAGATCCAGAAAGAACTCCACCAGTATAAGCACCCCAATTATCTATACAAAGAGCCGTAGGAATAGGTCCCCACTGATAAAGCTTCTGTTTGATCTGAGCAACTGTAGGAGCATGTAGCTTTGTAGGCTTACCACTATCAGCTACATCATCGGTATATCCCCATCCTTCAAGCTGTTCGTGATGAGTTACAGGCTTACATTCAACATCTAAAGCCTGATAAGGAAAGTCTTGTTCATACACTGCACCTGCACCATCCTGTCCCGGTGGAACATACTGATACCACAAGTCATGAGCCCACCAGCCACCTGCACAGCTACCACCGATATTATTACAGGAAACCAGATATTGTTCAGACAAATCGGGCATAGTGCCATGCTTCATTTGAATCTTTGCTTCAAAGCCAGCAGTAGAGCCAAAAGCCCAACAACTACCACACGATCCCTGACTTCTTACAGGAGTAACCGCATTCTGATCTCTCCAATCAAAATAAGAAGGCAGTCCTCTTAAGTTATATTGAGATTTAGGTATAGGAGCCGCCATGTTTGGAGTTGGAGAATAGCTAAATTCTACTTCTGATACTCCCTGAGCATCAACGCGAACCTTAACTTCATCTTCTTTAGATGATATAGGATCCCATGGTCTTCTATAAACAAGTTTAAAAGAAGAAGATCCTCGTCCCTTCGATTTCAAATATATATGCTGCCAAACTGAAGCACCTGGCATATTTGCTCTACTTACAGATTCGTGCAATGGAACATCTACCATTTCAAGTAAAGATTGATCCATGCCTTCAATTTCCCATTGATAACCCGTAGATGGATTAGCCCATAACTTCAATACCAATACTTCATCCTTAGATATAGGAATCATACTCGAAGCTTCGGCAGAAACAACAGACTGCTGATCGACCACAGTAATAATATTATGGGAAACTTTTGATAAAGCTCTTTTCACCTGTACACTCTGTCCAAAGCCAGAGGAAGGCGAAAAGAAAATCAGAAAACAAGAAAGAAGAAAGAAGGCACACCTTCTCTTCTTTAAGAGTTTAAAAGTTTTCATAAAGTTAAATATTAAGATTATAACTAATTAAAAAGGAGGTAGAATTGGGTTGGTGAAGTGAGAATTTAGACGGAGACAATTGAACATAAAGGTAGCATTCTTTGAACTAAGATTCAAAGTATTAGAGAATTAAATATGAAAACTTATAAGTCTTGAGGAAGATTTTCTTTGATTTCAAGTAGAGAGAAACGTATTTGTTTCAAGGATTTTAAAACCTCTTGAGTATTTGCTTCATTCTCTTGTTCTTTTTTCCTTGCACGAAGCACATCTTTGGCTCCTTGAAGTGTATATCCTTTAGTTTTTACTAAGGTATATATCTCTTTAAGCGCTTGTATATCTTTCTGTGTGAATAAACGATTACCCTTTTTATTTTTACGAGGGCGCAGGGAGGAAAATTCAGTTTCCCAATATCGAATCAAAGAGGCATTTACTTGAAACATCTCTGCCACTTCCCCTATTGAGTAATATATCTTGTCATTCATAGGAGGCTAGAGTTTAGTATAATTTAGAAACAACCATTAGTCCATGGTTTGTGATGGTAGAGTTGAACGAACCAACATTTGTTCATATTCCTCTGGTGTTATATCATTAAAGAAATAGTGAATCGGGTCGATTTGTTTATCCTTCTTAATAACTTCATAATGAAGGTGAGGTCCTGTACTTTTTCCTGTATTTCCAACAGTCGCAATTATTTGACCACGTTTTACTCGTTCGCCTCTTTTCACTTTAAACTTATAAATATGTGCATAACGAGTTTTATAACCGAAGCCATGATCAATTACTATACTGTTTCCATAACCACGATTCGAGCTTTTAACGCTAATCACTTTTCCATCGCCAGTAGCATAGATCGGAGTTCCTAAAGGTGCAGAAAAGTCTAATCCGGAATGGAATTTTCTTACTTTGTAGAAGGGGTCGGGACGATAGCCAAAATAAGAGGATATATATTTCATCTCCTTATTATTTACAGGCTGAATAGCAGGAAGACTTGCCAACATTTCAGATTTACGCTTTGCCAAACTATAAACCTCATCAAATGAAGTAGACTGAACATACAACTGACTTGCTATTGCATCCATTCGCTTGGTAGCATCAATCATAATATCAGAATTTGAATATCCTTCCAATTTTGCATAGCGATCAACGCCTCCATAACCAGCCTTACGAACAGATTCTGGAATTGGCTCAGCTTCAAAGATTATTCTATAAATATTATCATCTCTGTCTTTTACATCAGAAAGGACTTTATTTACCTGATCAAGACGATCATTAAGAATTGCATAATTTAATTTGAATTGCTCTACTTCCCTTTTTAGAGCCATTTCTTTAGGAGAGTCAAAAAGAACATTAGCAACAAAAACAATTCCGATAGCAATTATTGTAGAGGTCATTATCAAAGATATTCCTCTTTTAAATCGCTGCCATACAGAAGCTCTATACTCTTCATAAGAAAGAGTTTCCTTGTTATAAAAAAACTTTTTGTTCTTGTCCTTTCTCATTTTAAATTACCGTCGTATTCTAGCAAACTCGAATTTAATAAGGTGCAAATTTAATTATTTAAACTAAATTTGCAATTTTATTTTGCCTTGATAAGCTTTTAAATCAATAAGTAAAGATAAAGAATCTATTCTTAAAGATAAAGGATTAAAGCCTATTCAGGATAGTTTTGCAAGGAATTCATACACATTTCTTGCTTTTTGGGACGTTCGAAAAGAAAACTTTTACAATATGAAATCTTCGGAAATTAGGAAAACATTCTTAGATTTTTTTAAGGGCAAGGAGCATCAGATTGTTCCTTCTGCTCCAATGGTTATAAAAAATGATCCTACATTGATGTTTACCAATGCAGGAATGAATCAGTTTAAAGATATATTTTTAGGTAATACAGTAGCAAAAAGCAATCGTATAAGTGATACCCAAAAATGTCTACGCGTTTCAGGAAAACATAACGACCTTGAGGAAGTAGGACATGACACCTATCATCATACTATGTTTGAAATGTTGGGAAACTGGTCGTTTGGCGACTATTTCAAAAAAGAAGCTATCCATTGGGCCTGGGAACTCCTAACCGAAGTATTTAAGATAGATCCAGAATATCTTTATGTAACTGTTTTTGGTGGAGATAAAGGTGATAAGCTAGATATTGATATGGAAGCTTATAACTTCTGGAAAGAAATTATCCCTGAAGACAGAATCCTATATGGATCTAAAAAAGACAACTTCTGGGAGATGGGTGAAACCGGACCTTGTGGGCCTTGTTCCGAAATTCATGTTGATATTCGTACTGCTGAGGAAAAAGCAAAGGTATCAGGGAAAGATTTGGTAAATATGGATCATCCAGAAGTTATCGAAATCTGGAACCTTGTGTTTATCGAATACAACAGAATGGCCGACGGAAAACTTGTTCCTCTTCCTGCAAAACATATTGATACGGGTATGGGATTTGAACGCCTTTGTATGGTTCTACAGGGTGTACGTTCGAATTATGATACTGACGTTTTCCAACCTTTACTTCAAAAGATAGCAAGTATCTCGGGCTTTGAATATGGTAAAGATGAAGAGAAGGATATTGCAATGCGTGTTATCGCCGATCACTTGCGTGCAGTAAGTTTTGCAATTTGTGATGGACAGTTACCTTCAAACAATGGCGCAGGCTATGTTATTCGACGAATTTTAAGAAGAGCTATTCGTTACGGATTTACCTTCCTTGACTTTAAAGAAGCATTTATATACAAATTAGTAGATCTTCTAACCAATGAAATGGGTGTTTATTTCAAGGAACTTGTTTCTCAGAAAACACTTATCGAAAAGGTAATCCACGAAGAAGAACAATCATTCTTGAGAACTTTAGCTCAAGGAATCAAGAAGTTTGAAGCTTATATCGAAAATCAGAACAATGATAAAAAGATAATAGATGGTAGCTTTGCTTTTGAACTTTTTGACACCTATGGTTTCCCTATCGACTTAACTCAGCTTATGGCTCGTGAGCAAAACTGGGAAGTAGATATGGAAGGCTTCAACAAAGGACTTCAACAACAAAAAGATAGATCAAGAAAAGCAGCGAATGTAGAAACTGGCGACTGGACTTATCTTATGGATGCAGATACAAAAACTGAATTTGTAGGCTACAACAGTCAGGAAGCTATTTCTCATATCATCCGCTATCGCAAAGTAACTGCCAAAAAGAAAGCTTTCTTTGAAGTAGTACTCGACAAAACTCCATTTTATGCTGAGTCGGGTGGACAGGTTGGTGATTCTGGTTACTTAGAACTTGATGGCAAAAAATATAAGGTTGTTGATACAAAGAAAGACAACAATCTGTCGGTTCACATTCTGCCAGAACTTCCAGAAAATGCAGAAGGTGAATTTAAAGCAGTGATTAACGCTCAAAACCGACTACTTACCACAAACAATCATAGTGCTACCCACCTACTTCATGCTGCTTTGCAACAAGTACTTGGAAGTCATGTTGAGCAAAAAGGATCTTTGGTAAATCCTGATCGCTTGCGCTTCGACTTTTCTCACTTCAGCAAAATGACTGCAGAAGAAATTAGGAAAGTAGAACAAATTGTAAACAAGAAAATCAGAGAGAATGTAACTACTCAAGTTTACAATAATATCGCTATCGAAAAAGCCAAAACTATGGGAGCAATGGCTCTGTTTGGCGAAAAGTATGGTGAGTTTGTTAGAGTAGTTGAGTTTGATCCTGAATATTCTGTCGAACTATGTGGTGGTACTCATGTTGGCTCTACCGGTCAAATTGGATTGATAAAGATAATCGCTGAAGGTGCTATTGCCGCAGGGGTTCGTCGTATTGAAGCTATTACAGCCGAGAAAGCAGAAGAGTATGTAAACACTCAAATCGATACTTTAGGAGAAATTAAGGCCAACTTAAAAGGGGTTAAAGATCCTGTAAAAGCATTAAAAGATCTTCAGGAGCAAAACAATAAGCTACAGAAGCAAATTGATGCATTCAAAAAACAAGAGGTTCAGAACATTAAAAACACTCTTAATGCTTCGAAGGAAGATATCAATGGAATCAACTGCATTATTGCTAAGGTTAACCTTGATGCTGCCGGAGCTAAGGATCTCGCTTTTGCCTTAAAGGCTCAAGTGGAAAACTTATATCTTGTTTTGGGTTATGCGAATGATGGAAAAGCTGGTTTAACAGTAGTTGTTTCTGATAACTTAACCGAAAAACTAAAAGCAGGTGCTATAATCCGTGAAATATCTAAAGAGATTCGCGGTGGTGGCGGTGGTCAAGATCATTTCGCTACTGCAGGAGGAAAAAATCCTGATGGATTAGACAAAGCTCTAGCTATTGCCAAAGGTTTTGCTGAATAAGGAATAATTCCTTTAATTATATACTACACCCCAAAAGCGTTCTGCTCTTGGGGTGTTTTGGGTTTTGGACCTCAGGGTTCGAGTCTCGGAGTTCGATTATAAAGATCACAAAACTCGAACCCCGAATCACGAATCACGAATCACGAACCACAAAACTTGAATCACAAAACACAAATCGACCAAACAGCAGTTTATTATCCCTTTTTACATATTTTTGCAAAAAATCAAACTACATCAAACATAATCGTATTGAATACTTTTACAATGCACTCAAAGGGAAAAACAAAAATCAATTCAATTATCTTATTTACTTTCATCCTCCTTGCAATTGGAACAAATAAGACAAAGGCACAAAGAACTACACTTTGGAACGATTGGAACATTAACTTGGGTGGTGGAGCCCTTCATTACTATGGAGATATAAGCAATACTTCCTTCTTCGAGAAATTTGAATCTGAAACGCGTTATGGCTTCCATTTAAATATCGATAAAAAGATAAACTCATGGATTTCGGTAGGAGGCCAAACTCTATATGGTGAACTTGTTGGATTAAAAGAAGGTTTACAGTTAAGGAACCGCTCAGAAATAAAAGAAGGGAAAACCCTTGTGTTTTCGGCGAAAGTGTATGAGTTTTACTTATTCTCAAAGTTTTCTATTAATCCATTATTCTCTGAATCATTACAAGACTATTTGAATGTATATGGTAAAATAGGAATTGGCTTCTCTAACTGGGCTTCCAACTTAAACGATAATCTTTCGAATGAAATAAGCACCTCCGGTTCTAGTCAAGGGGGGTTAAAGGCACTGACAAACGAAACCGTAATTCCACTGTCTGTAGGAGCTACTTACTTTCCTCACAGGAATATTGGAATAAATCTTGAAATCTCTTTCTGCCCTGTAAATTCAGATATGATGGATTGTTATGAAAGCGGCGAAAGTGGTCTTGATTATTACAGTTATGCATCCTTAGGTATTGTTATTCCTATAAATAAAGCAGAGAAAACATTTTTCTCTGACTACAGAAGAGGCCCTCATAAATATAAACACCGAAGAACTATAAACAACAGAAACAGAAGGTAAATCATAAATACAATAAACAGAGGGTGTTTATCATAGAACAAAACACCCTCTGTTTATACTTATCTAGTTCTTTACTATTTCAAAGGACTGCCCAAAATTAATTTCATCTGCAAATTGGGCACAACAAGCTCTTTTATTGCTTTATTATCTTAAAGTGCTGTTCGCGCTCGCCATTTATATTAACCTTTAGGAAGAATATGTTTTGCTGAATATCTGCAACATTTACATCTAAAAGCATTTCTCCTTGAGGCATCTCACCATTATATACATCTTTCACTTTTCGTCCATGAAGGTCATAAATAGATGCAGTTACATTTGAACGCTTCAATGCATTAATATTAACCTTTACAACATCTTTTACAGGATTTGGAAATACAGACACACTACTCAACTGCTTATTTACATTTTTTACACCTGTAGTTGATGAATAGGCCTGAATTTCAAAGTTATCAATCAATACATTCATCAATCTATGATTATCCTCACTGGTAACAAACTTGAATTGTAATGAAGCTGCATCCTGAACATAATCTTTTACGTTAAAGAAAAACTGTTTCCACGAAAAAGGTTTTCCTTGAATGGTTTCTATTAAATGCCAGTTTGCTCCTCCATTTCCAGATACATAAAATGAAAATGAGCCTTCTCCTTTATGCGAGAAGAAATTACAGAAGAAAGAAACAGCTATATTCTGGTATGAACTGCAATCAAATACCGGACTTAAAACTACATCGCCACTACTATATTGTTGTTCTTTTAGGCAACCTGTAACCAAACACTTTGTTCCAGAACCATCATTATAACCAGAACCCGGTTGTGTTTCAATTTCTGTATTATTATCACTCATAACAGAACGTTGTGGTGTACATATATTCCACGGACCACCAATTTTTGAAGTTTCCTTATTATTAAATACCCATCCTTTATTGGTTTCAAAGTTATCGGATAATACGGTTGTGTATCCAACCAAAAACTTATAAGGCTCTGCACTTGTAGGAGATCCTTCAGGAAACTTCATAGTAGTATTTGTATTCGAATCGGTTGCTTCAAAGTAGTACTTTACAAATGAACCGGCTGCTTGTGCAGGAATATCAAAGCTATAAACTCCGTCGGCAAATGTAGGTTGCAATGCATGCTTGGTAGCAAAGTTATCTGTCGAATAATATACCTTAACTTTTCCATCGGCTAACTTTCCTGTTTTAGGTGCAAGAGTAAATGTTCCTCTATAGCTTGATGAAGTGTTATCGGTATTTGGCAGAACAGTATGTGTAAAACTGGTTTTCATATATAAATCTGTACCAATTCCATGATTATTAAAAGCCTGTATAATGGCAGCTTTATTTGGCGATGGTGTAGTTAAATCATCATCATGATCATCGGCTATTAAGGCAGCAATAAACCATTCGGAAAAAGCTAGGCGATTGTTAAAATCGTCAGGTTGTGCATAGTGTGCAAAATGAAATATACGCTGTGCTGTTTCAAAGCTTGTTAGGTCTTTTAAATCCCAAAATGCACCCGATATTATTTGACCAGAGTAATGAGGTTCTCCATTATCATCTTCAGGAAAGCGCTTTGTATTCTTCAAATTACGAATATGATATGCTTCTTGTCCAACATACAAAAGCTTACCTACTATTGGGTTATGAGTTATTAATGCAGCAAAAAAATCGGCTGTTCCTTCATGGCAAGTACTATTAAGCATACCATCTTTATTATTCAACTGGAAGAATAAATAGTCGTTACATGCATGGCCATACTCATGATAAATTACTTCGGGGCTAAGAGAAAAGTCTCTACATGAAAAAGATTCACCTTCCACTTTTCCGGCAACACAAAAAGTAAAGTTGCCAAGACCGGTTTCACTTGTTCTTCTAGAATAAAAAGCATTACAAGTATATGAGTTATCATTTACAGTTGTAGGCAAAGCTAAGTTCATTCCAGTAAAGTTAGGATCGAGCTTTGTTATAAAGTCGTGGGCTTTGGTTTGATGATAAAATACATTTCTTGCGCTTGCGGTGGCTTCATCAGTAAGCGTAAAATTGCTGGCATTTGCAGAAGTTACACTTCCCGTAAAGTTATTCTCATTAACCACATTGGAATATAAACCTGTAAATTCACCTGAATAAGTATAATTATCGGCATCAGGAAGTCCTGTAATACTACCCTTTGCATCGGTAGTATATTCGGTTCCGTTTACAGTTATCTTCATATACGACAAAGGCAATGCAACAGATGTTTGTGTAACATTTTCAGGCTTAACAGTTCCTTTAACCTTGGTATCAAAATCAAATACTCCGCTGATGTTGTGCAATACAGACTGGTCGGATGCATTAATCAATAATGTATTTTGCTGATTTCGACTTCTATTCTGAACATTTACCTTATAGGAAGGAACAAGATATACCTGGTCTCCTACAACTTTGGTAAGGTAAAAACCACCATCGTCTACTCGGGTTGTTGTTCCACGGGTATTATATAAACTATTTACCGACGACCTTAACTGCTGTGGCGAAAACCTTTCTTTTTGCACTATGCAATTGTTTTTTACATCGAAACAGTTGTTTCCTAAAGCCATTACTTTTGCCGATTTGCTGATTAACAGAAACAACTCGGAATCGTAAATTTCCTTATGGTTAACAACTTGCTTAAAGAATACATAAAACTTGCCTTGTGCAGAATATTTACTCTTCAGCACCAACTGATCTTTAGAAACAGGAAATGCCGACTGATTTTGGGCTATAAAGGCATAGGCTGCATCCAATACATTATCGATATTAATACTGCTAAAACCCTCTATGGCTATAGGTTTACCATAAGCTCTTTGAACATTACCATTCTTCTGATTATAGATTTTTACCCAATCGCTTCGAGTATTTAAGAACGACTTTGAGCCAGAGTTTTGCCCATAAGAAGAGTTACATATAAAACAAACAAGTAAAATACAAGCAATACGCTGCCAGCTAACTAAATCCTGTTGTAGGGAATTTAAGGATAGATTAGACTTCATAATGGTTAAATTTAGTTTTCTTAGAATTTAAACTTAGATTACAAATTGTTCTTGCCCAGTTCTTATAAAGAGGTAATGCGGCAAGATTAGTAGTATAAGTACAAACTCAAAAAGTTATTCTTCCGTGCCAATAACAGTCAATTTTATGTATTACTCCAAACTAGAGAAAAAAACTATTCGATTCCAAGTAGTTCCTTAAGGCTTTAATAAGTACTTTTTGCTTATGACCCGCTGCTTCCAGATTGTCAACAAAGAGATCTATCAACTTAATCAAGTAAGTCAGATTATCTTTGTTACTGATGCCATTACCTATCATTGAAAACAGCCTTTGTTCAACATCTTCATCAAACTCTATACATGACTCTTGTCGCTCATAATTACCAACAATCTTTGAAACCACACTATAGTCTATATCTTTAAATATTCCGGTATACTTGGCTGTTTCATAGCTGGCAGTTACTAGTGTTATTTCATGAAATTCTATTTTGAGTTCTCCGCTAGTTCCTTCAGAAGACAATTTATCGAAATCCTCAGACAGATTTTTTAGTTCTTCTATTTTATCGTAGATATTCTTATTGTTGCCTTCAAGCTCGCTCAACATAGTGTAAAGAATCTGCTTTCTGGTGCGGTATTCCTTATATTCAACCCCCAAGTTATTAATCCAAAAAGCGATAAGTATACCCAATATAACTATGCTAATCTCTTTTACATATTCTTTAAACCCCATGTTTTTTTGAAGCTAATATAGTAATTATGGCTAGTTATGTAATATACTATAGAAGTGGGTAAATGGTAAAAGGCAATATATGCAACAGGTTTAAGGCTTATACAGAATTTATTATAAGCAAAAGGAGGTATAATTCCGATAGGTAAAAAAAAATCGCGCAAGGAATAAAACCTTGCGCGAAACTAATTTCTTTCAAACTAGTACTGATGATAATGATCAAGAGCGTATCTCATCATTCCGCCAGTCCACATAGTAGCTTCTCGTACCATTTTACGAACATTTTCTACAGCAACAGGATCACCTTCGCCAACTCCGGTTTTATAACCATTTTCTGCAAAAGCATCCCAAGCCTTACGTCCGAAATCACTATGATAATAACTTGAGTTTAGAGCTGCTTTCTGAACTGCTTTTTTCACATCTCTTATATAATAAAACTCAACTTTATTCACATTCTTAACATCTTCAGAAAAGCAGAAACCTTCAGTCCAGTTGTTTTCTACCCACTTCTCGAATGAATAATGATGCTCTGGAGGAATAACCATATTCAGCTTTGAACCAAACCATGTGCTATGCATTACTTCGCATACGTCGGTAATAAAATGCAGGCCATAACCTAAATACCAATCGCCCATTTCCTGGTCGCCTTTATCATAATAATATCCGGCCCATTTATCTTTATAACCAATGGTTTTACCGTTTTCGTCTGCTCCCATAATATTACCATAGCAATGATCGTCTGCACCACCCCAAATATGTAAACCACTTTTTAGATACATATATTGGTGTGAATACAACTGCTCGTATCCATGCTCAAGTCCATCTTGCAAATAATCGGGCATTTCGGCTGCCTTACCTATTTTTGTAGCACGATCTTCAGAAAGTCCCAATTTAAGGGCACATATATAAGCGTATGAGTTGTGTGTTGCCTCATTCCACTTAAAACCTTTTGTGTTTTTATGATCGTTATAATGCGCATTGGTATATGCTATTAAATCCTGATTAGGAATTATTAGCTCATACAAATCATTATCTAGGTCAATAGCACGTTTGGTATAACCTTCTGTTGAGGATGTGTTTTGTGGATTTACTATTTCATCTTTCTTCTTACAGGAACATACCCCTACTACCATAAGAAGGATTACTGCTTTAAAATACCATTTCATAGCTTTCGTATTAGAGTTTTTTTAGGTCAATTCATAACAATAAAGAAATAGAACGAATTACCCAACCCTTTATTGGCTAATAACTTGTATTTATACACCATACTCTAGCAATGATTGCAAAACGACGCAGTAAGTTAACATACAGTACACAGAAGGTATCCACCAAATACCTTGGAGGTTTTTATCAAATACCTTGGAGGTTTTCATTAAATATCTAGGAGGTTTTCATCAAATACCTTGGAGGTTTTTATCAAATATCTAGGAGGTTTTCATCAAATACCTTGGAGGTTTTCGTCAAATGTCTAGGAGGTATAGAGTCAATTAAAGGTAGGTGTCGTGGAATTTAAGGGTAGGAATGGTAGTGATTTAAAGTGTGATAGCGATTAATTTAGTTAAGATAGACACTTATCTGATAGGATAATGATTTACCAAACAATTCAAACCAACTTCATAAATAAATAAATACATACATTTATTATTTTTAACTATTCACTATTCTTATAAAAATACTTATAATTGCAACAAACTTCTATTACAAGACATACACTAAATAATAATACAAACAAACTATGAACAATAAGTTTACTCTTATAGCTATTTTGTTTTGCTTTTCTTCGATGTTAACCATGGGTCAGCATTTTTCTACCACAAAGCAAGAATTTAAAAACTACCAAAATAAAATTGGTGGTACTTTAGATAGTATTTACATTCATTACATTGGTATTCCAGGGACAGATCTTATTGAAAGTAAAGTTATTTTCCAATCTAATGAAGATGGGTTTCTCACTCTTTGCAAAAAATACAACTCCAACTATTTGGAAGAAAAAGAGATATACAAAAGAGATAAGAAAAACAATGTAATCTTATTCGAATATTATAATAAAAAAAATGAAGACAAACTCTCTTTAAGAAATAGAGTTGAGTATAAAAGAAACGCTAAAGGTCTTGTTGAAAAAAAGAGTGAAGTTAAAGATTATACAACTAATGAAACATTATACACTTATTTTGATAATGACTCAATAAAAACAATCGAAAGCAAAATCCTTACAAATTCTAATAAGAAAGTTGTTTCAGAATCTTTTACTGAATACACATCGTTTCATAAAGTAAAAACGAATATAGTATACATTATAAGAAAAAATGGTGACAAAACAATTTCCTCTAAAGAAGAATACAATTATAATGATAATCAACTAATAACAGACAAGAAATCATATAAAACAATTCCTTACGAAACAGAACTTATCTTAAACAATAAAACAGAGTATAAGTACAATAATAAAGGTTTACTCATTCAGGAAGTACATTATAGATTAAACATAGACGACTCATCATTATTTGCTTCTGCGAAAAACGAATATGAATATTCTGGGAAAAACTGTATAAAAGACACTTTCTATGAATTTGATGTATCTATTAATAGTTGGACTATAGCAATTGAAAAGACATATGTATTTAATAGTTCAAACAAGTGTGTACAATCAAAGGAGAGCGGCTTTGATAGAAACAATAAACTTATTGCTCAATCTGTATTAACAAGCAATTATAATTCGGACGAGCAATTATTAAACGAAAAGCTACAGACTCTTAGGTTTTCGGCAGATCATCCTGAAGGAAAATTGTTTACAGAAAACCTTTGGGAGTATGAATACAATAATAAAAAGCTATTATACAAAGCAATCAAAACCTTTGGCAATGTTGAACAAGGTCCTGAATATGGTTCAAAACAACAAGAAATATTTTCCTATAAATATGATATAAAAGATAGAATGATTGAAAAGGAATCTCTCTTTATTTCAGACAATAGCACATATGGCAATAGCGTTGAAACCTGGGTCTATGATAATAACGACAATCTTATTGATCATAAAATTGCTAGTGACTCCGACCAATACAAAAACACCGAAGAGGTAAAAGTTCTTAACCTTTGTCTAAAGCTAAACAAGGATAATATGGCTCCAATGGCTCTTAAATATTTGGATGAAAACAATGTGAAGAACCCAATTCTCGAGAAAATTAAAACTACTAAAAAAGTCAATAAAAACTATAATACAGAAGACAATCAGGAAGTAAAAACCTATTACTACTATACGCTTGAGGATGGTGTAGGAGTAAATAATATTCCATCAAACTCTTCTATTTTGGTTTATCCAAACCCTGCACAAAACAACATTCAGGTTAATTTGCCTAAGAATGCAACTGCTACAAAAGTATCTCTTATCGACTTGAAGGGAAATTTATGGAAAGAAACCGAACTGAATGAAAGTGATAATATTTATGTTGGCGATTTGCCTCGAGGTCTTTATTTATGCAAATTCACTTCAATAAATTCAGTTATAATAAAAAAGATAATATTAGAGAAGTAAACAAATACACTTCAAGCAATTCTGATCTATATAAAAAGAGCAAGCATTAGGTTTAACATTCACCTACTGATCAATGTATGATAAGTATCAACTAAAATGACCGCAAAGGGCGTAAAGGTACTTACAATGTGCCTTTGACAGAAATTGAAAGCTAGTTTTTGAATTATATCTTATAAAAGCCGGGAAACCGGCTTTTTATATAAACAGTAGGCTTAACTTCCAAAATCATCGGGCTTGTTGCCGGGCATCATAGTCGCTGATGGACAACAACAAATCGCTGGTGAACGATCATGATACCGTTGATTTTTGAGGGTAAAGGGCTTAAACACACAAAACCCTATAAATCCTTTATAGGCAATACATACAAGGCTTTTTCATCTATCTTTGGTCTTGTTTTTTATAGATTCTTATTTTTTTGCAATGAACAATAACGAAACCAATTATTTCAATAAGTTAGAAGAAATCAAAAGTAAGTTAAATGCTGAAGATCTATCTGTAATGGTAGGTGCTGGATTTAGCAAAAATGTAAATAAAGATTTTTTCCCATCTTGGGATGAACTTCTTTACGACCTTGTTTTAGAATTATACCAAAAAGAAATTGAAGATACTTTTATAGCTTCAAGGCATCTTTCATACAATCTAATCACAAAGGAAACTTCAGAAAAAGATACTATAAATAAAATACTTGATAGAGAAGGTTACCTGGAAGTTGTATCTCAATATATACAGAAAAAAGGTTATCGAGAAGCCATCACAGCCTATATTGAAAGCAAATTCCCTATTATTATAAATAATGAGGAAAAGAAATATCTTGAGCTAGGAGGAGAAAGGAAAGAAATAAAAGAGGAAGATTTAAAGCTACACAAAATGCTTTTAGATCTAAAATGGAATAACATTTATACTACAAACTATGATAGTCTTATTGAGGAAGCTGTATATCAAGAGAATTTAGAAAAATATAATATTGTTAGTCATTCTTCCGAACTCCAAAATAACAAAAGTAACAACATAATAAAACTTCATGGATCTTTACGGAAAGATGAAGATAATTGTTTTGAATTTGACGGAGATATTCATAAACGATATGTAATTGCGAAAGAAGATTACGAAACCTATCCCAAAAAACACGAAGCCTTTACTCAATTAATGAGAATTTCTCTTTTACAAGAATCGTTTGTTTTGATTGGTTTTTCGGGCAATGACCCAAATTTTATCAGTTGGGTAGGATGGGTTAGAGATATTCTTGAAAAGAAAAATGGGAATGGAGATAATAAAGGAATGGATTCGGACAAGGTTTCATATAAAATTTATCTTCTTGATTTATCAGACAAAGACCCCTTACCCAAAGACAAAGAACTCTTTTATACAAATCATAGAATATGCAGAATACCGATCCTTAATGAGGAATTAATTGCAAAACTAAAAGTATATGATAATGATGAAGAAAAGAAAGAAACAAAATATCATCAAGCACTAAGACTAATATTTAACTATCTAAATCCAAATACTGGTGAAAATAAATTTTGGACAAAAATAAATCAGTATATATCAAAATCATCCAACTTACAAGAACTATATTCTGTAGATGAATTCAATCAACTGATCCCAAAAATAAATTCATCTTCAATACAAAAAAAGAAAATCTTATTTGAAACAATAGCAAAACTAAAATCAACAAAAAATGATGAGATTAACTATAGCAATCAACAATTCATATGTTATCATGCATTAAAAGAAAGCTTTTTAACAATTGAACAATTATATGGTAAAAACAATCAGATCAAGAAAGAATTAGAAATCCTAATTGATAATAAGGAACTAAAAGAACTGCTAGAAAAACTCTCACTAAGGGAAAAAGCATTTACAAATGATTCTTCCTTAGAAAAGGATATCACAAAAAATCCTGATTCTTTTGAAGAAATATTATATTATGCCTATAATTTAAACTTTAAAAAACTTAAAGAATTAGTTGATAATTGGGATCCGGAAAGATACTATATTATAAATAAATTGGGGTTTGCCTTATTATTTGACACACCACATAATATAATAAACTTAATTGAGTCTCAAATCCCAAAAGACATTATTACTTCTTTTACAAATGAAGAAAAGATATATTCTGACTTTTTATTTTCATATTTGAAAAGCTTCAATGGTTTTGATGATAAATATTTTGAACATTTAAAGAAAATGTCATTGCTCAGAAAATCTGATTTAAACCATTTTGAACAAAACAAAATATTCCTATTCGAAGGACTAAAAAAGCAAGAAGAAAAAAAAATAAATCCATACGGCTCTAACCGCTTTATAATAGAATATAAGTTTTCTTGGTCAAATGAATATACCCCCATACAAAAATCTTTACAACTTCTTCAAAATATTATTAAAGTTGGATACCCCATAACAAAAAATGGAAGAAGTATAATTTCTAGTAATGATTGGTATATTATATTTAAAAATATTTTTGAAACTTATCCCTATCCTGCCCTTTTCTATAGCCTACAATACCTTGATAAAGATTACAAGTTTCAGAGAAGAATAGCCCAGGATATGATCTTCTCTGAAACTTGTAATCTTTATCAAGGTATTGTAGGCTATAGAAAAGG